>NZ_JANIFO010000002.1:0-513381 GCF_040259625.1 Bacillus sp. B1(2022)
AATCTCTTCGGGCTTTTTTGGCTAATTGATCTAAATGCTCAAAAAATGTCGGATATGAGACATGGATTGCCTCAGTATCACAGATGTCAATCGGCTCTTCTGTCAGGCATGAAGCGACACCGAGCATCATGCCGATGCGGTGGTCGCCGTGGCTTGACACATCGGCTCCGCCCGCAAGCGTTTTTTTGCCGTGTATTTTCATGCCGTCTTCAGTCGGTTCAATGTCTGCGCCGATTTTCCGGAGCTCTGATACGACGGTGTCGATCCGGTTCGTTTCCTTCACCTTCAGCTCCGCAGCGTCTTTAATGACAGTTGTGCCTTCAGCCTGCGTTGCCAAAAGGGCGATAATCGGGATCTCGTCAATTAAACGGGGGATGATTTCTCCGCCGATTTCTGCCGCTTTCAGATCTGAAGTTTCAATAACCAGGTCTCCGTAAGGCTCTGCGCTGTCCGCTTCTGAAGGAATCACTTCAAGTGAAGCCCCCATTTGCTTTAAGACATCAATCATTCCCGTGCGTGTCGGGTTCAGGCCGACGTTTTTCAGCACAATCCGGCTTCCGGGAACGACAGCGCCTGCCGCGAGGAAAAAGGCCGCTGAAGAAATATCGCCGGGCACGAAAATATCAGCCCCCCGAAGCTTCTGACCGCCCGTTACGGAAGCGCTCGTCTCCGTTTCCGCAAGCTCGGCGCCAAAAGCGTTCAGCATCCGTTCCGTATGGTCTCTTGATTTATGAGGCTCAGTGACGGTCGTCGTCCCTTCAGCCTGCAATCCGGCAAGCAGCACGGCGGATTTGATCTGCGCGCTTGCAACAGGGGAGACGTAATCAATGCCTTTCAATTGTCCGCCTCTTACGGATAAAGGCGTAAATCCTCCGTCCGCTCTTCCGTCAATCGCGGCTCCCATCTGTTTTAAAGGCTCCGTCACCCTCTTCATCGGGCGCTTTGCAATACTTTCGTCGCCCGCTACCGTACTGTGAAATGGGCATCCGGCTAAAATGCCGAGCATCAGGCGGATGGTCGTGCCGGAATTTCCGACATCAAGAAGGCTGTCAGGCTCACAAAGTGCGTCAATGCCCTTCCCGTATATCGTTACATCACTTCCGTTTTGTTCAATGGAGACACCCATTTTTCTGAAGCAGGCAATGGTGCTCAGACAATCGGCTCCGGGCAAAAAGTTTTTTACCGTTGTCGTTCCTTCCGCAAGCGCTCCGAACATAACAGAACGGTGGGAGATGGATTTATCCCCCGGAATATGAATTTCACCGTTTAAAGACGTCACTTTTTCTCTTTTCAATGTTTTCCACCTCAGTCAGCGTAAAATGTGTCATATTTGGCGCGGGATTGAATGCAGGTTTCCGCACGCTTCCGGTCATCATCAGTCTGGAAACTGATTCTGAGAATTCCGTTAATATCTTCTCTTGTTTCGATAATGCGGATGTTGGTGATACTGATTTTTTCTTCTGCCAATATCGCCGTAATTTCCGAAATGACCCCCGGATGATCGGGAACATCGACATAAAGGTCATAAAAGGACGGGATCGCTCCTTTTTGACGGAGCGGCAGACCGTCGCGATAATCTTTCGCTTTTTTAAAATATCCGAACAGGCTGTCCGCATCTTCATTTTCTACATAAGACTCGATCGTGTCAATCTCCCGTTTCCATTCTTTGAAGCGGTCAAGCAGTTTATCTTTGTTATGAAGAAGTATGTCCCTCCACATCGCCGGGCTGCTTGAGGCGATCCTGGTGATGTCCCGAAAACCGCCGGCTGCGAAACGTTTCAAAAACGGATAATCTTCTTCAGCATGATGAGCCTGATGGACGAGGCTTGCAGCAACGATATGAGGGAAATGGCTGATGACGCTCGTTACGCCGTCATGCTCCTCGGGGGTCATCTCCACAAAGTGGGCGTTTGCCGCTTTCAAAAGTTCCTTCAGATGCGTTACTGACTCTTTAGAAGTTGATTTTCCGGGTGTTAAAATATAAAACGCATTTTCGAATAAAAATTCTTTCGCGGCAGCGGCCCCGGATTTATGAGATCCCGCCATCGGATGGCCGCCGACAAATTGATAGTGAGCCGGAAGCACTTTGTCGGCGTAGCTGACGACTTTCTGTTTCGTGCTGCCCACATCCGTAATCAGGAGTTCATGGGTGATGTCTGATGCGGCCAGCACATCGAGCATTTTCAGCGTTTGGGCGACAGGCGTGGCGATAATGACAACAGACGCTTGCTGCACACCTTCCGTAAATGAGCCGGCCCGCTCGTCAATAATTCCGAGCTTCAGCGCGGCAGTGAGCTGTTCTTCCGAAATATCCACACCGATAATCCGTTTATGAGGATGCTCCTTTTTGATGGCCAATGCGATCGATCCGCCGATCAGCCCGATCCCCGCAAGCAATATAGTATCCTTCATTTCACTCATTTCCTTTTTCAACTATTTTAATAGAGCAAAGAGGTGATGCCTGATCACCTCTTATAATATTTCAGCTAAAATTGTGAGAATTTCCTCATTCTGCTCTTTCGTACCGACCGTAATCCTTAACGCTGTCGGAAATCCGAGCGCCTGTCCTGAGCGGACGATATATCCTTTTTCCAACAGGGCTTGGAACAGTTCATCCGCCGGGCGGTTAAAATCAATGAGCACAAAGTTGGTTTGTGAAGGATAACAAGTTAATCCGTGAGTTTCTGCAAAATCATAATACTGCTTAAGGCCTGCTTTATTTTTCTCGACGCATTCCTGAATAAATGTCTGGTCATCAAGCGCTGCCAGTGCCGAAGCCTGACCGATTCTGCTCGTATTGAACGGCTCTCTCGCCGGTTCAATCTGGCGGATCAGTGCTTCGTCCGCAATGCCGTATCCGACGCGCAGCGCGGCAAGTCCGTACGCTTTAGAGAAGGTGCGGAGGATCATAACATTCGGATATTGCTTTAAAAGCGGAATGCTTTCTGGGTAATCTTCCGCCGTAACATACTCGTAGTAAGCTTCATCAAGTACAACGAGTATATGCTCGGGAACTCTGTTTAAAAAGGCAATTAGCTCTTGCTCAGAAGTATATGTCCCCGTCGGATTATTGGGGTTGCATACCCATATGACTTTCGTCTCGCCGTCAATTGCTTCCAGCATCCGGTCCAAATCATGAGCGCCGTCACTGCGGAGCGGAACCTCGCGCACCTCAGCGCCTTCAATCACCGCATTGTGTCTGTATTGCGGGAAAGTCGGGGCGGCGGTAATCGTGTTTGCCTGATCATTTAATAAAGAACGGCAGATAATCTGCACAAGCTCATCAGAGCCGTTGCCGAAAATGATCGAAGATTCACTGACCTGCAGATGCTCACTGAGCCGTGTTCTCAAAGCGGCACTGTAACCGTCGGGATACAGCGCAAGCTGCTCAATCTCCTGATGCAGCGCATCTTTAGCGGCCTGTGAACAGCCGAACGGATTTTCGTTAGAAGCGAGTTTTACTACTTTCTCAAGCCCGTATTCCATTTTCACTTCTTCTATTGGTTTGCCCGGCTGATACGGTTTCAGCTGCCGCAGCTGTTCTTTAATCTGCAAATCCAGTCACCTCATTTTACACTGTACAGTCGTCCGAACGTCTTTGCGTATTCTTCAAATTCAAGAAGCGCATCAGCTCTTGTTCCGGGATTCACAAGCTTTGTTTTAAGCTCTTCAACTTTTTTGACAAGCGCGCTGCCGACAACAACACCGTCAGATATTTCATTCATCCCGTCAACCTGTTTGCGGTTTGAAATGCCAAAACCGACCGCCACCGGAACAGGGCTGAATTCTTTCACCTTACGTATGAAAGAGTATACAGACGGATCGAATTCGCTGCGTACGCCTGTCACTCCTAAAGAGGATACACAATACACAAAGCCGCAGGCCTGTTCAGTAATTATTTTCAAACGGTCTTCACTTGTCGGCGCAACCAGTGAGATATAAGCGATGTTCTCCTTTTTGCATGTCATTTGCAAAAGGGCGCTTTCCTCTAATGGAAGGTCGGGTACAAGCAGACCGTCTATGTCGTTTTCCCGCAGTAAAGCGAAAAAGTATTCTTTTTCTAATTGTAACACAGGATTATAATACGTAAAGAGGATAATTGGAATATGAACGCCGTTTTTTTTCATTTTGCCGCCAAGTTCAATTGCTTTTACGATATTCATTCCGTTTTCCAGAGCCCGTTTTGAAGCCCGTTGTATGACGGGTCCGTCCGCAAGCGGATCTGTGTAAGGAACGCCGATTTCAAGGGCAGAAGCGCCTGCATTCTGCAATGATATTGCCAGCTCAACAGAAATGTCAGGAAGCGGATCGCCAGCCGTAATAAAAGGGATAAATAATTTTTCAGAATCTCGCAGATTAAACATGTGTCTCCACCCCGTTTTCCAAAACATTCATCAGCGTATGAACATCTTTATCTCCTCTTCCTGATAAACTGACGAGAATGATTTTGTCTTTATCCATGTCTTTTGCCATTTTAAACGCTTTTGCCAGGGCGTGGGCAGATTCAATAGCCGGAAGAATACCTTCTGTTTCAGAAAGCAGACGTAACGCGGCAATCGCTTCATCGTCTGTCACGCTTTCGTACGTTACACGGCCGCTTTTATGCAGATAGGCGTGCTCAGGGCCGATCCCCGGGTAATCAAGGCCGGCTGAAATGGAATACGGTTCGATAATCTGCCCGTATTCATCTTGTATTAAATAGGTCATTGAACCGTGAATCACCCCGAGCGTCCCTTTTGCGATCGTTGCCGCATGCAGCGGCGTATCAATTCCTTTTCCCGCCGCCTCGGCGCCGATCAGCTCAATATCTTCGTCTAAAAAGGCCTGAAATATGCCCATCGCATTGCTTCCGCCGCCGACACATGCAACAACCTTGTCCGGGAGTGTTCCTTCAACCCTGCGGAGCTGTTCTTTCGCTTCCTCGCCGATGATTTTCTGAAATTCGCGAACGATATACGGATACGGATGCGGCCCCACTACAGAACCGATAAGGTAGAAATGATCTTCACAATGCTGGACCCAATACCTGATCGCCTCATTCGTCGCATCTTTCAGCGTGCCGTTGCCGCTTGTGACCGGCACCACTTCCGCGCCGAGCAGTTTCATCCGGAATACGTTCAGCGACTGGCGCGCAACGTCTTCTTCACCCATAAAAACCGTACACTTAAAACCGAATTTTGCAGCGGCTGTTGCGGCAGCCACACCGTGCTGTCCCGCACCGGTTTCGGCGATGATTTTCGTTTTGCCCATCTTTTTGGCAAGCAGAATCTGGCCTAACGCGTTGTTAATTTTATGAGAGCCGGTATGGTTTAAATCTTCTCTTTTCAGATAGATTTTCGCCCCTCCCAAATACTCTGACACCCTGTCTGCGAACGTTAATGCGGTCGGTCTTCCGGAGTAATCAAACAATAGCTTTTTATATTCGGCATGAAAAACGGGATCATTCTTTAATTCTTTGAAAGCCGTTTCGATTTCCTCAAGGGGCCGCATCAATGTTTCAGGGACAAATTTGCCGCCGAATTCGCCGTATCTTCCGATTTCATTTGGATATGGATACATAGTGGTTCATCCTTTCTTCTAAAAGCCGGATCAGTGTTTGATCCTTTTGTCCGTTTTTTTCAATTCCGCTGGCAAGATCTATACCGCACGGACGCGATCTCAGTAAGCCGGTAATCGTTTCAGGATTAACGCCGCCCGCGATAAAACAGCGCTTGTTTGCATTTTGAGCCTGCTTTCGGTACAAGGGGACACGAGCCCATGAAAACGCGATTCCCGTGCCGCCTCTCATTCCTTTTACTGAAGAATCAATGACATAGCCGTCGACAGCAGGTGCAAATTGAGCCATCTGACGAAGCGTCCCTTCCCCGTGATGGAGCGCTTTCCATATTTCCGAGCGCACAAGCGGACGGAGGCGGCGGGCATCCTCAGGCGATTCATCACCGTGAAGCTGGATGACGTCAAGTGCCAGATCAGAGGCGATTTGCGCGATGTTTTCTATCGTTTCATTTACAAATACACCGACATGTTTCTTGTCTGTCAGGACCTTCTCTTTCCATTTCCTGACCTCACCCGGCGTTACTCTCCGTTTGCTTGCGGCAAAAATAAATCCCAGATAATCCGCTCCTGAAGCTGCCGCAAGTTCGTAATCACGCTTCGATCGTATTCCGCAGTACTTTACCTCAGGCTTTTTCATATCGTCACTCCCCGAACAGTCCGCGGATCGCCTTTTGCTGCGAATCCTCTCTCATTAAGGATTCTCCGACCAATACAGCCTGCGCCCCGTGCTTGTTGACGAATTGCAGGTCAGCCAAAGAACCGATGCCGCTTTCGCTGACCAGCAGACAGCCGTCCGGTACAAGCTGCGCTATTTTTTCCGTTTGCGAAACAGAAGTACGGAACGTTTTTAAGTCCCGGTTGTTTATGCCGAGAATGTCCGGCTGAAACACTTGTAAAATCCGTTCAAGCACAGTTTCATCATGGACTTCAACGAGAACGTCCATGCCCTTCTCGCGGGCTTCCAGATAAAGCTCATGAAGCTCTGAAGGTTCCAGCGCTTCCCCGATCAGCAAAATGGCATCGGCGCCGATCCTGAACGATTCCTCCACCTGAAGGGAATCAATAATAAAATCTTTTCTCAGCACGGGAAGAGACACGGTTTGTTTAACATCTGTCAGAAATTGATTTCTCCCCTGAAAAAAACGGGTATCCGTGAGAACTGAAAGGGCGTCGGCTTTAGCCGCTTCATAATCCGCCGCAATCGTTTCCGGAACAAAATGCTCTTTAATCAATCCTTTAGACGGCGAAGCTTTTTTCACTTCGGCAATCAGCCCGATAAAACGGTTCGGGTTCAGGAGCGCTTTTTTAAAGGATCTCCGTTCAATTTGACAGGTTTCCGGCAGCACGATGGATTTGATTTCTTCTTTTTTCTGCTGAATGATTTGATCAAGCATACATTTCTTCCTCTTTCTGTTTCAGACGTTCGAGCTGCCTTTTGGCATCTCCGTTTTGAATCGCTTCTAAGGCGGTTTTCGTTCCTTCTTTCAGATCGTTTGCAAGACCTGCCGTATAAATGGCCGCGCCCGCATTTAAGGCGGTAATATGCAGAGCGGATGACGGAGCTTTATTTGCAAAAATATTCTGAATGAGGAGCGCGCTTTCTTCCGATGAACTCACTTGAATATCCTTTAGTGAACCTTCTGTAAAACCGAATTGTTCAGGTGAAACGGAATATTCCAGACGTTCACCGTTTTTCAGTTCAATGATATCGGTCGGTGCTGAGATGGACAATTCATCTAATCCGTCACGGGCCGACACAAGCATGACGTGTCTGACATCAAATTGTTCCAGAGCGCTTGCCATCAGGCGCGCTTTATCAAATGAATAGACGCCGATCACCTGCCGCTTCACCTGCAGCGGGTTGCTGAGCGGACCCAGCAGATTAAATACGGTTCGGAAGCCAAGCTCTTTTCTTGCGGCGGCGACGTGCTTCATTGACGAATGAAACAGCGGCGCAAACAAAAACCCCATTTGTTTCATTTCAATGCTGCGTTTGACGCTGTCTGGTGTGGCTTGAATGGAAACCCCCAGTTTTTCCAGCACATCCGCGCTGCCGCTTTTAGACGAAACGGAGCGATTTCCGTGCTTGGCAACTTTAGCTCCGGCAGCAGAAGCTGTAATCGCCGCTGCCGTGGATATGTTAAACGTAGAAATCCCGTCTCCGCCTGTTCCGCACGTATCAACGACATCCGCCAAGCCACCTGATGTCTGTGCCCGCGCCCGCATCACTTTTACAAATCCGGCAAGCTCCTCCGCCGTTTCACCTCGGTGGGCTAACACCGATAAAATCCCGCCGATCTCAGACTGCGACATGTCCCCGTTCATCATCATTTCCATCAGCTTTTCGGCTTCTCCGGTTTTCAGCGTACGGCCATTAACGCATGATTGCAGAAATTTGTTCATCCGTCTTCTCCTCCCCGCCAGAAAAGATGTCTTCTGCGATTTGAATCGTTTTTAAAAGCGCCCCCGCTTTGTTACAGCTTTCTTCATATTCGGCTTCCGGGACGGAATCGGCGACTATTCCCGCGCCCGCCTGCACCGATGCCGTACCGTTTTTGACACTCATGGTGCGGATGGTAATACACGAATCAATTGACCCGTCAAATCCGATATAAGCGATACATCCGCCGTAGGTTTCTCTGGAAGTCGGTTCTAATTCATTTAAAAGCTGCATCGCGCGGATTTTCGGAGCGCCCGTGAGTGTTCCTGCCGGGAATGCCGACATCAGCGCGTCAACGGGATGGATGCCCTGCTTTAAACGGCCGGTTACAACAGAGATGATGTGCATCACATGTGAAAAAGAAACGACCTTTGTGAATTCCGGAACGGCTACGGAACCGTACTCCGCAACTCTGCCGATGTCATTGCGCGCAAGATCGACGAGCATGTAATGTTCAGCTTTTTCTTTTTCGTCATTCATCAGCTCTTTTTTCAGGCGTTCGTCCTCTTCTTTTCCGGCGCCCCTTCTTCTCGTTCCGGCAATCGGATGAATTTCCAGGTGCCTGTCATGCACGCGGATCAGACGTTCAGGCGAACTCCCGACAATGTCTCTGTCAGGCAGTTTGATATAGTACATATAAGGTGAAGGATTGACGATGCGGAGCACCCTGTACAGCTCAAATGAATGTCTGGATACCGGAATGTCAAACTTTTGCGAAAGCACCCCTTGAAAAATGTCTCCGGCTTTTATATATTCTTTCAGTTTATCGACGCCGGCCATAAACTCTTCTTTCGTATAATTGGATGTCACAGCGGCAAAACTTGGCGTGTCAAACGTTTCTTTAGAAAAAAACGGCTCTTTCATATCTTTCGATTCTGTCAAAATACTGATAAGCTTACGAAGCTCCGCGCAATTTTCTTTAAAAACGGCCCGCTTTTCTTCCTCCGTCTCCCGGCCGTTAAGCTCCGCATATTGAATGAAATGCACTTGTTTCGTTTCGTGGTCGTACGCGATGATTTTCCGGCAGACAAACAGCATGCATTTTTCGAAATCTGTTACTTTCGCGTGGCTTGGCACGGAAGGCTCAATCAAAGGAATCATGTCATAGCTCAGATAACCGACCGCCCCTCCCGAAAATGGGATATCAAGCTCGGGTGTTTTAATGCGGAAGCTCTCATTCATCCAGTCAAGCACGGCTTTTAATTCTCCGGCTTCAAACAGCGTATGCCCGTTTGGATCAGCGGCAGTGAATGTGTTATGACTCTCTTTAATCGTGATAAAAGGATCGAGGCCGATAAAAGAGTATCTCGACCAGCTTGACGACTCATCCTTGCTTTCTAAAAGATACGTAATGTTTCTGTCCAGTTTTTCAACCATCTGAATGGGTGTGATCGTGTCGACCGTAAAAGTCTCTGCGATTGGAATGGTGCGGTGTGTCAGACTGTCCTTTAAAAATAAAGAAACATCCGATTGTAAATTCATGATTCTCCTCCTTACGGTAAGGAGAATGAGATGAAGAGTGAGAGGAGTCTTGCGTATAAGAAATAAACCCAAAAGAAAGGCTTCTTTTGGGCAGAATAAAAACGTGTTTATCTCAGCTCAGCTAAACTCATTCTCTGCTACCCTATTCTAAACTCAACTGTTCAATGTCTTACTTACCAGCTCTATACACACTCTTGTGCATTTCTAAGCTTTGTTTATCGTATTACATGTCAGTATTTTTTGTCAATGATAAATCCGGCCTTAACACAACGGCTTTTTCTAAATAGACATGCTTGATTTCATCCTGAGGCGTATCCGTCTGAACCGTCATCAGGACACGGATACACTTTTGCAGAGCGCCGGTAACATCCATTTCCTGCATGCACGTCACCGGGACGTACTGCCACCCGGAAAGGCGGCGGACCGCTTTTGCCGGAAATACGGAATGGATATCAGGCGTGGCGGATAACAGGATCTGTACAACGTCTTCCGGCTTGCATCCATTTTGTTCAATGATTTTTTCAAGCAGCTGCTGTGTTTTTTCTAAAATTTCTTGTTCGGTGTCTTGTTCCACCGTTGTTGCTCCGCGAATGCCGCGTATCATCATGCTGTTTCCTCCATTCGCCATTTGTTCAGCAAATTTTCGAGCTCATCTTTTGAAAGCATGCAGTCCCGCGCTTCGCCTAATTCCTTTAACACGATGAACTGTGTCATGCCTCCGCGCGTTTTTTTATCATTCATCATCCGGGCGGAGAGAACCGGCGTTTCAATATCTTGTCTGATGCTTCCCGGGTAGCCGAGCCCAATCAGCCATTGTGTGAGTTCTTTCCTGTTCATCTTGCAACGTGCAACCTGTTCACTCACGTAAAGGGCAAACTGCATGCCGAGGGCGACCGCATCTCCATGTGTAATCCGTCCGTAGCCGTATTCCGCCTCAACGGCATGGCCGAGCGTATGGCCGAAATTCAGAAAAGCTCTTATCCCCTCTTCCTTTTCGTCCTCACGCACGACGGCCGATTTGATTGAAATTCCTTTATAAATCATTTCATTCAGCTCAGCGCTTGTCAGTCCTTGCAACGTGTCAAACGTGAGAAGTTTTTCTAAAAAAGCATAATCGGCGATAAACGCGTGTTTGATCACTTCAGCCATGCCCGATCTCAGCTCTTGTTCCGGCAGGGTTTTCAGAAGCTCCGTATCGTAAATCACCGCTTTCGGCTGATAAAACGCACCGATTAAGTTCTTTCCGAGTTTATGGTTGACGGCCACCTTGCCGCCGACCGCGCTGTCATGGGCAAGCAGTGTTGTCGGCATTTGAATGAAATCAATTCCGCGCATAAAAGTTGCTGCGCAAAAGCCGGCCAAATCACCCGTCACGCCGCCTCCGAAGGCGATCATACATGAGGAGCGGTCCATATGGAAAGCGATCGCTTCCGTTTGAATCCGTTCATACTCTTTTAGAGATTTCGCTTCTTCTCCGCTTGGAACGATCACTTTTTTCACGGGCCATGTTTCGTTTAAAAGCCGGAACATCTCATCACCGTAAAGCCGGTCAACTTCAGCATCGATGATGAGAAGGATCTTTGTCAGCGGCCTGTTCAGTGAAGACAAAAGGGCAGCGGCCTGTTTCCTTATACCTTCACCGATATACACGGGATATGCGGAGGAAGCTGTCCGAACCTCAAGCTCTTTCATCAGAATTCCCTCGATAATTTTTTCATGTTTTCAACATTTTCTTTAATTCGGTCGATCTGGTCAAGCCCGAATTGTTCTACGACGGCATTTGCGATTTCCCAGGCCACTGCTGCTTCAGCCACTACACTTGCTGCCGGAACCGCGCAGCTGTCTGAACGTTCAATGCTCGCTGTAAACGGTTCTTTCGTTTCAATGTCGACGCTTTTCAGCGGCTTGTACAAAGTAGGGATCGGTTTCATAACGCCGCGGACGACAATCGGCATTCCCGTCGTCATACCGCCTTCTAATCCTCCGAGCCTGTTTGTGGCGCGTGTATAGCCTTTCTCTTCATCCCATACGATTTCATCATGAACTTCACTGCCGTTTTTGCCGGCCGCTTCAAAACCGATGCCGAACTCTACGCCTTTAAACGCGTTAATCGACAGAACGGCAGCAGCGAGCTTGCTGTCCAGCTTACGGTCATAGTGGACATAGCTTCCGACACCGACCGGCATACCTTCGACGATCACTTCAACGATTCCGCCGATCGAGTCGCCGTTTGCCTTCGCTTCATCAATGGCTGCCATCATTTGACGGCCTGCTTCTTCATCGTAGCATCTGACCGGTGATTCTTCCGTTACCCGTTTGAGATCCTCAATGGATGTGTAATCGGTTTTCTCTGCTTTTACACTGCCGATTTGCAGGACATGTCCGGCGACTTTAATGCCAAGCTCAGCTAAAATCTTTTTAGCGACGGCTCCGGCAGCCACGCGAACCGTTGTCTCACGCGCGGAAGATCGTTCTAACACATTTCTCATATCACGGTGATTATACTTAATAGCACCGTTCAAATCTGCGTGTCCCGGTCTCGGTCTTGAAATCTGGCGTTTCATTTCACTTTCTTCTTCTTCTGTAATCGGTGCGGCACCCATAATTTTTGTCCAGTGGGTCCAGTCTTTATTTTCTACAACGAGCGCGATCGGTGAACCGAGTGTCCGGGCATGCCGCACGCCGCTTGTGATCTTCGCTCTGTCCGTTTCAATCTGCATGCGGCGTCCGCGGCCGTGCCCTTTTTGACGTCTGGCAAGCTCAAAATTAATGTCTTCTTCAGTTATATAAAGCCCCGCAGGCACACCTTCTATAATTGTCGTCAGCTGCGGACCGTGTGATTCTCCGGCTGTTAAGTATCTCATTTCTTTCTTCTCCCTTCATCGCATTAACGCTTTTAAGTAAAACTATACCACAAGTTTTCATTAAATGTCTTCTATCTTTTTTGATAAAAAAATGTATCAGTGCTCTCAAGGCCGAATTTTTCCGGGCTGAAAATTTGTTCTGTACTGCCGACAAACAGAATTCCGTTCTTTTTCAGACTGCCCGCCATTTTCACATACAGCTCTTCTTTTGCTTTTTCAGTAAAATAAATAAAGACGTTGCGGCAGACGATCAGATCAAAATCCTGTTCATAGCTGTCGGCAAGCAGGTTGTGCCGCTTAAACCGGATGTTGTTCTGAATCTCTTGTTTTACTTGATAACTGTTGTCAGCCTGCTTAGTGAAATAACGGCTTTTCACGGAAGCCGGCACCTCTTGCAGCGAGCGTTCCTGATAGATGCCCCGCTTGGCTTTGCTTAGCGCCTTTTCATCAATATCTGTCGCCAATATATCAAATCCGGCCAGTCCCGTCTGCTGATTGAGAATCATCGCCAAAGTATAGGGCTCCTCTCCCGTTGAACAGGCCGCACTCCATATTTTTAACGGTTTGTTATGCTTTATTAATGGGAGAATTGAGGTTTCAAGAACTTCCCACCGTTTATAATTTCGGTAAAATTCAGAAACATTGATCGTCATTCTGTCCAATGTTTCGTTTAATAAAAGCTTGTCCTTTTCCAAAGCGGCGGCAAATTCCTGAAAATCTCTGAACCCCTTCTTTTCATAAAGGGACGTCAGCCGCCTTTTCATCTGTGCTTCTTTGTATAAAGATAAATCAACGCCGGTTATTTGTTTCCACTTGGTGATAAAAATGTCGTAAGGCTCCATTGCTTCTCTCCCAATCTCGCTGTCTTTTGTCCTAGTATAGCCTGTTTTCTGTCGAAATTGTACGATTTCAATAAAAAAATCAGCCCGCGGGCTGATTTGTGAGAAACGAAAAGACAGGGCAGCGCAGCCTCTGTCTTTCATAAATGATGTAAACCTTTTCATAATGCGAGAAAAAGAAAGGCTGACGGCTTAGTACACCCAGTCGGCCATTAATTTTTGATACGGTACAAGCTCTTCCTGTTTAAAGAAAATGTGAATTTCCCGCTCAGCGCTTTCTAAGGAGTCTGAACCGTGAATGATATTTTTGCCGACAAACATGCCGTAGTCACCGCGGATTGTGCCCGGCAGTGCATCTTTCGGGTTCGTTTTTCCGATCAGCTGTCTTGTGATCTCTACTACATTTTCCCCTTCCCATACCATTGCAAATACGGGTCCTGATGTAATGAATTCCACAAGCTCGCCGAAAAACGGCTTCCCTTTATGTTCAGCATAATGGGTTTCAGCCATCTGTTCTGAAACTTGCATTAGCTTGGCTCCTGCCAATTGTAAGCCCTTACGCTCAAATCTGGATAAAATCTCTCCGATCAGCTGGCGCTGTACGCCGTCCGGTTTTACCATGATAAAAGTTTTTTCCATAAGATTCTCCACCCCATCATTATGTATAGGCTTTCAAGTTGCACACCGAAATCGTAACATCTTTCTGACAATTAATCAATCCAGGGCGGAGAATGTTCACATCTTGTTCGTAAAAAGGAATTTAAAATTTCCGTTTGCCGATATATTTGGCGATGGCGGCCAATGATGAGCGCGCACGTCCTCTCGGCAGTGTATTCAGTTTTTCAAACGCTTTTTTTAAGTACCTGTCACTGACGGCCATTGATTTTTCAATCGCGTCTGTGCGTTTAATATTTTCAATAATGGGGGCGAGCTGCTCCTGTGTTGTTTCACTGTTAATTAATTTCAGCTGATTTTTCAATTCAGGCTGACGGAGCGCGTACAAAACGGGCAGAGTGACATTTCCTTGCAGCAGATCCCCTCCGACCGGTTTTCCCAGTTCCTCTTCCGTTGAGGTGAAATCAAGAATGTCGTCAATAATCTGATAGGACATGCCCACGTAATAACCGAACCAATATAATGCTTTGTGAATCTTCTCATCAGCTCCCGAAGCGATGGCGCCGAGCTGGCAGCTGACGGCAATGAGAAGAGCCGTTTTCCGTTTAATGCGGCGCAAATAGGTTCTGAGGTTTTGCTCCATATTGTATTTATCTCTGATCTGTTCAATTTCTCCGAGGCATACTTCTACGATGGTTTTGGACAGGATCCGGTGGGCTTTCGGCTCATCCAATCTCGTCATCATCTCAAGTGAGCCCGCAAGCATATAATCACCGGTATACATGGCGATGCGGTTGTCCCACTTGGCTTTGATGGTCGGTTTTCCCCTCCGCAGCTCGGCGTCATCAATGACGTCGTCATGCACGAGGGACGCCATATGAATCATTTCCAGCGTCACCGCAACATATTTTATTTTATTAATGTCATAGTCGCCGAACATGCCGGAAAGCAATACGAAAACAGGGCGGATCCGCTTGCCGCCCGCCTGGAGCAGGTGGAGCCCGGCTTCACTCAGCAAGGGATAGTCTGACCGCACCGTTTGCTCAAGCTCCCTTTCGATCACATCAATATCGTCATTTAAAAAAGAATAGGCCATTTTAAATTTCATATCATTCACCCAAACATCTGTATATTCATCATTTCCAACCGATATGCGTAGCAGCCACTCCGCCGGTAAACGAATGGTATTTGACATTCGTCAGGCCCGCTTCTTCAAACAGACGGGCAAGTTCTTTCATACCGGGAAATTCTCTTGCCGATTCTTGAAGCCAAGAATATTCTTTATAGCTCTTCGCAAACATTTTTCCGAAGAAAGGCATGATGTATTTAAAATAAAGAAAATATGCCTGTCTGAATCCGAACATTTCCGGCTGGGATGTTTCCAGACATACGACCTGCCCGCCCGGTTTGACGACCCGCCGCATTTCTTTCAGCACGGTCAGATAGTCGGGAACGTTCCGCAGCCCGAAGCCGATGGTGACAAAATCAAAAGAATCATCAGCGAAAGGAAGCTCCATCGCATTTCCGTGCAAAAGCTCAATTTGGCTGTAACCGCCCTCTTTCACTTTTTTCTCACCGATGCTCAGCATATTTTTGCTGAAATCCAGTCCTTTGATTTCGCCGCTTTTTCCGGCCGCTTCTGCGAGGGCAATCGTCCAGTCAGCCGTTCCGCAGCAGACATCAAGCGCTTTTGCGCCTTCTTTTACATTCATGATCTGCATCGTTTTATCGCGCCATTTTTTATGCTGCTGAAAACTGATAACAGAGTTCATTTGGTCATAATTTTTATAGATTTTTTCAAACACGCCGTGTACGCGCTGTTCTTTTGACTCCTGCATGTTGATTACCCTTCTTCCACTTTCTGATGATATGTTTTGTCCTGGCTGATCGCTTTAAGCCGGTTCAGCATTAGGTTTTGGATTGGTGAATTGAGCGGCAGCAGCGTTTCAATGCTTTGCTTTGCCTTTCGGAAGCTATCTTCCATTATGTCAGCCTTTGATTTTCCTGACTTTACAATATTGCCGATGACATCGAGAAATATAGCATTGCCGTTCATCAGCCGCTTATATACAAAAAAATCACTCGCCAGCTCTTTCCAGCGCGGAAGATTAAAGTGGTCTGACACTCTGTGAAACAGGGCCGCTTCCACAATCGCCATGCTTTCGATCAATTGATTCAAGTCATTGACAGACCGATCGTACAGACGGATTTTATGCTCATTGATTTCTTTAATTGCCGTAGCGAGCGTCCGAATCATATAGATATCCTTCATTTCAGATAAAAGCGAATAATACAGTCCGCTGAAATAGTCGCCGGCAAGCACGGTGAGCTGCCGGTTTTTATTTTCGTCTCGCTTTAACGCTCTGGCTGTTGTCACTTCATCGTGGGTATCAAGGGCGCTTTGGACAAGCATCGCAGTTACTATGTAATTTTCTCTGTCGTTGTTCTTAATGTCCGCCTCTTCAAACAAAGCGTGAAAAAGAAGAAGCTTATCCTCATCGATTTTAGGCGCAGAAATATGTTTCGCTAAATAAGGATGAGACAGCTTTTGTTTTAATTTCATATTTAGATTCGCTAAAGTTCCGTAGATGTCTTGCAAAAATATCACCCTTGTCCCCAAATTCACATTTATTCTAATATGTATGAGATTTACTCGTCATTATTATACGCAGGTATCATTATAGCATAAAAAAAAGAAATTGGCTGTATTCTCCCGCCGTTTGCGGGCATTTGGCAAAAGCGGGAAACAGCCGGCTTATTTTTTTTCGCTGTTCATTTCTCCGTAAGCGGTCTGGATGAGGGCGTTGCCTCTCACTTTGATGGCAGAGGTATGCTCAGTAAACTGAGCGATAATCACTTCGCCTTTGTCCAGTTTTTCGGAATGGTGAAATTTCGTATCCGTTCCTCTCGTTAAACCGATGACGTTCACGCCGTCCTCGACCGCTTTAATGACGACAAAATCACTTGAATGCTTTGAATTCATATCTGCACCCTCTATCATTATTAATCCGCACGTTTAATATGTTCTAACACTTCGGAACGCGCCGCTGCGTCATCTTTAAAAATACCTCTTACAGCGGAAGTCACTGTTTTTGCACCCGGCTTTCTTACGCCCCTCATCGTCATGCACATATGCTCAGCTTCGACGACAACCATGACGCCGTGGGGATCTAAGGTCTCTACAATGCTTTCTGCAATCGTTGAAGTGATGCGCTCCTGCAGCTGCGGGCGTTTTGAGACGGCTTCCACCGCCCGCGCCAATTTACTCAGGCCCGTCACTTTGCCGCCGCGCGGAATGTAGGCAATATGCGCTTTTCCGTAAAAAGGAACAAGGTGATGTTCACACATGGAATGAAACGCGATATCTTTTACTAGAACAAGCTCCTCATGGTCTTCTCCGAAAACGGTTTTAAAGTGTTCTTTCGGGTCTTCATTTAATCCCGAGAATACTTCCGCGTACATTTTTGCCACGCGTTTCGGCGTATCTAAAAGCCCTTCCCGGTCCGGGTCTTCTCCAATCGCCTCTAAAATCTGGCGAACCGCCTGTTCAATCTGTTCTTTATTAACTTCTTTCATTGTCTGTGTCCTCCACCATTGAATACATTTAATTTCGATTCTAGCACATTTGCCGCGCCAAAAGCAAAACGAAAGTCCTGCCCGGTGACCGAGGCTGCTTAAATATGAAAAGCCCCTTTATCAAGGGGCTTTTCTGTGAAGAAACAAAGTGTATGTATCAGATGCATACACGATCTATATTCACAATTATTTTCCTGCAACAGCGTCTTTAAGAGCTTTACCTGGTTTGAAAGCAGGTACCTTGCTTGCAGGGATTTCGATTTCTTCACCTGTTTGCGGGTTACGTCCTTTACGTGCAGAGCGCTCGCGCACCTCAAAGTTACCGAAACCGATCAGTTGGATTTTATCACCGTTTTTAAGTGCATCTAAAATCGTATCAAAAACAGAATCAACTGCTTTTGTAGCGTCTTTTTTAGACAATTCGCTTGCTTCAGCAACCGCATTGATTAGTTCTGTCTTGTTCATGCCTTTCACCTCCTCCCAAAAGGGTATCAAATCAGCAGTTTATTATCATTTCTTCACAGTTCAGCCTGATTCTAAACCTGTCTGATAAAAAATCAAAGCAGGGAAGAACAGACAAGTAAACGGCTTTTCAAAAGAAAACAGACACTTTGAGGAATGTTTGTCCAACAAAGTGAAGATTTTCTGTATGTAGAGTAACACATATAAAAAGCCATATCAAGCATTTTAAAGCCTCAATCCCTTGCTCGTCAAGGTTTTCACGTGTTTTACCGAACAAATATTCCTTTTTTTGCTTTTTTCCTCCTAATCCTTGATTGATTTCCAGTATCTAAAAAGAATAAAAAAAGACCCCCCGTTTCAGGAAGAGGTCCTTCAGCTTACAAAATAATGGCGATCAGGCCGCCTGAGCCTTCGTTAATAATTCTCTCCAGCGTTTCTTTCAGTTTATATCTCGCATTTTCCGGCATGAGTGACAGTTTTGCGGAGATTCCTTCTCTTACGATAGAGCTCAATGATCTGCCGAAAATATCGGAGTTCCAGATAGAAAGCGGATCATCTTCAAAGTCCTGCATTAAGTAACGGACAAGTTCTTCACTTTGTTTTTCCGTCCCGATGATCGGCGCGAATTCACTTTCCACATCCACTTTGATCATATGAATGGACGGAGCGACCGCTTTGAGCCTTACTCCGAACCTTGATCCCTGTCTGATGATTTCCGGTTCATCAAGGCTCATATCGGCTAAGGCCGGGGCGGCAATGCCGTAGCCGGTCTGTTTCACCATTTTCAGCGCATCTGATACCTGATCATATTCTTTTTTCGCGTGGGCGAAGTCCTGCATTAATTCAAGCAGGTGGTCTTTCCCGCGGATTTCAACACCGACAACTTCTTTTAAAATCTGGTCATATAAATGATCCGGCGCATACAAATCAATTTCTGCGACACCCTGGCCAAGTTCGATTCCGGCCAGACCGGCGCTTTCAATAAACTCAAATTCACTGAAGTGGCCGACAACCCGGTCGACATCGCGCAGGCGTTTAATATCTTTTACGGTTTCTTTCACTGATTCCTGGTAGCTCTCTCTGAGCCAGTGATTTTCTTTCAGCACCATGACCCAGCTCGGAAGGTTGACATTGACTTCCAGCACAGGGAACTCGTAAAGCGCTTCTCTGAGGACGCTTAACACATCTGTTTCCCGCATGCTTTCAACACTCATGGCGAGGACGGGAATATCATATTTCGCGCTTAATTCAGCTCTGAGCGCTTCTGTTTCCGGGTGGTACGGTTTTACCGAGTTGATGACCATAATAAACGGTTTGCCGACTTCCTTCAGCTCGTCGATGACTCTTTCTTCCGCTTCCACGTAATCGCCCCGCGCAATATCGCCGATTGAGCCGTCTGTCGTAATGACGACCCCGATTGTGGAGTGTTCCTGGATGACTTTTCTCGTACCGATTTCCGCTGCCTCATGAAAGGGAATCGGTTCTTCGTACCAAGGTGTATTGATCATTCTCGGGCCGTTTTCATCCTCATATCCCTTCGCCCCGGGAACCGTATATCCCACACAATCCACAAGACGGATGTTGACATCAAGTCCTTCCGCGACATGAACGGACATGGCTTGATTCGGGACAAATTTTGGTTCTGTGGTCATTATCGTTTTTCCTGCTGCGCTTTGCGGAAGCTCATCCTGCGCCCGCGCTCGATCGGCCTCATTGCTGATATTCGGGAGCACCACGAGCTCCATAAATTTTTTAATGAATGTAGATTTCCCTGTACGGACAGCGCCAACGACTCCTAAGTATATATCGCCCCCTGTTCGTTCAGCGATATCCTTGAAAATATCGACCTTTTCCAAGTGATCCCCTCCCGGACTTCCTATCCTTATCATTTTTCATTCACCATTCTCCAATCAAATACAGGACACTATATGTGTATGACGTTGTCCTATTTCAATATGACATCTTTAGAAAATTTTCAGGCAGTCTTTTCTATCAAAATCAAAAAAACCTTTCTCCCTATTTGTATGCGCGGGAAAAAGGTTCATTCCTGTTTCGTTTGACTTTCTAAAAAAACGGGTTCCTGTTTTTCATTTACGGTGTATGTGACTGAAAAGGCCGGGACGAAAGGAGTCTCTTCCCATAAAATATCTTGAATTTCCGCGCCCGGTTTGATTTTCTTTTTGTTTTCCTTCAGGCAGCGGGCGAGATCGACGCGATAGTCGGCATAGATTTCTCCGTCAGCGCCGATTAAAAGCGGCAGAGACGTGCCTGAAACCGGACTTTTGACTGAAGGAGAGTCTTTCATGCCGAGCTTTTTTTTATTTAAAGTGAACAGCCCTTTTGAAACGGCGTCCTCATAGGGAGGATATGTATGCTTTTCCTGATACATTTTGACACGCAGCTTCATGCCGCGGATTGCTTCCGCCATTTGGAGATCGACCAGCTTGACGGTCGGCTTATTTTCCACATCGACAAGCACGTATTGGTACATTCCACCGCTTTCATAAGCTGAGGCCGGCGGCTCCTCTATGTATCTGGGCGCGAGCCGCTTAAAATCTATCGGATATTTTTGATAGAGCGGTGTTTTCATATCTTTTGTCTGAATCGGCAGAAGTCCGCCGTTCGCCTTTTTAAATTCATCCACTGCCGCTTGCACCTGCTGAAGCTGATGTTTGTAAGATACTTTATTTTCAGTTTTTTCCGCTTCAGGGTACAGACAGCCGGACAGCAGGAGCACCGCCATTGCCGTTATGACGGCCATTTTTAACTTATGCATTCCGCGCCCCCTTTTTGCTTTATTCATTGACAGGCCCGCTGAAAACGACCATTAACACGATCAATCCCGAGATGACCATGCAGGCATAAGCAAGTGAAGAAACCGCTGCTTTTAT
Source organism: Bacillus sp. B1(2022) (assembly GCF_040259625.1). NCBI lineage: Bacteria > Bacillati > Bacillota > Bacilli > Caryophanales > Bacillaceae > Bacillus > Bacillus sp. B1(2022). The sequence goes on from NZ_JANIFO010000002.1 coordinate 20,726, forward strand.
CAGTTTGTTTTTCACTTTGTACCTGCTGACATAAATAGAGACCACCGCAACAAACATTAATCCCATAGCACCAAGCGCAAACCACATTTTCATCAATGCCACACTCACGTTCGTGCCCCCCGTCCCATCATTGTAAGCGTTATATTTCATTTTAATATACAAATGTTGAAAAGATCAACAGGTTTTCCATCTATTGAAAAAACAAAAAAACTGAAGCAAAGAGGGGGACTTTGCTTCAGTCAAGTTGACTATATTCACCTGTACGTCTGAGATACACTCTCTTGGACTTCGATGCTATAGTATGCGCAGATGCATACGTCTGCATCCTCTTCTGCCTAAATCAGCAAATGTTTTAAGCGATTTCAGCCGGAGAGTTCTGCGTTTTGGACTTTCGTCACTTCAGAATATGCTGACGGCATGTTATTGTCACTTCACCCGGTTTTCGAATGTGTTGACCAAGTCTTCCATCTCATGGGTTTTCACTCTGGCCATTAAGGATTCTACGGCCGTTTCTACCTTCTGCCCGTTAAATAATACTTGGTGAAGCGCCTCTGTGATCGGCATTTTCACTTGGTATTTTTGAGACAGCTGATACGCAGCTTTCGTCGTCCGCACGCCTTCAACAACCATCCCCATCTTATCCAGGACAGCTTCCAGCTTATATCCTTTGCCGAGCAGGTTGCCGGCGCGCCAGTTTCGGGAATGAACGCTTGTACACGTCACGATTAAATCGCCTACGCCGGTCAGGCCGGAAAAGGTGAGCGGATTTCCGCCCATCTTTGTGCCGAGTCTGGCGATTTCAGCAAGACCTCGGGTGATTAAGGCCGCTTTTGCATTATCTCCGTATCCCAATCCGTCTGTAATCCCCGCTGCAAGAGCGATGATATTCTTTAACGCTCCCCCTATTTCCACACCGATCATATCCGGATTGGTATAGACGCGGAAATGCTGGTTCATGAATAAATCCTGAACCGCTTCTGCAGCCTTGATATTTTTTGAAGATGATGTAACAGTCGTCGGGTGTCTTAATCCGACTTCCTCAGCGTGGCTCGGCCCTGAAAGCACGACGATGTCTTTTCTGTACTCCTCAGGCAGCTCCTCTTCCATTAATTCTGAAATGCGGAGAAGCGAATCCGGCTCAATTCCCTTGCTGACATGAACAAAAATCGATTGTTTCGGGATGTACGGCAGAGCCTTTTTCAGCACTTCCCGAATGGCTTTTGTCGGAACTGCCACAATGATGAAGTCAGCTCCTTTTAAAGCCTCGCTTAAATCAGCTGTACCGATGATAGAACTTGATAGCTCCACCCCCGGCAGGTAATCTTTGTTTTCATGCAGTTCGTTGATTTGATCGATCAATTCGGCACGGTGTCCCCACATCATGACTTGATGTCCGTTATCAGCCAGCACTAAAGAAAGTGCAGTGCCCCAGCTTCCCGCTCCAAGCATTGCCACTTTTTTCATCTCTGTATCACACCTTTTTATTTTCTTGCTCTTGCAAATATTTTAATTGGCGTACCTTCAAATCCGAAAGCGTCCCGGATTCGGTTTTCTAAAAAGCGTTTATAAGAAAAATGCATCAGTTCCGGATCGTTGACAAAAACAACGAAGCTCGGCGGCTTAACAGCGACTTGAGTCGCATAGTAAATTTTCAGACGGGAGCCGTTGTGCGTCGGAGTCGGATTCATGGCGACCGCATCCATAATGACATCATTTAAGACATTTGTCTGCACGCGGAGAGAGTGGTTTTCACTCGCTTTAATAATCGCAGGCATGAGTGTATGAATCCGCTTTGTCGTCAGTGCCGACATAAACAGCACCGGCGCGTAATCGAGAAATTGGAAATGTTCCCGAATATTCTGTTCAAATTCTTTCATCGTGCGCTCGTCTTTATCAACGGCATCCCATTTGTTTACGATAATGACGACGGCTTTCCCGGCTTCATGGGCGTATCCGGCGATCCGCTTGTCCTGCTCAAGGATGCCTTCTTCTGCATTCAGCACAACGCCGACGACGTCTGAGCGGTCAATGGCTTTTAACGCCCGAAGCACACTGTATTTTTCTGTTGTTTCATATACTTTACCCTTTTTTCTCATTCCCGCCGTGTCAACGATTACAAATTCCTGCTGATTGTAGGTGAACGCCGTATCCACAGCGTCTCTAGTCGTTCCGGCTACGTTGCTCACGATAACCCGCTCTTCGCCGAGCATCGCATTGACAAGGGATGATTTTCCGACATTCGGGCGGCCGATCAGGCAGAATTGAACGACATCATCACTGTACTTCGTCTCCGGAATGTTTTTAAAATGCTCGGCACAAGCATCGAGCAAATCTCCCAATCCTAAACCGTGTGTGCCCGAAATCGGATACGGTTCTCCAAAGCCGAGCGCATAAAAGTCATAGATGTTCGCTCTCATTTCGGTATTATCTAATTTATTTACGGCTAATACGACCGGTTTTTTCGTCCGGTACAGTATTTTCGCCACTTCTTCATCCGCAGACGTCACACCTTCGCGGCCGTTCACCATAAAGATGATCACATCAGCCTCGTCCATGGCGATTTCAGCCTGCTGGCGGATCTGTGTCAGAAACGGTTCGTCTCCGATATCAATTCCGCCCGTATCAATCAGGTTAAAATCATAATTCAGCCATTCCGCCGAACTGTATATCCGGTCCCGCGTCACTCCGGGGGTATCTTCTACTATTGAAATTCTTTCACCCGCAATCCGGTTAAAGATTGTGGATTTTCCCACATTCGGTCTTCCGACAATGGCTACGACAGGTTTACCCATAGTACCCTTCCTTTCAATCCAGCCGCTTACATTTTCACAAAAAATTGTTCAACCGGTTATTAAAAATCATCTTCGCTATGAAAAGAACCCTTCAAACAGAAGGGCTTAACTCATTTATTATATCAGTTTTCACTGAGATCACAATGTATTCTTCAAAATGTTTCGCATTCATGTAACAGTCTCCGTCTGTTTTCAAGACATTTTTGTCGCTCCTTTGCCCTGCTTTTTGCTTTTTTGGCTGATGCGCGCCGCAAGCTGTTCATATGTAGTCAGCCCGACGAGAAGAACCACTCCCGCCGAACAGCCTGAAAGCCATTGATAATCCCCGACGGCTGCAGCACCCGCAATATTGCGGATGACCGCAGCATACAATAGCTCCCCCTGGCACATGCCGAGAACAAAAAGACAAAGCCTCTCAGGGAACCGCCCCTCAACGGAAAGCGTAATAACGGTAAGCAGTATAACCGCCGCCCATTCAGGTTTTATGATAAACCAAACAGGATCATATAATGCAAAAAGAAAAATAAAGCTGTACGCCGCAGCCGCCGTCAGATGAATCACAATATTACGGAGCCGTTTATGCATGCCGAGGCTTCCCGCATAAACAAATGCCGCAGCAAAAAACATGACATATGCCGCATTCAGCGTAAAATAAGCCGTAATCTGATGTATGCTTGCCATCATATTAGTCAAAATAAAGACTGATACGTAAAAACGGCTTTTCGTTTTGGCAAAAATAAAAGTCGCTAGTATCCATAAAAACCACATTGACCAGTAATAATAAAACGGTTCCATAATCGCTCCTCCTCTGATCAGTATGGAGCGGGAACGCATTTTTTAAACCAATTATGCCTGAAAGGAGCGGATAAGGATGGGAAAAGACAGACAGGAGAAAAAACTGAAAGCCTCCCGCCGGGTGGAATCTGATCGCGATGATTCGATTCACCATAAAGGAGCGACAAGCCTTGAGCAAAACGGGGAATTCCGAAAAAGAAAATCGTAAAAAACAGAAAAAGGCATGCGGGTTCGCATGCCTTTTAACGTCTGCTGAAACGGGATGTGTCAATTCCCCGTTCAGAAAGCCAATGATGTGTGTCACCTTTTATGACCAAAGGCGCCTTTTGCAATTGGGAAACCGATTGGCATCCGAGGGCGGTCATAATCATTTTCAGCTCTTGCAAAAGCGCCGTCATCTCGTCAAACAGGCCCTCTTCTCCTTTAGAGGTGAGAGCTTTCAGAAAAGTGCCCGCCATTCCCGCGCCGGAAGCGCCGAGGGCAATCGATTTGGCGACATCCAGGGCGCTTTGCAGCCCGCCGGATGCAATAATTGATTGATCAGCGGAGAGCGAGTGGATTTCCGCTAAGCTTGCGGCAGTGGAAATCCCCCACGTATTAAAAAATTGAAGCGCCTTCTCTCTGCGCATATTTTCAATCTTAGAGAAATTTGTACCGCCGTATCCGCCGGCATCAACTGCTGCTGCGCCAGCCTCAAATAACTGCCGTGCCGATTCCCTGCTCATTCCGAAGCCGACTTCTTTGACAAAAACGGGAACTCCCGCTTCCGCCGCAATCCGCTCAATACGGCCGAGAGCGCCAGTAAAGCTTCTGTCACCCTCTGGCATGACGATCTCCTGAATCACATTTAAATGAATCTGGAGGGCATCTGCTTGAATCATATCAACTGCCCTTTTCGCCTGCTCGGCATCCGCCTCGCTGCCTAAATTGGCAAATATCAGCCCGTCCGGATTCTCTTTTCTGACGATCTCGTAAGAACACCGTTCGGAGGGATCTTTTAAAGCTGACATTTGCGAACCGACAGCCAGCGGCATGCCGGCTTTGCGCGCCGCTCTTGCCAGCGATCTGTTAATTTCGTATGTAAGCTGTCCGCCGCCGCCTGTCATCGCATTGATAAAAATCGGCGAACTGCTTGTGAGTCCGCCGATTTTCGTTGATATATCCACTTTTTCCAATGCTAGGTTCGGTAGGCTGACATGAACAAACGTAATATCATCAAGCCCCGTTTCCCGGTTTTGGCCGGTAGACAGCGCATGATTTATATGTTCTCTTTTTCGTTCTGCTCGTGTCACGTTTTATCACCAATTTATTTTAATTTATTAAGCTTGTCTCCGATTAAATCGCCAAGCTGGAAGCCGGTGCTCGGCTCTTCTTTCGCCTGGTATTGGCGGAAGTCCTCCTGATCGGCTTTCGGCGCTTCTTCAAGCTCACGCATGCTTAAGGAAATGCGCTCTTCGCTTTCGTTCACGTCAAGCACTTTCACTTTAACAGTCTGTCCTTCTTCAAGCACTTCATGCGGCGTTCCGATATGTTTATTGGAAATTTGCGAAATGTGCACAAGTCCTTCCACGCCCGGAAGAATTTCAACGAAGGCGCCGAAGCTTACAAGGCGCTGCACTTTTCCTTCAAGCACATCTCCCTGTTTTACCTTTTCGCCGACCTGGCTCCAAGGTCCCGGCAGCGTTTCTTTAATAGATAAAGAAATACGCTCGTTATCGCGGTCTACGGACAGTACTTTCACTTTTACGTCCTGACCTTCTTCCACCACGTCAGACGGTTTTTCGACGTGTGAATGAGACAGCTGCGAAATATGAACAAGCCCGTCAATTCCGCCGATGTCGACAAATGCGCCGAAATCAGTCAGACGCTGCACTTTTCCTTCAAGCACGCTTCCAACCTCAAGCGTTTGGAGAAAATCATGCTTTTTGGCTGTCTGTTCTTTTTCCACTACAGCCCGGTGTGACAGAATCACCCGGTTTTTATCACGGTCGAGTTCAACGACGATAAGAGAGAGGGTTTTCCCTTTATAGTCAGTGAAATCCTCGACGAAATGAGCTTCGACAAGTGATGCGGGAATGAAGCCGCGAACGCCGATATCAACGACGAGACCGCCTTTCACCACATCTTTCACTTCAGCTTCAAACACTTCTTTTGTGTCGAATTTTTTTTCAAGGTCTTCCCAAGCGCGGTCAGCATCAACGGCACGTTTAGATAAAATCAAAGCATCGTCTTCCACTTTTGTTACTTTCAGGTCAAGCTCGTCGTCAACTTTTACGACATCCGATGCTTTCTCTACATGAAGACTTGATAATTCACTGATTGGAATGATTCCGGACTGTTTGACATTGACAATTTCGACATCTACATGCTTGTCCTCTACCTTTGTCACAATCCCTTTTACTACATCTCCAACCTCTGGCACTTGAACATCAATTTGATTCATTTCCTCTGTCATTTGAATAACCTCCTTGGTCCAAACCTACACAGCTTAATTAATACGGTTTGAAAGCTGAACATGTGAATGTCCGCTTTTCAGCCGAATATGTATTAAAGAATCATCCAAAAAAGATTTTGAATGATCAATAAAAAGTTTTATTAGTATTAACTTCTAATAAATGGACTGGTTTGTCAAGCAATAACATCTTGTCTTTCGAAAAAAATTATAAAGCGCTCCGCCCGAAGTTAACGTGATTTCTGTTCGACGATCTCCAGAATTTTTCCTGCGACTTCGGCAATGCTGAGTGACGTCGTATCGATTTCAATCGCGTCTTCCGCTTTGCGCAGCGGGGAAACTTCCCTCTCTGAATCGAGTTTGTCGCGTCTGGAAATTTCTTCAATGAGCGTCTCGTAATTCACGTCATAGCCTTTTTTCTTATTCTCTTCATATCGGCGCTTCGCTCTTTCCTCTACGGACGCGAGCAGAAAAATTTTCACTTCGGCATCAGGCAGCACATGAGTACCGATATCACGGCCGTCCATGACGACACCGCCTTTTTGTCCGAGCTGCTGCTGTCTTTTGACCATTTCTTCTCTGACGCCTTTATGCTTGGCGGCGATTGATACTTGGTTGCTGACTTCGTCTTTACGGATTTCTTCTGTCACATCTTCTCCGTTTACCAGAACGATTTGTCCTTCCGGAGCGGATACAAGCTCAATTTCCGTACGCTTCAGCAGCTCTGTAAGCGCTGCTTCATCAGTTAAATCGGCATTCTGCTTGAGCGCCGTATATGTAATGGCACGATACATCGCTCCTGTATCAATGTACACATATGATTTTTTCTCAGCCACTATTTTAGCAACGGTGCTTTTTCCGGCAGCGGCCGGCCCGTCGATCGCAATTGATAATTTCTTGTCCATAATCTCTCTCCTTGCTCTTTACTCCTCTATGGATTGTATCATGAACTGCCGGAAAAGGGGCGAAAAAATTGAGCTGATTTACCGCTTTACCGTTTCAATCCATTCTTTTTTCTCCATTTTATCAACTCCCTCATATTTCACAGCTTTCGAAATATAAGGTTCAATAGGCTGATAATGAAGCAAAAATTGCACCGCGCCCAAAATGATAAGCTGAATACAGACCAATTTGACCAGCAGACGTTCAAACGTTTTCATATACGCGCACCTCCATTAGGATTAGTATGGAAAAGTGCGCTGCTGTTTATTCCGACAGACCGTTTCTTCTCTGCTGAAGCTGCGCGCGCATACAATATTGGAGTAAAAGCTGCTGTGATGCGGGATCGATTTCTGCAAATTCAAGCGTCATTTTTTGTTTATCCGCCTTTTCATCATAAAAAATCCGCTGGGTAACAGCCTCGGCCGTAATATCGGCTGTATTTTCCTTGCCGGGAAGAGAAAATGAGACATACAGCTTTTCACCTGGTTCCGCGGAAATATGCTCAGGCATCACAACAGCGATTCCGCCGGCGCTGATATTAGAGGAAACCGTTTGGAAAGCGGTTTTTTTCGCTTCCATTTTGACGGATACATCCAATACTGCGTCTGCACGGACGTATCGGCGTCTTTGAATCCGCTTCATTTCCTCCTGAGGGGGGATGTCCAATCCGATCATCGGGATGGGGTCTTTTTTCTTTCCTTTGATTATGCTTTTAAATTGATACGGCACGTGGCCATTCCCCATAAATTCCGCTGTTATTTCCAATCCTTTATGCAAAAAGACCGTCCGTCCTGAATCCAAATCGACGGGATATGAGATGTGCAGTTCGCCGTTTTCAACGCTTACTGCTTTGCTCCTCGCTTTTTTGGGCTCATTGTTCTCTATGTATTCAATCCAAATATAATCTCCGACAGCTATCATGGGCCTTCACTCTTTCATTATTTATGCTTTTATTAAAGCATGTAACGAAAAAAAGGAAAAGACTTTTAGTCCTTTCCTCCTTTATTTTTATAGGTCTTTATATATAGGTTCTGCACTTTTTAACTTTTCTATTTTTTCCTCTTTTCCGTCGTCCGCATTAATGAACATTTGATATGTGTCTTTCCCGATCGTCCCAAGCATTTCGTAGCAAAGCACTTCCTGACCGAGTTCATTCGTGATCAGCGCCTGCCGGGTCTCCCGCACTTCAACATTTTTATTCAGCTTCGCTTTCGCTTCATCAGCTGACAGAGCGGGAGCCGGAATCGTTCTCGTGCGGTGCGCCGCCAGGTAATCACGCGCGGAAAAACCGACGACTTCACCATCATCCAGCGCCACTTTCATTCGGATGGCTTCCGGATAAATGCGGACATTTTTCTCCACGGGGATAAAAGAAAAGACGCCGATGTTATTATATTGCGCGCTTTCATCAATTTCGAGGCCTTTTGTTTCATATCCATTTTTCTTTAAAAACGCGACGGCCCGGTTAGATGCTTCATTGAGGCTGATCTTTTGTTTCTTCACGGCCCGTTTTTGAATCAAATAGACCGGATGTCCGCCTTTTTGGGTAATATCCATATAGATAAAAGACTTGTTGTCGGCGTCTTTCATGCGGATGCTGTATACGTCCCGATTCGTCTTCCTGCCGCTTTTGACCACTTTAATTGAATAATTATGATCAGGCGCAAACCGTTGTGCGATTTTGACCGCTTCTTTTTCCGTAATTTGTTTTCCTTTCAGATGCGTAAAACCTTTTCGTTCTGTATTTGCTCCCGTAAATGTGGGGCTGATGCTGTCTTCAGAAAAAGCGCCTACATTTTTTTCGACTGTTTTAAAGCTGTCGACGATCGTATTATCGCTTTGTTTTTTGTCAGAGGCGAGCGCCATCTCAACATCCATCCACCGTAAATTTTTGCTCATGACGAGATGCTGAACGCTGCGGAGCTGGTTTTGAATGTTCTCCGCCTGTTTGTACAGGCTGTTCAGTGTTGTATATTCTTTCTTATCAAGCGGTTTTTGATCTAAATCCCGGACGGATGTTTTATAGCTGAAATCTCCTATGTTGGATAAAAACTCCTCCGTCTTATTAAAAGGCATGAGAGTCAGCGGCAGCTGGCTCACATTGTTATGTGCTTCAGATGTAATTCTCCATACATCAATGAGCGCCGGAGACAGAGATTTTTTACTGTTCATTGCAAGCGTCGTCCCGATTTTGTCGTGAAGCTGATCAACATGGTACGTCAATTCATGAAAAGCCCTCTGATAATTATTTTCCGCATGCAGAAGGACCGCATCTTTTTCCTGATGCTCTTTATATCCCCAGTATCCGGTTGCGGCGATCGCGACACCGAGAACAGCGATAATGATTCCTCTAATCATGTTAACACCTCATTTTGCGTACTTTTACTCACAGAAAATGTGTTTTCCGATTCTTTTTATCTGCGGACGTCCCCAAATCCATTTGCTTGTCGCCGTATCAGGATTGAAATAATAAATCGCGTTTTCAGAAGGATCCCAGCCGTTGATCGCATCAAGAACCGCTTCTTTTGCTCTTTCATTCGGCTGCATATATATTTGGCCGTCGGCAACGGCGGTAAACGCGAGCGGTTCGAAAATGACGCCGGCCACCGTATTCGGAAATAACGGGCTTTTAATACGGTTTAAAATAACCGCGGCGATGGCAACCTGCCCTTCAAACGGCTCACCGCGCGCTTCCCCGTACACAGCCTGTGCCAGAAGATTGATGTCGTTGTTTGAGAAACCGCCAGGCATATTGGCCGCTGTCGTATTTTGCTTTTGATTTGACTGACCGCCTGTTTTGTTTTGCGGCTTTTGAGCAGGCTTATTCGTTCCCGCCGGCTTCTGCGTTCCGGCTCTCGGTTTTGTTTGGTTTTTCAATGGGACGTTGCCATAATGAGTGAACGTATTCCCTTTTTGGATCTGCTCCATTACATATTCACGGTAATATTTTGATTTAGAAATCAGCACCTGTTTGGTTTTCGCGCCGACGAGGCCGTCAACCGGCTTCATGCCGAATTTCTCCTGAAAATTTCTCACGGCCCAGTATGTGGTCCAGCCGTAAACACCATCGATTTTCCCGTTATAAAATCCGTTATATTGAAGACGGGCCTGCAATTCTATAACATCATCACCCGTCGCGCCTCTTTGAATCACTTGATTTGAAAACGCATGAACCGTTTCATGATGATCGAAGAAAGCAGCGGCGAAAGAAAATAGAATGAGACATGCCATAAAGGCTCCTTTGCACTTCATCTCTTCAAGCCTCCTACTGCAAAATTTAAAGTGTACCCGTATTGTCTGTCACGAGGTTATTTTTATGCACGTTTCCTTCTTATCCCCTGTCAAGGCATAAAAAAGAAACCGCACGCGACGCGCGGTTTCTTCACACTTGGATCATATTGACGGAGCGTGCTTTTTTTGCCTTTCGCAGCCCGAACCACCATAAAAACAGCATAAACGGCAGCATATAATATACCCAATGATTGAGGGCGGTAAGAATAAAATCGTAAGAACCGTGCAGACATGAAGGCACGGCCAGCGAAATCACAAGCCATTTGACACGGGCTTTTTTCTGCGAAAAGCGGGCTTTTCCGAGATAAAATCCCATAATCACTCCGATCAGCGCATGGCAGGAGACCGGCAGAAGCGCCCTTATGAAAGCATGCTCAACGCCGTGGCCGAATAGATACAGAATATTTTCAAGCGTGGCAAATCCTAAAGACACACTGGCCCCGTAAACGATTCCGTCATAATGCTCATCAAAATGAGCATGCGGATACACACTGATCATCAGAACGAACCATTTCACCGATTCTTCCAGAAATCCCGAAGACAGAAACGAAACGAAAAAGCTTCCTCCCCCCACATGCTCTTTTTCAAGAACATATTGGATAAACATGGTCGGAAACACAAGGACAACCCCGAGAAAAAAAGACCTCAGCACCATATGTACGGGTTCATTGTCATACTGATCTTTTAAATAAAAATAGCTTAACAGCGCAATGCCGGGAGCAATTCCTGCAGAGATGATTGCAAACATCAGGCAACCTCTTTCCTTTATATTCCTATATCTATCGTACCATGTTGTTCATATTTTTACATCTTTCAATTTTTTTAAAAAAGAGCATATGAATGATCATATGCTCTCTGCACCCAGCCGTTTTGATATTTCATTTGCGATCAAGCCGCCGTGAAAACGGCCGTTCTCGATAAAAATTTCGTTGGCGTTATTTCCAGCCGCAATGACTCCGGCGATAAAAACACCGTCAACATTTGTTTCCATCGTTTCTTCCCGGAAAAACGGCCGGCCTGATTCCGCATCAATCCGCACACCGATTTTTTCGAGGAAACCGTGATCGGGATGGTATCCCGTCATGGCAAATACGAAATCGTTTTTCAGCCGGACCGTCTCATTTCGGCCGGAGCGGAAAATGATTTCATCTTCCGTCACTTCTTCAAGACAAGCGCCGAATTCCATCCGGATTGTGCCGTTTCTGACGAGGGCCTCAAACTCAGGCAGAATCCATGGCTTGATGCTCGGGGAGTACTCATGTCCTCTGTAGAGCACCGTGACGCGCGCACCGGACTTCACCAGTTCCAAAGCCGCGTCCACACTTGAGTTTTTCCCGCCGATCACAGCAACATCTTTATCAAAATAAGGATGGCCTTCTTTAAAGTAATGAAATACCTTAGGAAGCCCTTCACCCGGTATGTTCATATAATTCGGATGATCATAATATCCTGTCGCAATGATACAAAACGGAGTGAGGTAGCGGTCTTTTGATGTTTCTACAAGAAAACGGCCGTCTTCCTGTTTCGTTACGCGCTCCACCGTTTCAAAGGCGTTTACGCGCAGCTCTTTTCTTCTGACAACCTCTCTGTAGTAAGAGAGAGCCTGTATGCGGACCGGTTTTCTGTTTTCCGTAATAAAGGCGACATCGCCGATCTCCAATTTTTCACTTGAACTGAAAAAAGTTTGGTGGGTCGGATAGTTATAAATGCTGTTTACGACATTCCCTTTTTCGATCACAAGCGCGTTCACGCCAATTTGCTTCAGATGTATAGCCGCCGATAATCCGCAAGGACCTCCGCCTATTATAATTGCTTTTTCTTCTGTCATGTCCTTCAACTCCTGCGATTGGCATTTCCATCATAAGTTTCCACTCATATAAAAAATCTCCTATATTATCATAGGAGATTTTTTTTGTTTATGCAAACGATTGGTTTATATCCAGCCTCTGAAACGCGAAGCCTCCGCCATTTTCCGCACGCCGACCATGTAAGCCGCAAGCCTCATGTCAATCCGGCGGTTTTGGGACATTTCATAAATATTATTAAACGATTTTATCATCATATTTTCCAGTTTTTCCTCGACTTCTTCTTCACTCCAGTAGAAGCCTTGGTTGTTTTGAACCCATTCGAAATAAGAAACCGTTACACCGCCGGCGCTCGCCAGAACATCGGGAACCAGCAGCGTTCCTTTGTCTGTCAGGATTTTCGTTCCTTCCAGTGTCGTCGGTCCGTTTGCCGCTTCTACAACGATTTTCGCTTTGATGCGGTCAGCGTTCTCTTCTGTAATTTGGTTTTCGATCGCCGCCGGGACAAGTATATCACAGTCCAGCTCAAGCAGCTCCTGATTCGTAATGGTGTCATTGAAAAGCTTGGTCACCGTTCCGAAGCTGTCTCTGCGGTCAAGCAGATAATCAATATCAAGACCGTCCGGATCGTAAAGGCCTCCGTACGCGTCAGAAATTCCGACAACTTTCGCGCCGGCGTCATGCATAAACTTGGCAAGATAGCTGCCCGCGTTTCCGAAACCTTGTACGACGACGCGCGCGTTCTGAATATCGAGACCTTTTTTCTTGGCCGCTTCTTTTATGCAGATGGTGACGCCTTTTGCTGTCGCTGATTCCCTGCCGTGGGATCCGCCGAGTACAAGCGGTTTTCCCGTAATAAAACCGGGTGAGTTAAATTCATCAATTCTTGAATATTCATCCATCATCCAAGCCATAATCTGTGAGTTTGTAAATACGTCAGGCGCCGGGACGTCTTTAGTCGGTCCGACAATCTGACTGATTGCTCTGACATATCCCCTGCTCAGCCTTTCAAGCTCTCTGAATGACATATTTCTCGGATCACAAACAATTCCGCCTTTACCACCGCCATAAGGAAGATCAATAATTCCGCATTTTAAACTCATCCAGATGGAAAGTGCTTTCACCTCTTTTTCAGTTACATTCGGGTGAAAACGAATGCCGCCTTTTGTCGGACCTACGGAATCATTGTGCTGCGCACGATAGCCTGTAAATATTTTCACAGACCCGTCATCCATCCGAACAGGAATTTTAACCGTTAATAATCTGAGCGGCTCTTTCAGCAGTTCATACACTTCTTCTGGATACCCCAATTTTTCCAGAGCTTTATGTATTACGGTTTGGGTTGATTTTAATACATCATGTTTGTCTTCTTCATTATGACCGGTGAATCGATCGGCTGCCATTTGAGTTAACCTCCTAAAATCTTCTGTTTCTCTCATGCTCCCTTTCAGTGACTAGTATACACCTTCAATATCTCCGTGCATAGAAGAAAGACAATGATTTTTCCATTATTTCGCTTAAAAAAAGACGGCCGCTGAAAACAGCTGCCGTTTCAAATCTTTTTTATGAAAAATGTTTCTGGATGGTCTCCACAGCATTGCCGTCCATGATGAGTTTTCCGTACTCATGGAGCCTGTAAATCGTAATCGTCGCCGGGTGTCCGTATTCAGCCAGCACCGCGATGACGCCTTCGGCGGAACGGGAGCCGAGGTCTTCAAGGCTTACATAGTATTGGTTCTCATAGTGGTAGACGGTGCCGCCGGTAATCCCGATTCGGTGAAGGCTTCCGGCAAGCTGAATGATATCTTCAAACGAATGGAACTGATAAATAATATCCGGGCTTTCGTCAAGTTTGACCTGCATCTCGATATAATCATCGTCATATTCGTCATCTTCTGCGTCCGCGTCATGATTTTTCGTTACAATCACAACCATGCCTTGTGCCTGAAGAGAATATACTTCCACCGCGATCGGACCATTCGCTTCAAAGCCGAGCTCTGTATTTGCTTCATTCATCATATCTTTAAATAACTGGTGGACTTTAAACGAGTCCTTCCAGAGGTCTTCTTTTGTCAGTCCCCGATCAGTCAGATCGTCGAGGGTTAAAAAGATTTTAATCTTATTATAGTTCAGACGCTCAAGCCGCATAATGTTCCCTCCTGCCTCTTCTTGCACACAAATCATATAACACAGTATATGAATAAATGAGTCATAGGTTCTTAATTTGTTATCAGTTTACACCGTGTACAGCGGGAAGACAAGCAGAATGCCGTTTTTTATCACCGCGGCCGGGTTTGTTTCAGGAAGACGGCTCATCCGGTCCGCACAGCGTAATCATATGCGTCTCCGGTTTCGCCCCGAGCCTCAGCGGAACTTTTGTCGTCCCGTAGCCGTTGCTGATCAGGTAATGCGCTTTTTTCACCGTTCCCGTCCCGCCCAATTCGTACGGCCCGAACCGGCCGAAACGGATTTGGCCGCCATGCGTATGGCCGCTGAACACAGCGTCAATCCCGTCTGACTCCCTCATCTGCTCATGGATGTCCGGGTTATGGCAAAGCAGGAGGTTTACTTTGTCAGCATCCGTATATCTGATTGCAGCATCGTAATCATCCATCATCATCCTGATATCATCCACGCCGCAGATCGTAACGGTTTCCCCTTTATAAGCAAACTGAACCGATTCATTTCTCAGCGGGATCACTTTGTATGCCCGTAAAAGAGAGAGCAGTTTTTGCTGGCTGACCTCGTAATCGTTATTTCCCCACACATACATGACAGGCGCGAGAGCCGTCAGACGTTTGATGTTTTCTTCAATTCTGGCGTAAGGAACTCCGCCCTCCGCCAAATCACCGCCGAGCAAAACGGCATCCGGCTTATAACCTGCCGCTTCGCGGAGAAGCTTTTCATCAATTAAACGGCGGTGCACGTCAGATATAAAAAAGATGGTGAGCGGCTTCATCCCCTTCATTTTATCAAGCGTAAATGTATGTGTTTTCAGATGGCTGCCGTTTGCCGTTTTGTACATAACGGCCGCCATAACCGCAGCCGCTCCCGCCAATGAGCCGAGAATTCCCGCTGTAAGCTTCATAAACGCACTCTCCATTCTGTCATTGTCTTATATTAGACGGACAAACAAAAAAAGACGTTTCTATCCTTTCCGGAAAACGCCTCATTTTATTTGCTTTCAAAATAAAGATTGATATCATACCGATGTTTCATCAAGTGAAAAACAGATTCTCTCGCCCTCCATTTTTCAGGCTGGGGCCATAAATCCGTGCTTTTTTGGATAATTTCACATCTCAGTTTATGAAATTCACCCTCAGCTTTTTCTTCCTTTTTTTTGAAATAATAAGAAGTGCAATACGCAAAAGCGGAAGCCATAATCCAGCACAAGTAAACCGTATGGCCTAATATTTCCTGCAGAATCAGCTGCGGAGAGGCTTGGGGGGCATTAAAGCTTTTAAACATCAGCAGTATGCACATCAGGGAAAAACAAACGAGGGACGCCCACTGCCATCTTCGGCATTGTGCGGCATAATTTTCGTATTTTAATTTCCGTTTCACCAGCGCCTGAAGCATTTGTTTCGTCGGTCCGTCAGCAAATCGGTCTAATTGCTTCCATAAAGAATCCATGCGCTTCACACCTTGTCCGTTTTCATTGGTACACTATATGAAAAACGAGGTGAAAACATGCATTTATTTTAATCAGACAGCGGAATGTTCAGAACCTGGCCGGTGTACACGTCGTTTCCGTTTAATCCGTTGTAGCTGCGGATTTTTTCTTCACCCGCCCGGCTTTTATAGTATTTCATTGAAATGCGGTAAAGCGTTTCTTTCGGCTGTACAATATGCTGTACGGTCCGCACTTTTTTTGGGACAGTCCCGGCTTGATCACTCGCCTCAGCCGGAGCCGCTTTTTCACGGACAGCCGGCGGAGACTGCTGTTTTGTCTCCGCGTATTCGGTGTCTGTCGGCTTTACTTGTTTTTCTGAGGGCGTTTCCGTTTTTTTAGGTGTTTTTTCACTTTGTTTTTCACTTTGTTTTTCTTTCGTTTTTTCAGGTGCAGCCGCTTCTTTCTTATCTTTGTCGTCAGACTTTTTTTTCGGTTGTTCTAAAAGAGCGGTTTCTGACGTTTCTTTCTGAGCGCCTTTCGGAATAACGGCAGGCGCGCTTTCACTGTGGTCTATGAAGACATCTTCATAGTCCTTCGGGTCAAATCTGCTGCTGTTCGTCATATAAAGAAGACCGAAAAAGACACCGATTGTTACGATAATGAACAGGACGGTCAGAAAAGTGAACAGCGGCGTTTTTGTTTTGGTTTTTTCCTTCACCTGCTCTTCCTTTTTTTTACGCTCCTCTTTTACAGATTGTCTTGTCGGGAGGCTGTCTTCAAGATATTCAATTTGTTCATCCGCGGCCGCGGCAACCTGCTGCTCGGCACGCAGCTGAGCTTTTCTTCTTTCAACTCTTGACATTTCCGTCATGCAAACCCCTCCTAACATATTGAAAACGGATCTGACAGGCAAATACCGCATCAATAATAAAATGCGCTGTAACCGGAACGAATAAATTGCCGGTCCATTCATAGATAAGCCCCAGCAAAAGACTGATGCCCGCAACCATCATAAACAGAAGCCACTTCGCCAAGTATCTGAAATGAAGCACGGTAAAAATGAAGCTGGCGGCCCATAAGCCGATATGTGTCTGCAGAACGCCTCTGAACAAAATCTCTTCGCTGAACGAAATGAGAAGCGTCAAAAACAAAATGTGCAGAACCGGCCTGTTCTTAAAAAGCAATACATTAATGCCGCCGTCATCATATAAATGCGAAGGACACCATTTCATCACCGCCAGATCGGCAAAAATGACAAGGACGGCAAGAGTTACACCGTACCATATGATATTATCGTCACGTATATGCCACAGCTTTAAAAAATCGTGAATGTCGGTAAAAAAGAAAAAGCCGATAATAGCTGAAACCGCCAATATGAGCAATTGGGTGGCATACAGCTGCATCACAATCTCCCGGTCTGAGAGCTGCCGGATCAATTCGCTTTGCCGTCTCAGCTGAACTCACCCGCAGACTCTGATCCGAAAATCCGGCCTAATTCCAGCTTCCAATCTTCAAACCGTTCCATATTTTTACGTTCTCCTTTTTGCTCGTACGGAGCCAGATCAAGTCCGCAGCTGCTGCAGCATTGTCCGGTTTGACCATCAGGCTCATACGGTTCATCAAAATAAGACAGCAGCGCTTCTCTTATACATTCTTTCCGCTCTAATAACGCCGAAAAACGATTCATTTTACGCAGCTTCTTTTCCACGCGGTATGTCAGTTCTTCCTGCAGCTGCTCTTTTGTGGTTTTTCCTTGCAGATACAGATGGACGGCCGTTCGCGCCTGTGTTTCCTGGACGCCCTTATTGATCAGAACGTCCCGAAGCTTTCGCTCATCACTCGTACCGGCATCCCGTATGACGGCCAGAATGCCTTCCAGGTCATAATCAGACAGGCTTTCTGTCTGAATAATCTGCTGCTGAAGCTCGGTATCGCCGGGCGCCCTCAGCAAAATACTGACACTCGGGCTGCCGTCGCGTCCCGCTCTGCCGATTTCCTGCATAAAGGCCTCGGCCGTTTGGGGAGGATAAAAGTGAATGACAAAGCGGATATCTGACTTATCCACACCCATGCCGAACGCATTGGTGCAGCAGATGCAATCAAGCTGGTTATGGATAAATTGCTGCTGGATTAAAATCCTGTCGCCTGTATCCATTCCGCCGTGATAATAATCCGTCCGCTTTCCCGTTTTTTCGTTCAGCTCAGCCGCAAGCTCTTCCGCCCATTTTCTGGTCGGACAATATATGATACCCGGGCCTTCAAGCTTTTCGGCAAGCTCCGTGAGCCTGCTTATTTTTTCGGCATTATCAGCCAAATGTTCTGCCGCCAGGAGAATATTCGGCCGGTTGACTGAATAAAGATGACGCACCGCATGCTCAAGTCCGAGCACATCCGTCACGTCTCTGAGCGTTTCTTTTGTCGCTGTTGCGGTCAGCGCCAATACAGGCGGCTTTCCGAGTGCCTGCCTGAAAGGCCCGAGCTTCGAGTAATCAGGCCTGAAATCATGTCCCCATTCTGATATGCAATGAGCCTCATCAATAACAAATAAACTGACCGGGACATTTTTCAAACGGTTCAGCACATAAGGTGAAGAAAGGGCTTCAGGAGACATATAGAGAAATTTATACCGGCTGATGTTGCTGAGGATAAAATGCCGCTCTGCGGAATTCAGCATGCTGTTTAATGCAGCAACCCGCTTTTCTCCTTTCGCTTTCAGCTGCTGCACCTGATCTTCCATTAATGAAAGGAGCGGCGAAATAATCAGCACCAGCCCGTCCATCATGTAACCCGGGAGCTGATAGCATAATGATTTTCCCCCGCCGGTCGGAAGCATGGCGACCGTATCTTTTTTTTGGAGCACGCTAGTCATAATCTCTTCCTGCCCTTTTTTAAAGGAATGCAAACCAAAATACCTGGATAAAGCTTTATGCAGCTCAGTCATGCTGATTCACCGTCTTTGCCAGCGCCAGCCTGATCTGAAAATAGCTGAAGCGCATCTGCATTCCTTCGCGAATCCGTTTAATTTTATTCGTTTGATGCTGTTTTGCAAATGCCGTTATCATACGCTGTTCCTCTTCAGAAAGATACTGTTCTATAAAAAATGCAGGCTGATGCAATGATATTTCTACGATATGATCTTCGATTGTGGCGGTTTTTAAATTTCTGACCGCGGCGATCCGTTCAATCGGAAACCCTTTTTCCAACAGCTCAAAGGTTTTTCTGGCAGACTGTGTCAGCGCGCTTTCCGCCTGCAGATCGGACAACAGCTCACGCAGAGCGGGATATGCACATTGCGGAAGCGATTGAATAACATAATGTACCGCTCCCCAAAACTGGACGGACACATACCATTCATCTTCGTTCAGCTGGAGAGCAAGCTGCTTATTCGTTTTGCCGATTCTGTTGAATGAAGTTAAAGAATAGACAAAAATAAGCGCCTGCCGTTCACTTACGCCTTGCAGAAGGTGAAACAGCGTCTCATGCATTTGGACGGAAAGCTCTTTAGCATCTCTGTTTTTCCGCATGAACCGTTTGACCCATCTCAGCGTCTGCACATCGTTTGTAACCGGGATATATTGACTGCATTGATGCTCTTTGTTTGACAGGACTTGAATGAGCAGGGAAAGCCGCCTCCACAGGGTGACGGCAGGCGTTTGATAATTCGCGCCGTGGCAGTGCTTCGGCCAAGGCCGCTCGGCAAACGCCCGTTCAAGCCTTTGAACGCCGCGCGCAGTCACTTTCCACGTTCCCTCTTCTTTTCCGGCTGTAATGTATGAGTTCTCGGTGAGTTTATGCAAAGAAGCCGCAATATCGCCGCGTTCACAATGTGAAGCCATGCCGAAATATTTAGCGATCTGAAATAAGCCGGCATCCTGAATGGTTTGAGACGACTTTTTTCCTTTTAATAAATGAAACACAGCACTCGGAGTCCGTTCGCCGTCTATTTTGTCCAGACAGTCGAGAACCACGGTATCAAAGTAGTTTATCGCCAATCTAAACACACCTACATTTCTTCTGTGACAAGTTTCGTTTTTTGGTTCTTTTTATTTTAACAGATTTTCATATAAATTTGACGTTTAAAGTCATCTTTTAGGGGGAAGTGCTAAAGAGAATCCCTTATGTGATAAGCATTCTCAATCATTTTTCTGTTGAAATTTGACACTAACATCATTACAATAAGTAAGAGGAATAGGTGTTATATTTAAAAATATATAAGGTAAACCATTTGTTCCAACACGAACAATCTGGGAGGTTTTATTCATGGCAAAGTACACAATTGTAGATAAAGATACGTGTATTGCATGCGGCGCCTGCGGAGCTGCGGCACCAGACATTTATGATTATGATGATGAAGGCATTGCGTTCGTTACGCTTGACGAAAATAAAGGCGTCGTCGAAGTTCCGGAAGTTCTGGAAGAAGATATGATTGACGCATTTGAAGGATGCCCTACTGATTCAATCAAAGTTGCGGATGAACCGTTCGAAGGCGACCCGCTGAAATACGAATAAAAAAGCCCTCCCCATGAGAGGAGCTTTTTCGTCCTGAATAAGACTCCGGCTGTTATCGGCCGGAGTCTTATTTTTTTGCGTGATCAAACAATCAAAAAAGCGCCCGGTCTGTGTTTTACAGAGCGGGCGCTTTGAAGTGGTTATTGTGTCTGGATGCTGCGTTTTTGTTCAATCCAAGGTTTCAGCCTCGTAAAGATGAACGTAAAGACGATGGTGATGATAACGCCTTTTACAATGTTAAACGGCAGGATTCCTGCGACAACCGCCGTTTTTAACTGGCTGTTTGACAGTGCCGGTGAATGTAAAAACCAAGTATACGCGGGCAGGATAAGAATATAGTTCAAAATACTCATCAATACAGTCATCGCTGCGGTTCCGGCCAGCAGGCTCACTGCAAGTCCTTTAGCAGATTTGAGCTTTTTAAACATAAACGCCGTCGGCAGAATAAACAGCGTTCCTGCGATAAAATTGGCTGCCTGCCCGACAGGCACGCCGGCCATGCTTCCTTGAATGATATACTGCAGAATATTTTTAATCGCTTCAACCGCAATCCCCGCCGCAGGCCCGTAAACCAAAATGGCGATAATTGCAGGAACGTCACTGAAATCAATTTTCAAGTAATCCGGCAGCCCCGGAAACGGGAAATTTAACAGCATAAGCACAAAAGCAATACTGCTAAGCATACTGATGACAACTAATTTTTTTACTTTCACAATGCTCTCTCCTTTTCGATCAAATCTCTCGAAAAGAGGAAAGGTTCTTTTGCGCCCCAATAAAAAAACCGCTTTTGTTAAAAAGCGGGAGCTTACTAAGGCTTGGCAAAGAAACGTTTGATATAAGCATCAAAACGTCTGCTGAACCTCCATCTTCTCCCATCCAGACTATACTGTCGGCTCCGGAATCTCACCGGATCCTGCCGCCGAAGCAGCTCGCGGGCTTAGAGCATGATGCTCATCACCGCCGGTAGGGAATTTCACCCTGCCCCGAAGATTGATCTTATGAATTTATTCACATTATATATGATCAAATTGCAATTGTATAGAGAACCGCTCAAATTTAAATAAAATATTGGGGAAGCCCAATTTAAGCTGATTCAGCGGTTTCCTTTTCTCCTTTACTGCGTCAATACACATTGACACTCTATTGAGAATATGATAAATTATCAGATATTTAGTCAGCTAAACTAGGAGGAAATCTAACAATGTTTCGAGTTTTGGTCTCAGATAAGATGAGCAATGACGGCTTAAAGCCGCTGATGGAATCAGACTTTATAGAAATTGTTCAAAAAAACGTCGCGGATGCAGAAGATGAATTACATACCTTTGATGCCCTGTTAGTCCGCAGTGCCACGAAAGTAACCGAAGAATTGTTTAAAAAAATGACTTCTTTAAAAATCGTCGGCAGAGCCGGTGTCGGCGTAGACAACATCGACATCGATGAGGCCACAAAACATGGGGTTATCGTGATAAACGCGCCGAATGGAAACACCATTTCAACGGCAGAGCATACATTCGCGATGATTTCTTCATTAATGAGACACATTCCGCAAGCCAATATCTCAGTAAAATCAAGAGAATGGAACCGGACGGCTTTTGTCGGGGCGGAGCTCTACGGAAAGACTTTAGGCATTGTCGGTCTGGGCCGGATCGGAAGCGAGATTGCCCAGCGCGCCAGAGCGTTCGGTATGACGGTTCATGTATTCGATCCTTTCTTAACCGAAGAGAGAGCCGGCAAAATCGGCGTAAACAGCCGGACATTCGAAGAAGTGCTTGAAAGCGCGGATATCATTACCGTCCACACGCCTTTAACAAAGGAAACAAAAGGACTGCTTAACAGAGAAACCATTGCCAAAACGAAAAAAGGCGTCCGTCTTATCAACTGCGCAAGAGGCGGCATTATTGATGAAGCGGCGCTTTTGGAAGCGCTGGAAAGCGGCCATGTCGCAGGCGCTGCCCTTGACGTGTTTGAAGTGGAACCGCCAGTTGAATCAAAGCTTCCCGACCATCCGCTGGTGATCGCCACACCTCACTTAGGCGCTTCAACGAAAGAAGCACAGCTGAATGTCGCTGCACAGGTTTCTGAAGAAGTGCTGCAGTTTGCAAAAGGTCTGCCTGTCATGTCAGCGATCAACCTGCCTGCGATGACGAAAGATGAATTCAAAAAAATCCAGCCTTATCACCAAATTGCTGATAAAATCGGAAGTCTCGTGTCACAATGTATGAAGGAACCCGTCAAAGATGTTGCGATTCAATATGAAGGCACCATCGCCAAACTTGAAACATCATTTATTACAAAAAGCCTGCTGTCCGGTTTCTTAAAACCGCGTGTAGACTCAACGGTCAATGAAGTGAACGCCGGCGGTGTAGCAAAAGAACGCGGAATCAGCTTCAGCGAGAAGATTTCCTCCAATGAATCAGGATATGATAACTGCATCAGCGTAAAAGTAACCGGAGACCGGAGCACATTTACGTTAACGGCTACGTATATCCCTCACTTCGGTGAACGAATCGTTGAACTGAACGGCTTTAATATTGACTTAAATCCTGCCGGCCACCTCGTTTATATCCAGCACCAGGATACGACTGGTGTAATCGGACGCGTAGGACGCATCCTCGGCGATAACGATATCAATATCGCTACCATGCAGGTAGGCCGTAAAGAAAAAGGCGGAGAAGCCATTATGATGCTTTCTTTTGATAAACATTTAGATGATAAAGTCGTCAATGAGCTGACTTCAATTCAGGATATTGTTTCCGTTAAACTGATTGACCTTCCGTAACCAACAAAAAACCCAAAACATTCATATGTTTTGGGTTTTTTACGTTTAATGGCTTGGAAGCGGATTAGGCGCGGCAGGCACAGCGATAGGTTTTGTCACATCATAATTACCGATTTTCTTTGTATGCGCATGTGTGAACAGCACCTCAGAATAACCGAATTCCTTCGCAGTTAACAGAAGCCCCTCGATCATTAAAATCCCTTCCAGCGAATCTTCAACCGTATGCTTTTCGGACAATTGAATCCGCAGCTGCTCGCCGTCTTCCCTTTCCGATACCGATGCAATCGCATCTGCTTCTATAATGCTCGCGGTCTGTGAGCCTCCGTCTGTTGTCTTCATCCCGTCAATAGCCTGATATACTGAATAATAGGTTTGTTCAGACGGGACGAGATACTCTTGTCCCAGACTGTCGCTGTAAGAAAAATACGCCCGGTTTGTCTGTTTATGTACGGACATCTCAGCGGAAATGCCGTAAGATTTATAAAAATCCTGTCCGGCTCCGTTTTGAACCTTTTTCAATTTAATCCGCTCGTAAGGACTCCATGTCAAAGTCTCTTTCAGCATCTTTTTCAATAAGTCAGCTTCGGCAGCTGATTCGATAGAAAGCCGTCCGTTTACCTGCACAAGCAAATCCTTCTTATCCGCCGTTACCTGCACACCGTCCAAAAGGTTCGGCACAGACAGGAAGGATTCGGGCACTTCTAGGTTTTCCGCTTCGGATAAAGCCTCTGATACCGATTCATCCGGCTTCTTTTTTTCAAAACTGACCGGTATGACGGCGGATGTATCTGAATCGGCAAACGCCAAAGTAATGTAATTGTTTTTGTTTTCGTTAGAAACGACAAACGTCTTCTGATCCGGCTTGACAGCAGCTGACTGACTGGCTTTTTCAGCTTGACCGCTGTCAGCTGTAAGATCACCGGCAGATTTGTTTGTCATCAGGTGAGGAGATATAATCAGAGCGATGCACAATGCGCAGACGCCGGCTGCGGCGGGGCCGATCCAGCTTCGGGCCGGTTTTTTCCTGTACGGTTTACCCGTTTCAATATTCCGGTAAATGGCCTCGGGTGAACGATGATCTCTAACCGCCGGAAGTTGTCTTAACAACTCCTCTACTCTTTCTTCGTTCCAATATGACTTCATCATCCATTAGCTCCTCCCTCAAAAGCTCCATCTGTTTCCGAAGTATTTTGAGCCCTCTGTGTTGGGTCGTTTTGACTTTGCTTTCCGAGAAGCGGAGAGCGGCGGCTGTTTCCTGAATGGAATATCCCTGAATAAATCTCAAGATAATAACAGCTCTTTGATCAATGGTGCAATGATCAAGCGCGGTATAAATTTCCCGGACGTTTTCATGCTGTACGGCGAGTTCGTCCGGAAGCAAATGCTGATCTCTGACATCTTGTGTATCCCAATCAAACGTACCCATAATACGCTGTCTGATCGTCTGCTGCTTGCGGAACCAGTCAATCGCCACATGGCGTGCGATGGACAACAGCCATGTTTTTTCACTGCTTCTTCCTTCAAATGTATGATAGGAATTCAAGACGCGGATATACACTTCCTGCGTCAAATCTTCAGCCTGCGACTTATCTTTTACCATATAAAATAAAAATTGATATAAATCTTGATGGTATGCATCATATAATATCTGAAAGGTTTCTTCCATGGGAAACCCCTCCGTTCACTTTTTTGTCGTAAAAATGCGTTGAAAAGTTACATTACAACTATATTACGAGAAACTGGAATTTGGAAGGGAATTTATATTAACATATTCTTAAATTTTTAAAGGAGAAACAAATAAAAAACACCCGCAGAACATGCGGGTGTTTCGTATGGAACAAGATTGTTCGTCAATTTCAGACGTCATCCTGCACTTTTGTCGGAATATAAAATGTAAACGTCGTCCCTTTGTCGATGCTGCTGTGAACCGCAATTGAGCCGCCGTGGGCTTCCACGATATTTTTTACGATGGCGAGTCCGAGTCCGGTTCCCGCCCTGCCTCTTGTTCTTGCTTTGTCCGCTTTATAAAAACGTTCAAAAATAAAAGGCAGGTCCTCTTCCGGTATTCCCGAGCCGGAATCTTTGATATCGATCTTCAGTCCGTCTTTTACGGTCTGAGCCGCGATATGAACGCTTCCGCCTGACTCCGTATGGCGCAGCGCATTATCTATAAGGTTGGTAAACACTTGTTCCATTTTGTCTTCATCAAAGACACACTCCGGCTGAGACACCGAGATGTCCTCTGTGAGCGAAACGCCTTTTTCCTTCGCTACCCCGGAAAATTTGCGGGAGATCTTCTCCAGAAATTCATGCAGGTTTACCGTTTCATAGTGCAGGCCCGTATGTCCGGATTCCATTCTGGCCAAATCCAGCAAGTCATTGACGAGCCGGCCCATGCGAAGAGATTCATCATAAATGATCTGCGCAATTTCTTTTTTCTCCTCTTCTGTGCTTGCAATGTCGTCCACTATTGCTTCGCTGTATCCCTGCAGCATAGAAATCGGGGTTCTGAGCTCATGACTGACATTGGCAATGAAGTCTTCACGCAATTTATCCAGCCTGCGCTCTTCGGTCATATCACGGAGCACGGCCACGGCGCCGCGGACGTGTGATTCCGCATAAAGAGGCGACATCAATAAAACCCATGACCTTCCTTGAAGCGTCATTTCAATCATTTGCTCTTTTTCCGTGTTCACTGCATTTTGAAATAGCTCTTTTGCTTCAGGGGGAAGGTTGTCTCCTTCTTTAATGTTCATGTTCTGCTCATAATACCATGCCTGCAGAAAACGTTCGGCCGGCGGGTTGGTCACCAAAATGGTGCCGTCGATATTAATGGTGATGACCCCGTCTGCCATACTGCTTAAAATATTGGACAGCTGTTCTTTTTCCTGATTCAGCGCGTTAATATGGAAATTGAGCTGCCGTCCCATCTGATTAAAGGCAATGGCCAGTTCCCCGATTTCATCTTGGGTCAGAATCGGAATTTTCGTATCAAACTTTCCTTTCGCCAAGTCTTGAGCGCCTTCCCGCATTTTCCGAAGGGGATATGTCACCCTGCTGGATAAAAAGAACGCGAAAAACGTTGTCAAGACGATGGCAATGCCCGCCGCAAGAAAAATATAGCGTGTCGTATGTTTCGTCGTATCTTTTACGGCAAGCAGCGATTGGGATAAAAAGACCATGCCTTTTTTGCCGTCTTTTTCATACGGCACTCCGACGATCAGCCGTTCGTTATCCGAACCGGCATTGTTGGGGACCGCTCGTTTGCTTACTTTTTTGCGGTCTGTCAGCGCCTTGTGCAGATCCCGGTCATGTTTGATCTGCTCTAATGTAATAGAGGATAAATGATTATCGTCATTGGGGGAATACCAGACATGCTTATCATCCTGAATGATCGCGATGCTCGTTAAATTGTCCGCCAGTTCCCACGTGATGGATCTGGCAAGCGGCTGGTCTTCATGATTTTCTATTATGACCGCAATTTTATCGGCAAGCTGCGTTAAATCTTTTTCCGCTTCTTCAACGTGGTAATTTTCGATAAATTCCAGAAGCAGCACCGTTAAAATAAATAAAACAATTAACACGAGTGAAAGAATGGTAAACCAAAGCTTTCCTACTACGCTTTTCCAAAACTTCATTCAGCGCCTACCTCAAATTTGTATCCGACTCCCCATACGGTGACGATTTTTTTCGCCGCTCCCGGGGACACTTTATTTAATTTTTCACGGAGCCGTTTGACATGGGTGTCCACCGTTCTGAGGTCTCCGAAAAATTCATACTGCCACACTTCTTTTAAAAGCTTTTCCCTGTCGTACACTTTGTCCGGTGTTTTCGCCAGGAAGTACAGCAGTTCATATTCCTTCGGCGTCAGGCTCACCTCCGTGCCGTCCGCAGTCACCCTGTGAGCATCGTGATCAATAGATAGATGCGAAAAGACGAGCACATTTTTTGTCGGGGTATTGGCTGTCAGATAAGATGTTTGGGAAGCTCTTCTTAAAAGCGCCTTTACCCGAAGCACCACTTCTCTCGGGCTGAAAGGCTTGACGATATAATCGTCCGTACCCGCTTCAAACCCCTGGACGCGGTTGGCTTCTTCCCCTTTTGCCGTCAGCATGATAATCGGCGTCGCTTTTTTTTCTCTGAGCTGCCGGCATACTTCGATTCCGTCCGTTCCCGGCATCATTAAATCCAAGAGCACCAGATCATAATCTGATGCCAGCCCCATTTTAATGGCCTCGTCGCCGTTTTCCGCTTCTTCAATCACATAGTTTTCCCGTTCAAGGTACATTCTTAAAAGGCGTCGAATTCTGGCTTCATCATCTACTACTAATATTTTAGTTTCATTTGTTTGATCCATCGTTTTCCCCCTGCTTTCCTTCTGTTACTTTCATTTTAACAAACTGTGCGGCAGCTTGAGAACTGTATCGGCTTTTTACATCTATGCGTACGAATGAAGTCCGGCAAGCACGAGATTCACAAAAATTAAGTTAAACATAATAATGGCGAAGCCGATGACGGCAAGCCACGCGGACTTTTCGCCGTGCCAGCCTCTTGACAGCCGCAAGTGCAAATACGCTGCGTAAAATAAAAAGGTGATCAGCGCCCATACTTCCTTCGGGTCCCAGCCCCAAAAACGCGTCCATGCAAGCTGCGCCCAAATCATCGCAAACACAAGCGCGCCGAGTGTAAATACCGGAAAACCGATGGAAACAGCGCGGTAGCCGACTTCATCGACCAAGTCCAGATTCACATTTTTGACGAGCGGGCTGATAAGAGCGCTGATTCTCTTTCTGAATATCAGCCTGAGCGCACCGTATAAAACGAGACCTGCGCCAAACGACCAGATCACCGTATTGACCTTTCTGCCTGAAAAAATGGCCGGAAGCTCAATAAGCGGCTTCATTGCGCCTTCCGTAAGCAATTCTCCCTCATGCGGGCCGACAAGCGCAGGCATATCATATATCATGACGCTTTTGGCTTCTTTTTTATCCACCCAATTAAATTCAGCTTTGTAGTCCGCCAGCCGGAATGCCGACGTGACGGCGATAAATGCCACGGTCGTCACGAGTATAAACATGATGACTTCAAGCCAGAACGTTTTTTTGCCCGGTCTTGATTGGTCGACATGCTTTAACAGGAAAATGACGCCGGCTACAAAACTGATCGCAAGAATCGCCTGCCCGAGCGCCGCCGTCGTGACGTGAATGTACAGCCAATTGCTCTGCAGTGACGGAATAAGCGGCGTAATGTCTGTCGGAAACATGCTTGCATATGCGATAAGCAAAAGCGCGATAGACAATGTGAACATGCCTAATGAAGGCAGTCTGTAAATAAAGTAAATAATAATAAAAGCGAGAACAAGCATCATGCCGAATGACGTCGTAAATTCAAACATATTGCTGACAGGCGCATGTCCGCTTGCCGACCATCTCGCAATGAAGTAGCCGAGATGACAAAGAAATCCGAAAATGGTTAACGTGATTCCGATAGCCGACCAGCGGCCCTTACCGTCCTTAGCACCTTTTGTTCCCCGGATGGCGCCGCCGAAAACCGGGACGGCAATTAAATAAATCAAAAAGGCAGCATAAAGAAAATTTGCGCTCAGCTCCGCCATGACACCACTCCTTTTTCACTAGGCCTGATTTTTGGCCAATTCTTTTTGATCGGCCGGCTCTTGAATCCCGGTCCCGCTAAGAACAAATTCGATATCTTTTTTCAGACCGAACCAGTTTTTGTTCGTATGTCCCGCCACAAGCACTTCATGATCACCTGTTTTGATCCAGATCCTTCTGTGCTGCCAGTACATTCCTTGAATGACGCCGATCATAAAGATCGCGCCGCCGACGGCAAGCACCCATAAGGTTAAGTCTTTTCTGACGGTGAGTCCTGTAATGTTTTTCGTTTCCACATGGTCGAATTTTAATTTGTACTTGTTACTTTCGGAACCTTCAACAGTCTGCTGAATCGCAACAAAACTTTTCTCCCCTTTCGGCTTGTCAGGAGCCGTGATTTTAAAGACAAAAGCCGGATTGTTAGGAACCTTCGTTTTTGTGCTCGGTTCTCCGTCCTTGTTAAAATAAAAATCAGGAAGATAACTGGCGATCTGCACTTTGTAACCGTTACCAAGATCATAGTCCGTGTCGGGATCAAGAAGATTGATCTTCAGTTTGCCGAATGACTGTTTTGTTTTTTGGTCGATCAGCTGAAATACCATCTGATCGAGCTGGTTTTCTTTATAGTCCACCTGATACACAGAATAGGAGTCAAAGCGCAGCGGTTCATTGACGCGGATATTGTTTTCTTTGACTCTTTTAAGCTTCGGCTTTTCACCGAATACAATGTCGCCTTCCCTCTTGTACAAAACCGCGTCCGTTGTGAAGGATTTGGCGACTTTGCCGTTTCCAGCTCTGTCAATGGCGTCGGCGAATACTTTTTTCTCAGTGTCTTTGTTATATGTCTGCATCGTGAACCGGTTGTTTTTTAAGTAATATTTGCCGTCAGTACCGGGGATCTGGGCGGTTTCGCCTTCACGGACCCAGAGCGTTTCATCGACATACATACCGGGTACAAATCTCAGCATGGCTCCGATCAGAAAAATGATCAGGCCGATATGATTGACGTAGGGCCCCCACCTTGAAAAACGGCCTTTTTCCGCCAGAATGCTTCCCTCTTGTTCTCGCACTCTATAATGCTTTTTTTTCAATCGTGTTCTGAGGCTATCAGCCGCATCCCCGCTCAGCTCGGTTTCTGTCCGGCTGTATAGACGCTGCCTCTTCAAAAAGACCGGATTCCGCCGAACTCCTTGATTTTTCAGCGCCCTGTACAAAGGAATCACCCGATCCAGGCTGCAGATGACCAGTGATATGCCAATGGATGCGATCAGGAGCATATACCACCATGAGCCGTACAGATGATGAAATCCCAGCAGATAATACATTTGGCCGATTATGCCGTACTGCTGTTCATAATATGTATCCGGCTGGGCGCCCGGCGGCAGATAAGCTTCCTGCGGAAAAACCGTGCCGAAAGCAGACGCCGCCAGAGTAATGACGATCAGCCATATTCCGACTTTTACGGAAGAAAAGAAGTTCCATACCTTATCTACGATTGTTTTGTTATATGTTTGCGAACGCCTTGCGCTGCCGTCGTACCGCATATCGGCAAGCGGCGATTTTTGATCATCAAGCGGCTTCCCGCACGACTCGCACAAAACCGTCCCGGCTGGATTCACGTGCCCGCATTCACATTTGACCTTTTTCATGAAGACGCCTCCGGCTTAATTAAATTCATATAGTCATGAACCATGCGTTCTGTCATCGTGCCGGTCACCACTTTCACGACTTTTCCGTCGGGATTAATCAAAAATGTCGTCGGAATAGGTGATACGCCGTACGCGTCCAGCACTTGCCGGTCAGTATCGAGCGCAACCGGGAAATTGACGCCGTATGTTTTCATAAAATTATGTACTGCAATTTTTGATTCGCCGACATTTACCGCAACCACCTCGACACCGAGGTCTTTAAAATGCTTGTATTGATTCTCCATATAGGGAAATTCCTGCTTACACGGCTCACACCACGTTCCCCAGAAATTCAGAAAAACACCTTTTCCTTTTAACTGACTCAGTTCTATGAGTCTGCCCTCTGTATCTTTCAGCGCGAAATTCGGGGCTTTGGACCCCTCAGATATACGCTCACCGTTTGTGTATACGGCATTATAGATGGTATATCCGAGCGCGCAGAGTAAGATGAGAAGGATGCCGGTCCGAATGAATAAACGCCGCCGTTTTTTGTTCATTGTACACTGCTCCCCTCCCCTGCCTGCAAATCCATTCAATTATATCATCAACACGTTTTGTAATTTTTGAAGGTTATGTGAAAATTAGAAAGCGTTTTTACCGTGTTCAGCTAAAGCCCGCAGCCTTTTCACCTCATGCGGCGACAATTCTCTTGCGTCTCCTGTGCGCAGGCCTCTTAAATCTAAAAATGCGTATTCTTCACGTTTTAGTTTCAGCACGTCATGACCGATCGCCTCGAACATGCGGCGGACCTGTCTGTTCCGGCCTTCATGAATCGTCAGCTGAATGATGCTCGTCTGCTTTCTTTTGTCCAGGGAAAGCATTTTCGCTCTGGCCGGCGCCGTCTTGCCTTCTTCAAGCTGAATGCCGCGCTCAAGCTTTCTCAGAAGTTCCTTGGAAGGAATCCCCTTCACTTTGGCGACGTACGTCTTATCAATTTCGTATTTCGGATGCATGAGTTTGTTGGCAAACTCGCCGTCATTTGTCAGCAATAAAAGTCCGCTCGTATCATAATCAAGCCTGCCGATCGGATAAATGCGCTGCGGCACTTCTTTGAAAAAGTCGGTCACCACTTTCCGCCCTTTGTCGTCATCAGCTGCTGAGATCACTCCTCTCGGTTTATAAAGCAGAAAGTACACGGGTTCTTCCCGCTCCACCTTTAATCCGTTTACTTCAATCTGATCAGAACCGGTCACTTTTACGCCGAGCTCTGTTATTACTTTTCCATTCACCTTTACTTTTCCTTCTTTTATCAGCTCTTCTGCCTTTCTGCGTGATGCCACGCCGGCATGAGCAATAACTTTTTGCAGTCTTTCCATGTCGTTCACCTCAAGTATAATCTTACTTTTTTCCCCTTGAACAAACAAGCTTTTTCAAGGAGAGTTATTCTGATATATAAAAAGCGCCTGATTTCAGGCGCTTCCAAATAATAACGTAACTATAATGATTGATGCAACCACCCCGATCAAATCAGCAAGAAGACCAACCTTTAAAGCATCCCCCATTTTTTTGATGCCGACCGCCCCGAAATACACCGTCAGGACATACAGCGTCGTGTCAGTCGATCCCTGCATGACCGAGGCCAGCCTGCCGATAAATGAATCAGGCCCGTACACGGCGATCAGATCTGTCGTCATGCCGAGCGCCGCCGTCCCCGAAATCGGGCGGATCAGAGCAAGCGGCACGACTTCTGCGGGAATGCCGAGCGCTGTAAAGAAAGGCTTGCACAGCCCCATGACAAAATCCAGCGCGCCCGAGGCCCGGAATACGGTAATCGCCACCAGCATCCCGACCAAATACGGAATGATGGAAAACGCAATCTCAATTCCTTCTTTTCCGCCTTCAACGAATGATTCATACGTCGGCACTTTTTTGATCGTGCCGTATATCAATATACCGGCGATAATAATCGGAATCATGGCTAAAGACAGCCAATTCACCATTTCCATTCGCTTACCTCCCTTTTCTTTTGCGGCGGTACCAGAAGTAGCGGTCAATGAAAATCGCGCCGATTCCCGAAATTAAAGTCGCTAAGATGGTCGGCCCGACGATATCGGTCGGTGATTTCGCCGAGTAAGCCATGCGCACGGCAATGACGGTTGTCGGTATCAATGTAATACTCGAAGTATTTACCGCCAAAAAGGTAATCATGGAACGGCTGGCCTCAGACTTACCTCCATTCAGCTTTTTCATCTGCTCCATGGCTTTAATGCCGAGCGGTGTCGCCGCATTTCCCAGTCCGAAAAAGTTTGCCATGAGATTTGATAAAATGTATCCCATCGCCGGATGATCAGGGGGAATATCGGGAAACAGCTTAGAAATAAACGGGCGGCACATTCTGCTGAATATATCCAAAAGGCCGGACTGCTCGGCTATTTTCATCAGGCCGAGCCAGAACACGAGAACGCTCATTAATCCGAACGAGATCGTAACCGCTTCTTTCGCTCCTTTAAAAACGGCTTCATTCACATCCTGCAAGGTACCGTTAAACATCGCAAAGACAAGTCCGATTACCGTCAGACATACCCAGATTAAATTGACCATGACGAACCGCCCGCCGCGCTCATAAACAGGCTCGTAAACGTCTCAATGAAATGCTTTTTCGGTTTTTTATGGCGCTCATTTTCATAATAGACGGGGATCTTGGCGATCACTTTCCCATCATGCATAACAGTCATCCGGCCGACGACATCAGGAATGAGAGAGGCGTCCTTTTTCCAGGCTTTTTTCGGTTTTATTAAGGTTGTGCGGATTTTTACATCGTCGATTTCATCCTCATTTAACAAATACTTGACATCCCGGGCAATAAAAGCGTGTTTTCCGTAAAACGTCTTTTTCAGCTTCGGGATGCCGCCTTTTTTGGCGATGACATAGGTTTTATAGTGATCAAAGACATAATTAAACATATTCATATGATCATCCCAATCATCCGGATCATTTATGGTGACCGCGATGAGATCCGTACCGTCTTTTGAGGCCGTCGAGACGAGCGTCCGTTTCGCGATTTTTGTGTAACCTGTTTTTCCGCCTGTGCTGTAACGGTAGAGCCCTGTCAGAAGCTTGTTTTTATTTTTCCATACCCGGTCCATCGTTTCCGCCTTATACACTTTTGTGCCTGAAACGGTCCGGTATTCCTTGATTTTCATCGCGTATTTAGTCAAAAGCGCCATGTCATACGCCGTTGAATATAAATTTTCATGGTCGTCCAGCCCGTGCGGATTTTGAAATTTTGTATTTTCCATCCCGATTTGCTCGGCTTTTTTGTTCATCATAAATACAAAACCGTCAAGGCTTCCGCCGACATATTCCGCTATTGCCGCAGCGGCGTCATTTCCTGACCTTAACATAAGCCCGTATACGAGATCTTTCAGCTTTACTTTTTGTCCCGGCTGAAGATAAATGGCTGAGCCTTCCGTTTTTACGGCATTCGGGGAAACCGTCACGGTCTCTTCCATCTTCCCTGATTCAATCGCCAGCACCGCCGTCATGATTTTCGTAATGCTTGCAATCCGCCGCTTATGATGTTCATCCTTGGCGAATAACACCCTGCCAGATGCTCCGTCGATTATAATCGCGCTTTTTGCGCTGACATGTATTTGGGCATGTGCCGTATTGCCGTCTGTAATGGAAAAAAGAATAACAAAAGTCAAAAGAAATACGGCAGCTTTTTTGAGAAAGCGCATGAATGCTCACGTCCTTGTTGTGGGTTTGTACAAGTTTATGCGCATGTCCATGACTTATGAATACCAATTGCATCACTTTCACATAAAAAAACTCTCCCAAAAGGAAGAGTTTTTATCTGACTGATGCCATATTTGAGCCTGATGCTTCATATTGCGCCAATTCTTCCCGCATGCGCAGAAATTCACTGCTGAGCGAAAGCAGAAGGCTCCGCAGCGAGTCCGGCACTTGCTGGTAGAATTCAATCGCGCTTTGGCCTGTATAAGCGGCGCGGCTGTTTTCGTACCATGTATCCTTTTTCGGCATGAAAAACTCTTCCACGCACTGATGATATACTTTATACAGCGTTTTTTCCGCTCTCGCCTCATGAAACGGCTCCTGCATTAAAAGCCGCCTGCAGGCTTCCTGGGCGCCTTCGCAAAAAACGGTCATCCTCCTCAGCACACTGAGCACGTCGCGGCAGTATGCCTCATCCGCCTCTCCTTGAGCCCGCATCTCCGGCAAAGTTGTATGATTTAAATACCTGCTGACCATCGTGACAACCTCGGCTAAAAATTCACCAGTTTCTTCAGTATGGGCCCTCACAATCGAATTTCCCATTTCCGTCCGTTTCCTTCCTCTCTTGTACGTCGTCATTTGCGTCATTCATCAATGGCCTTTCCCTACTATCGTATGATGAAAAACGATTATTATTTAATATCCTCAAAAGTTTGGTTGAAGTTTTCAAAGAATAAATCAGCTTCCTCCTGGAGAACGTCTTCCTCCGCATTTTCAGGAAGCGGCGGGAGCTCCTCCAATGTTTTTAAGCCGAATTGTTCAAGAAATACCGGTGTCGTGCCGTATAAAATCGCCCGGCCGGGACCGTCGGCGCGGCCCACCTCACACAGCAGCGCTTTTGACACGAGGCTGTGCAGAATCCGCTCAGACTTCACGCCCCGGATATCTTCAATTTCCGCCCGTGTGATCGGCTGCTTGTACGAAACGATCGCCAGCACTTCCAAAGAAGCCTGTGACAGCCCTTTTGACGGCACTTCGATTAGTTTTTTCAAATAAGGCACGAATTCTTTTTTCGTTCCAAGCATATACGTATCCGCATATTCGGTAAGCTCGATGCCTCTGTCGTCTTCCTTGTACTGAGCGGCCACTTCTTCCATGATTCCGGCCAGTTCCGCTTCTTCTATTTCAAGCACCGTCACCAATTGCTTTTTGGTCAGCCCTTCATCACCCGCCGCATACAGCAGGGCTTCCACAATCGCTTTCCAATTCACGATATCAAGCGCCATGAATGGATTCACTCCCCGTAATGTATATATCTGAAAAGTTTTCTTCCTGTTCAATGATAATCTGCTGATTTTTCATCAGTTCCAGGACTGCTAAAAACGTCACGACGAGATGGTCCTTTTGCCGAGAAGGAAAAAGCTCCGTGAAGTTTATTCTTCTCCCCGCCGTTTTTAAGCTTTTTACGATTTCGTTCATTCTGTCTTCAATCGGTATTTCCTGTCTTGTAATGGTCGTTTCTTTCGGCCGCGTGATTTTTTTACGCTGAAGCACCTTTTGAAACGCGCCGATCATGTCATAAACGGTCACCGACAGCTTCTGCTCCGTCTGTTTGATTTCTTTTGCATACTCGCTTAAATCACTCGGCGGCTTTGTAAATGACTTTTGTCTTTCTTCTTCCCGCTCTTTTAAATCCTTCGCAGCGGTTTTATACTTTCTATACTCAATCAGCTTTTCAATCAGCTCGTCCCGAGGGTCTTCTTCTTCAAGCATTTCGTCTTCAAACAGCTCTTCCTCTTGTTTCGGAAGCAGCATTCTGCTTTTAATGCTGAGAAGCGTCGCCGCCATGACCAGATATTCACTGGCGACATCAAGTTCAAGCTCTTGCATTGTATGTACATATAATAAATATTGTTCAGTAATGGTTGCCACGGGTATGTCGTATATGTCGATTTCAAGACGGTTAATCAGATGAAGCAGCAGGTCCAATGGGCCTTCAAACGTATCAATTTTCACTTGATATTCTACCATTATCTCACCATTTTCAATATCACTCTCATTGCCGGAAAAACTGGCTACCCTTTAGTATAATCCACCGAAATGCTCTCGTCCAATACTTTTATACACGTCCTCCGTTATTTAGAAAATACTGAAAAAGAAGATATACGCCTATACCTTTAAAGGCGGATGCACATATGATAGCCGTGTAAACTTGAAACAAAGGGAGGCTGATTTCACATGAGCGGAGCTTGTTTCGGCGGAGGTTTTGCATTAATTGTCGTTCTGTTTATTTTGCTCGTTGTCGTAGGAGCATCTTACATCTGCTAGTTCCTCAGGCTTCAGGCACCAAGCCGCTCTTTTTTTCCTTTTCATAGCGCTGTGGTACACTGGTTTTAGCATAAAAGGAGGAAGCGGCTTGTATCCTAAAGCTTATATCGGCTTTTTGGCCGAATTTCACGCATCAAGAGATTATTTTGAGTGTCATGAACTGTTAGAGGAATATTGGAAAGAAAGCCCGGCTGAAAAGCGGAGCATTCATTGGGTCGGCCTGATTCAGCTTGCCGTCGCTCTGTATCACCAGCGCAGGGGAAATGAAGCTGGGGCGAAACGGCTGATTGCCAACAGCTTACGTATTCTCCGGTCTGAAAAGCAGGCGGTCTGTTCTCTCGGTCTCAGCCATCCGAAGCTGATTGAGCTGATAGAAACGCTGGCAGACGATATAGAAGCGGGCCTGCCTTATAAAAGTGTTATGCTGCCGATTACAGATGAAGCCCTGAAAGAAGCATGTCTTGCCGAATGCCGCCGAAAGGGCTATACATGGGGGCGAGACGGCGTATCAGATACCTTTCTTATTCATAAACACCGCCTGCGGGACAGGACGGATGTCATTAAGGAACGCGAACGGGAAATTGAGAGAAGAAAAAAAAGCAGAGGCTGACGGTCAGCCCTGCTTTTTCTATATCAAAACAGCTCCCGAAACCGTGAAGATTCCGGGAGCATTTGTCAGTTATTATATGAGATATCCTGATCTTTTTGATGTTGACAGCGTTCAAAAAAGCTTTGCGTTAATTCATTCGGAACGAGTGCCTCCGTTTTGAACAGACGTTTTAAGGCGTCCATCATTTGCTTTCCGATTCCTTGATGGCGGTAAGAAGGATTCACGCTGATATGCCGGATTTCAACTTCTGAGTCCTTTTTTTCGACTCCGATCGCTCCGACGATATCTTCATCCTCTTTCCAAAGAAAGAGCTGGCGGCCAGTATCCGTTTCATAGTCCTTTATTGTCTGCTGAAGCTGCTTGAGATCTTTTTCATTCGGCATAAATGACAGAAGACCCATCGCAATCTTTTCAAACGATTTTTTATAACGAATTAACATAAAAACCCCTCTATATCCAAAATGTCCATTCATGTCCTATCAAACGGATACATAAAGGCGATCCGTTTCCTCACATTATATCATTTTCGCCGCTGTTTTAAACGCTTTTCAACAAATTATTCAAATGAACGGTTTAAGTTTGCCATTTCAATGGCAGATACCGCGCAATCCGCTCCCTTATTTCCGGCTTTTGTTCCGGCTCGTTCGATGGCCTGCTCAATGGTTTCAGTCGTCACGATGCCGAAGATAACCGGGACGCCCGTCGCCGTTCCCGCCTGGGCAATGCCTTTTGCCGCTTCATTGCAGACATAGTCATAATGCGTTGTCGCTCCTCTGATAACCGTGCCGAGCGTAATGACGGCATCGTATTTTTTCGTTTCCGCCATTTTCTTTGCCGCAAACGGGATTTCAAACGCTCCCGGCACCCAAGCGATGTCAATGTCGTTTGATTCTACACCGTGGCGAAGCAACGTGTCTTCCGCTCCGCTTAACAGCTTGCTCGTTATAAATTCATTAAATCTGCCGACGACGATTCCGATTTTAAGTCCTGTTCCTACTAGGTTTCCTTGTATGATATTCATATGTTATCCATCCTTTTTTGTGAGATTTGTTTTTAGAAATGAAGCAGATGTCCAAGTTTTTTCATTTTGGTCTGTAAATATTGCTTGTTATGCTCACTCGCTTCCATTTGAAGCGGCACCCGTTCTGAAATGCTGAGACCGTATCCTTCGAGGCCGGCGATCTTCCGGGGGTTATTGGTTAAAAGCTTCATATGCTGAACCCCTAAGTCGCGGAGAATCTGGGCGCCGATGCCGTAGTTGCGCAGATCAGGCAGAAAGCCGAGCGCTTCGTTCGCTTCAACCGTGTCGTACCCTTGTTCCTGCAATCGGTACGCCTTCAGCTTATTGATTAAACCGATTCCTCTGCCTTCCTGGCGCAAATACAATAGAACGCCGCGGCCTTCTTCAGCAATTTGCGCAAGCGCGGCATGAAGCTGAGGTCCGCAATCACAGCGATGGGATGCAAACACATCGCCCGTCAGGCATTCTGAGTGCACTCTGACAAGAACGGGTTCGCTGTTAAACGGGACATCCCCCATGACAAAGGCGAGATGTTCTTTTCCGTCAACCTCGTTTGTATATCCGTAAACTCTAAACGTGCCGAAGTCAGTCGGCAGCGTAATATCAACTTCTCTGTTCACAAGTGTCGTAATGTTGTAACGGTACTCTATTAAGTCTTTTATCGTAATCATTTTCAGCTGGTGGCTTTCGGCGATTTCGGCTAACTCCGGCACTCTGGCCATTGTGCCGTCTTCATTCATAATTTCACAAATGACGCCCGCTCCCTGAGATCCGCAGGCTTTTGCAAGGTCAACGGCTGCTTCCGTATGGCCGGCCCGCTTCAGGACGCCTCCTTTTTTTGCGATTAAGGGGAAAATGTGGCCCGGACGCTGAAAATCGTCAGACACAGATTCTTCGTTCAACAGCGCCTGAATGGTAAAGGATCGTTCCTGCGCGCTGATGCCCGTTTTTGTCAGCCTGTGGTCAATACTGACCGTAAACGCGGTCTCATGTGAGTCCGTATTATGATCGACCATCGGGTGAAGATCCAGCCGGCCGGCGATGTCTTCAGACAGCGGCGTGCAGATCAGGCCTCTCCCATGGGTCGCCATAAAATTCACCACTTCCGGCGTGGCATGCTCAGCCAGCGCTACGAAGTCTCCTTCGTTTTCTCTGTCTTCATCATCGACAACAATGATGACTTCACCTTTTTTCAGCGCCTCTAACGCCTCTTCTATCGGATGAAACATAT
Organism: Bacillus sp. B1(2022); assembly: GCF_040259625.1. Classification (NCBI taxonomy): domain Bacteria; kingdom Bacillati; phylum Bacillota; class Bacilli; order Caryophanales; family Bacillaceae; genus Bacillus; species Bacillus sp. B1(2022). Next base: position 59,869 of record NZ_JANIFO010000002.1, read on the forward strand.
TGATCTTCCTTTCTAAAAGCCGTTCTCGCTTAAAAAGGCTTCCGTGATAGTTTGATTGCTTTTCGTTTGTTCTGTTTTGTGCAAAAAGCGGTATAAGTATTTGCCGATCATGTCACACTCAATATTTACGGTCGATCCGACTGTTTTCGTCTGAAAAATCGTTTCTGAGATGGTATGCGGAATGATGGATACCGTCACGCTTTCGTCTGATAAACCGAAAATCGTCAGGCTCACGCCGTCTACCGTAATTGAACCTTTCAATACGAGCGTTTTTGTCAATTCCGGCGAAAGTTTTAAGTCGTAATAGACCGCGTTGCTTTTTTTCTCGATCCGCGTAATTTCCGCCGTTCCGTCCACATGCCCTGATACAAAGTGGCCGCCGAACCGTCCGTTGGCGGACATCGCTCTTTCCAGGTTTACTTTACTGCCTTTTGACAAGCCGTTCAGCGAAGTGGCTTTCACTGTTTCCGGCATGACATCAACCGTAAATTGATTGTCAGAAAATCCGGTTACGGTCAGGCAGATGCCGTTTACCGCAATGCTGTCGCCAAGCTTCACATCACTTGTCACTTTTGAAGCGGCGATGGTTAATGCCATGGAAAGGCCTGTCTTTTTGATTGCTTGGATCGTGCCTGTTTCTTCAACGATTCCTGTAAACATCGTCACCATCCTTTCCATCTTTAGGTATGGCCGTCAGTTTTATATCCGGCCCGATTTGGGTGATTTGTGTGAATTGTAAATGGGGGACATCTTTCATTGATTGAAAACCTTCACCGGAGATCAAGCTGGGAGCAAGCGTTCCTCCGATTAATTTAGGGGCGAAATAGAAATGAAGCTCTTGGAAACAGCCTTCCTTGACAAAACTTCCGTGTACGGATGCTCCGCCTTCCACATAAACGGACATTATGCCGTTTTCAGCGAGAATACTGAGCACCTCAGGGACGTGAATGCGGTCTGTTTCCAACGGAATAACTTTTATTCCGAGTGCGGTCAGCCGGTCTTTCTTTTGCACGTCTGCACCTTTGGCCGTAAATATCCATGTCGGCGCAGCGCCGTCAGTGAGCACATTTGCCGTTTCAGGAATGGTCAGCTTTGTATCGAGAATCACTCTGACCGGCTGCTTCACCGCATCAGGAAGCCTGCAGGTCAGGCTCGGATTATCGGCTTTGACTGTGCCTGCTCCGACAAGAATGCTTTGATGCGATTTCCTGTATTGCTGGGCATCAAGCCTTGCTGCCTCTGATGTAATCCATTTGCTGTCACCGGTTTCAGTCGCTGTTTTCCCGTCAAGGCTCGCGGCCGCTTTCAAGGTGACATACGGAAGTCCGGTCCGCATGAAGTGAAGAAACATTTTATTCAGCTCTTCTGCCTGCTGCCTGAGAAGTCCGGTTTTCACTTCGATGCCCGCTGCTTCCAGCATTCCGATGCCTTTTCCGGCTACAAGCGGATTCGGATCTTTCACAGCGATGAACACCCTTTTTATCCCCGACTTTATTATCAGTTCGGCGCATGGCGGTGTTTTTCCGTAATGGCTGCAAGGCTCCAGCGTCACATACAAATCGGCGCCTTTTGCGTGTCTGCCGGCCATATGAATCGCGTGAACCTCGGCATGCGCTTCTCCGTATTGCAAATGGGCGCCCATTCCGACGATCTGTCCGTTTTTGACGACGACAGCGCCGACAAGAGGATTGGACTGTGTCTGTCCTTCACCGCGTCTGGCAAGTTCTATTGCCGTATTCATATAATATTCTTCCATCGTTATCCCTCCCTTCTTCCACGCAATTTGGCGTCAAAAAAGCCCCGAATGTTTACACAGTTCGGGGCTTTGCCAGTTTTAATCCATAGGAAATAAGACTATACAGTAAGTTTATTTTTTGCATAGCTTCTCTCATCCTTCTCCCATCCAGACTTTCACTGTCGGCTTCAGCTTTTCACTGAATCCACCGTATACAGATGCATACGGGTCACGGGCTGTAAAGCGCAAAACGCCTTATTACCGCCGGTCGGGATTTTCACCCAGCCCCGAAGGATACAATCAATATTTTTTTGTCCTTATCCGCTATTATAACATCCTTTGCGGCAGGCGCAATGAATTTGCACCTAATTATTCAGAAAAATAAAAAGCGCCCTTTTCCCATAAAAGGCGCCTTTATTTATTCGTTCACTTTGACGACCTTCAATAAGCCGTCAATCCGGTTTGATTTGCTGAAATACGCTTTAATCTTATCTCCCTTTTTCACGTCGGAGAGATCCTGCTTCAGCTTGTCGCCGTTAAAAATAATTTTTGTGCCGTTTTCTGCCGTACCGTGGTACTCAGTTCCTTCGATTTTCGTAATTTTATATGTTTTGACTGTATATTCTTCTTTTTCCTGGGACAGGGTTTGTCCGATTGCAGTCGGCACGTCTTTCAGTTCAATATCGTTTATGACCATATAACCGCCCGCTAATAACAGCAGCAGTACAAGTAAAATGGCTGCTTTTGTTTTAATTCTTCCCATTTTTCTACCTCCAGCCCGTATCAATCTATTCATTACTATGTCATATTCCTTTTTTTCATGAATAGAAAACCGTTCTTCCCTGCGTGAGTTATTCATATAACGTTTCATAAAGGGAAGATGTTTCATGTATCTGTAAAACTTTCTATCTATTAAATAGATATACGAATTTATGTTCTGTTTTTGAGGGTGGAAAGATAAATTTATATAAAAAAGCAGTTTTCCTCATGAAGAAAACTGCCTGTACGGTTTATTTCGTCTTGCGAATTTCATTAAACGGGAAGAAGACGAATTTTGATGTGCCCGCTATTTGTTTTTTCGTAAAAAGACCGAGGCCGTTGCGGCTGTCCATAGATTCTCTGCGGTTATCACCCATGACGAAATATTTGTCGTCCGGCACCTTCACCGGGCCGAAGTCTTCTGTCAGCCGGTCATAGCCGTCTTGCTTCGCCTTGTGCTTATTTGCCGCTAAATACGGTTCGGACACTTTTTTGCCGTTGATGTACAGCTGGTCGTTTTTCATTTGTACCGTGTCGCCGGGAAGTCCGATAATCCGCTTGACATAGTGCTCGTTTTCTCCGTTCAGAACGACGATCTGGCCGCGTTTGAAGTCGCTTATGTATTTGACCGTCATATTGACAAAGATTCTCTCGCGGTCATGCAGCGTCGGATCCATTGATCTTCCATCAACGAGATAAGGGGCAAATAAAAAGTTTCGGATGAGCAGTGCCAGAACGACAGCGATGATAATGGCTTTCGCCCAATCAAGTACGGCGCTTTTTTTAGAAGTTTTTTCTTTTTCTGATTTCAAGTGATTTCCTCCCATTAGCCATGGTCGTTTTTATTTTACCATGAATCCCTGCACAGAGGGCAAATAAGCCCCGCACCTCATCCATTTTTTTCATTTTATAAGCTGGATCTGCTGATTTTACGGTATTTCACGAAGCTTCCGATCCGCCAAATGCACAAATACACAAAAGCAAGTTCCATCGTTAAAACGGCGAATTCCGCCGCGTCAATGTTTTTGAAATATTGGCTGAGCACGATACGGATCGCAATAATCGCGATAATGACATATTTAAAGTTTTTATTCCGCTTGGAGTAGACAAAGCCGTCTTCCCGGATTTCATAGGCGGTTTGCGACAGCATGATGACGCCGAATACCGCGCCTAACAGTCCGGCGATGGCGAGCTCCCAAAGAGCGGGAAAATGAAACGGCTTTCCCGGGATATTCATGAGCTGGCTGATGCTGAATGTAAAAATGACGGCGATAATCAAAAGCGGGAGAATGATGCCGAAGCCGCCGCCTTTAATCGGCCTGTTCCCCTTTTTCACCCTGAACCAAATTATAAGTGCGAGAATGATAATGACAAATAAAACGGTTGCCAATTGAACCAACGTTTCTACCTCTTTTCATTGTTGTAATCGGTCTTTATCACTATACCAGAGGAACTACTATCATTCATATATGTATTTCTTCATGATTTACACATGAGAATTTTCATATACATAAAAAAACCCGCCTGAAAAAGGCGGGTTTTCCGTCATTATCCTTCTACACGGATTTCTTTCATTTTGTCTCCGTTAGACATGTTTTTCGCATGCTCTAAACCGCTTGTCACTTTTCCGAATACAGTATGAACGCCGTTTAAATGCGGCTGCGGCTCATGTACGATGAAGAATTGGCTTGAACCCGTGTCTTTACCGGCATGCGCCATTGATAAAGAACCGGCTTCGTGTTTATGCGGATTGCCTTCTGTTTCACATTTGATCGTTTTTCCGCTTCCGCCCATGCCTGTCCCAGTCGGATCTCCGCCTTGGCTGACAAAGCCCGGAATCACGCGGTGGAAAATAACGCCGTCATAAAAGCCCGTATTCGCCAGGTTTTCAAAGTTAGCGACTGTATTAGGCGCTTCATTCGGATAAAGTTCAAATTCAATTCTGCTGCCGTTTTCCATTTCGATGTAACCAGTTTTCATTCTCATTCCTACTTCCGTATTGTTTTTTGTCAAAGCCTTCTTCAATATGAATTTCAATTGTAAGCCGGCTTTCTTTTTGATATTCTTTTGAAGGAAGAGGCCTCTGCTCTTCTTTTCGCGGCTATTATACCACACCTTCAACCGGAAAACGAATCTCCCCGCTTCCGCAGAAAGAAAATGAAACCAGAACAGCTTCACAGCCGTCTATGTATCGGAACTGCTTCACGCAGGTCCTCACAAACCGCTTCAAAACGGCATTTGTGAAAAGAAGGAGGTTAACCGCTTTGAAAAAAATGTGGATTGGATTGCTGGCGGCGGCCGTTGTATTGTGTACAATACCGAAAATCAGCCTGGCCGATGCCGCAGTCGGAGATGTCATCGTCACACTAGGGGCGGATCTGTCAAACGAAAACCGTCAGAAAGTGCTTGACGAATTAAGTGTCCCTGATAACGCGACAAAAGTGACGGTCACGAATAAAGAAGAACATGAATATCTGGGAAAATATATATCGAATGCTCAAATCGGCACAAGAGCCATCTCTTCATCATCCATCACGGTGGCAAAGAAAGGGTCCGGGCTTGACGTTAAGACCCATAATATCAATTCCATCACGGATGAAATGTACTTAAACGCCCTGATGACAGCAGGAGTGAAAGATGCGAAAGTATACGTGACGGCGCCGTTTGAGGTATCAGGCACCGCAGCATTAACGGGAATTATCAAGGCATATGAAGTCTCATCAGACAAAGCGATTTCAGAAGATGTAAAACAGGTCGCCAACCAAGAGCTTGTCACCACTTCAAATCTCGGGGATAAAATCGGGGATAAAAACGCCTCCGCGCTCATCGCAAACATTAAAGATGATTTCGCGAAAAACGGTGTGCCCGATACAAAAGAAGGAATCGAGAAAAAGGTCGATGATGCGGCTTCAAACCTTAACATTACACTGACTGACGCTCAAAAAGACCAGCTCGTTTCATTGTTTAATAAAATGAAAAATGCCAAGATTGATTGGGGCCAAGTCGGCAGCCAGCTTGACAAGGCAAAAGACAAAATCACGAAGTTCATTCAATCCGATGAAGGCAAAAGCTTTGTTCAAAAAGTCATTGATTTCTTCGCTTCGATTTGGAATGCGATCGTGTCTGTATTTACAGGAGACAGCGGATCAAGTTCTAACAGCTGAATGCAAAAAGAGACCGGACGCCATTGTTCCGGTCTCTTTTTTATTTATTGTTTGACCCCCGTCTTAAACGGCAGATCCAGTTTTACAATGTCTTCATAAGTTTCCCTTCTAATGACAAGATGCGCTTCGCCGTCTTCCACAAAAACGACGGCGGGACGCGGAATGCGGTTGTAGTTGTTAGCCATGCTGTATCCGTATGCTCCCGTGCAGAAAACGGCGAGAAGATCGCCTTCTTTCACTTCCGGAAGATCTATATCCCAAATGAGCATATCACCGCTTTCACAGCACTTACCCGCAATGGATACCGTTTTATCGTGGTGTTCTCCGATTCTGTTTGCCGATACGGCTTCATATTTCGCCTGATACAGCGCAGGACGGATATTATCGCTCATGCCCCCGTCAACCGCTGCATATTTACGGGTGCCGGGCACTTCTTTTTGCGAACCGATGGTATAAAGCGTCGTTCCGGCGTCTCCGACGAGCGAGCGTCCCGGTTCAATCCAGATCTCCGGAATGTCAAAAGCGTGCAGCGCTGCGTTTTCTTTTACCGCTTCGATAATTTTTTCCACATAAACGGCGGGATGAAGGGGTTCATCCTCCTCCGTGTAGCGGATGCCAAAGCCGCCCCCTAAATTCAGCACTTCAGAGACAAAGCCGAATGATTCTCTCCATTCATTCAGTTTTGCGAAGATTTTTTCTGCGGCCAGCACAAAGCCCGCCGTATCAAAAATTTGCGATCCGATGTGGCAGTGAACGCCGAGAAGGCGGATATGGTCTGACTGTAATACTTGTTCAATCGCCTTTTCTATTTGCCCGTTATGCAGATCAAAACCGAATTTGGAATCTTCCTGTCCCGTTGTAATATAATCATGCGTATGCGCCTCTACCCCCGGAGTGATCCGCAGAAGCACATCCATTGTGCGCCCTGATTTGCGGCACAGTTCCGCGAGTAAGGATATTTCATAAAAATTATCAACGACAATGCAGCCGATTTGATGATCGAGCGCCATTTTCAACTCTTCTTCGCTTTTGTTATTGCCGTGAAAGTGAATCCTGTCAGCCGGAAAACCGGCCGCAACCGCCGTAAACAGCTCTCCGCCGGATACAACGTCCAGTGAGAGCCCCTCCTGCTCAGCGAGCTGTATCATCGCAACAGAAGAAAACGCCTTGCTCGCGTACGCGACCTGCGCCTTTAAATCCGCGTCAATGAATGCCTGTTTAAAGCTTTTAGCGCGCTCACGTATTAAAGCCACATCGTAAACATAAAGAGGCGTGCCGTAATGCTCCGCTAAATACAGCGCGTCCACACCTCCGATTTCCAAATGACCTAGTTTGTTTTGTCTGCTTGTGCCATGTAAGAACAATGCTCATTCCCTCTTTCTGATCCGCATATGGGTGAAAAGGACAGCTTCTTTTGAGCTGTCCTTATACAAGTCCCGTATAAGTTAAGACATACAATATCATAATCTTCTGTCGGTTTCAATGCGATTATGAACCGCTTGGCTGTCTTTGACGGTCTTTCGGGTGAACAATGCTCGGTCTGACTTTGGCTCCCGGCACTGTCGTCCGGACGAGCACCTGCCACAGCGCCTTGCCGTTAAACGGTAAAAACGGCCATAAATACGGCGTGTGAAACGAGCGGATATTCGCCATTATGATCAGCAGCAATGTAAAACCTATCACAAAGCCTTTCACTTGGAAAATGGCCACGAGCACCATTAAGATGAGGCGTATCATTTTATTGGCGAGGCTGAGCTCATAGCTCGGCGTGGTAAATGATCCGATGGCGGCGATCGATACGTACAGAATCACTTCTGCTGAAAACAGCCCCACCGCTATGGCGATTTGACCGATCAGCACCGCCGCAATCAGACCCATGGCGGTGGATAAAGCGGTCGGCGTATGGATCGCGGCCATCCTGAGAAACTCAATCCCCAAATCGGCCAAAAAGATTTGCAGAATGATCGGGATGTGCGTATTTTTATTTAAACCGATAAAATCCAATCTTTCAGGCAGAAGAGACGGTTCGAGAACAAAGAGGAACCAAATCGGAAGCAGAACGGTTGAAGCAATAATACCGAAAAACCTGATCCATCTTAAAAATGTGCCCACTGAAGGCGCCTGCCTGTATTCTTCCGCATGCTGAACATGGTGAAATATCGTTGTCGGCGTTATGATAACACTCGGTGACGTATCAACGACGATGATGACGTGCCCTTCCAAAATGTGATTGGCTGCCACATCCGGCCGCTCTGTGTATCTGACCATCGGAAACGGATTGTAGCCTTGTTTGACGATGAATTCCTCCACCGTTTTATCAGCCATCGTCAATCCGTCAATGTCAATCGCATTCACTTCGTTTTCGACGATGCTGACAAGGTCCGGGTCCGCGATGTCTTCTATATACACAATCGCAAGATCGGTCTTAGAGCGCTCGCCGACTTTCGTAATTTTGACGCGGAGCCTTTCGTCCCTGATTCGTCTTCTGATCAATGCTGTATTAATGACGATATTTTCGATAAAACCGTCTCTTGCACCGCGGACGACCTTTTCCGTATCCGGTTCTTCAGGTGTGCGTCCGGGATAACTTCTGACGTCAACGATAAAGGCGAAGCCCGCGTCTTCAACGATAACCGCCACAAGTCCGGAAAGCACTTGATCCGTTGCTTCGTCGAGCGTTTTGACTTTTTGAACCTGCTGATTGACAAGCCTGTTTTCAACAACGTCAATCGCTTCATCCGCATTCTCGTCATAATTATTGACGTCGACGAGCTGTTCCATTAAATGAATGATAAACAAAGTATCGGTTAATCCGTTGACAAAGTAAATCTGGACTTCCCGGTCTAATACTCGAACTTTGCGGACGCCGACATCATAGCTCGTTCCCATACCGACGCGGTCTTTAAAAAATTGTTCATTTTTTCTAGGATCCCGGTACACCTTGATCATGTTTTCCGGTTTTTCCGGCATGGCTTTCGCTCCTTTCTAAAATGAATTCGACCGCCTTCATCGTAATCGGCGAGCCTTTGGATATGTCATCTTTTCTCCCCATCTTTCCTATGTCGCCGATGCCCACAATGAGGGGAACGTCCAATTTATCCAGACAATACACCGTATCTCCGTTCATTCTGTGCTCGTCCATTTCTCTCATTCCGGTTTTATCGACGCCAAACTCCGTCACTTCTCCATCACGGTCAATGGAGACATCGACTTTCGTCCATTCAGCCTGATGGGTCTTAGAAGCGACCGCAATCACCCCCAGCACTTCAATGTCCTGATGTGAGGCGACATATTTCAGCGCCGTTTCGCCCGGCCCTTCCCCTTGCAGGCCTGAATCGTCAAACATGACAAACACCGGGTCATTCGGCGCGGCTTTAATCAGCTGAACAAGTTCGGGGCCGCTTCTCGTTGACGGATTGCCCTTTGATTGGGAAATACACCGTCCGCCTGCTTTTTCCGCGGCGTATTCAATTGTTTTTGCGGCGTATACGTCCCCGTCTGTCACAAGAATGACCTTCCGTTTCGTCATCAGGCATTATCCTTTCGGTTTAAAAATAACGGCTACAAGAAATGCGAATAAAATCGCTGAAGATATACCGGCGGAAGTAAGTTCAAAAATCCCCATGGCGATCCCGATAAATCCATGCTCTTGAGCTTGATGCATGGCGCCGTGCAATAAGCTGTGACCGAAGCTGACGATGGGAACCGTCGCGCCCGCGCCTGCGAATTCGATAAATTTGTCATAAATTCCGAACCCATCTAACAAGGCGCCGATGACGACAAAAGTTGTCATCACATGGGCGGGTGTCAGTTTAAAAATGTCAAGCAGCAGCTGACCGATAATGCATATGATTCCCCCGCAAACAAAAGCCAACAGATATTCCATTTATGATGCACCTCCCGCCCGCTCAAATACCACACCGTGCGCGATGGTCGGAATGGTTTCCTTCTGCTGGATCATTGTCGGACTCAAAAGCGCTCCTGTCGCGACAACGAGTACCCTGTTTAGAGTCCCCGCTTTTAATTGATTAAAAATATGTGTGTACGTAACAAGCGCGGAGCAGGCGCAGCCGCTTCCGCCCGCAAACACCTGCTGGTCCGGCGTATAGATGAGAAGACCGCAGTCATCGTGTTTCGTTCCCACGGGATAGCCTTCTTCTTTGAGCAAATCTTTCACGATCGGCGAGCCGACGCCTGAAAGGTCTCCCGTTAAAATCAGATCATAATCATCCGCCGTGCGGTTTAAGTCCTGCAGGTGCTGTTTGATTGTGTCGGCGGCAGCGGGCGCCATGGCGGACCCCATATCGAACGGATCTGTTATTCCGAGGTCGCTTACTTTTCCCACTGTTGCGCTTGTAAGCTTGATATCAGAAGGGTTTTGGCTGATGATGACCGCCCCGCCCCCCGTGACCGTTGAAGTGGCGGTATCCGGTTTTTGCCCGCCATACTCCGTCGGATTGCGGAATTGCCGTTCTGCCGTCGCGTTATGGCTGCTCGTGGCTGCGATCGCCCGGTTCGCAAAACCGCCGTCAATGAGCGCGGATGCGACGGCAATCGTTTCCATTGATGTCGAACAGGCGCCGAACAGACAGAGGAACGGAATTTTCAGATGTCTGGCGACGTAGTTGGCGGTCACATTTTGATTTAAAAGATCCCCCGCGAGTAACAAATCAATATCGCTCTTTTTCAAATTCTGTTTTTGCAAAGCGGAGTTGATGGCATCTTCCATTAACTGACGTTCCGCCATTTCCCAGTTTTTCTGATTGCAATGCATTTCATCGTATGTCTTATCAAACAGCGAACCGAGCGGGCCGTCTTTTTCTTTCGGTCCGGCTGCCGTCCCCGCCGCATTTACAAATAACGGGTTTTCAAACACCCAGGTTTGCTTTCCGGTCAATTTCATTTTTTCTCCTCCTACGAAAACAGTTTTTCACAAGCAAACCGTATCAGGCCTACGATATAGGCTGCCACGACGCCGAATACAATGACGTTTCCCGCCAATTTAAACATGTTTGTCGCTACCCCGAGCACGAGTCCTTCACTTCTGTGTTCGAGAGCGGCGCTTGTCATACTGTTTGCAAAACCCGTCACCGGCACGGCTGAACCCGCTCCGGCAAATTGCCCGAGTCTGTCATAAATGCCGAATCCGGTCAAAAGGGCGGAAATTAAAATAAGAGTGGCGGCCGTCGGGTTGCCCGCTGTTTTTTCATTAAAATTAAAAAAGTGGATGTAAAAGTCTTGAAGAGCCTGCCCGATCAGACAGATCAAACCGCCGATCAGAAAGGCTTTGACGCAATTCCAAACATATGGCGGTTTCGGCTGATAGTCTTTCACTTTTGTTTTGTAATTTTCTTTTAAGTTTGTCACGTCGGTTCCTCCTTATGAATGATGGATAAAATACAGCCAATGAAATAAAGAGCCGGCTATTTTACCGAACACAATGGCCATCAGCAATATGATGATTTTGCTGCCGAAGCCGATCCGTTTGGCAAGAATGGGAAGCACATTCAGCACTTCTGTAAGCGCGGCGGCCAGCATGCCGACAAACATGCCGACCAAAAGCCCGACCGGAACGGCCAGCCATTCAGATAAAAAAAAATGATTCATATTTAAGGTTTCCCAGCCGCCGAACACAGCTCCTGAAATAACAGCTCCTTCGTAGGCCTGTACAAAGCGCATTGTTTTTGTCAGCTGCATAAGGCGGGGGACGATTCCCATAACGGTTAAAAAAGCCACAAAGCCCGCTCCCACGGTCAGCCCTCCGCCAAGCCCGACAAACATAACGAAAAGAATGCTAACGATCATGCAGATCTTTCATCGTCTCTTCATTTTCGTGCATTGCGACATAATGATCGAGATCAAGCTGATAATTAAACATCTCGACTTCCAGCGGGCTTGGCTCTTCATTCAGGCGTTTTTTGAAGATGTGATTAAAAAAGACGATCATACCGAGACCGAGGCCGATGCTGTACGGAATCTGAAGCAGATACGGATATTCATTCCGTTCGCCCGTTATGATTTCATATAAGGCGATATGAACTTCTCTCATACTGACATCTTCATGAAAATTCATAATGGCAAGACATGAACCGATAAAAAGCAGGAGCCAGACACCGACGAACAAAACGGCTGACAGCTGCTTTTTCTGGTAATGGATTTCCACTATCGTTTCAGCGCCGCCGACGGTCTGTACATCAAGAGCGGGAAAAGCGGTATGAATGGTTTTCAGCACTTTTATAATGTCCAGCACAACGATATTTTTGTCTTTTTTCGTGACCTTATACAGCGGCAGTGCCGACAGTTTTTTTTTCAGCTTTTGCTGTCCCGCGATCTGCGCGGCATCGCCGATTGTGATGATATCTCCGGTATGAGCCTTCACGCGGTGGCGAAGTCTGAGAAATATTCGTCTTTCCATCTTGCATCACCATCTTTCGGGTGGTTATATATGTAGTATGCGGTTCACTTTTGTTCTCATTCACCAGCGGCAAAAGACCATAAATTACCACCGATGCACAAATAAAAAAAGCCGGCCCGTAAAAGGTCAGCTTTCCGTATGATCCATCTGCACTTTAATCTGCTTTAATATTTTTTTCTCCAGCCTCGATACCTGGACTTGGGAAATCCCGAGCCGTTCGGCTACTTCCGACTGTGTCTGATCTTTATAATATCTCAGATAGACAATGAGTTTTTCCCGTTCTTCCAAATCACTGATCGCTTCCTTGAGGGCGATTTTGTCAAACCACTTCTCTTCTGAATGATCGGCGATCTGATCAAGCAGGGTGATCGGGTCCCCGTCATTTTCATACACGGTCTCATGAATGGATGAAGGCGCCCGCACCGCTTCCTGCGCAAGCACCACATCCTCCGCATCAATTTCTAAATGGTCCGCGATTTCCTGGACGGTCGGCACTCTTCCGTATGTTTTTGACAGTTCATCTTTCGCCCGGCGTATTTTATTGCCGAGCTCTTTTAAAGATCTTGATACTTTGACGGTTCCGTCATCGCGGATGAAGCGCTGGATTTCTCCGATAATCATCGGCACGGCATAAGTTGAAAAACGGACATCATAGGACAAATCGAATTTATCAACGGATTTTAACAATCCGATACAGCCGATCTGAAACAGATCGTCCGGCTCATAGCCTCTGTTTAAGAACCTTTGAACGACGGACCACACAAGACGCATGTTTTTTTCTATGAGGAGGTCTCTTGCCTGCTGGTCGCCCTCTTGGCTCTTTTTGATTAATTCTTTGACTTCATGGTCCTTGAGCTGCGCGTTTTTGGTGTTTTTCTTAACCTCCACATCCATAACAAATCTCCTTAATTACAAAGCGCTTTGCTTTTTGATAGGTGTTTTGTTAAGCGTATCGTCGTTCCCATCTCCGGCGAGGAATCAATCGTGACATCATCCATGAAGTTTTCCATAATGGTAAAGCCCATTCCGGAGCGCTCAAGCTCGGGTTTTGTCGTAAAGAGCGGCTGGCGCGCTTCCTCAAGATCCGTGATCCCGAGGCCTTCGTCACGTATGGTCAGATAGACGACATGATCCTCCAGCGTAACGGAGATGTACACCTTTCCGTCGCAGTTTTCTTCATAGCCGTGGATGATCGCGTTTGTTACCGCTTCTGATACGACGGTCTTGATTTCCGTCAGCTCATCCATCGTCGGGTCGAGCTGTGCGATAAAAGAAGCAACTGTTACGCGCGCAAACGATTCGTTCTGACTGAGGGCTGAAAATTCAAGATGCATCTCGTTTTTCATGATGCCACCCCCAACGTTAAAAGCGCTTTTTGTTCTGATTGTTCGAACCTGATGATTTTAAACAGGCCGGACATGTCAAACAGACGTCTCACCGCGGGCGAAATCGCGCACACGACCATTTCTCCGCCGAGCTGTTTAATTTGTTTATAACGCCCTAAAATCACGCCGAGGCCGGAGCTGTCCATGAAGGTAAGATCTTCAAGGTTCAGCACGATGTGACGGATGCCGTCAGCCTCCAGCGATTCAGTAACCTTTTGTTTTAATGATTCTGCCGTATGATGGTCGAGTTCACCTGTTAATCGAATACAAAGCACGGATTCTTTGACATGAAAGTCAATTCCAAGGCTCATGCTCATTCCTCCTTGATATGATCGGATAATGAGTGTTTCGATTTTCGGGAAAGCAATTCCTTCACTATGACAAAACTAGTGCCCGTTCGCCACGATTATTTAAATTTTGTCCAATCTCCCATCGTCCGCTTCAGAAAAGTGAGAAAACCCGCTTTTTCCATGTCGTCTTTTGCCGTGACCGGGCTTTCAACGAGCACCTTTCCGTCTTTTTTCAGAACGAGGCTGCCGAGCACTTCTCCTTTTTTAACCGGAGCCGTTACATTGCCGTTGATTTTCACTTCTTTTTTTACTTTGTCCATGTTCTCTCCCTTTTTGGCCAGAAGAGAAATCGGCTCAGATGTGGTCAGCTTGATCAGTTTCTTTTTTCCTTTTTTCACTTTTACCGTTCCGACGATTTGAGCCCGTTTGTACAGCGGGTGTGTTTTAAACTGGCTGAAGGCGTAATCAAGCATTTTGGTCACTTGGGCATTTCTTTCTTTCGGAGTGCTGGCTCCGAAAACAACAGCAATGACCCTCATATTTCCTTTTTTAGCGGTGGCGGTTAAACAATACTTCGCTTCGCCTGTAAAGCCCGTCTTCACGCCGTCTACACCCGGATAAAATTTGATCAGCCGGTTTGTATTGACGAGCCAGAACTTTTTGTCTGTATTTTCTCTTAAATAATCCTCATACGTTCCCGTAAATTGAGTGATTTTATCATACTTTAATAATTCCTTCGCCATTTTCGCCATGTCATAAGCAGAGCTGTAATGGTCTTTTTCAGGCAGTCCCGTCGGGTTTTTGAAGGAGGTATCTTTCAATCCCAATTCTTTTGCTTTTTTGTTCATCCGGCTGACGAAATCCTCTTCTGAACCGGCAATATACTCCGCCATTGCGACAGATGCGTCATTTCCGGAAGCTATCGCAATTCCTTTGAGCATTTCTTTTACCGTCATTTCTTCTCCGGGTTCAAGGAAAATCTGTGATCCGCCCATGGACGCGGCATGTTCACTCGTCCTGACTTTATCGCCCATCTTTATTTTCCCTTTGTCAAGCGCTTCCATGATTAAAAGCATGGTCATGATTTTTGTCATGCTTGCCGGCGCCAGACGCTCCCGGCTGTTCTTGTTATAAAGAATGCTTCCCGTATCGCGTTCAATCAGCACGGCGCTTTTGGCTTCATGAGCGAGCTCCGATGTATGTTTTCCGTCCGGCTTTGCAAAAGCGGACGGTGCTGATGCCGTTAATAAAATGCCAATCAACAAAGTGGATATAAGACGTTTCATCTCCAAAGCCCTCCATTTTCATAATCCTTTTTATTTTTTCCAAATCCGGTGGTTTTATACGCCTCATCTGGAAAATGTTTCGTGTTGAGGGCACAAAAAAACAGCTGCTTCCGAAGAAACAGCTGACTTATGCTGACTTATTTTTGAGATCGTGCGACTACGGCTTTTACAAGCTTCAAAAAGCCGCCTTTTACTTTTTCCGTCATTTCCATTACTTCTTCATGGGATAACGGCTGGTCAAGAATACCTGCCGCCGCGTTGGAAATGCATGAGATGCCGAGCACGCGCATCCCCGCGTGGTTGGCGACGATGACTTCCGGCACAGTCGACATGCCGACAGCGTCAGAACCCATCGTTCTTAAAAACCGAACCTCAGCAGGCGTTTCGTAAGACGGCCCCGTAACAGCTGTATACACTCCTTTTTGAACAGGAATGCCTAGCTCATCGGCCGTTTTTTCAGCCAAGCCTGACAGCTCTTTGTCATAGGCTTCTGACATGTCCGGGAATCTCGGTCCGAATTCAGCTTCGTTCGGCCCGATTAACGGGTTGGTGCCCGTAAAGTTGATGTGGTCTGTAATAATCATCAGATCGCCGGCGCGGAATTCAGTGTTGATACCGCCGGCTGCATTCGTCACGACGAGAGATTCAACGCCGAGCGCCTTCATCACGCGGACGGGAAATGTGACCTGATCCATTGAGTAGCCTTCATAGTAATGAAAGCGGCCCTGCATCGCGATGACCTGCACACCTTCAAGCGTTCCCATCACAAGCTGGCCGGCATGGCCTTCTACCGTTGAGACCGGAAAATCAGGGATCGTTTCATATGTAAGCTTGACAGCTCCTTCAATTTCATCGGCCAATACGCCGAGCCCTGACCCTAAAATCAGACCGATCTTTGGTGTTTCTTTCACGTGTTCTTTAATAAATGCAGCAGCACGTTCGATCTTTTGTTTCAAAAAAAGTCCCCCTACTGTAATCTTGATAAAAAGCTTTTTCCGTATTTCGGCTTTTCCGTTTTGAAATTATCCGCAATGGTTGCGCCGATATCGGCAAATGTATCCGCAAGCGGCAGCTGTTCAGTGTGTTTGTGCTTTTTGCTGTACACAAGAAGCGGCACATACTCCCGCGTGTGATCCGTGCCGTGATGGACAGGATCATTGCCGTGATCCGCAGTGATGATAAGCAGATCGTCTTCTTTCATTTTCTCAAACACTTCCGGAAGCCTCGCGTCGAATTCCTCGAGCGCTTTTCCGTACCCTTCTGGATCGCGGCGGTGTCCATACAGCGCGTCAAAATCAACGAGGTTGGCAAAGCTCAGGCCCGTGAACTCTTCACCGAGCGTTTCAATCACTTTGTCCATGCCATCCATATTAGATACCGTGCGGCGGGAAGATGTAATGCCTTCTCCGTCATAAATATCAGAAATTTTGCCGATGGAAATGACGTCTAATCCGCTGTCTTTCATTCCGTTCATTACCGTGCGGCCGAACGGTTTGAGCGCATAATCATGACGGTTCGGCGTGCGTTTGAAGCTGCCCGGTTCTCCGACGAACGGTCTTGCGATAATCCGGCCGACCATGTATTTCGGATCAAGCGTCAGTTCTCTGGCCGTTTCACAGATGCTGTACAGTTCGTCAAGCGGAACGACATCTTCGTGAGCCGCAATCTGCAGCACGGAATCTGCTGATGTATAAACGATCAGCGCACCCGTTTCCATATGTTCTTTTCCGAGCTCATCCAGAATCGCCGTGCCTGAAGCCGGCTTATTTCCGATGATTTTATGTCCTGAACGCCGCTCTAGTTCCTGAAGAAGTTCATCCGGAAATCCTTCCGGAAACACTTTAAACGGTTTTTCAATGTAGAGGCCCATAATCTCCCAGTGCCCCGTCATCGTATCTTTCCCGTTTGACGCCTCCTGCATTTTTCCGTAGTACGCAAGAGGGTGCTCCGTTTTTTCCACGCCCTTAATGTCTCCGATCAGTCCGAGACCGAGCTGCGCCATATGGGGCATATGTAAGCCGTTCATGTGCTCTGCGATGTGTCCGAGCGTATTTGCGCCTATATCATTAAAATCGGCGGCGTCCGGCGCTTCACCGATTCCGACAGAATCCATTACGATCAAAAATACCCGGTTATATTTGTATTCAGACATCATAAAAGCCTCCTTTTCTTCCATCTGTCCATTGTAGCTTACAGAGGTCAGACAACTCAAGTATAAACCGTTTACATTCTTGCTGACAATGCCGATTCAAATAATTAGAACCTTCTCTGTATTCCGCCAATCCGGCAAAAAAGCCGCGGCCCCTCTGGCAGCGGCTCCTAAGCGCGCGGATGATACTGTTTGTACACGTCCTTCAGCCTTGTTTTCGTCACATGCGTATAAATTTGCGTTGTGGAAATATCGGCATGTCCGAGCATCTCCTGCACGGCGCGCAGATCCGCCCCGTTTTCGAGCAGGTGCGTTGCAAAGGAGTGCCGGAGCGTGTGCGGTGTCAGCTCTTTTTTAATCCCCGCTTCAAGTGCGATTTTTTTCAGGTTTTTCCAGAATCCCTGACGGCTGATCTGCCTGCCGTGATGATTCAGAAAAAGCGCTTCGGTTACGTTTTTCTTTAATAATTTCCCTCTGGCTTTTTCAATGTATGCTTCTATCGCATGAGAAGCGGCTTCACCAATCGGCACAATCCGCTCTTTCCGCCCTTTTCCGAAGCAGCGGACAAATCCCATCGTCAAATGGACGTCGGATAATTTCAGCTCGATCATCTCGCTGACCCTGATGCCGGTTGCGTACAGCAGTTCAAGCATGGCTTTATCCCTGAGACCGAACGGGCTGTCAAGCTTAGGCGTGTCCAATAACCGCTCAACTTCGTGAAGCGCCAATACTTTCGGAAGCGTCCGCTCTGTTTTTTGTGTTTCAATATGTACCGAAGGATCTTTATCCGCGGCTTTTTCCCTTAACAGAAATTGATGAAAAGACCGGATCGACGCCAAATGCCTCGCAGACGTCTTGCCGGATTTCCCGGAGTCCTTTATATGCTTTAAATATTGAATAATATGAAGACGGGTCACATCATTCCATGAAGTGATCTGAAGGCTTTCAGTTAAGAAGAGAGAATAACTTTTCAGATCACGCTCATAGGACATCATCGTATTTTGGGACAGCCCTCTTTCAACCCTCACATAATGGATGAAATCCTTAAT
The DNA here is from genome assembly GCF_040259625.1 of Bacillus sp. B1(2022). NCBI lineage: Bacteria > Bacillati > Bacillota > Bacilli > Caryophanales > Bacillaceae > Bacillus > Bacillus sp. B1(2022). Next base: position 78,101 of record NZ_JANIFO010000002.1, read on the forward strand.
TTGATCCTTCACTCTTGATCTACTCCCCGTTTTGGTAAAAAAAGATCAATCGGCCGAACCAGCCGTCTTTCTCCTCATGTTCCGTTTTGGCCACTTTGACGGCGGAGCCTTCCGGTTTATCGTACCGATGATAGTTTTCATACTCTGAATTCACCCATATCATAGCATAATAGAACAGCGCGGTAAAACCTGTGAACAGAATAAACACTTTGATCGTATCCGCGGCTGTTTTTAAGAATCTGCCCATCTTTCGATCGACCCTTTCTTTTGGCGGCTGTTAGTACACCTTATGCCAATTTCAAAGGCTTTTATACATAAAAACAGCAAAAAACCCTTTCCTGGCAGAAAAGGTTCGTAGGCTTTTACTCTGTTTCATCCCCGCGGCAGCGGTGGCAGATTCCGTGAAAAGTCAATCTATGATCTTTAATTTTAAATTTCCAATCACGTTCAATCACTTCTTCAACGTCTTCAAGCAGATCTTCTTCAATTTCATCGACGGCTCCGCACTCCATGCACACCAAATGGTGATGAAAGTGAGCCGCGCCTTCTTTGCGAAGGTCGTAGCGGGATACGCCGTCCCCGAAGTTAATTTTATCAACGACTTTTAATTCTGTTAATAATTCTAATGTACGGTATACTGTAGCGAGACCAATTTCAGGAGATTTCTCTTTTACGAGGAGGTATACATCTTCTGCGCTTAAATGGTCTTCTTCGTTTTCAAGCAGCACTCTTACCGTTGCTTCCCGCTGTGGCGTAAGCTTGTAGCTTGACGAGTGCAGCTGCTTTTTAATTCGATCAATACGGTTTTCCATGTCTTTCCCTCCTACGCCGCATTCCATGACTCATTATAACAAAATACGCGCAGAGTTCCAACTATAATTATTATAAACTGATAAATAAAAGTATTATTTTATGATAATCATTCTAAAATATGCGTGATGACAGCTTTTCCATAAACAGCGGAGACACGTACGCCTCGAGCAGCGAGGCGATGACCGAGAAGAAAACGATGAGAATCAGCACGAAGGCGTAACGTCCGAACCATTGGATCGGCGCGTCATGAAGGCTGCGTTTGACAAACAGCTGCCGGATCAGTTTCAGTGAAAAAGCGATAGAGCATGTCCCCATGATAAGATACGCCGGAATGAGAACGATGTTTTGCGGCAGAACCGAAATAAATGACAGGAAAAACCCGTTCATCCCCATTTGATTCACTAAAAAACCGACCGTGAAGCCGACGACGATTCCTTTTAAGAACACCATAATGAAAATAACCGGAAGACCGATCACGGAAATACCGAGAATCCACATCAGCCCCAAATATTTCACATCATGAAAGACGGCCTGCCAAAACATTTCTGAAGCGCCGGCATGTTTTCCGTCAGACAGCTGTCCGAAAAACTTGCTTAAATAGTAATACAAATCTTCTTTCTGCGTGATGGTCATGCTGTTGACGATGATCGCCCCGAAAATGACCCCCATCAAAAACAAGACGAACACAAATATATAAAGTGACAGATGATCCTTTACATGGCGAAAAAACAGTTCTTTGTACGATTGTTTTCTCATACCGCTTTCCTCCCGCTAATCTATTGACTTGATTTAGTAGATTGTATGAAAGAAAAGAGAAAACATGACAGAGAAATCATAGAAAGGCGCGAGATTCGGGCATAAAAAAAGAACCCCCGTCATCACTCCGGTGATCATAGGGGTTCCTTTTTTTATGCTTTATTCTTTCAAGCCTGTCTTTTTTGGTTTTCGTCACTCTTTCATGGGTGCTGAAAGACGGCGCCGTCCCCCTTGACAGGACTGCGTCACGCATCCCGTTTCTTTTGAGATGCTCCCGCATTTTTTTCGTTTTGCTCTTCGCCATGTGCCAACCGCTCCTTTTTCCCTTTTCTTTATCATAACAAAAAAGTCCGGATGTGTTCATGAATACGGCTTATGTTTCGACCGGTAAGCGCGCAGAGACGTTTTGGCAGATGAATAGCTCCCCATTGCGGCGTATCCGTAAAAAAACCCCATAAAAATCCCCGCATACACGTGTTCATGATGACCGAAAACGATAGACACAACATTTCCGGCAGCAAGGGCAATCGTGGGAACGAATATGCCCGGAACCCGGCAGAACACTTTGATCAGCTGTGTGACGCATAAGACGACCGGCACGCCGATCACAGCATCCCAAATATTTGTATGGATCAGCGGAAAATAATCCACATCGACACCTCTTTATTCCGTCTTTTGCTATCTGTTAGCCTGCCTAAGAATTCCGCTTCCTATTCATGATAAAAAAACAGCACCGGCACATGTCCGGTACTGTAAGAGTTGTTTATTTTCCTGCCGCGGCCCGTTCTACGGCTGCTGATACGGCTTGATGCACGTCCGCATCCAAAGGCTGAGGCACGAGATCGCCGTGTTTCGTGCAAGAGGCGATGGCTTCTGCGGCCGCCACAAGCATTTCATGGTCGATTTTCTTGCTTTTGGCGTTCAGCGCGCCGCGGAAAATCCCCGGGAAGCCGAGAACATTATTGACCGAACGGCCGTCAGCTGCATAAGCGGCTCCGGCTTGTAATGCCTCTTCCGGTTCAATCTCCGGCTTCGGATTAGATAAAGCCAGAATGACGTGTCCTTTTCTGACATCCTCTTTTTTAATGAGACCCGGAACTCCTGTGGTGCTGATCACAATGTCACACGTGTCCATTAATTCTTTGATGCTTCCAAGCGGCTGACCTCCGTACTGAGCGAGGCGGTTCATTGCGTCTTCTGACTTGTCCGTTCCGCAGACCGCTTTGACTCCGTATGCCATAAACATGCGGCAGATGGCGACGCCTGCCGCGCCGAGACCGATCTGACCGACCTTCGCTTCTTTTAAATCAAGACCGGCGCTTTTACAAGCGGAAATGGCGGCGGCGAGCGTGACGACCGCCGTGCCGTGCTGGTCATCGTGCATAACCGGAATGTTCAGTTCTTCTTTCAGGCGGTCTTCAATGTCAAAGCAGTGGGGCGAACCGATATCTTCAAGCAGAATTCCGCTGAACCCCGGAGAAATATGTTTTACCGTGCGAATGATTTCTTCCGGATCAGAGGTATCGAGCAAAATCGGAATTCCGCTGATACCCGCCAGCTGGTCAAAAAGCGCGGCTTTCCCTTCCATTACGGGCATTCCGGCGACAGAGCCGATATTGCCGAGGCCGAGAATTGCCGTTCCGTCGGTGACAATGGCGACAGAATTGCTGATTGTCGTATAGATGGACGCTTTTTCAGGCTCGTTTTCAATCAGTCTGCACACATCGGCGACACCCGGTGTATAAACACGCCCAAGCTCAGCCAGTGTCCGGATCGGCATTTTGCTTTTCATCTGAATTTTGCCGCCTTCATGAGCAGAGAGCACTTCATCTGAGACTGTATGAAGCCGGATGCCTTCACCGAGAGCTTCAATGGCTTGAATGATTTCCTGCAGCTGCTCTTCATTTTCGGCCTGCACCGTGATGTTGCGCATTGTGTAGTTCGGGCCGACTTTAACGGTTTCAACTTCCCCGATATCTCCGCCCATCACTCCGATGGCAGTTGCCACTTTTCCGAGATTTCCGGGAACAGTCGGCGTTTCAATCATTAACGTCCGAATCATATGCTTTGTAATCATGAAATGAACCTCCTAACCCAATTTTTGAGATTGCAAGGATTTTTCTTTCGTGTACCAAATGAATTTCCCCGTGTACCCGTACAATATTGCCAGTCCGATAGATACAAAACTGAGCCACATGAACGGCAGATAAGAAAATGTGGATACGCCGAGAATGCCGGCCATATAGATGCCGTTATCAGACCACGGCACCATCCCTGAAGTAAGCGTGCCGCCCACCTCTGCGTTCCGGGATAAAACTCTTCTGTCAAGTTTCAGTTTATCATAACTGTTCTCCATGATTTTCGGCGTCAGGATCAATGACACGTACATCGCACAGCCGAAAATGTTTCCTAAAAGGGCGACGATCAATGTCGAAAGCGTCACATTTCCCGGTGTGGTCAGCTTTTTCTCAAAAGTTGAGACAATCACTTTTAATACGCCGAGCTTCTCAAGAATTCCTCCAAAACCGAGACCGAACAGGATAACGACTAACGTATCCAGCATACCGGTAATGCCTCCGCGGTTTAACAGGCCGTTTAAAAATTCGACATCCGTTTTAATGGAAAAACCATTATAAGCAGTCGCGATGGCACTGGCAAAATTCATTCCCTGAAAGACGGAAGCCCAGATTGCGCCAAGCAAAGCACCGATGATAATAACGGGCATAGATGGCTTTTTCAAAATCAGAAGGACAACGACGACAACAGCCGGAATGAGCATCCATATATGAATGTCAAACGTTTTCTGCAATGAAGATTTTAAAAATTCCACTTTGCCAAGATCAATATTTTTTCCGCCGTATATAAATCCCGTTACGGTAAACAGAATGGCCGTAATAATATAGGACGGAATTGACAGAAACATCATCGCTCTGACGTGTGACAGCACATCCACCTTAGAAAGCGTGGAGGCAAGCACCGTACTGTCAGACAGCGGTGAAAGCTTGTCTCCGAAGTAAGCGCCGGACAAAACGGCTCCCGCCACGATCGGAAGCGGTATACCCATTCCTTCTCCGATGGCAATCATGGCGATCCCCGCGGTCCCCACGGTTCCCCACGACGTTCCGGTCGCAACGGACATAACGGAACAAATCACCAATGTAGCAAGCAGGAAAACATGAGGATTAATAAACTCTAAACCATAATAAATTAACGTCGGCACAACGCCGCCGGCAATCCATGTCCCGATGAGCGCACCGACCGAAACGAGAATCAATACCGCTTCAAGACCGTTTGATATCCCGGTGACAATCGAAGCCTGCAAGTCTTTATATGAATATCCCAGCCTGACTCCGAGAATAATAGCGAAAAACCAGGATATTAATAGAGCTAGCTGGATCGGCAGGTCTAAAAACACTGTGAACGATAAGACAAGTGCTAAAAACCCGAATAATAAGATAATAATTTCCAATAAATTTGGCAATCTGGCCTCTTTCACAAGAAAATCCCCCTAGAAGAAAAAAGCTAAAACGCTTTCATCAAATGATATAACAAATTATACTATACTGCCTCATCCCTTTGTATGGCAACCGCCTATTCACTAAAAAACGTGAAAAGGCGGCTGTTGTTGCTTTAAAATTTATTTTTCTAATAGATCTTTTCCGGCAATCCCCGGTTTTGTCATTTCATATGGATTCAAAATGATATCCAATTCTTCTTCTGTCAGTACATCATTTTGAAGACAAAGATCTCTTACAGATTGCCCCGTCATGATTGCTTCACGGGCAATTCGCGCAGCCGCTTCATACCCGAGGTGCGGATTGACCGCTGTAATGACGCCGACGCTTTTTTCCACGTATTGCTTCAGACGTTTTTCGTTGGCTTCAATTCCCGCCAGACAATGATCGGTAAATGAACGGAACCCGTTATTCATGATGCTGATGGATTGAAGCAGGTTAAATACGAGTACCGGCTCCATTACGTTAAGCTCCAGCTGGCCCGCTTCTGAAGCGAGGCAGATCGTATTGTCATTCCCGATGACCTGGAAGGCGATTTGGTTGATCAGCTCTGCCATTACAGGGTTGACTTTCCCAGGCATAATGGATGATCCCGGCTGACGGGCGGGCAGTGAAATTTCCGCAAGTCCCGCGCGCGGACCTGAAGCCATTAAGCGCAGATCGTTGGCGATTTTAGACATGTTCATCATGCATACTTTCAACGCGGCTGAAACTTCCGTATACGCATCAGTGTTTTGTGTGGCGTCAACCAAATGGCCGGCGCCGACAAGCGGCAGTCCGCTGATGTCAGCCAGGTGCTTCACAACCTGTTCTATGTAGCGCGGATCGGCGTTAAGTCCCGTACCTACGGCCGTTGCCCCCATGTTTACTTCATACAGATGCTGGCGGGATTGTTTAATTCGCTTTATGTCACGCTCAAGCACGCGGCTGTATGCTTCAAATTCCTGTCCGAGACGGATCGGCACAGCGTCCTGAAGGTGTGTGCGCCCCATTTTAATGACAGAATCAAATTGTTTCGCTTTATCTTTAAAGACACTGAGCATATGCGCCATCGTATCAAGGAGCTTATCCAAAAGTTTCAAGGTTGAAATATGGATTGCCGTCGGAAACACGTCGTTCGTCGATTGTGACATGTTGACGTGTGTGTTCGGGCTGAGGTGAATGTATTCACCTTTTTTATGCCCCATGATTTCAAGAGCCCTGTTGCCGATTACTTCGTTGGCATTCATGTTCATGGACGTTCCGGCTCCCCCTTGGATCGGATCGACGATAAATTGGTCATGCCATTTTCCCTCAAGAATTTCATCTGCGGCCTGTACAATCGCATTTCCGATTCCTTCATACAGCCGTTTTACATCCATGTTGGCAAGCGCCGCCGCTTTTTTGACGATGGCGAGCGCATTAATCATTTCTTCGTGGATGCGGTAGCCGGTAATCGGAAAGTTTTCTTTCGCGCGCAGCGTTTGTATTCCGTAATACACATCAGCTTCAATTTGTTTTTCTCCGAGGAAATCTTTTTCCTGACGATATTCTTTTTGCGCGTTTGTCATGCTAAAACCCTACTTTCTCTTTGTGGTAGTCATGTTTTTACAGTACAACGTCGTCTGCGATCGGTGTCTCCATAATGTTTTTGACTTCAGCCAAGTTGTGAGACTGGCCGAGCGCCCACATTAATTTCGGCACGATGGCTTCCGTGTTCATATTTCTGGAGCGGATAATGAGATCTTGATTGACTCTTCGGCCGACTTCATAGACGCTCATGTCCTCTCCTTCTTCAAGACATTGTGTCGTAATGACGACGACAATGCCGCTTTCAATCATTTCATTGACTTTGGCGAGAATGTCTCTTCCTTCAAACGGCACGCCGCCGCTGCCGTAGCTTTCAATGACGATTCCTTTGTACATGCCCTTTAATGCGTCAAACATTTCCGGTTTCAGCCCCGGGTGTAGCTTGAGCAGGCACACGTCCGTGCAAAGTGAAGTATTGACCGTAAAAGCATCGTCTTTTGGCATGTGCACTTGTTTGTTGTATTCAATTCCGTTTTCGGTAATAAACGCGATATACGGATAGTTAATGCTCTCAAATGCATCATAGCTTTTCGTTCTTAATTTAATGGCGCGTGTGCCTTGAATGACTCTGCCGTCAAATACGACGTATACGCCGCCCACCCCTTCACATGCGAAGCGGATCGCGTCCGTGATATTTTTTTTGGCATCGGTTTTTTGAAATGTAATCGGGATTTGCGAACCCGTAATGACGATCGGTTTATCAGCATGCTGAAGCATATAAGACAGTGCCGCCGATGTATAAGCCATTGTGTCTGTCCCGTGCGTAATGACGAACCCGTCATAAGCGTCGTATTTTTCTTTGACAGCATTTGCGATTTCGGCCCAGTATTCAGGCTGCATATTTGTGCTGTCGATGTTCATTAACGAATGGGTTTCCATCGTGTAATCGTTATCAAGTTTTGATACGTAGGTTAACAATTCGTCTGCTTTCACCCCGGGTGCAAGCCCGTTTTCTCCTTCGACTGAGGCGATTGTTCCTCCGGTTGTTAACAGCAATAATTTTTTCATACCCTGCACCTCTTCATCCATTTCTCAAGATGTGTTAAGCATTCGCTTTTCGCATACTTTTAATCAAATTATAGACAGACGAATGAAATTAATCAAGTGATTATTATTCAATTCGCGTACACTTTTGCATATCGATATGATATAATTTGCTCAAGTGAAAAGGAGCGGTTTTGAATATGAATTTAGATCGTTTAACTGAACTGAGAAAAAAGAAAAATTGGTCTCTTCAATATACGGCTGACCGTCTCGGCATCGCCAAAAGCACGTACGCCGGGTATGAATCAGGGTACCGGCGGCCGTCATTCGAGGCGCTGGGCACGCTTGCCGATCTGTTTGACACGACGTGCGACGATTTACTGGGGCGCACTGAAAAAAAGGCGGAGGCGTTTACCCAGACCATCGAATTAACAAACGCCGCACAAGGCTGCGGCATACTGACCGTTGACGGACAGCCGCTTAACCAGGATGAAATCATCGAATTGATTGCGTTTGTCCGCACGAAAAAGAAGGTGCAGGAGGAGCTCCGCTAAAAATCGGCTTTTACGGCTTGATTCTGCCGTACGTCCCTCCGCCCCCGGCCTCAAGGACGAGCTGCCCGGTGCGCGCTTTATGAATGACAGCCGCTATTTTAGGTTGGACGACACGCGCCAATTCCTCTTCTTGCGCCTGATGTAGAATCGCCATCTCCGTCCCGAAAGCCCGCTTCAGTTTTTCTAACGTTTTCGGCCCGACCCCGGGAATGAACTGCAGCGGGATTTGATGAATATACGGCGGCCGCGGCACGCGGCTTTTTTTCGGACCGCTCAGTTCCTCCAGCCGTTCACTGACCCCTTTTGTCATTGTTTTCCCCCCGCACTCCGGACATACGGTAGCTCCTTTTTCAACCGGGCTGCCGCAGCGGTCGCAAGCCGTCCGGTAATACTTCCCGAGCTTCGGGTTCAGCCCGTAATTCGCCGTGATTTTTCTTCCGTCCTTCCCTTTTAAAGCCAGCGAAAATTCCGTGAAATTCGCTTCTTTAAGAAGCATTTCATTATATTCTCTGCCGATTTTTCCTAAGGAATGCGCATCAGAATTTGTTAAAAATGTATACGGATCAAGTTCTGCTACCCGCGAAGCCATGTCGGTGTCACAGCTTAACCCGAGTTCCGCCGCGTCAATGAGCGACGGGTCGAAAACCTCTGTCAAAGAAGATCTAACCCCTTTTCCGTACAGGCTTTTATGCGGGGTGAACATATGGGCGGGAATAAACAGCCCGCCCAATTCCTTTGTTTTCCTTTGAAGATTCAAACCGGTTTCATAAATGCGCTGGGAACTGAGATGGATATTTTTAAGCCTTTTTGCAAGCCACTCAGAAAACATCTTCATTTCGGCAAGAGACGGCATAAAGACGAGAACGTGAATCGGCCCGCGGCATGTGTGATCATAGATTTCAAGCTCACTGCCCAACAGAAGCGTCGTATTCCGATACCGGATGCCGCCTTCTTTCAGCTCACGGTATCTGCCTTCATCAATTCCGCGCTCGATTTCTTCTATGACTTCCGGGGAATGGCAGTCGATGATGCCCAATAGTTCAATTCCCTTCCCCTCACTGGCTTCTTCTAAAATCCGGTGCAGCGTCAACGTTTTGGCCCCGGTGATTTTGACCGGTTTTCCCGTATAGGTGCGGCCGATATGAATATGCAGATCCGCATAGATGGTTTTCATCATTTTTCCTTCAGCGCTTCTTTCAGCTGGAGATACTGAATCGCGTAAGCCGTTTTTGCGTCATACACCCTGCGGGATTCAATCAGCTTCACGGCCTCTTCAAGCGTGACCTGCATGACTTCGACAAATTCATCCTCATCCAGCTCTCGTTTTTCTTCCAGCGGCGAAAGCCCTTCCGCAAGAAAGAGATGCACGATTTCATCAGCAAACCCGGGTGATGTATAAAAAGCGGTGATTTTCGTCAAGGTTTCCGCCGTATATCCCGTTTCTTCCTCGAGCTCTCTTAACGCCGTATGTTCCGGCTCTTCCCCCTTTTCAAGCTTCCCGGCCGGAATTTCAACGATTGTCCGTTCCAGCGGCTTTCTGAACTGGTTCACCAAAATGATTTTTCCTTCTTCGGTTACCGCAAGTACGGCCACCGCTCCCGGATGTTTGACGATTTCCCGCTTGCTTGTTTTTCCGTTCGGGAGCTCTACGTCCTCTAAGTAAAGATCTATGACTTTCCCGTCATACAGCTTTTTTTTCGCAAGTGTTTTTTCTTCTAAATGTTTCATCATGTCATCTCCCGTTCTGTCTCTCTATTATGCCTCATATATTTTATCATACATGCATGAGAGGGAGGTGCTTTTCGATTGAAGGTGTACCGGAAGGATAAGAGTATCGTATTGGTCGGAAAGGCGTGGGAAGTGCGGGCTAAACTGAAAGAATACGGACGGACATTCCGCTATGTCGGAGATTGGATCACCGGGCCTTAACAGTTGAAAACTTCGCGCCTTTATATTACGGTCAATAAAAGACTATAAAAAGGAGCGAAACGATGAGAAAACGCACACTGGGACATTCTGATTTAGAAATAAGCGAAATCGGGCTCGGCTGTATGTCGCTGGGCACGGATAAAGCTAAAGCGCTGTCTATTTTGGATGAAGCGATCGAGCTTGGAATCAATTATTTAGATACCGCTGATCTTTATGATTTCGGCAGAAATGAGGAAATTGTCGGGGAGGCCGTCAAAAACCGCAGGCACGACATCATTTTAGCCACGAAAGCCGGAAACCGCTGGAATGATGATAAAGACGGCTGGCATTGGGACGCTTCCAAAGGATACATAAAAGAAGCGGTCAAAAACAGCCTGCGCCGGCTGAAAACGGACTATATCGACCTTTATCAGCTGCATGGCGGCACGATGGAAGACCATATTGACGAAACGATCGAAGCATTTGAGGACTTAAAACAGGAAGGTGTCATCCGGTATTACGGCATTTCCTCGATTCGTCCGAATGTTATTAAAGAATATGTGAAAAAATCAAATATCACCAGCGTTATGATGCAATACAGCCTGCTGGACCGGCGTCCCGAGGAGTGGCTTCCCCTTTTAGAGGAGAACGGAATCAGCGTAGTCGCAAGAGGGCCTGTCGCTAAAGGGCTTCTTACGGAAAAACCGCTTGATCAAGCGGCCGCAAGCGTAAAAGAGAACGGCTATTTAACATATTCTTTTGCAGAACTGGCAGAAACCAAAAAAGCGATCAGCGCTGCCGCACCTGACTTGAGCATGACGGAGCTTTCTCTTCAATACTTGCTGTCACAGCCGGCCGTCGCTTCTGTCATCACCGGAGCCAGCTCACTTGAGCAGCTGAGAGAAAACTGTTCGGCTGCAGAGGCCAGGCGTTTAAGCAGCCAGGAAATCAAAGCCCTGCAATACCATACAAAACGGGACGTATACGAAGCCCATCGTTCTTAAACAATAAAACCGGCACCTTTTCGGATGCCGGTTTATTTATATTTGTGCCAATCGAGACTGCTTTCATTCAGCAGCTCTTCAAAGCTTTTATGTTTTTCTTTTTCTTTTCGTTTTCTGATTTGTTCCGCCTTTTGCTGCGCCTGTTTTTTCTCGTCTTCTTCCTTCAGCTCACTTTTCATTTGCAAAAGCCTGGCCTTCAGATCTTCCTCCAGATCGTCTTTTAAGCTGTGTTTTTCTTTAGGCAGCTGCTTTTTCATCATTACGCCCCCCGTATCTGAATATGGTGAAGCAAGTGTACCACGGAGCGCCGGAGGCCGGCAACGTTCACGGTCCTGAATAGCCGGAGGAAGGATTTTTCATATGAAAGGAGGGTGCCTGTGTGAAAAAATGGCTGGCGGTGTTCGGTTCGGCTTGCGCAGTCTTTTTGGCTGCCGGATTCGCTTTTACGAATCTGATTATGTTTATGAAGAAAAAGACGGATGAAGATATCATGAAAAAAGAAACGGCGGACGGGCATGATAGATTTGATTCCTTTCAGGCCATGGAAAAAGAAGAAGCCGTCATCCTGTCACGCCACGGGTATGAGATCAAAGGCTTTTACGTCGCCCCGCATCATACGGCAAACACCATGATTATTTGTCACGGCGTTACCGTAAATTCGTTCAATTCATTGAAATACATGGATTTATTTTTAGATTTAGGCTGGAATGTGCTCGTATATGACCACCGCGGGCACGGAAAAAGCGGCGGCAGAACGACGAGCTACGGCTATTTTGAAAAAGATGATTTGGAAGAAGCCGTGAATTGGGTGAGACACAAAACCGGAGACGGCGGTCAAATCGGCATCCACGGGGAATCGATGGGAGCGGTGACGGCCTTATTATACGCGGGCGGGCATCAGGATGAAAACGGCGCTGATTTTTATATTGCGGACTGTCCGTTCGCAAGCTTTCGCGATCAGCTCGCCTACAGGCTGAAACGGGAGTTCCGGCTGCCTCCGTGGCCGCTTCTGCCTTTGGCTGATTTCTTTTTGCGGATGAGAGAAGGCTACCGTATCCGTGATGTATCTCCTCTATCGGTTATCAGCCGCATCCGGCAGCCCGTGCTGTTTATTCACAGTAAGGAAGATGATTATATACCCTCCGCTTGTTCCGAATTGCTGCACCGCAAAAAACGCGGCCCTAAGATGCTCTATCTGCCCGAATCGGGAGGGCATGCCATGTCGTACACCAAAAATCCGGAGAGCTACCGCAAAGCCGTTCAAACCTTTTTAGATACCATGACGCAAACGTAAAAAAGCGAAAGAACGTATGCTGGTTCTTTCGCTTTCCCGTCATAAAACGTCGGTAATCCCGTCCATATTTTCTCCAATCCAATCAATGGCGAGGTCGATTGTCGTAAACTCCTGCGCTTTGAAGGTCATCTCATCCTGAAGCAGCCAGACATCCTTCTGAACGGATTCAGCGCCTCCGATGGACCAGTGCAGCAGACTGTACGGGTGGTTGTTGTTCAGAAAGGATACCCACGTTTTATGCTGTGCCGTCTGTTTAATGGCTTTCAGCTTTTGATTCACTTTCCGTTTCTCCCTGCTTTACTAATATGCTCATTCTCGGGCTCAGCATCTCTGCCGGGCTTTTTAAGACGAGCGTTTTTGCCTTTTCATTGTAATCGATTGTCATTTCCTCGTCAAAAAACACTTTTTGTGAGGTCTGGATGTAAAGCGGAAGTCCGTTGGTTTCAATGGCTTCGCATTGTCCCGTTAATTCGTCCGCCAGCCAGATGGTCGGCACGCCGCTCACCGCGCACCCGCAGCCTTCTGCGTCATAGCGGAGCTGCGCTTTTTTCCCCGGGTTGACGTCCATCGCCTGCTGAAGTGTGTGTTTCGCCGCATCCGTCACATGTATTTGCATAGATGATCCTCCGTTTTTCATTTTCGCCATTGTAGCATACCGAGCCGCTGTATGCATTGTTTCTGCTTTCTTTACAGCAGCCCGCTCTCCTTAGTCCTTTGCCTCTTGTTCAGCCGCCTTGATCCAGTCATTTTTCCCTTCACTATACTTTGCCATATCGTATGGGTACGTCTTAGCGAGGTGCCGTTTCAGTTCCATGTATTGAGCCGCTTTTTCAGGCTTTGCGGTGAGGTAATCCCGGAACAGCAGATGACGCTTCACGTCCGGATGGCCTGTTTCGTATATGTGAACGTGGTGTGTGCGCTTGTTGCCGCCTTTTTGAAAGAAACGCCGGCCCTCTATCCCGTTTTCCCCTTTCGCCTCATAGCCGAGTGCTTCCAGCTGCGGACTGAATCGGTCAGCGTCCGAAATATCTTTAACCTCCGCCAGTATATCGATGACGGGTTTGGCGGCCATCTGCGGGATGGAGGTGCTGCCGATGTGGCTGACAGAATGAAGTGCTGGGCCGAAGATTCGGATCAAGTCCGCCTTCTCTCTTTCAAACATTTCTTTCCATTCCGGCTTGTACGGAACAACTTCCGCTTTCCTCTTCGGATAAAGATGAAAAAACGAGAGGATCAGCCCTTCCGGCGTCTCTATCTGTCCGGCTTCTGTGAACCCGGTTTTTAAATAGAGAGAGACTGCCGGAACGTTTTGGCTGGCGGTAGCCGCCTCTATTTTTTGGGCGTCCCGGTTCTCGTCTATCACAAATTGAATAAGCGCCTGTCCGATTCCTTTCCGAAAGCCGGACGGGTGCACCGTCAGCCTGCATATGACAAGGTCATATCCCTTTTTTTCATACGAAATGACACCTGCAAGCTGATCTTTTTCCTTGAAACCGGCAAACGTCTCCCGTGACTGCTGTATATCATCAGGTGTTTCATGCAGGGCGGGAATGCCGAAAAAGCCGATCAGCTCGGCTTCTTTTTGATAAGAGCAGCGCTGAACCGCCGCAATTTCCCGCGCGGTCTGTTCTTGTGTATGCTGTAAAAATGTAATCAATCTTCCGCCCCTTTTGACGCAAACATCCGCTGTGACTCCGTCTTCGTAATGCGGACCGCGTACGCTTCATACCAGGCGGTTTTTCCTTTTTGTTTTGCCGCCTGGTGGTCAGTATGATCTTTCCACCTTTTAATCGCCTCCAGGCTGTCCCAGTAGGAAACCGTGATGCCGCAGCCGTTTTCCTCCCGAACGCTTTCCGCGCCTAAAAAGCCCGGCTGTCCGCCTGCCAAATTCATCATGCGCTCTGCCGTATGTTCATATTCCTCATCATATTTTCCCTTTATTGATGAAAAAATGACCGCATAATAGGGCGGTTTGGGCGTGTCAGCTAAAAAACCCATATTCAACCCCCTCTACATATATTTCACAAACAGAATCCGGTCTTCTCCCGGACCGTCATAATTCGCAAAAACAGGGATTCCGTTTACGATTTTGGTTCCTTTTTCAGCTTCAAAGCCTAATTTTGTATGATAAGCGATTGATACTTTATTGACAGGCGCCGTCACGCAATTGACTTTCGTGCAGCCCCTTTTCTTCACCGTCTCCATAAATCGGTCGTAGAGCTGTTTTCCAATTTGCATTTTTCTGAAATCCGGATGCACACCGGAAAAATGAATGTAGGCTGTCTCAGGGTCTGATTGTGACTGAAAACCGATTAAAAAACCGGTCATTCCCTCCGGCCCGTACGTGATAAAGCTTGTGTCCTGAAAATGTTCAAAAAACAAGCGCGGCAGTTTGTCTTTCATCTGCCTGCCACCCCACCATTCATTCAAAACAGACGTAACCATTTCATAGTCTTCAGGGGTAATTGTTCGAATATCCATTATCGATTGACTCTCCTTTTCGTCCGGCAAAATGAATGTCAGCTCTTCTCATTGGAATATAAAAAATTATATGTGGGTTGTTTGCAATTGTAAATGATTTCTTTTCAAGCGAACGAATCAGCACGTCTTCCAGCCGGGGAATGATTTACCAGTATAAACGTGATCATTGTTCGGGTACAATGAAAAAATAGAACAAATGTTCCCGGAGGTTTTTTTATGGCTGATATTCTTCTTGTAGATATGCAATCGTTTTATGCGTCTGTGGAAAAAGCGGAAGCGCCTCATCTCAAAAGCCGGCCCTTGATTGTCTCGGGAGATCCCGAAAGACGCAGCGGCGTCGTGCTTGCGGCTTGTCCGCTCGCCAAACGATACGGCGTAAAAAATGCCGAACGGCTGTGGGAAGCGCAGGCCAAATGTCCCGATGCCGTTATTGTCCGTCCGCGGATGCAGCGGTATATTGATGTATCCGTCATGATTACCGAACTGTTTGAACGGTATACCGATCTTGTAGAACCCTACTCCATCGATGAGCAGTTTCTCGACGTGACCGGAAGCAGGCGGCTGTTCGGTGATCCTTTTACAATTGCCAAAAGCATTCAGCAAGCGATTATGCGTGAATTCGGAATTTATGCCCGTGTCGGCATCGGGCCGAATAAGGCGCTCGCGAAAATGGCTTGCGACCATTTTGCCAAAAAAAACGCATCCGGCATCCACAGATTGGATATGTCAAATATCAGGCAGGATCTGTGGCCGCTGCCGGTCGGAAAATTATTCGGCATCGGAAAACGGATGGAGCATCATTTAAGACGGATGGGCATCGGCACAATCGGCGGGCTTGCCGGACACCCCGCCGAATTGCTGAAAAAACGCTGGGGCATTAACGGCGAATTGCTTCAGCGGACAGCCCGCGGCATCGATCCCTCTCCGGTCACCGTCAACACGCACAGCCGGCAAAAAGCGATCGGCCATAACATGACCCTCCCGAGAGACTACAGCCGCTTTGAGGATATCAAAGTCGTGCTGCTGGAGTTAAGCGAAGAAGTGGCCCGCCGCGCCCGTTTCAAACAATACATCGGCCATACGGTTTCGGTCAGCATCAGAGGCGCTGATTTTGAATTCCCTTCAGGTTTTCACAGACAGAGAAAGCTGGTGTCTCCGACTAATTTCGGAATGGATATTTTTAAAGCGGCGGTCAAGCTCTTCAAAGAGCATTGGAACGGTGAGCCCGTCCGCAGCGCCGGCGTCTCCCTTTCCCAGCTGGAGCCCTGTGATTATGTTCAGCTGAGCCTGTTCGATGCCCAGGAAAAAAAGATCAGTCTCGGCAAAGTATTGGATGATATTCATGAGCGGTACGGCCCTGCGTCGCTCCTCCATGCCGCTTCACTGACAGAGGCCGGCCAAGCCTTTCACCGGGCTGAAAAAATCGGCGGGCATTACAAATAATTTGAGGTGATATACATGAATCCGAACAAATTAACACCCGGGTATAATGTCATGTGGGAATCAAGCCGGATGATGCTGCCCGAACATCGGGAGCAGCTGCTTGCAAAAAAACGAAAAGAACGGGAATTCCGGCCTCCGGAACTGAGCGAAGAGCAACTGAACGACATGAACCGCATCGTTGCGGCGTCAATTGAAGAAGACAGGGCCATCTCGGTCACCTATGCTTCAGCACACGGTCCCCGCCGCTTTTGGGGCTGGGTAAAACAAGTGAGGCATGACGAAAAGCGTTTAAAAATCATAAACGATGAAGATGCGTTAACGCTGCCGTTTCATCGTATTCTCTCAGCTGAATTGGAATAAAAATCCTACCCCGGCCTGACAGAAAATATGATAGAAGAGTGGGAGGATCACATGATATTTAGTAGAATAAAGATGAATGACAAGAATAGGAGAATATATGATGGATCAATTTATAGAAAAAATGCTGGGACAAGCCCTCCGCCAGTATGGACGGAATGTGTCGACAGATCCGCTGAGCCCCTATGAAAAACAGAGTTTAAAAAAAGCTTTAGAAGAAAGAAGGAATGAAGAACCCGATGAGGATCTCCATGCCCATGTAGAAGATATTATCTACGATTACGTCACCAATCAGGGGCAGTTTTCCTGACACGGACGTTTATGCACCGGGCGATAAGGGAAACGTCCGAGAGTAAACCCTTAAAGATTGCGTGGTGCAGGATATGCCTGTCGGGCCTTATTTCAGGATCGGCTATGCCGTTCTTCTGTTATTTCTCATCATTTATCTCGGAACATTAATAGACTTTTTGTTCCAGCCTGTTGTGATTACGGTTAAAACCTTGTTTCCGCCCATTGTATTATCGGGCGTCCTTTACTATTTGTGCCGCCCGCTCGTCAGAGTGCTGCATGCGAAATTAAAGCTGCCCGAAGGAATCGCGATTTTAGCGATTTATGCGGGAACAGCCGGCCTTTTTGTCCTCTTCCTTTATACGGCGGGCCCTGCCGTTCAAAAACAGTTTACAGCCTTCACAGATCATATTCCGGAGCTTTCCGCAAAAGCTGAAAATTGGATCGGGCATCTCCAGGACAGCAAATGGTTTTCCCGGCTTCAGCATGGGGATTCCTTTAAAAAATTAGCAGACAAAGCCGCAAATTATTCCGGTTCAATCGCTGATTCTCTCAGCAGCCTGGCCGGTACGGCTGCCAATGCCGCCATCACCGCAGCCATTATTCCGTTTGCGCTGTATTACATGTTAAAAGAAGGAAACAAAGCCCCTCGGCGACTGCTGCAGCTTCTTCCGGAAAAACATCAAAAAGAAGGAAAACAAATCCTTCGGGACATGGATGAAGCTCTCAGTTCATACATACAAGGACAGCTGCTCGTCAGTTTCTGTGTCGGCGTTCTCGTCACGATCGGCTATTTTATAATCGGGCTCGATTATCCGCTCGTTCTGGGCGCGTTCGCCATGGTGACAAACCTGATTCCGTTTATCGGGCCTTGGATCGGCACATTTCCCGGAGTCATTGTCGGATTGTTCGATTCACCGACCGAGGCGGTGCTGGTGATTACGGTCGTCGTCATTGTCCAGCAGCTTGAAAGCCAGCTGATTTCCCCGCAAATTATGGGACGGAAGCTGGACATTCACCCGCTGACCATTATTTTTCTTCTGCTTGCCGCCGGCAAATTCTCAGGAATTGCCGGGATGCTTCTGGCCATTCCGGGATATGCGGCCGCAAAAGTGGTCATAAGCCACATGCAGAAACTATTCATTCTCAGAAAAAAAACAAAGCTAGGAGAGAAATGATTCATCCCCCATGTCTTCACATCGGTCAAAATGAAAAAACGGCGGGCTGAAGAAGCCCGCCGCACACGGAGGTAAAAAAGATGAACATCGGTGATGTCATTTTTCAATTGATTTCATTTATTGCAGCCGCATTTTTCCTGTTTGCCGTGATATACGTATTCAGAAGCTTGAACAAGCGCCGCATACAATTGGACAGAATCGAAAAGAAACTCGACGCGCTGCGCGAAGAAAAAAATGAAAAGTTATAGTTCATTCAGAAGCAGGCGCAACGAGCTCCACTTTTATCCGATCCGGGTCCTCCGTGTATACGGCGTAATGCGTGCTTCCGCCTGCATATGGATGGCGGTCCCTGTAAAGCACGGGGCATCCTCTGGCAAGCAGCTTTTCTGTCATCTCGTCAACCTGCTCTCTTGATGCAGCATGAAAAGCCAGATGGTTCAGCCCGACCCGGCATCTGTGGTACTCCGGTGTTAAAAAACGCTCCTCTGTCTGTACAAGCACAACATAAAATCCTGCGTTTTTCCAGCTGATGCCGGAGTCCCAATTTTGAAATTCCCTATAACCGAGCTCACCTAAAAACCATCCCCAAAACCGGGCGGAGGCTTTCAAGTCAGATACATACAACTCAATATGATGCATCATAATATTCGCTTCCTCCTCACATCACACCCGCCTTACCAGCACCTCTTCAACTTTATGGCCATCACCTTTTCTCAAAATCAAATCCGATCTGAATTTTGTCGGCAGGATATTTTCATACAGATTCGGACGGTTGACGCTCTCCCAAATGGAGGCGGCCATGGTATCCGCTTCTGCATCAGACAAATCCTTAAATTTATGAAAATAAGAAGCCGGATCCTGAAAAGCGGTTTCTCTTAAGAGGCGGAAACGCTCCAAATACCACGTGAAAATCCGGCTTTCTTCGGCATCCACATAGATCGAAAAATCAAAGAAATCCGATACAAAAATCCGCGGATCTTCCCTGTCGTCCTCTAAGGTCGGCGACTGCAGGACATTGATTCCTTCGATAATAACGATATCCGCACCTTCGACAACCTCGACGGCGCCCTCTTCCCTGTCATAGGTAAGATGGGAATATACGGGCGCCTCCACTCTCTCTTTCCCTGACTTTATATCGTTCAGAAATTCAAGCAGCGCTTTCACGTCGTAGCTTTCCGGGAATCCCTTTCTGGACAGAAGGTTTTTCCTTTTTAATTCCGCCGTCGGATACAAGAAACCGTCGGTTGTCACCAGGCTCACCTTCGGCCTGTCCGGCAGACGGGAAAGAAGCTTTTGCAAAATTCTCGCCGTCGTGCTTTTGCCGACGGCGACGCTGCCCGCGATTCCGATGATAAACGGGATTTTCGCTGAATGCGGATGTTTAAGAAACACATTGACATGCTGATTCCGTCTTGCGGCAGACGTGACATGAAGATGGAGCAGGCGCACAAGCGGAATGTAAATTGTTTCTACTTCTTCCACCGACAGGTAGTCATTCAGCCCCTCTACGGCCTTGGCTTCTTCCTCTGAAACGGCAATGGAAAGATGGCCGCCGAATCCGGCCCACGACTCGCGGCTGTGCTGCGTATACAATGTATGTAAGTTCAATTCTTTACTTTTCACAATTCACACCAATCTCTCTGTATGGCTTTCCGATAAAAAAACAAACGCTTACAAAGATTGTAACGGAAAACCGCTTCACTGTCTGCCCATTTTTTTCAAAAATGAGGAACCGATCCGGCTGTACTCTTCCATTTCCTCCTCCGGAACCATGCTTCCGCCGGTGCTCCACACAAGGTGCACGGCATTTTCCATCTCAAGCCCCCGCTCTTTTATATAACGGTTTCCGGCTTCGGTCTGGACGACCTTGACGGCTCCGGCCAGTCCGGCGAGTGCAGAGGGTTCAAGGCTCTTATTCTCGGCCGCCCTTAATTGATAAAGCAGCGAAAAAAGCGTGCCGTCATCGGCGGTATAACAGCCGCTGAGTATAGGTTCCATCAGAGGGCCGGCCAGTCCGGACGGCCTTCCCACCGCAAGTCCGTCGGCGGCCGTTTGATTATCAAGACCGATATCCTGCACGCTGATTCCGTCATGCAAGCCGGAAAACAGTCCTAACAGCATACACGGTGAATGCGTCGGCTCACCGAAAAAAATATGGACATGCTCGCCATAGATCAGCTTTAGCGCAAGCGCGACGCCGCCCGGGCCTCCTCCGACCCCGCATGGCAAATAAACGAAAAGCGGTTCATCTGCATCAGGCTTTATGTTCATTTGATCGAGCTGCTTTTTCACACGGCTTCCCGCAACGGCATACCCCAAAAACAGATCCCGGGAATGCTCATCATCAATAAAATAACAATAAGGGTCCTGCTTCGCCTGCATGCGCCCCTCTTTGACAGCCAGACTGTAGTCTGCTTCATATTCGATGACGCGAACCCCCTTTTCCCAGAGCAGCTCCTTTTTCCACTGCTTTGCGTCACTGGACATATGAACGGTCACACAAAAGCCGAGCTTCGCGCCGATTATGCCGATACTCAGACCTAAATTGCCCGTAGAGCCGACGGCTATAGAGTATTTTGAGAAAAAAGCGGTAAACCGTTCTTCAGTCAATATGCTGTAATCGTCGTCTGCTGAGAGCATTCCCGCTTTTACCGCGAGATCTTCGGCATGCTTCAGCACTTCGTAAATCCCGCCGCGCGCTTTAATGGAACCGGAAATCGGAAGTTCGTCGTCGCATTTCAAAAGCAGACGCCCGGGGAAAGCCTGAGCGGCGCTGTGTTCCAGACGCTTTTTCATTTCATTAACCAAGACAAGCGGAGATTCAATGAGGCCTCCCTCCGCTTCCGTCTCCGGAAAAGCCGACGCGATATAAGGCGCAAACCGGCGCAGCCTTTCTCCCGCTTCGGCAATCTCCTTTTTCCATTCAGCGCCATGCTTTACTGGATCATCGGTTTTATGCGGATTGATCCAAAATACTTCACGCGCCTCCGCCATTTGCCTGACTAGAGGCTCTGCCATCAATGCCTTGTGTATATCCCGGTCGGACATTCCTTTTTCCCCCTTGTTACTTTTTCTTTAATGCGCGGCCGGCCAGTTTTTCTGTAAACGATGGGAAAAGCTGATACAGCTTCGTCCCGAGGCTCATCCATCGCGGAAGATTCATTTCCCGTTTATCCGTCAGAATCACGGATGTAATGCGCTCTGCCACATGGTCGGCATCAAGCATCCATCTGCCGACGCTTTTCACATAACCGCCCTCTTTATCTGCAATTGTAAAGAAGTCTGTTTTGATCGGACCGGGATTAACCGTTGTCACAGCTACACCCGTACCGGCCAGCTCAAGCCGCAGCGCATTGGAATACCCTAACACGGCGTGCTTCGTTGCAGAATAAAGGCTTGATTTCGGCGTCGCCAATTTGCCGGCCTGTGAGGCGATATTGATAATATGGCCGCTTTTCGCATGAAGCATCACAGGAAGACAGGCCTTCGTACAGGCGATTAATCCGAAGACGTTGACTTCAAACATTGCCTTCATATCATCCAAAGATGAATCAGCGGCCGTTTCAAAAATGCCGAAGCCGGCGTTGTTGATTAATACGTCAACATGACCGATCAAACGCCTTACGTTTTCAGCCTCTTCTGCATACCGGACGTCAAACGGAACGACATCACACTGTCCGCCGCGCGCGGTAATCGTCTTTTTCACTTCCTGCAAGCGGTCCTCCCGCCTGGCGGATAAAAAAACATGAGCCCCTTCTGCCGCGCAAGAATATGCAAGCCGTTCTCCGAGTCCGCCGGATGCTCCGGTGATCCAAATCCGCTTATCCGTTAATCTGCTCATTTCCTTCACCCCTTCACAGCTTTAAACTTCAGAGTGTTCCCCGACTGAAAGGATACAGCCTTCCCTTCGGCGGCCAGCACGTCAAGATGGCCGATCGTTTCTGACATCGTTAAAAACAATTCATTTTCATACACAGCCGGAAACAGCCGCCGGCATACCTGGAAAGCCGTCAGTGTTTCCTCTGACAACAGGCGCAGCACATATTCCGACCGATTTCTCTGTTTTTCAAGCCGCCTGTCAAAAGCAGGCTTTACGTCTGTCAGCAGATCGCCGTGTCCCGGATATAAAAAGGACGGGTTTACGTCATACAGCCGCTTCATTGAGTTCAAGTAGTCGAGCATCGGGGCCGCGCGCACGCCCCCCTTTTCCGGAGCTTCCAGAATCGGATTGGTGGAGCTGTTGGACAAAAGCAGATCGCCGCTGAACATTTCACCGCTTTTTTCATGGTAGAGCGCAATGTGAGAAGCGGCATGACCCGGGATTTCGAGCACCGTCCAGCCGTTAAGCCCGTCAATTTTTCCGCCTTCCCTCACTGTTTTCGTTAACGGACGGTTTGCAGAAAATAAGTATGACAGCTTAACTGTTTTATGTATGTCTTCGGGCGTCAGAGGAACGCCCATTTCTGTCATAAGCGACAGAAAAAAATCCTCCTGCCGGGCGATATACGACTGGTCCTGAGTAATGTACCTGTCATTCAGCGAGTGCCCTATTACTTCCGCATCATCGGAAAAAAGGTGCAGCAGACCTGAATGATCTGCGTGATGATGAGTGAGCACCACCTGTTCTATATCCGCCGCAGAAACCCCGTGTTCCTTAAGCTGAAATGAGAGCGATTCAGCCGCTTCCTTTGTATTCGGGCCGCAATCAATAAGGGTTAGGGCTTCATCTTTTACTAAATAAACGATAACGTCGCCGACTGCAAACGGAGTCGGCACACGTATCGGAATGATCTTTCTCGCTGCCATGTTTACGCTCCTTCGTTCTTTTCATTCCTGAATAATCATATTTTAGCGTTTTCTTTTCACTGTGTCATTATTGCCGCATATCGGAAAAAAAGATTGACATCCCGCTCTTGCGCATAGCATAATGAACAACAAACTAGAAAACACGGAACGCGATGACGAGGAACTAGTATATAAACAACGGCAGCAGAGAGCAATGTCCCCGGCTGAAAGACATTGCGGCCCTCTTGTTTACAGAACCTGCCCTCAGAGCGGTTAGGAAAACCTAAACGTATCCCCTCGTTACGGGATTTGAGCTGAGCACGGCTGATTCGTGCTAATGTAAGGTGGTACCGCGAAACCTTTTCGTCCTTTTTGACGGGAAGGTTTTTTTGTGTTTTGAGAAGAAGGAGGATTTATATGAAGAAAATCGGTTTTATCGGGGCCGGATCAATGGCGGAAGCAATGGTGAACGGACTGCTGCAAAGCGGGATGACAGCCCCCGGACATATATATATGACAAACCGGTCAAATGACAGCCGGCTTGAAGAGCTCCAAAAAACGTACGGAGTGAAACCGTGCCGGGATAAAGAAGAGTTTTTCAGCAATACCGACATTATCGTTCTCGCCTTTAAACCGAAAGATGCGGCAGAAAGCATTGAGAACATTCGCGAATACGTGAAAGATCAGCTTGTGATTTCTGTCATCGCAGGGCTGACGATTCACACGATTCAGCAATATTTCGGCAGAAAGCTCACCATCATCCGGGCGATGCCGAATACATCCGCGGCCATTCAGCAATCGGCGACCGGTTTTTCCGCAAGCTCCGAGGCGAGTGAAGCTGAAATCCGGACGGCAAAAGAGCTTCTGGAAACAATCGGAGAAGCGACGCGCTTTGAAGAAAAACACCTTGACGCCGTCACAGCCATTGCCGGAAGCGGTCCCGCCTATGTGTACCGGTATGTCGAAGCAATGGAAAAGGCCGCCCTTCAAGCCGGCCTGCCGGAAGAAACGGCAAAAGAGCTGATTTTACAAACCATGGCCGGGGCGACGGAAATGCTCAGAACAAGCAGCAAACGGCCTGAACGCCTGCGCAAGGAAATCACAAGCCCGGGCGGCACGACTGAAGCAGGCCTTCGCGCATTAGAAGAGCGCCGCTTTGAAGAAGCCATCATGCACTGCATCGCAGAAACCGCAGCCCGGAGCGCCGAAATTAAAGAACAATTCGCAGGCTCCGTTCTGCAAAAGACGGACCAGTGATAAAGCATGGGGCTTCCCATGCTTTTTTCATTCTGTTTAACTGCCGTATAAGCGGCTGATTCTCTCTTTTACTTCAGGAAGATGGAATGTGGCTTCGTGCATGTTCACCTCTTCCTCAACCGCTTTTGTCAGCTCTCTTTTGATCCGTGCGGTCACATTGGTTTTCAGCGCAACCAGTGAGGCTCTCGGTTTATCCGCCAGCAGCCGGGCTAATTCGCGGCCTCTTTGAAGGACGTCTTTTTTCGGCAGCACTTCAAACGGAACTCCCCGTTTTTCCAGAGCGGCGCCGCTGAAATTCGCGGCCGTAAACAGCATTTCTTCCCCGAGGACAATTCCCAGTTTTTCAGGCACAATATACGTCGCGCCCATTCCCGGTGTAAATCCGTACTTCATATAATTACAAGAATAAAAACTCTCTCTGCTTAAAATCACGAAATCCGAGCTCAGACCGATCGTAAAGCCGGCTCCGATCGCATGCCCCTGCATGGCGGAAATCACAGGGATCCTGCAATCCAATAAAAGACTGTGAAGCTTTAAATCTGTAAATTGGAGCTTTCCGCTCTGAATGGTCAAAAGCCCCTCCTGCGTTCCTCCCGTGCAGAAATAATTTCCGTAACCCGTCAGAAGGACGGTTTTATAGGACGGATGGGCATTGATGTCTTGGAATACCCGGTGCAGCTCTCTGACAAACTCTTCTGACAGCCCGTTTTTCCCGGCCGTATCCTGCATTGTGACCTGCACAATGCCCGGTTCTGTTTCCTGTACATCAATCATTGGATTCATGTTTATTCTCCGTTTCTTTAAAAATACTCAAGCCTTTCCGGCTCTGAGTGTTTCTGATACTAGGTCGTCCATTCATACTTTCTGTGAAACTCTTTTATTTCAGTCAGCATCAATCGCGTTTTTCCTTGATGCGTATTCGGGATGTCTGCTGCGGGCGCGGCATTTCTTGTGCCGAATTTTACGATACCGCTGTCTTGGAGCAGCCGGTCATAATCAGCCATCGATAAACGGACGCGTTCATCCAAATGCCGGCTGATCTGAAATTGATTCTGCCGCGTACGGCTTTGCGGCAAAACGACACCGCTGTAAAATTCAGAGCAGCAGCCCGAACCGTATGAAAAACAGCCGACGCGTTTCGGCGTTTCAAAAGAGCCGTTATCAATCGTGCTGGCAAGAGATAAAAATACGGTGGCCCCCATGATGTTGCCGACGCGCTGACAGTATTGAATCCCAGGCAGCACGCGTTGCTGAAAATCCGCTTCAATGTCTTGCGGCTTAGCCTTTGCCAATTTTCTCATCATCGTCCGATGCGCTCCTTTTACCATTCCGCCAAACGGAGTATGAAAAGAAAGGTATTGAAATGTATTCTTATAATCCGCCCCGCTCACACGCTTTCTGTATTCCTGAAATGATTTTTCACAGCAGTCCAAATAAGACATGAGCGACAGATCAGCATCCCCCGCTTCACTATCCGGGATCGGGCGGCACGTATCCATGACTTCATACCCGTAATACCCGCTTGCGCCTTGATCAAGCAAAAAGACATGAGGGGTGCTGCTGACTAAAAGCGCCACAGCTCCCGCCCCCGCACTCGGTTCGGCATAGGACCATTCCTCCGTCAACGCGTCACCGCCTTCAGCCACTAAAAAGCGGGAAATATCCGTTCCGATGATGAGCGCTTTCGCTCCCGGCGATGTTTGCGATAAGATGAAATTCACGCCCATTTGAAACCCGGCCGTTAAAGAATAGCAAGCCTGTTTCACCTCAAATAACCGGCAATTCCGCTTCAGCTGCAAATAATCATGGACGTATGTACTGATGGATTTGCCAAAATCAATCCCGGATTCCGTACAGGTGATGACCATTTCAATCTGATTCCGTTCCTCTTCTGACAGAGAGTCGATAATTGGTTTTGCGGCATTTACGGCGAACGTAATCGGATCTTCAAACGGAAGCGCCACCACTTTTTCTTTCATCAGCAGGTTCTCAAACCTTTTTTTATCCAGGTTCCGATGTTCCGCAAGCTCCATGACGTCTACATACGCGGTTCCGCCAAACACGTTCATTGCTTCGATTCCTACATTCATTTCTCCAAGCCCCCAGAGTAAAGAGGCTTCCTGTGGAAGCCTCTTTTATTTTTTCGCTCAAAACTCAACAAGCAGCCTGTCAACGCCGTGAAATACAGGGCTCGGAACCAGATTCGGCTCTTGATCCTCAGTAAAACGCCATGCGGGCACCTGTTCAAAAAAGTGGGAAAGCGCGATTTTCGCTTCAAGCCGGGCCAGCGGCGCTCCTAAACAATAATGGCTGCCCTGACCGAATGACAGATGCTGATTCGGCTTTCGTCCCAAGTCAATTTGATCGGCATTTTCAAACTTCTTTTCATCTCTGTTCGCCGATCCAATCCACGCATACACTTTTTCTCCGGCCGGAATCGTTTTTCCGCCAATCTCGCTCTCAACCGCGGTGTAGCGGGTTACCCGCTGAATGGAAGGTCTGAGGCGGATGACTTCCTCAATAAAGTCAGGAAGGAGCGCCTTGTTTTCAAGCAGCCGGGGCAGAATGTGCGGGAACTCCTTGAGACTGAGAAATGAATTTCCGATCACATTTTCCGTCGTTACGTGCCCCGCGACGATCAACAAGCCGCAAAAACCGATTAATTGCTTGTCTGACAGCGGCTCTCCGTCTAAATCAGCTGAAATTAAATGGCTGATTAAATCATTTTGCGGCTGTTTTCTCCGCTGTAAAATAAACTGCATGAAGTATCCGATCATCTGCTTTTGCACTTCATTCATTTTCTTTTCATCTTTTACATTCTGGCTTTGGTCGACCCAGCTTTTAAAGATATCTCTGTCTTTCGGAGGAAATCCTAGAAGCTCTGCGATCACGATAATCGGAAGCGGAAATGCGTAATCTTCAATAATGTCCATCCTGTCTTTTGAACGGACGGTCTGAAGCAGGTCATCAGCGATAGCGGCTATACGCGGTGCAAGAGTCTCAACCGATTTCGGCATAAACGGCTGATTGACCAATTTTCTGAAGACGGTGTGTTCAGGCGGGTCCATTTTCAAAAGGCTGTCTTTGTTAATATGCCGAATCATTTTTTCCTGTTTGTCCGCACTTAAGTATTTATGATCGGAAGAAAAATGACTGTAGTCAGAAATCACCCGCTTCACTTCATCATAGGTGAAGATTTCCCAGCAATCTTCCTTTTCATTGTAATGAACGGGAGAGGTTTCTCTCATCGTTTGGTACCACTTGTACGGCTGCTGCTGTCTGATTTTTGTTAAACTGGTCATTTTCATTCCTCCAAGATGTGATCAAGATTTGAAATGACCCGCCGAAGCTTACGAGTAACCCGGCGGGCGGATATGTGAAATTAAGGTCTTGTTTTGGCGGGCTGCTTCAGCATCTCACCATGCACGTTCAGTATCTTTTCCTGCAGCTGCAGAAAGCTGTGTTCTGTCATTCCGTCTGCCGAATATAAAACGCCGCAAAATTCAGAAATCGTTTCGGCTGCGCTGTCTTCAGCCAATAACGTCATATGGTTGGATACCGCCACATCCATGATGGCGATGTTTGTCATATGCTCTTCCCACTGGCTCCAATAGTTGACGAAATCAGCAGATAAAATATCAGCCCTGATTGTAAAATACGGATCAAGCTCACCCAAGAAAATACCGTTTTTATTTCGGAAATAATAGCATGTCACCCCGTTCGGATCCGGAAGCAGCAGGAGTTCGTAATCAGTGATTTCGTAAGCGTCCTGAACATTTATATTCTGCCTGATCAGATTTTTCACCAACGCGTCCGTCTTCGTTAACCCCCGCTGTTTGGCTTTTGCGATTAATTGCTCTAAAAATATGTCTTCATGAAGATCGGCATTCAGTTCATCACGATGAATCAAGGTTTCAGAAATGCGTTCCGGATGTTGATAGATTGGTGCAAATAAAGCCATGTTCACCGTCTGCAGCATCATATTTTTATCAAATAATTCATCAGGAATGTTTATTTCCCGCGCACCCGCTGAGTCAAAGGAGTCGAGCATGACGATTGACTCAACGGTTTCTCCAGCCAGCTGCAATTGCCGGGTGACTTCATAAGCGAGCATGCCCCCTAATGAATAGCCGCCTACATCGTAAGGACCCCGGGGCTGCACGGTACGTATGAGCTTAACGTAATATTCGGCCATGTTTTTAATGCCGCGGATCGGTTCCCGGTCTGTCATCCACCCTCTTGCCTGAATTCCGTAAAAAGGACGCCCGGTCCGTTCGGCAACAGGCTGGTACAGCTCTACTGCCCCCAGCGCGGAATGAAACCAGAAAATCGGTCTTCCCTTTCCACCCGGGTTAAGACAGATCAGCTCGGGCGGATCTTGATCATCTGTCTCTTCTGATATATCGTTTTGTTTCGTATGTTCCCCATGTACTTCCTCGGTGTCTTTTTGGACAGAACCGGTCAGATACCCGGCTAATGTTGCGATTGTCGGATATTCATAGACCAGATTTGCCGTAATAGACGCTTGATAGGTTTTATTAATGGACTGAACCCATTCCACACCGATAATAGAATCCAGCCCCATCTCAATGAATGCCTCATGCTCATCAATATCTTCCGGCTTCAGAAACAGGATGTCCGCAAGGCTTTCTTTGAGCTCTTTGCGCAAAGTGCCGTCAGAGATGCCGGCAAGGGGAGTTTCTGCTTCCGGGATTTGCGGACGTACCGCTGTTTCCTCCGCTTCAGCATACTCGGGTTTCTTTATTTGTCCCGCTATATATTCCGCAAGCTCTTCAAGCGTCGGGTGTTCATACACCTTATTGGCAGTAATCTCAGTGTGGTACGTTTTATTTACTGATTGTATCCATTCAACCCCGATAATGGAGTCAAGCCCCATGTCGATGAAAGGCTCATCAGCATCAATATCTTCCGGTGACAAAAATAAAATATCTGCCAGGCTTATCCTCAATTCTTCAAGCAATGTTCTATTGTCTTCGGAAACGGCTTTTTCTGGCTGCTGGACAGAAACAGTACAATCCAAAGGCTGTAACACGATCGGTTTTTGCAATGTCTCCGGTTCAAACGCTGTCATTTCGATCTCAGTTAAAGGACTCAGAGAAATCAGCCCTTCATGTTCAGGCGGCGAAGACGGGAGAACGGTTTGCGTTTCAGACTTTTTCATGGTCTGTCCTGGTAAAGAACTGTTTACATCAGCCGCCCAATACCTTTCTTTTAAAAACGGGTAGGCAGGCAGCGGCGTTTTATAATATTGTCCTCCGTCAAAAAGCCGTGTAAATGGAAGATCACACCCTCTGCAAAAAAGGTCAGCGATATGTGCCAGGTTTTCTCTGTACTGTGCGGGCGAAGCCGCCGAGCGGCACTGTTCAATGCATTCCATTCCGAATGTTTTCATTCCGGCTTCTTCTGCCGGCTTCTGATCCTTCAAATTGGACACAAACACACCCGGAAGCTCTCTTTTTACAAGCCACTCCGATAATACCCGCTTCAGTTCGTCCGCACTGCTGACGATACAGGCAAACCGGTGATGTAAATGCTTTCTGCCGAGCAGGAGCGTATAACTTATATTTCCCAGATCGCTGTCTTTGTTCTTGCTGAGTGAATCCAGCAGGCGTTCTGCCTGAATTTCCAGCTGACGCTCCGTCCGCGCAGATAAAGGAATGAGGCAGGCTGGTTTTGCCGGCGACCGGCGCACGGTTTGCGGCGCCTCTTCAATCACAAGATGGGCATTTGTTCCGCTGAATCCGAATGAACTGATGGCGGCTCTGCGCGGTGCATCCGGATTCCGTTCCCACGGTATCAGCTTTTCATTCACAAAAAACGGGCTGTCCGCAAATTGAATATGCTGATTGGCTTGATGAAAATGCAGGGAAGCCGGAATCTGCCGATGCTTCAGCGACAGCAGGATTTTAAACAGTCCGGCCATCCCCGCGGCCGCAGCGGCATGTCCGAGATTGGTTTTCACAGAGCCGATGGCGCAATATCCTTTTTTATCCGTATAGCGGCGGAAAGCGCGCGTTAAGGCGCCGAATTCGATCGGGTCGCCCAGTGCAGTGCCCGTTCCGTGAGCTTCCACCATTTGAATGGTTTCCGGATCAATGTGAAAAGTATCATAGACATGACGTTCCAATCGTTCTTGAGAAAGCGCGCTTGGAGCGGTGATTCCGTTTGTAGCGCCGTCCTGATTCATTGCAGATCCTTTTATGACGCCGTACACATGATCTCCGTCACTAACGGCGTCGCTAAGACGTTTCAGCACCACCGCTCCCACGCCTTCACCAGGCACGAACCCGTCCGCGCTTTGATCAAACGTATGGCAGCGTCCGGTCGGTGACAGCATATTCGCCTTATTTGACGACTGATAAAAAGCGGGAGTGGATTGAATGAAAACCCCGCCCGCCACCGCCATTTCCGTTTCTTTCGTCCAGAGCCCCTGACATGCCAAATGAATGGCTGTCAGCGAACTGGAACATGCCGTATCAACAGTGATCGCCGGACCTTGTAAATTAAGGTGATAGGCGATCCTTGCCGGAGTGACGGAATTATGATTGCCCCAAAACGCCTGCGCGGGCCCCTGCTGTTTAAAAATGGCCTGGTAATCTCCGCCGCAGGAGCCGGCATACACGCCGCATTCCCGGCCTTTTACCGAGTCTCCCGCATATCCCGCATCTTCAAGCGCTTTCCATGATTCTTCCAAAAACAGCCTCTGCTGAGGGTCCATATAGGTCGCTTCACGTCCCGATATATGAAAGAAAACGGGGTCAAAACATTCAATGTCCTCTATAAAACTGCCATACTGGCATTGGCTGTCAGAGATATCCCATCTGTCTGCTTTTTTAATCAGATCCCGTCCGGCGGCTAAGTGTTCCCAAAACTCATGGAGATTCTCCGATTCAGCAAACCGCCCGCTCATCCCGATAATCGCGATCGGTTCTTTTTCAGGTAACACAGCTGCTGATTTTACTGTATCGGCCGGATCCTTTTGTTCGGGGCGGTACGTCATTTGATACGGCTCAGAAACGCTGATGACGATTTTCCCGATATTTCCGCGGTCATCCAGACAGTGATACGCTTCTTTTATGTCTTCAAAGGAAAAGATTTTTGAGATGACAGGCTGAATGACTCCCTCTTCCGCCAGCCGCTGCAGTTCCAATTGATAGTCCTTGACCTGATCCGGATTTTGAAGGGACAGCTTCCGCAAATCCACGCTGTGAAACGATTGATTGTTATGAAGGACGGACAAGTCGACTGATTTAGCGGATTTCAGCGCAGTCATGGCAATTTCGATATATCTTCCGCCCGGCGCCAGGCAATTCATTCCTTTTTGCAAGGCATCACCGGCCAGGGTATTAATGACAACATCCACCCCCCGGCCGCCGGTCATTCGCATGATTTCCGTTTCAAAATCTTCTTCTAAATAGCAAATGGTATTGCGAACCCCGAGCGAATGCAAATACTCAATTTTTTTCTGTGATCCGGCCGTGGCATATATTTCCGCGCCGATATGCCGGGCCATTTGCACCGCGATCAGCCCCGTTCCTCCCGTCGCGGTCTGAATTAATATTTTTTCGCCTTTTTTAAGTCCGGCTTTCCGGAAGGCGTCTATCATTGTCACCGCCACGGTGGGAAGAGCGCATGCTTCTTCAAAGGTCAGCCGGGCCGGTTTATGATAGACTTGATGTTCTTTACATGTGATGAGATTTGCCTGAGATCCAAATTCCTCTCCCATGCCGACAATCACTTCATCACCTGGAATGACGGATGTTACATGCCTCCCTGTCTTGATCACGACGCCGCTTGCTTCAAATCCCGGTGTGAACGGATAAGGCGGCATCGTCGGGTACAGCCCTCTGACACAAAGCAAGTCTCCGAAGTTTAAAGAAAAGGCGCGGACGGCTATTTGAACCTCGTCATCTTTTGTCTCGGGCACTTCACTGCGGGCAATCGTCAGATCTTCAATGCCGCCCGGACGGTCAATCACAACCCGGAACATTCCCGAGTCATCGGACTTTGCGAAAGAAGGCGGCATACGTTCTTGTTTCGGTTTCTGATAACCGTTTTCCTTTCTTTCCGTCTGCAGAGGTTTTTCAGCAGGCCGTTCTTCCTGAAGCGCCGGGCGGATTTTCGCTCTTTCGGCCTTCAGAGACGAGGCTATGATGGTTTCGTATTCTTCCGAGATATAACCGGTCAGCAGTTTCACATGATAGTAATCAAATAAAATCGTTGTCTGCAGTGTAAGATTCAATCGCTTATTAATCTCGTTAATCACATTGACGGCCAGAATGGAATCAATGCCGTATTCAGAGAAATTCAGTTCTTCCTGAATATCCTCTTCTTTCATTTTTAATACATCGGCAATACTTGTTTTGATGACTGAGCGGACATGGGAAGCGACCGATTCCCCATCAGCCTTAACAGCTTGATGCTCCTCTGGCGCGCGGCTGCGGGAAGCAGGCTGCGCGGGCTTTCGGAAAACTTCGGCCGGGGCGGCGTATGGCTTTCTGCCGTCTCTGATCCCTTGCATCCGGACGAGTCCGTCACTCTCAGCTGCGATAATCTGCTGGCCTAAATCATGAGCCGTTTCAGCAGGGAAACAAACCGCTCTGTATCCTTCCGAATGCAGCACACGCTCCCACGATTTTGGATATAAGCCGGGACTTCCCGGAATCCGAAGCTCAGCATCCTCATAGGACCACCAGCCGTCAAGCAGCCCGAAGGTTAAATGGGTAAAAACAGAACGATCGCTGATTTCGTTTATCAAAATCATCCCGTTGTATTTCAGGAGCGCTTTCAGGCGGCGCAGTGTCAAACCGATATTTTTTGTGGCGTGAAGCACATTGGCGGCGATGACAATATCGTAAACACCCGTTTTGATATTTTGTGATTCGCAAGGCTCCTCCGCATTAAACAAGGCTGTTGTCAAATACGGCACATCAGGTCCGTATTCCTGTTCGGCATGCATTAAAAAAGCTTTAGAAACGTCCGTATAACAATATTCCGCAATCTGTTTTGCAAATGGTTTCAGTTTTGTAAACAGCATGGCGCTCGTTCCGCCCGTCCCGGCCCCTACTTCTATCAGCCTGATACGGGCATCGGGGTGTTCTGTAAGATAGGCTTTCAGGTAAGCGGCCGCGGAATCTGCTAACACTTCATTAAAATAATCCGCGACGGGATTATGCTTATAAACACCTTCAACGAGCCGCATTGATGAATCGGGAAATACGATATCCGTAGCCGGACGTTCTCCTTTTAAAATGGAAGGCATCGCTTTTATCGTCGCCTCGGCCAATTCAGCTTGCGCCTGCTCCCCATTGGGAAGCAGGCGTTTATGGGCATTCCACTCATTCCAGACTGTGCGGCCGTCCGGGCGCTGATCCGTGAGAAGAGTGATCGTGTATCCGTCATACGCGATATATCCGTTTTCTTTTAATAGATTCAAGCTTTCTTCCAGCCATCTGCCGTATGTGCCGATCACGCCGGCGCTCCGCATGGATGCTGCAGGTGTGGTGACAGGCTCGCTGAAAAACCCGATTGACTGTAATTGGTAAAAGAGCAGTTTGCAAAGAAGGCTGTTCATATGCGCAACTCCATTTCTCGTTTTAAAGTCTCAAGCCGTTCATTCCGATCCGGATTTTGCCGCTTGACGCTTTCCATAAATGAAGGCTTCGGGCCGGATACAACCGATATTGCATCTTGATCCGTCAGCGCGGCTAAGCCGTGCGGAGCAGCTTTGATGAATGCCGCTTGGCTGAACGGTTCTGATAGTAAGACTTCCAGCGCCTCCATTGCTTCATCGGGTTCAATAGAACCGATCCCTGACGCCTCCATCCGTTTTCTGTAAGACGGGTCTGATACAACACCCAGACTGCCCCAATATCCCCAATTCATGACTTTCACTTCACAATCAAGCAAGGAAGCGATATGGCGGGCAAAGGCGTCTTGAAATGTACACCCTGCCGCATAGTTGCTTTGCCCGGCATTTTTTGTGAAAGAATTAACGGATGAGAAAAACAGCACAAAATCAAGCGGTTCTCCCTTAAAAGCTTCGATCATTCGGACGCTCGTATTCACCTTAGCTGAATAAGCGTTTCTGAAAGAAGCTTCATCCATATTCGCCATACTTTTGTCGGCAAGCGTTATCGCGGAATGGATGACTCCCGTTATATTGCCGTATTGCTCTCTTACGGAACGGACGGCCGCTTTAAGCGCTGCGGCATCTTGAGCATCAGCCTGTATATAATGCGGCGCGGGGCCTGATAGCGCCAGCCTGTCTATTTTGCTCTGAATCTCCTGATCCTTCGGCCGCCTGCCGATCCATATCATCCGTGCCTTGTAACGGGTGATCATGTATTTGCTCCATGCTTCTCCGATGCCGCCCGCTCCGCCGATGACAGCATAAACGCCGCCTTCTCTGTACGACATACGCGGAGCGGAACTTGTCAGCACCCGGACTGTTTTTTGCTTGTGCCA
The DNA here is from genome assembly GCF_040259625.1 of Bacillus sp. B1(2022). NCBI lineage: Bacteria > Bacillati > Bacillota > Bacilli > Caryophanales > Bacillaceae > Bacillus > Bacillus sp. B1(2022). The sequence continues at coordinate 112,775 of NZ_JANIFO010000002.1, forward strand.
AGCTCCGTTACGGTACGCGGCAGCATTTCCGTCCGGATCTGGAGGAAGGCACCAGATGTTTTTCATCTCAGACGAATCACTGCCTTCTTCTGCATCAATCAGCCTGATGTCCCAGTTCGGATATTCTTTTGCCAATGAACCGATCAAACCGTGTACGCCTGCATGCTCAGGCTGCGGCAGATCACCCGGATACACGGACTGTGTCTGCCGGGTCACCGCCGTAAAGCTGATGTTTCGGTTTCCATACCCGAGTGACAGCAGCGCTTTGATGAAACGGAAACATTGAATCACCCCATTCTCCTGCTCATCAAGCATTTCCTGACTGACGGATGCGGGTGCGAAACGATCCGGCGCAATCCATAAGAAATGGCGGATATCCTGATACCCGGCTGTCAATTCACGGAATGTTTGCTCGCTTGAATGATCCGGCGTCTCCGCCAGATGGGCGCGGGGCCACATTTTTGCCGCAGCCTTTATTGTATTTCCCGGCTTTCCGATGATCAGCATTTGTTCTTGATCAACCGCTCGATTTTCTTCCAGAGAAAAGAAAGTTTTGTCCCAAACAGGGGCAAGCATCGCCGTCTGAACTTCCTGCCGTTTGCTTTCGGTTTGGTTTGTCTGCCGGACAGCCCGGCAGGAAAATCCTGTTAATCTCATACAAACAGCGCCGTTTTCATCACATAAATCAATATCCAGCGTCAGCGCTCCGTTATCTGACCGATCGCTCTGTTTGCGGACAAGCGCCCACATCGTTTTCTGAGTCGGCTGAAATATTTCTGCCTGCCTCAGGGAAAACGGCAGCATCGGAGTGTCTCCGGCAGTATCTGAACCGGCACCCAGTGACGCCTGAAACGCGGCATCTAAAAGACTCGGATGGATGTTAAACTGATCGGCGGTACTGTCTGCCGTTTCCGGCAGCGACAGCCGGGCTGCAGCACCCCTCTCTCCGATCATCAGCTGATCAATTCCTTGATGGCTCGGCCCGTATATCATACCCGCATGCCGGAAAGCCTGATAAACCTCATCAGACGTCATAACCGATTGGCTGCAGCCGGACAGCCAGCCCTCTAAGTGAACTGACGGAACCGCTGCTATCTCTCCTGATACCGCGGTGCCTTTACTGTATATAATCCGTTCTCCCCCGGGTTCTTCCGATAGGCTGTAAATTGTAAAATCAATGTCTTCATTTCCCTTAAGGATAAGGCTGATATGGACTTCTACATCCGTCCCCTTATGAACGACAGGCCTCATCCATATGAGATCTTTCAAATACAGTCCTTTACGTCCGTCCGGCACAGCGTATGCGGCACGCTCAACGGCCGCCCTGGCCATTTCGATCACAGCGGCTCCCGGGAGCACCTTCTCCCCATTGACTGTGTGGTCAGTGAAAAAGAATTCCCGTCCGGTAAAAACAGAGGTGAATTTCAGCTCCCACAGATCGGATGTGTTTTCATGAAGCAGCGGATGGATCACCGTTTTGCCGTCATTCCGTTTTGAAACCGCCTCGGCTTCATCTTGAATCCAGCATCTGACCTTTGCAAACGGATAGGCGGGAAGGCTGATTCTCCGGGGTTTTTGTCCCGAATATAACAAGTTCCAGTCCACATCGACTCCCTGCACCCACATGTTCAGCAAATGACCGTACTTTCTCTTTTTCAGCCATTTGACCATGGCTTCCTGCAAATCTTCATCAGATTCAAACACAGCCACTGTCTCATGATTTCGCTTCGCCCGCCCCCTGTAAAGATGCGGTGCGTTTTCATTTTCCAAGTACGATCTGAGCTTGTCCTCCAGCTCCTTAAGAGAGTCCGCAATGAAAGCCAGCCGCTCATCCATCGCTTCCCGCCCCGCTTGTAAAGTGTATGCGACATCAAATAAGTCCGGCTTATCCGTATGCTTCTTTTGAAGTAAAGCAAGAAGGCGCTCCGTGTATTCTGTCAGACGCTCCCCATTTTTCGCAGACAGCAGAATGACAGCCGGCTCTTGGCTGCTGATTGCTTGTTTGACAGGAGCCTCATATTCTTCAATAATGATATGCGCGTTAGAACCGCCCGCACCAAAGCTGCTGATCCCCGCCCTGAGCGGCTGTTCTGCTCCGTCTGCTGCAATCCGTTTCCAATCTGTTAATTCCCGGCAGACGGAAAACGGTCCTTCATCAAATTGGATATTCGGATTTAAAACATCTGCATGCAGAGATGGGGCGATTTGTTTGTGCTTCATCTGCAGCAGCACTTTTGTGACAGCGGCGATGCCTGCTGCAGATTCCCCGTGTCCGATATTTGATTTGACAGACCCGATGAGACATGTTTCAGGAACATCACCGAATGCATCGGTTAAAGCCCGGATTTCAATCGGATCGCCTAATTTCGTCCCTGTCCCGTGCGCTTCCACATAGCTGATCTGGCCCGGAGATACCCCCGCCTCCTGTAAAGCTTGAGAAATGACTTCGCTTTGCGCCTTGGGGTTCGGTACGGTGTAACCGCTCGCTCTCCCGCCATGATTAATGGCAGCTCCTTTAATGACGCCGTAAATCCGATCTCCGTCTTGTACGGCGTCTTCTAAACGTTTAAGAAGCAGCACCCCGACCCCTTCTGCCGGAATATAGCCGTCACCCCCGGCGCCGAAACTCCCGCAGTGTCCTTTAGATGAGATGAACTGCCCCTGGCTCAGCATGAAGTACTTGTTAGGATGAACGGTGAGATTCACTCCGCCGGCAAGCGCCGCGCGAATCCGATGATCCCGCAGATCTCGGCACGCCATGTACAATGAAGTCAGCGAACCCGAACACATCGTATCGACCGAAATGCTCGGCCCTTGAAAATCACAAAAATAGGAGACACGGTTAGCAATGGATGAAATCCCGCCGGGGAGCCCGATATGCCGTCCTTTCACTCCCGCTTCAGCCGCGAATAGCGGGTATTCCTGATACATGACACCGGCATACACACCTACCTGACGGCCAAGTTCAGGTGATGTCCTCGTATATCCCGCATCCTCCATGGCCATCCACGCATGCATTAAAAACAGCCGTTCCTGAGGATCAAGGTGTTCCGCTTCACGGGGGGAAATCTTAAAGAACTCAGGATCAAAATCGGCGATCCCGTCAATGAATCCGCCCCATTTGCTGTAGATCGCTCCCGGCGCCGTCCGGTCCTCGGAAAAGTAATGTTCCCATTTCCAGCGGTCTTTCGGAATTTCGGTAATACAATCCTTTCCTTGTTTGAGATTTTCCCAAAACGCATTGATATCATCGGCCTGCGGATACTTGCCGGAAATCCCGACAATGGCAATATCCAGCGGTTTTCCTTTCGTTTTCGGACGGTTTTGATTCCCGGACGGGACAAAAGACGCATTTTCAAGCCGATTTGGCTGAAGCACTTCTTTCACAGACGCGTTTTTCAATTCCGCCAGCTGTTCCCCGGTATGACTGAGGACTGCGGCATCAAATGAGAGAAACCCGTCTTTTTTATGTTTGATTGTATTCACCACATAGACGGTATCAGACATGACTGGTCCGTAAAGCGTCAGCCTCTCAATCATGAGCGGGACGTGAATCCGCTTTTTCAGCTGCAATTCTTCTTCACCGAGCGACATATAACAAGAATTCAATATAAGCGGGTCAAATGCAAAGTGACGCAGATCGCCTTTTTCTTTTTTTCCTGATAAGTCCAGCTGCAATAAAAAGGAGCTCTCACTCATTTTGTATCCCGCCGTTACCGTTTTCAGCATCGGGCCTATCGTGAAGCCGGCAACCGAATCGTACAGACGGGAAATAACATCCGGTGCTACCTTTTGTGCATGCGCCTTCATTTGTTCAACGTCATACGATTTTTTTACGGGTGCCTCTATACCTCTGCTTATTTCTCCTTCGGCACACGTCTTCCGGCTTTCTTTACCGGAGACAGTGCAGCTTGCGGTAAAGCGTTCGGCACTCTTTTCTGCCGCAAATGAAATGTCAATCTGTGCGGCCTCTCCCGGCTCCAGCGTGACGGGCCCGCCCGTAAAGCGGATATCTTTCAGCTCGGCGGGATACGTGCCGGAATGAGACGCTCCGGATGCTTCAAGCACCAGACACGGATACACTACACCCATCAGTGCCGGTTTGCCGAAAACCAGATGATCCTTAAGGAATGCTTCATGTTCATAGAAAGTAAATGTCTGACTGACTGATTGCGTTTCAGAGACCGGTGCTGCATCCGCGACAAGGCCGGAAGATTCACCTGTTCCTTTTGTTTTTATGTCTTCAAGCAGTTCGGATATGCTGCTGCACTCAAATAAAAGAGTCGGATTCAGCCGCAGATCAAACGCCCCTTCGATGTCTTTAATAATGGCCAGAAGCTGTGACGATTCAAGGCCTAATTCAAAAAATACGGTGTGCGCATCATTTCTTGTGACAGGACGGCCTACGTATGTTGAGAAAATGCGGTATAAGGTTTCCTCCATCTGCTGAACGCCTGGTATCAGCTGCCGGTCTGTCCGCACCTTTTTGGCTGTCAGGCCGAGCAGTGAAGCAATATGCGCACCGCTGAGGCTGTAAAAGTCAATATCCATTTTCACCATTTCAGAAGGCGTGCCGGATTTTTTCAAAATCACCGCGTAACAGCGCTCCGTAACGGTTTCAGCGGCACTAAACGAATCATAATAAATCGGTAAAAACAAACCGGCGCCTGCAGCTGTCTGCAATACGCCGGAGGCCATGGCGGCACCGTCCATCAGCGCGGGATGAAAGAGAGCGCCGGGGAGATTTTCCTGGCATGAATCAGACTGCCGAATATCAAGGAAACATTCCTCTTCATTTGCATAGATCTCTCCCTCCGGCTTCATCAGCCCGTCATGCGACAGTCCGCGGCTTCTCGCGCCTTCGTAAACCGTATGCAAGGAGACTGATGGAAGCGCAACTTGTTTTTTCTCTTCCGCGTCAAGGCGCTTATCTGATGAGAAAACCCCTTCATGCACCTCCGCTGATAAGAAAACCGTCCCGGAATCCGCCCTGCAAATCGAGGCTGTCCAGAACTCCTTTTCTTTGCTGAATATGACACTCACATCAAGCCGCTCTGACCGTTTCACTGATAAAGGATGATAAATGGTCACCCGTTTCAGACAGATGGAACGGAATGAAAGATCAAGGCTTTGCTTTGCCAGCTGATACAGCATATCAATATAGGCCAGACCGGGCATGACAGATTCTCCGTGAACAAGATGGTTTTTCATAATGGGATGTTCTGCCGTCAGGCGCAGATTCACTGTTTTTTTCATGGTTCGTCCCCTTTTAAAAACGTCACGTTGTCACCTGCCAAAACGAGTCTGCAGGTGCAGTGCTTGTCTCTGCTTTTTTCTCATATTTCTTTAAAAGATCCGCAATGTCTGTTTTTTCATTACTTGTTTTTTCCGCTTCATTCTCCGTGCTGTTCCAGCCGCCCAAAAGCGGGTAGTGTTTTTTTCTGAATTCCGGCGGCTGAGGCGCCCGGTGATGTTCCCGCTGCCTTTCACCTCTGTATTCTTCAACGAGGATATGAGCATTTGTCCCGCCGTCAGGAAATGAACTCTGAGCTGCGACGCGGGGTTTCTTCTCTGAATGCCAATCAATGGGTTCACGATTAAAATGAATACGCGACGCTTCAAAGTCATAATGTTCAAATGGCTCACGCGCTGATAAGAAAGGCGGAATCCGCTTATGATAGACGCTCAGCACACATCGGATGAAGCCCGCAAGACCTGAAGACAGAAGCAAATGCCCCACATTCGGTTTCACCGATCCGATCCGGCAGGGCAGAAGCGTTTTCCGGTTCAGCTGATAGACATCTGAGAGTGCCTTGATTTCCACCGAATCAACGATTGGGGAACCGCCTCCGTTCACTTCTATATATCCAATGTCTTCGGGCGACTTTTCCGCCATGTCAAGCGCAGTTTGAATGGCGTCTCTCTGCGCTCTTATATTCGGTGAACCGGGACCGAGCGTCCGGCCGTCATTGTTTACCGAGACGGCTTTTATGACGCCGTAAATACGGTCTCCGTCCCGCACCGCATCGCTCAATCGTTTGATAAAAACCGCCCCCGCTCCTTCTCCGAGCACTTCTCCCGCTGATTCACGGTCGAATATATGAAACACGCCGTTCTCATTTAAAATATGGCGCGCTCCGAATAACCGGTGCGCGGACGGAGATAAGAGCAGACTCACCGAACCGACTAAGGCCGCGTCAATCCTTCCGGCCAAAAGGGCGTCTTTTGCAAAGGACAGCCCGATCAGCCCTGAGGAACATGCTGTATCCACGACAAGGCTCGGCCCTGTGACATTCAAAAATCGTGAAATGTTGGCCGCTAAATAGTTTTGCCCCGCCCCCAAAATCGGGTTAGGCGCCTGCAGGATATGTTCCATACCGGCTGAAGGCTGCGCCCTGCCGCCGATGTACACGCCGACTTTCCGGCCCGATAAATCCTTTTGGCCGTACCCGGCATCATAAACGGAATGAACCGCTTCTTCTAATATGATCCGCGCCTGCGGGTCCATAATTGCCGCGTCTTTTTCAGAGATGCCGAAAAAGCCCGCATCAAACATGTCGATATCATCAATCCACCCCGCATAATCCTTTGCATTTGCTGTTGCATGCCAGCGCGATGCGGGGACAGGCCGGATGGCGGTGTTTCCTTTCATCAGCAGCTCCCAAAAAGCATCCGTTCCGCCCGCCCCCGGAAAACGGCAGGACATGCCGACGACGGCAATATCGTCTTCAGTATCCGCTTTCGGCTCCATGAATGTTCTCTCTTCAGCGGCGGCGGTTACATCAGGCTCTACGTCCCTGTCTTGAACGAAACCATTTTCTTTTGTCACAAAATCGGCTTCATGATGCGCTGCGAAATAGTCAACCATTTCTGTAATCGTTTGATATTGAAGCATTAAGGACGGTGTTAACTTTATGCTGATCCGTTTTTGCAATGATTGAACCAATTCCGCAAAGAGTATTGAGTCAATCCCGTATTCATCAAACGGCATATCATCTTTTATCTGCTCATCCGTCATTTTCAGTTCTTCGCTGAAAACGGTGCGCACCCATTGACGAATCATATCCTTCACCTTTTGGTCACCGGCAGTGCTTTTTTTCGTGGGAGCTTCAGCTTTCTTCACCTTCAGAAGATCACCAAAATCAGCCTCACTGTCTTCGGAAACACAAGGAATTCCGCAGCTTTGTCCGTTTAAAATGATGTAATCTAAAAACTTCAGTCCGTCTTCGGCAGACAGCCTGGAAAGTCCTGATTTTTGATAAGCAGGTGTTTCCGGCAGGCCTTCAGCCATGCCGGTTTCTTTCCAGACGGGCCATTGAACGGCTTTAACAAACACGTTTCCTTTACCTGCTTGATGATTTGCAAAAGAGTCCATAAATGAATTAGCCATCGCGTAGTCACTTTGCCCCGCAGCAAGCGAAGGGATCAGACCCGAAACGGATGAGAACAAAATAAAAAACGACAGCGGCTCATTCTGAACAGCTTCATAGAGACCGCGAAGCCCTGTTACTTTCGGCTTGCAAACGCTTTCTATTTCAGTTTCGGTTTTATTATAAAAAGCGGGGTGTTCTCCCATTGCGCCCGCGCAATGAAAAACGCCGGTAATCGGTCCCATCGTGCCGCGGATGCTGTCCGTCATTTTCCGGAGCCCCTTTTGATCCGTAAGAGAAACGCTGTAATAACGGATCTCCGCGCCCCGCTCGGCTAACCTCTGCATCCGCTCGGCTTTTTCCGGGAGAATGCCGTCCTTTTTCATGTCTGCCCACTCTGAGGAATCGGGAAGCGGCTCCCGCCCCATGATGACCAGTTTCCTGCATCCGCGTGAAACGGCATGCTCCGCCGCAATTGCGCCGATCCCGCGCGATCCGCCCGTTATTAACAGCACATCATCAGACGAATAGGAAAGCTCAGGCGCCGCCGAAACATTCATACCCTGCTTCAGAAACGGCACATAACGGCGATTCAGCCTGTAGCAGCATTCACTGACGCTTTTGGCCCGCGGCTGTAAAAATTCAGTCTCAATCTGTCTGCTTAATTCTTCTGTATGCTCAATCTCACAATCGCTATCTATCGTAAAAGAATGAATGTTGGCATACTCAGCGCCCAGCATCCGGTACAGCCCCGCCGTTTTCGCCCCTTGCATCAGAGGTTTACTTTCCTTGAAAGGCTGGAGGCGGTGTGTCACTTGGCTGAACACAGCGCCGCTATGACGGAGTGATTCCAGAGCCTGCTGTAAAAAGGCAAGCTTTCCGTGTTCTATCTCTTCCTGCCGTTCATATTCCGCGTCATATGCGGTTATGTCGACGACCCCGAGTATCTGTTTGTTTTGAAGAGACTCCCGCACTCTGCCGTAAAGGTTTCGCCCCGATGCGGCGGCGTAATAATCAGCGCCGTCTTTTGCCTGATGGATGAAGCGGATCGTTTCAATATGGCCGTTTCCTTTAAAAAGAGCATCGGCCAATCGGCTCGTCTTATCAGTTGCAAGTATCATTACTGTTCCTGATAATGCTTCAGATTCCGCCGGATCTTGCTGCTTCCAGTCTTTTTGAAGAATGATCTTTTGGTTTTCCGCCGGTTCGTCTGTCTGTTTCCGGATATCCGCAGGCACAGGCACCCAATACCGCTCCTTCGCGAACGGATATACAGGAAGGCTGACCCGTTTCGGCTTCTCTCCTTCGTATAACAGGCTCCAGTCAACGGCGGCTCCTTTTGCCCACTCAGTGAGCAATCTGGAATATTGCTTGTTTTTCAGCAGCTCGGCCATTCCACTTGATGAAATATCATCTTGAGCACGTCCGCGGAAACATCCTTCAATTTCTGTTTTCCGTTCAAGCACATCCTTCAGTTTCGCTTGCAGGCCGCAAACGGATGTAACGATAAATGCCAGCCGTTCAGGCATCGCTTCTCTGCCAGCTTGAAGCGTGTAGGCCAGGTCTTTAAGGTTGACTTCTTTTTCCCGTAAAAAGCGGTCATACCGTTTGACATATTCTAATAGGCGTTCTTCATTTTTTGCCGAAAGCAGAAACAGAACCGGCTCGTCTTCCCGTATATTCACCGATTTCTTTTCAGCCTGCGGCGGCAGATATTCTTCTATGACAAAATGGGCATTGCTCCCGCTGGCGCCAAAAGAGCTTAAACCCGCTCTTCTCAGCTGGTCAGGATGTGACGGCCGTTCCCATTCTACCAGCCGGTCCGCCACATAAAACGGCGTGTCCTGAAACGGAATATGGGGATTCAGCGTGTCCGCGTGCAATGACGGAAAGATTTCTCCATGCTTCAGCTGCAAAAGCACCTTTGTTAATCCGGCGATCCCGGCTGCTCCTTCTAAATGGCCGATATTTGATTTGGCAGAGCCGATGGCGCAAAACCGCTTCTTGTTTGTCCATTTGCGGAATGCGCGGCTCAGCCCTTCAATTTCAATCGGATCACCCAAAGACGTGCCTGTTCCGTGAGCTTCAATATAACTCAATGTCTCCGGATCAATGTCGGCACTCTGAAAGGAATCTGTAATGACTTCCGCCTGTGATGCCGGATCAGGCACGGTCAAACCGGATGTTTTTCCGACATGGTTTAAAGCGGAGCCTTTTATGACGCCATATATCGGACAGCCCATTCTTTCCGCTTCTTGAACGGTTGTCAGTAACACCGCGCCGACGCCTTCTCCCGGCACATAACCGTCACCGCCGTCGGCGAAGCTTTTGCAGACGCCTTCTGAAGACAGAAATCCGGCATTCGCCAAAAACGCATATTTATGCGGGTGTGTGACCGCATTCACACCGCCGGCAATGGCGAATTCGCACTCCCCTCTTTTAATGCTTTCACATGCCAAATGTATGGATGTGAGCGAAGAAGAGCACATCGTATCAACAGCCATTGACGGCCCTGTAAAGTTCAGGCAGTGAGACACGATATTCGGAACAGAGGCAGGCGTCACGCCCATAGACAGCGGTGTGCCCCGCTGTGTGATTTCAGCGCCGAACAGCTCATAATGGCTCCAAAACACACCTGCGAATACCCCGACGCGTTTTCTTTTTTGTGAAGATGGCCCGCGCGCCGTTCTGTCTTGATAAAAACCGGCATCTTCACAAGCTTCCCAAGCCGTCTCTAAAAACAGCCGCGCCTGCGGGTCCATCATTTCAGCCTGGCGAGGAGTCAGATTGAAAAACAGCGGATCAAAGCTGTCTATGCGATCTAAAAATCCTCCGTAACGGTAGAACTGATCTGCTTCATATGAGAAAGGATAACCTTTCCATCTGTCTTTCGGCATTGTTGTGATGCAATCTTTCCCTGAGCGCAGATTTTGGTAAAATTCATCAATGCTTCCCGCCTGCGGGTATCTTCCCGCCAATCCGATTACCGCAATATCGTGCTCTTCTGTATGTCTCTCTTGTTTTCGGCTCCTTCTCTTTACAGCTGCATGGGACAATGAAGAGCGGTTCTTGTCTGCCACCTGATCCAATCGGCCCATGCTTTCAGTTACAGCCGGCTCCTTCCCGTATAAAATAACAGATTGCAGCTTGCCGAGACGCAGCATATATTCAAGTGAAGCCATCCCTTCCCCGTCCGGAAGCGGGCTGGTGCCCGTTGCATCATTCATGATCTCTTTCATCAAGCTGTCAACCTGCATGCCGCCATCTTCCCAAAGCGGCCAGTTGATCGTCATAGAAGCCCCGGTCCGTTCGCCTTTTTCCGCTCTGCAATCGCGATATTTCATATATTCATCCATAAAAGCGTTCGCTGCGGCATAATCTGTTTGGCCCGCATTTCCGGCCAACGCCGAGAATGAGGAAAATACGGCGAAAAACTCAAGCGGTTCATGCCGTGAAGCTTCGTCCGCATGAATCAGGCCGCTGATTTTCGGCAGGAACACCTGCTTCAAGTCAGAACTGTCTTTTTGGATGATAAATTGATCTTTTAAAACACCGGCGCAATGAAAAATGCCCGTCAGCCGGCCGAAGGTTTCTGTAATCTGAGCAAATGCCCGCTCTGTTTCGGCTTTGCTGCCGATGTCCGCTTGAACGTAAAGAACTTCTGCGCCCAATGCTTTCAGTCTGCTGATCTTCTCAGACTGTTCCGGCGAACGGCCGATGAGTGCGAGCTTCACCTTTTCTTTTTCTGCAAGGTGACGGGCTAGCAGAAATCCAAGACCGCCGAGACCTCCTGTAATGACATATACGCCGTTTTGTTTCCAAGGAGACTGTGTCTGCCCGTCCAGTTTCTCAATACGTTCGAACAATCTGATCTGCCGCATATTGTCTTTATACCGAATGTCTGTGCAGCCTGCATGAGAGCAGTCTGCTTCTGTTCTTATCATTGCGGCCGTATCACTTGGCAATCTCTCATTCTTGTCACAGAAGGTGATTACCTGAGTGCGAAGAGCCGGATTTTCCAGATGTGCCGTTTTCAGCATAGCCCCGAGAGCGGAAGACAATGCCGCTCCATTCTCAACGGCGCATACAAGCTGAATCAATGTATGTTCTTTCGGATGGTCTGTCAGTTCTTGTTTGAGCATACGAAATATGCGCTCGGCATCTGCTTCAAACTGCTCATCTGCAACCTCATGCTCCCTTTTCAGTTCTATCACTTCCGCTTCCGGGCAATGTGTGCCGAGTTCACCGGTGAGACGGGGTCCTGCATCGGCAGCGATAATGAGATGACGGGTGTGTTTTTGCCCGTTCTGCACCGCCGTTTCCAGCGGATGATCTTTCCAGGCGGGTTCAAAAAACAGAACCTCATCAGCAATGTCAGCGTCTGATGTATGCCGTTCTTCGGCCGAATCTTTCAGCACACAGCCCGCTTCATTGATAAGGTAATCCGCAAGGCGGCGGACAGAGGAATATTCAAAAAGCAGTGTCGGATAAAACTGCTGCTGAAAAGTCTGCTCTAATATCTTTACAAGCTTCAGCAAATGCGCCGAGTCAAGCCCCATATCATAAAAGCCTTTCCGCACATCAATATCCTGTGCCGGACGATTGATCAACCTGGCGATTTCCGACTTTATGTAAGTCACCATGTTTTGTTCCGGCGTTTGCTGTTCAGACACGTCTTCTGCGGCCACAGAATTTTCCGACTCACCACGGCCGCTTCTGTTCTGCTGAGGCGGCTTCTCTTTGTCTATCAGATGGGTAATCATATTCGCTTGTCTGACCCTTTTTACTGTCAGTTTCTCACATTCGGCCAATACGTTCCCTGCCCTGTCGTAAATCGTGAAGTCAGCCGAATAAACATCAGGTTCGCTATCTGATACGCCGCTTTCAGTGCGGCTGTTTTTCGCAGAATAAGTGTAAATCGTTTTCGGAAACGGCTGATACATGCAAAAACGATCGATCATAAAAGGAATATAAGGTGTGTCATTCTGCTTTTGGGCCGACAATGCAAAGGAAGAGCCGGCAAGGGTGGACGCATCTAAAAAAGCCGGATGCGCCTTAAATTTCTCCCGGAATCCTTCAGCCAAATCACTTAGAGTGAGCTCCATTAATTCTTCTTTATCCTGAAGCTGATAAACGGCCCCTTCATTTTTCATAAACTCGCCATGCTCAATATGGCTTCTTCTTGCAATTCCGTAAATGTCATGCATGTCCCATTTTCGGCTTGCGTTTTTCATGAACGCTTCAATATTCAGTTCTTTTGCCCGGGGCGTGTCTTCTTGCAAATAAAGCTGGCATTCCATATTCTCATCCCGGTTTCCGCCAAGCGGTGTGCCGTTTTTTGCTTTTTCGCTAGTAATCTCAACTTTCCAGCTGTCACGCGCCGGCGTAAAGGTCACATACAGGTGTTTATCAAACTCTTCAGATGTTACAACAGGCTGCTTAAAAATAATCTGTCTTAATTCTATAGGCCTTTCACCGAGATACCCGGCGGCGAGCCGATACAGCATATCTATTAAAGTCACGCCCGGGAGGACGCGGATTTGATGAACGCGATGATCCCGGACGATATAATTCGTATGGCTGATTTTCTGCAGGAACGTTTTGACTTGATCGGTGGCAACTGCCAATCTATCACACCTCGCTTATTTCAAACATTGCTTCTGTGCCCGCCTCATTTTCTTCCACTTCGGACAACTGTGCTTTTTCAGGCCAATACCGTTGTTTTCGGTATACTGTCTGGCCGCCTTTCGGTTCCATGGCCGCTTTTCGCTCTTTCGGAATTCCTTCGTTGCTGACAATGATATGGGCATTATTCCCGCCCAAACCGAACGCGCTGACCCCGGCCCTGAGTATCTCTTTTTTTCCGTTCCACCGCTTCAGCTCAAGCACAGGATAAAGCGGCGAATCTTTAAATTGGAAGCGGGGGTTCGGTTTATGGCAATGCAAAGTCGGCGGCAGTTCTTCATTGGCAATCGCCAGCAAAACTTTGATGATTCCCGCCGCGCCCGCCGCACTCAGCAAGTGGCCGATATTGCTTTTGACGCTTCCTACACCGCAAAATTGTTTTTCATCGGAATAAGCAGACAAGACATTGGTTAATCCCTTTAATTCAATCGGGTCGCCGATCAATGTACCGGTTCCGTGCGTCTCTACGTATGTCATGGTGTCCGGATCGATTTCCGCTGATTGAACCGCCTGCTCAATCAAGTCCTGCTGCGCCCGGGGATTCGGCGTCGTCACGCCCATTGTGCTGCCGTCATTATTTATCGCAGAGCCGTCAATAACGCCGTATATTTTATCTTCGTCTTCTATCGCTTTTTCGAGCGGCTTCAGCATCAGCACACCGCAGCCCTCTCCGATTCCTGTTCCGTCCGCATCGGCATCGAAAGATTTTGAACGGCCATTTGGCGATAAGATTCTCGCCGCGCTCATTGTGAGAAAAGGTTTTTCATCAAGCAAAATGTCAACCCCGCCCGCAAAGGCCGCTTCCGCTTCTCCATTTTGAATGGCCTGTACGGCCAAATGAATTGCCGTAAGCGAACTGGAGCAGGCCGTATCCACGACCAGGTTAGGCCCTGTAAAGTTATAAATGTGCGCCATATGTGCAGTAATAAAATTTTGCCCCGCGCCAATAATCGCATCTTTTTGCAAATATTGAAATTTCTGATGAAACGCACCTGCCCTTGCACCGGCAAAAACGCCGATACGGCGGCCCCAGAGATCCTCTTTTTGATAACCGGCATCGGCCAAAGCTTCCGCGCTCACTTCGAGCCACTGCCTTTGCAGCGGGTCTATCATCGGTGCCAGCGTTTCTGAAATATTGAAATACTCCGGGTCAAATTGATCAATATCGTGAATAAAACCGCCCCATTTACTGATGCTTTTTCCTTCTTGATATTCACCCGGCTGATAGTGTTCCCCGGCGTTCCATCTGTCCGGCGGAACTTCAGTGACGGCATCCGTTCCGCTGCGGAGATTCTTCCAAAATTCTTTTATATCTCCCGCTTTCGGAAAATGGCAGGCCATGCCGATGATCGCAACCTTTCCCCGTTTCCCAGGCTTATCTGCCTTTTTTTTGCTCCGTTTCGGCGTCTTCTGCAAAGGGACCTTCTCCGCGGGAACTGCTGCATCTGCCGAAAAAGCTTCCGGACAATGTACGGCTAAATAATCCGCGAGCTGTTCTATGGTAGGGTGTTCCAGAAGGACAGTCGGATCAATTGAAACGGACGGCAGTTTTTGATCGATCTTTGTCAGCACTTGCGCCAGAAAGATAGAATCCATTCCGTATTCCTGAAAAGGCACATCGATATCCATATGCGTTTCATCGATACTCAGCTCTTTTGCCAAAAGCGACCTTAGCCAAGATTGAATATCAATCCGGTTATGTTCCCGTTTTTTTGTTTCAGGAGGTTTGGAAGCTGCTTTCATTCCTTTATGGGCGGCTGGCTTGGCATTTTCCAGCGCTTTGGCGTCCCAATCATGTTTCACTTGTGCCGGCAGCACGACAGCTCCGGGTCTTTCTCTTAAAATGTAATCAAGCATCTTGAGACCTTCAGCGTCAGAGTGCCGCAGCAATCCCGTTTGCTCATAAATCCCGCTTTTTATATCCCTGCTCATGCCCGTCTCATCCCATGCCGGCCATTGTATGCTAATGATGCCGCTCTCATTGTTTTCTGCAAAATAGTCCATGTAAGAATTAGCCATCGCATAATCGCTCTGTCCCGCCGCAAGAATCGGGACGGCTGCTGAGACAGATGAAAACAGGACGAAAAATGCCGGCGCATCATCCTTTACACTCTCATACAGACTGTGAAGGCCGTCTGCTTTCGGCGCGAGCACCCGCGCGATACTGTCTTTGGATTTGCGGAGAAAAGCAGGGTTTTCACGGTCCGCAATTCCCGCGCAATGCAGAATGCCTCCGACAGGTCCGAGCGTTGTGGTTACCTCTTTTATAAGCCGTCCGACGGCCTGCTTATCCGTCAGATCAACTGCTGAGACGCACACTTTTACACCTTGTGATTCCAGCTGCCGGATAAGCTGTATTTTTTCCGAAACGACAGGGTCTGTTTGCTCAAGATCCCACTCGGTTTTCGGCGGCAGCTCCTTTCTGCCTGTCAGAAGCAGTTTCTTCACACCGTATTCGGAAACGAAATGCTTGGCGCATAAAGCGCCGAGTCCGCGCGTTCCTCCGGTTATCACCAGGACGGCGTCTTTTGGAAACGCAGTCCGGTCTGTTTGCACAGCTTCTGGTTCAATCTGATCAGTCTGCTGAAGAACATAGCTGAAGCGCATGCCGTCCCTGCAGCAAACAGCAGACTCCGTTAAGTCTGATTCAATTTCTTGTTTAATAAAAGCGGCTGTCTGCTCCAGCGGCCCTTCAGGATCAATATCGGCGTGACAGGTGAGAATATGGCTGTATTCATGCCGCAGCATGCGATAAAGCCCCGCTTTTTCAATACCATGCATGACGGCAGCCTTATTTTTGAAGGCTTCAAGCCCTTTTGTAAGATAAAGCATTTTCATGTTTTCTTGTCCGCGGCCGTATTCAATCAGCTGCTGCAGCGATGCCACCCAGCTGATGTCCTGCCGCTTTTGTCGGGAGCCGCAGCCGGTGAAGTCAATAAACCCGGAATAGATGGCCGCGTTCGGATCCTGTAAGAAAGAGATGAGCTGATTTTCCTGCACAATGTCAGCATCATTCAGCTGTTTTTTCACCTCGGCGGCAAGGTCTTTTGTATCTTCAGAGACGATGAGCGCTATTTTGTTGTTGAATGGCTCGGATGAAGACACTGGCTCGCACGGTTCCCATGTTTTTTGCAATAATACTGTTTTTTGATTCGAAAGCGGCAGCTGCTCCCGTTTCGGCACCCAATAGCGGTCGGATCTGAACGGATAGGAGGGCAGGCTGATGCGGCGCGGTTTCCTGTCCGTATACAGCTGCTCCCAATCTGTGTCAAATCCGTTTGCCCAGAGCCGCAGCACTTTCCTGTATTTCTTTTTCTCAAGCCAGGCGCTGACGAGGTCAGCCGCGTCTTCATCGTCTGAGAACATGGAAATCGTGTTATTCTCGCGTTTTTTACGGCCGCTGATGATATCTTCGCTGTTTTTTCCCAACAGAAACGCATTCAGTTTTTCAGTCAGTTCCTCTGCGGAGCCTGCAATGATTCCCAGCCTCGCTTCCATCGCGTCCCGTCCGGTCTGCAGTGTGTATGCGGCATCTGCAAGATCGATATCGCGGGATGATCCGTTCTGGATAAAATCTCGAAGGAGACGCGCTCTTTCTTTCAGCCGCTCTTCATTTTTAGCTGACAAAACAAAAAGAGATGACGCTTTCTCACTGGTTTCCTGCTGTTCCGTCTCACTTCTGCCCATGTATTCTTCAATAACGATATGCGCATTGACACCTCCGAAACCGAATGAGCTTACACCCGCCCGGCGGGGCAGGACCCGGCCGTTTTCATCACGCAGCGCTTCCCACTCCTTTGTTTCTGTCACAATGTAAAACGGACTGTCCTTCAACTTGATATGGGGATTGATGTTCTCGCAATGCAGACTTTTGGCGAGCGTCCGATGTTTCAGCTGCATCAATACTTTGATAACGCCCGCAATACCTGCTGCGAGCTCCAAATGTCCGATATTTGTCTTCACTGAGCCTATCCCGCAATATCCGCCCGGCGCCCCGTCTGTTTGGAAAGCTTTTTTCAATGCATTGATCTCAATCGGATCTCCGAGTGCCGTTCCGGTTCCGTGCGCTTCTATATAAGTGATCGTTGACGGGTGAATACCGGCTTTTTGATAAGCGCTTTTCAGCACATCCGTCTGAGCCTGCGGATTCGGCGCGGTAAGTGACGCTGAGCGTCCGCCGTGATTTTCCGCTGTACCGCGGATGAGGCCGTAGATGTGATCCCTGTCACGCTCAGCCTCTGAAAGCTTTTTCAAGACAATCATGCCGGCGCCCTCTCCTCTGACATAACCGTCAGCCTGATCGGAAAATGTTTTGCAGCGCCCGTCTTCACTGAGCATGCCTGCTTTTTGAAAACCGATATGCCCTTCAGGCGTGACGATCGTGTTGACGCCCCCTGCGACCGCCATATCACAATCTCCCGTTTCAATGGCTTTTACCGCGCGGTGAATGGCGACTAAAGAGCTTGAACAAGCGGTTTCTACCGGCTCGCTCGGCCCGTGGATATCAAGAAAATAACTCATCCGGTTCGGCCCGACGGACGGCACGATTCCGGTCATCGTATACCCCTCGACAGGAAGACCCGCCTTATTGATTAAAGTTTGATATCCGCTTCCCAGTGTGCCGGTGAAAATGCCGGTTTTTGTTCCAGCAATCCGTTTTGCTGAGTACCCCGCGTCTTCAATGGCTTTCCACACATACATCATTAATAGACGCTGCTGAGGATCCATCATTTCAGCTTCTTTCGGAGATATCCCGAAAAACAGCGGGTCAAACCCGGCGATTCCATCTATGAAACCGCCCCATTTAATTGACGTTTTATTTGCATCCGCTGCCGGATCGCCGTAATATTCGCGCCAATCCCAGCGATCTCGGGGAATTTCTGTAATGCAATGCTCCCCTTTTGATAAACGTGTCCAGAATTCATCTATGTCTTTCGCTTGCGGAAAAATACCGCTGATTCCGATAATGGCTATCGGTTCGGTTTTTTCTTCTGATCTTCCTTTTACGGATACGGGCGTTTCCCGCTTGACATGAACGGCCGCCGGAGCTTCAGCTTTTCTTATTCCGGCTTTTGGAGCGGTTTTTAAACGCTCTCCTTCTAAGCCGCTGAATGCTTCTTTCCATTCAGATATCAAATGGCCGCTCAGTTTGCGCAATGTCGGAAATTCAAAGAAGATAGTCGGGCTGAGCTCAAGCTGATAAGACCGATTTAATAGATTGGTAAATTCAGTGAAGATGATCGAATCAAATCCGTATTCCGTCAGTTCGCTGTCAGCCTCAATATCTTTCATGCTTACCTTTAAAAGATCTGATACATGCCGCTTTAGTTTCTCTTGAACCTGATCTTTCAGATCTCTTGCATCTGCCACTGCCGGAGCTTGTCCGGCGGCGCTTTGTTCTTCGCCCAGATCGAAAATATGGCTGCGGATCCGTTTTTCGTCGCCTTCTGCCACCATGACCTGATGTTCTCCGGAGGCAAAAGCGGCGTACAGTGCTTGGATGCCTGAGGCTGATCGCATGGCTTTCATTCCGGTCTGTTCGTACATCAGCCGTTCGGTCTCTTTGTCCACGCGCATACCGCCTTCTTCCCAAAGCGGCCAGTTGACGGAGAGGGTCTTCCCGCTCCGCTCGTTGTCCCGCACGAGACGGTTCCGGCGGGCTGCATAAACATCCATAAATGCGTTGGCTGCCGCATAACCGGCCTGCCCCGGATTTCCCATGCCTCCAGCCAAGGAAGAAAACAGAATGAAAAAATCCAGCCGCACATCTTTCGCTGCTTCATCAAGATTGATAAGCCCTTTCACCTTCGGCGCCATGACGGTCTTCCGTTCGTTTTCTGTCTGGTTCAGAATGTAATTGTCAGCGATCACGCCTGCGCCGTGAATGATCCCGTCGAGTGTTCCGTGCTCCTCCTGTATGCCGCGGACGAGGGCGATGACCGCCGCCCTGTCTGTCACGTCTACCGGTTGATACAATACGCGGGCACCCGACGCTTCCAAGCGCCGTAAGCGGGCGGAGCGGTCTTCATCAAGCGCTTCCGCCCTTCCCGTTAATACGAGGACAGCGTTTTTGACGCGGGAGGCTATTTCTTCAGCGAAAATCAGGCCGATGCCGCCCGCTCCCCCGGTGAGGAGGTAGACCCCTTCGTCTTTCCACGGAACGGCGCCGCTTTGAGGCGCCGGCAGATGACGCCAGTTTCTGACGAGACGTTTGCCGTCTTCATAACGGATTTCCGCTTGTTCAGGATGCGCCCGGTTTTCTTTCAGCTTGGCAAGAAGCGCCGATGCTGACTCGTCCGGATCGGCTTGGATGACTTGGCCGTACAGCTTCGGATGTTCAAGGTGAGCCGTTTTCAGAAAAGCGGCCAGCCCCGCCAATACATTGTCTTCCCCCCTGTCGGGGACAAGAAGCTGGATCAGCGTTTTTTTCTTCTGTTTTTCTTTGATAAGACGCGTGACGATCGCTGACAGCTCCGCCGCGCATGCGTCATAACGGTCTTCAATCGGACCTTCGCCGTCAGCCGCACATACGGCGCCGCTTATGTCCTCAGCGTTCATTCCGCCATACAGTGTCACGTATCTGAAAGACGCTTCTTGTCCGCCGCCTTCATCCGGCGGTGATTCCTGCCACTTTGGCTGAAGCAAGAGCGGTTTTTCCTCCGTTTCCTCTTCCAGAAAACGGGCGGTGAGCCCCTTCAATCGGACACATACCGCGCCGTTTTCATCACACAGCTCAATATGATAGGCGCCGTCCGCTGAGGAAAGCACCGCCCACATCGTCTCCCGGCACGCAGAAAACACCTGCATATCCTGGAGGGCAAACGGCAGAAACGGCCGTCCGGACGCGGAACCGTCTGAGAGCACGAGACCGATAGAAGCCTGAAGGGCGGCGTCCAGCATGCTCGGATGCAGGATGAACGGCTCCTTTTCCTCGCGGGCGGACGGCGGAAGAGTGAGCTTCGCGAGCACTTCTCCGTTTCCGGCATAGACGGCGTCAAGCGCCTGATGCGACGGTCCGTAGGTGATGCCGAGGCTGTCGAACGCTTCATAGCACTCAGCCTTTGACAAGTGACGGCCGCTGCAGCGCGCCTGAACCGCTTCCACATCGAGAACAGGAGCACGCTCCGTCTCTTCGAGCACGGCCTTTCCCTGGAAAAAGACAAGCGGCTCTTCTCCTTCGGCATACGCTTCAAAAGCAATGTCTCCGTTTTCTTCCGGCTGAAGCTTTACATGAAGCGTCACTCCTTCAGAAAGCGCCGTCACCGGACGGAGCCAAACGATCTGTTTGAGCCTGACACCCGTTTTCCCGCCGGGTAAGTCTTCAGCAGCCAGCGTAACGGCGGCCCGGGCCATTTCTAAAGCAGCCGCGCCCGGAAGCACCGGTTTTCCATTGACGATATGATCGGCAAAAAACGGTTCATGCCCTGAAAAAACAGAAGTGAAGCGCTGGGCGGTAAAGGTCGATGTATTCGCATGGAGCAGCGGGTGAAGCTTTTCACGTTCAGCTGAATTCCGGCTTCCAATCTCTCTCTGAAGACGATCCGACGCCCAATACGTCTGCCTGGCAAACGGGTAGCCCGGCAGATTGCCGATTCGCGGCAAAGGTCCGCCATAAAGCAAGTCCCCTTCGATTTCATAACCTTGACAATAAAAATCTGCCAGCACGCATAACAGCTCCTGATATTTTCTATGGTCAGAATATGAGGCGCTGCACTTGCCGAGCACTTCTATCATGTGCTCCTGAATATGCTGACGCCCTGCAAAGTGCTGCGGTACTTTTCCCGAAAACACATAAGGATGATGTTCATTAAGCTTTGCCTGCTTCCATACATACACTGCGTCATCAGCATCTTGAACCACGATGGCGGCGCGATGGTTAAAGTGATGCCGTCCTTTTAACAACGTATAGCTGAGCTGGGCCAGATCATTTTCTTTCAGTCCGCCATTTTCCGCCCAAGTGATCATATCTTCGATTTTTTCCTGAAGGGCCTCCTTTGTTTTTGCAGACAAAGTCAGTAAATATGCAGGGGCATCCGGATGAGGTGAAGCGCTGCGCTTATAGCTTTCCATAACGACATGGGCGTTTGTTCCGCTCATCCCGAATGCGCTGACTGCCCCCATTCGGTTTTTACCCGGCAGAGAAGGCCACGCTTTAGCCGTTTTATTCACATAAAAAGGACTCTTCTCCCAGTTGATATAGCGGTTTTCCCCGCTGCAATGCAGACTGGCGGGAATCATTTCACGGGAGAACGCCTGTAAAAGACTGATCAAACTGACAATGCCTGACGCGGCAAACGTGTGGCCGATATTGGTTTTAATTGATGTGAGCGCGCAAAAAGCTTCTTCGTTTGTATAGGCAGAAAATGCGTCATAAAGCGCGTTAAATTCCACCGGATCACCGAGTTTTGTACCCGTGCCGTGTGTGACGATATATTCGATATCTTCAGGGTTGATACGGCCCCGGTCATAAACGGAAGTAAGCAGCCGGGTCTGCGCGACGCCGCTCGGAGCGGTAATTCCGTTTGTTTTCCCATCATAATTGATGCCGCTCGCCCGAATCACCCCGTAAATCGGATCACCATCTTTTTCCGCCTCTCTCAGCGGCTTCAGAACAACCGCCGCGGCCGCTTCCCCCGGAACCATGCCGTCAGCCCTTTTATCAAACGCGAAGCATTTCCCGTTTTCCGACAGCATTCCGGCTTTATCTATCGTTTCAAAAAAGTCCGGGGTATTCATGATATTCACCCCGGCCGCAACAGCTGTTGTGCACTCTTTATTCTGCAGGCTTAATACCGCCTGATGGACAGAAACGAGCCCCGAAGAACATGCTGTATTTATCGCCATCACAGGACCGGATAAATTCAAGTGATAAGCCAGCCGCGCCGCCAAAATACCGTTATGATGAGACGTGACATTGCCTTTGTCCCGTGTTAAAAGGTGATAATCTCCTTCTTCCGCCCCCACAAACATACCGATCGTCTGCTGCTTGATGTGACTGGCGCCGTAGCCGGCGTCCTCAAGGGCCCTCCACGCTTCCTGAAGAAGCAGCCGCTGTTTCGGATCCATCGTTTCAGCTTCCCTCGGCGATATTTCAAAAAATAAAGGGTCGAATTCGTCCGCCCCCGGTACAGCGCCGAGTTTCCATTTTGAACTTGTGAAGCCTTTTTTTGCGACCGGTGCGACAACATCCTTTTCCTGAAACAGAATGTCCCACAGCTCGTCCGCCGTGCGCGCCTGAGGAAATCGGCCGCTCATGCCGATAATGGCAATGGAATCAGCTGCCTGACTGCCCTCGGTTCCGGCATTCAGCTTATTTCTTCCCCTCTGCTTCTTTCGCTTTTCCGTTCCTGCCTTTTCAAAGACAGATTGATCTGCGGATTCAGGTTTCTTTTCTTCATAGACATGCTCCATGACGGACTGGTGTTCCGTCAGAAAATAGCGGACGACCTTCTCCAGTGTAGAATGTCCGAAAAACAGGGCCGGTGTCACTTCAATTCCGTAATGGGCGGACAAAGAAGAGGCGAATTCCGCCAAACTGATAGAATCAAAGCCGAAATCAGCCAGATTGTCAGCGTCCGTCAGTCTGTTCTTGTCTATTTTCAAAAGCCCCGCCGCCAGTTCTTTCACATCCCAGCTTACGCATTCTTCCAGTGTAAAGCCTTTCATTTCACTCCGCCTTCCTGAAAACGGGACGTTTCTGTTTACAGAACCCGAAATCGGCCGTTCGCCTTGATCTATCTGCAGGAAGCGTTTGGCCCTCGACGGAAAACCAGCCAGGACGAGATACTGGCTGGACGGCTGGACTAACAATGTTTTAAAAACTTCGAGTCCTTCCTCAGTGTATAAATAACGCTGTCCGCTTGATTTTAAATACATATCGGTGCTTTCCGCCGTGCCGACATGCATCCCCCCTTCTTTCCAAAGCGGCCAATTGATTGCAAGTGACTTGCCGCTTCTGAGTCCGAGGCTCACAAGTTTATCCCGGTGACGGACAAAAGCCATTTGGAAGCGGTTCCCCATCGCGTAGTCACAAGAACCGAAGTCTCCTAAAATCGCTGAAGAAGAAGAGAAACAACAGAAGAAGTCAAGCGGCTCCCGTGACAGAACCTGATCTAACACCGCGGTGCCGTCCGCTTTTGGCGATAAGACTTGCTGAAAGGTTTGCAGATCTTTCTCCAGAATGCTTTCAGTGCCTTGAAGACCTGCAGCGTGAATGACACCTTGAATCGGCCCGCATCCTTTCTCTTTCGCTTCTTGCAAACCTTTCTCCATCTGAGCCTGATCAGCGGCATCCGCCTGCACGTAAAACACCTTGGCGCCTGATTCTTCCAATCTCTTTATCTTGTTCAGCACCGGGCCGCCTGCCGCTGATCTCCCCGTCAAAATGAGCGTAATCGGTCCTTTTTCAGCAAAATATCCGGCAAATAACAAGCCTAATCCCCCGCATCCGCCGGTAATCAAGTACGTTTTCCCGCTTTTTATCACACGCTTCTCAACAGGGGCAATATCCGTCTGCTTCATTTCCATGACGTGACGAATTTCCCCACTGTACATGACACTGCGGAACGACTCGCTGTGAAATTCTTCACATACGTTATAGATCAGTTTTTCTAACGGTCCTTTTTGTCCAAAATAAACCGCGGCCGTATCCGTCTCCGGCAAGATCAGTTTCAGCGACCGTTCCAGCCCGATCCATGACTCGGCGTAACTGATATCGGTATCGGTCCCGCACTGAGCGGAAAGAAGGATCCGCCTCGGTTTAGAACGCAAAGAAGCAGCTGCGCGGATCACATGATACAGAATGGAATAGTCTTTCACGGCCTTTTCATCTTCAAGCGGCCATCCATATAAAACGGCATCCGCTTTGCCTGCAGCCGTTTCAATATGCCGAAACGTTTCTTGATATGCTTGTCCGTCAGTGATTTTAATTTGATAATGCGTATTTGAAAGCTTTTGAGTTTCCTCACCCTGTGAAATAAAAAACACGCCGGCTCCCGGATAAAGGGATTGTAAAGACTGATAAACATGCTTTCTGGCAGCTTCTCCCGTAAGAAAACAGATGACCGTTTTCAGCTCTTCATGAATGGATTTCTTCAGAGGCTGCTGCGTCCACATTTCTTCAAATATCATCATCTCGGATTGTTCCTCTTGCCCGTGATCCTGCTGAGACGGCTGCCTCATTCTTATCCCTTTGATTTCTGCGCAGACAATGCCGGTTTCGTCACATAATTGAATGTCACAGCCGGTTTGATTCTTTTTATTAATATACATCCACATGCTGGATGAGCACGGACGCATGACGCGCAGTTCTTCAACCGCTTCAGGCACGATATGGACTGACGGCTCCGTTTTTGCCAGGACATGAAAAGCTGCGTCCAGAAATTCCGGCGGTATATGATATCCCGGATTACGGCCGCTTTCATCTGTGAGAGCAAGCTTCGCCCAAACCGCACTTTCTCCCGCATAAAGCTTTTCAACGGTGCGGAACTCCTTACTGATCGTTACACCTGATGTGCCTGGTGTTTCATAATCGAATGACAGCGGGCGGCAGTCTTTTTGTAAGGAGGCAATATCAAGCACGCGGGATGGCTGTATGTTCCCTTGTCCGATGATTCCATAATGATGCAGCTTCTCTTCGTCACTGTATATTTCATAATGGATGCCTTCCTCGTCTTCAGACAGAAGGGAGAGATTGATGCCCGCACCGTGATGTCCGCTGGTAATCGGGTCAGTCCATGCCGCCGTTCGGATCCATATCTCTTTTTCTTCAGAGCTGTCTGCCGCATGATGAAAAGCCGCAAGCGCCATTTCTAAATAAACGGCTGCCGACAGAACCCGCTCCCCGCTCACATCCTGGAAAACGTGTTCCCGGCCTGTAAAAGATGTATGATAGCTTTGCTCCGCCAAGGTTGACGTATTTTCATGCAGGAAAGGATGCACATATTCAGTTGTTCCTGTTTTTGGTTCTTCCCGCTTCATCCAGTAGCTTTCTTTTGCAAATGGATAAGACGGCAGACTGATACGATGCGGCAGCGCGCCTTTATATAAAGATGCCCAATCGACGGGCGTCCCGTGAACCCAGGCATTCAAAAGACTGTCAAATTGACGTTTTTCCATCCAATCACTGACTGTGCCTTCCGTCTCCGTGACAGCACTATCACTCCGGCCTGTAAACACCCCGCTTACGGAACCAGCATTATTCAGAAAAGCACTCAGCTTCTGTTCCAATTCAGAAACAGAGTCCGCTGTCATCGCCAGCCGTTCTTCCATCGGGACCCTCCCGACTTGAAGGGTAAATGCCGCGTCAAGCAGGTTCGCATCTGTAATTGTTCCGTTTCCGGCGGCATCCGACAGCAACAGAGCCCGCTCGCGCAAGCGGTCTTTATCTTTTGCCGATAAAACAAAAAGCGCCGGGCGGCCGGTGTCTGCCGAAGTCATTTCAGCCGGTTCATACTCTTCTATCAGCAGGTGGGCATTTGCACCGCCCGCTCCGAAAGAAGATGTACCCGCGATTCTCGGATATTCCCGTGTTACTCCTTCAGATTCTATGACCGGCCGTCTCCATTCCGCTGTTTCCTGCTGCACGATAAAAGGAGAAGTTTCAAAATCAATTTCCGGGTTCAGCTGCTTTGAATGCAGCGACGGCACCAGATATCCGTGTTTCATCTGAAGAAGAATTTTGGTGACCGCAGCAATGCCCGCCGCACTTTCCAGGTGTCCGATATTGGATTTAACAGAACCGATGGAACAAAATTGGTTTGCATCCGTATAGCGGCGGAAAGCCTTGGTTAACCCGGCGATTTCAATCGGATCTCCCAAGGAAGTGCCGGTGCCGTGGGCTTCCAGATAGCTGATTGCTCTCGGGTCAATCCCTGCCCGCTCCATCGCGTCTGCGATCACTTCTCCTTGTGCATTCGGATTCGGAACGGTGAACCCGTTCGTTTTGCCGCCGGCGTTCAGAGCGCTTCCTTTAATGACACCGTATATATGATCATGATCTTCAACAGCCTTCTTCAACGGCTTTAACACGATACAGCCGACGCCCTCTCCGTCAACAAACCCGTCAGCCTTATCACCGAACGCTTTGCACGCGTTTGACGGTGACAGCATTCTCATAGAAGAAAGTCCGATATAATGAACCGGATCTGTAATCAGGTTTACGCCGCCGGCAATCGCGCATTCAGATGCACCTGTTCTGATGCTTTCTGCGGCGAGATGAATGGCGGTTAAGGATGAGGAGCATGCGGTATCGACCGCGATGCTCGGACCGTGAAAATCAAACACATAGGATACGCGGTTCGGGATAAAGTGGTAGTGGGCCCCTGTCGGATAGTTGCCGTTCATGACACCCGCAAAGACACCAACCTTTTTACCGGCGCATAGTGAATCAGGGGTATATCCGGCATCCTCCAGGGCCGCATAAGCGGTTTCCAGAAACAGTCTCTCCTGCGGGTCCATGCGCTCCGCTTCTTTCGGGGAGATTTTAAAAAACAGCGGATCAAATTTATCAATATCTGTTAAAAATCCGCCCCACTTTGTATACATCCGGCCTTCCTTACCTTTTGTCTCATCATAGTAGTCCCGCCAATCCCAGCGGTCTTTCGGAATTTCGGTGATTCCGTGTTCACCGGTCTTTAACCGTTCCCAGAACTCATTAACATTTTCAGCTCCGGGATACCGTCCGGCAAGACCGACAATTGCCACTTCAAGGTGTTTTGACGGCGGTTCGGAAGCGGGCGGCGCTTTTTCAGAAAAAGATGCCGCTTGGCGCTTCGTCAATCCGGCGCTTTTTTTGCGGCTTTGCTTTTTCTGTAGAATGTGCGGCGCCTTTTCGGCTTCTTTATTTGTCTTGAAAATCCCAGCCATATCATCCTGTCTTGAGCTGACGAGATATTCCGCTAATCCGCCGATTGTCGGATACTCGAAGAACAATGTGCTGCTGATATCAGGTATGTCTTCCCGCACGCGGTTGGTCAGCTGTACGATTAAGATGGAATCGATTCCGTATTCTTCAAGGGGCGTATGGGCTTGAACGTCCTCAATCGGCATCTTTAAGATGGCGCTGACGATCTGTTTCAGATACTCTGTGCTTTTTTCAAGCAAAGAGCCGGATGATGCCGCTTCAGTATGACGGACTTCTTCAGAAAATTGCGCATGCAGTTCGCGCTCCTTCGTTTCAGCCAAGTATGCGGCAAGCTCTCCTATCGTCCGGTATTCAAAAAACAGCGTGCTGCTGATATCAGGGACGAGATCCCGCAGCTCATTCGTCAGCTGAACGATCAGAATAGAGTCAATGCCGTATTCATCCAGAGGAGCCAGCGGATTTATCTCTTCTGCCGGCATTTTTAATACTTTTGCCGCAGCCCTTATCAGAAAAGCCGCTGTCTTTTCCGAAAGCCCCTCTCCCGCTTGTTTGATGGGGAGCTGACGATCAGAGGATGTTTGCAGTACGTTTGATTGGCGCTTTTGCGCGGTGTAAGCTTCCCTGCTCTGCCTGATGACTCCGTTGCTTTTCGCCGTGATAATCTGCTGGGTGTGCAGACGTTCGTTTTCAGCCGGAAATTGAATGGAATGAAAACCTTCAGCCATTAAAACGGATTTCCATGTTTCCGGATAAAGACCGGGACACCCCGGAATCCGCAGCGCCTCGTCTTCGTACAGCCACCAGCCCTCTAATAAGCCGAATGTAACATGTGTAAACGGCGTATGCCCGCCCAGTTCATTAACGAGCAGCAAACCGTCCTTTTTCAATACGGCTTTTGCCGTCCTTAAAGTTTTCCGGATATTTTTGGTGGCATGCAGCACGTTTGCAGCGATAGCGATATCGTAGGTTCTCAGATGTAATCGCTGGCCCGCCGCAGGCTGCTCCACATTAAACAGCTGATACGTCAAATACGGATTGTCCGCGCCGTATTCCTTTTCGGCATGCATTAAAAAAGCTTTTGACAAGTCGGTATAACAGTATTCCTGAATATGATTTTGATAGGGGCGGAGCTTTTTAAACAGTGTGCTGCTCGTTCCGCCGGTGCCCGCTCCGATCTCCAGCAGACGGATGTTTGCCTCAGGATTGTTTTTCATTACATTTTCCACATAAATACACGCTTCATTTGCCAGCACATCGTTGTAATAATCAGCGAGAATATTATGCTTATAGATTCCTTCAACAAGCTCCATTGAAGAATCGGGAAACATCACGTCAGTGGCTTTTATTTTGCCTGTTAAAATGTCAGGCAAAGCTTGAATGACGGTATCCGCCAGCAGAACCTGCGCTTTCATATCCGGATCTTTCAGCCATTCGTTTTTCTTCTTATGCCACTCTTCCCAAATCGCGGCCGTTTCACCGCTTTTAAAATCGCTGTCTAAAAGACGGATGCTTTCTTCCAGCCAGCGTTCATATAAAGGCAGACAGGAAGCCGCCGGCGCTTCGCCGGTCAGACCCATTGAACGCAGCGTCACCCGCAGCACTTGCAGCAAAAGCCGATTCAATTCTTTCATTTGATTGCTTATTTCTGTTCTTAAGGATAACTGTGTACGGTCTTTTTGTTTGTCTCCCTTACCCAAAACCTTATCCTCCTAAGAAAATTAAATTTGCTCCGTCATTTTGACAGGCAATCAGATAGTCACAAATTCATGAGGGTTCATTCCCTCGATCGGAATCGGCTTGGTCAGCTTCATCAGCCCCATGCGGGAGATCGGCTGCGTCAGCAGAGTTTCCAGCGCCTGCATCCCTTCCGCCCGGCTGATCAGCCCGAGACCGATTGCACTCAGTCTGTCAAACTCTTCAGAAATGTGATTGTCAGCCCGCTCCCAATAACCCCAGTTCATCACTTTGACCCGGCATGACAGCCGTCCGGAAAGCTCATGGGCAAATGCGTCTTTAAATGCGCACCCCGCCGCATAATGACTTTGATTCGGATTCTTAATATATGAAATAACCGAAGAGAAAAAGAGAATAAAGTCCAAAGACTCTTTCGCAAATACTTCGGCAATGTTGACGGAAATATCCACTTTCGCCGCAAGACCGGCGTGAAACTGTGATTCTTCCATATCTTTTACGCTTTCATTCGCAAATACCATCGCTGAATGAACGACGCCGCTGATGATGCCGTATGTGTTTTTAATCTGTTCATAGGCGCGCTGAAGCGATGGAAGATCAGAAGCATCTGCGGCTATATATTCGGGAGCCGGGCCTGATGGCTGGTACCGGTCTATTTTTTGGCGTATCCGGCTGTCCAGCGGCCGCCTCCCGATCCAGACGACTCGGGCTTTATACGTCGTCACCATATAATCTGTCCAAACCTCGCCGATGCCTCCCGCACCGCCGATGATGACATATACGCCTCCATAGCGGTAAGGAACACTTTCAGACGGCCCGCTTTGGACCGGAAGCAATTGAGGCCGGTACCATTCCTGATGTCTGCGCACCCATGCTTTACCCGTACGGTCGCGGGGCAGGCTGAATATGTCTTCTGCGGGGAAATCCCCCCCGTCTTCAAGATCGGCCAGACGGATGTGCCAGCTCGGATGTTCTTTAGCGAGAGACCCGACAAAACCGTGCACACTGGAATGAGCGGGACGCACCTCATCATATTGGGTGATAGGCTGTGCTTGGTGCGTAATCACCGTCATCCCGAGCTGCTCTTTTCCATACCCGAGACCGATAAGAGCTTTGGCCGCTCTGAAAATCTGCAGCACCCCGCTTTTTTGATCATGGCTGTCAGAATCAGCCGGCTGAGGGGCAAACCAGATCATATGCTGAATCTCACCGAGACGGCGGAGCCGATCAGATATCACTTCAACGGAAGCACTTTGGCCGATATCAAATCGCACAGCTTTAGGAAACAATCGTAAAACCGCGTCCGCCTGCCCGTCTGTACCGCCTATGATGACAGCTTTTGCTTCGGAAATGGAGAAGCCGGTTCGGTTGTCTATCGGTTCCGCGTCCCATACCTGCATCAGTTTGACGGCTCCGGTAAGGTTACCCGGGAGATCGTATTGCTTATTATCGGTTACGGCCGGCGCACTTTCGGCCATCCGGGCAGAAAATCCTTTTATCCTTACACACACATTGCCGCGTTCATCACATATATCAATGTCCATTCTTCGCACGGCCAATGTTTCATGCGTCACAAACACGGCAGCCCACATGTTTGGCCTGCACGGATGAAAAACGGTCAGTTCATGCAATTCAAAAGGCATTAACGGCTGCTCCGGATAACCCGCTTGATCTTCATTCATAACGCCGATGGCCGCCTGAAAAGCGGAATCAATCAGACTCGGATGGAGCACAAACTGTTCGGCTTCATCAGAAACGGAAGCGGGGAGCACCAATTTTGCCAAAGCTTCTTTTTCCCCGCAATAAATGTGATCAATTCCTTGATGTGAAGGTCCGTATACAATTTCCGCCTTTGCAAACGCCGCATAGCAGTCTTCTTTTGACAGCACTTTTTTGCGGCATCGCGCTTTCAGCTGTTCAATATGCAAAACCGGCGCCTCAGACAGCGGCTCAATCACAGCGCTGCCTTCACAATAAATGTCTGAATCATTTTCATTGCTGTACACTTGAAATGAAACATTGCCGTTATCCTCCAAAGAAAGCCCTGTCGTCATACGCAGCGGCTCTTTTTTATGAACGGCCTGGCGTATCCAGCTGATATACCGCAGCGAAATGCCGGTTTTAGCCGTGTATTCAGCGGCTAACGGCGCGGCAGCCAGTTCAGCCGCGGCTCTCGCCATTTCAAGATAAGCCGCCCCGGGGAGAACACGCTTGTTTCGGACGATATGATCGGCTAAGAAGAATTCATCTCCGTTCAGTATCGTACTGAATTTTTGTTCTAACAAATCTGATGTATTGCGGTGAAGCAGCGGGTGAAGCCTGCTTTCTGTATTTGCGGAAGTGACGGGATGATCGGGCTCCGGTATCCAATATCGTTCCTTTGCAAAAGGGTACGTCGGCAGACTCATCCTGCGCGGTTTCTCCTCCCGATACAGCCGCGTCCAGTCTATCTCAAATCCTTTTGACCACAGCTCCGCAAGTTTTTTGTAAGTGCCGCTGTCCATCCATTTTCGGATCAGCTCCTCCGTATCCTGATCATCATTCAGGAAACCCCTGATTTCCGTTCCGCTATCAGACCGCCCTTGAAAGCAGC
Organism: Bacillus sp. B1(2022); assembly: GCF_040259625.1. Classification (NCBI taxonomy): domain Bacteria; kingdom Bacillati; phylum Bacillota; class Bacilli; order Caryophanales; family Bacillaceae; genus Bacillus; species Bacillus sp. B1(2022). Next base: position 143,979 of record NZ_JANIFO010000002.1, read on the forward strand.
CGTCAATCTGCCGTTTTCGTTCTGTAAATTCAGTTAATTTCCTGATCAGGTCTGCTTGATCGTCCACTAAAAAAACAAGCCGCTCTTCCATTGCCAGCCGTCCCGTTTGCAGCGTATACGCCAGTGACCGCAAGGAAAAAGGTTCATCAGGCTGCTTATCTAAGCCGGACTGACCGAAAAGACCGGAAAGAATATTCTTATGTTTCACATCGTTTGTAAGACATTCTGCTAAAGTCCGGACGGAAGTATGCTGTATGAGATCAGTCATGTCTATTGCCAGCCCGTATTGATCCGTCATCAGCTCAGAAAACTGTGTCAGCTGCATGACATCCAAGCCGAATTCCTTCCAATCCTGTTCATCATCTACCGAACCGGCCGCAACATGCAGAACTTCGGCCAGAACACCTCGCAATGCATCTTCCAGCTGATTTTGCATTGTATCTATTTTGTCATGAAGCGGACTGCTTCCTTCAAGCGCTTTATCTTTGAGAAACATCAGCAGGCGGGCAGCGTATTCCTTCAGCCGCTCCGGATTTTTCGCTGACAGAGGCACGATATACGGTCTCTCTTGATCCTCCGTAATACCGAGGTTTTTAGGCCTGTACTCTTCTAAAATGAGATGAACGTTTGAACCCGTCGCCCCGAATGAACTGATGCCTGCGCGTCTCGGGCAGGCATGCTCACGGCCGTTCTCTGTATACGCCGGCCTTTTCCATGACTCGGTTTTTTGCTGCACGTAAAATGGCGAGTCCTCTAAACGGAGATACGGATTCATCGTCTCTGAGTGCAAAGAAGGAACAAGCGTTTTGTGAAACAGCTGCAAAACCGTTTTATGAAGCCCGCTGATCCCGGCAGCTGATTCCGCATGTCCGATATTCGATTTAACGGAACCGATCGCACAAAATTGCCGATCCTCCGTAAACGTGCGGTAAGCTTTAACAAGACCTTGTATTTCAATCGGATCTCCTAAAGAAGTTCCGGTTCCGTGCGTTTCCACATAAGAAATCGTCCGGGGATCGATCCCCGTCTTTTCAAGACATTCAGCTATCATATCCCCCTGCGCCACGGGACTCGGCACGGTAATCCCGCTGACGGTCCCCACGTGATTGACGGCGCTGCCTTTTATCACCGCATAAATATGATCCTTATCTTCTTCGGCTTTGTGAAGCGGCTTCAGCAGCACGGCCCCGATGCCGTCAGCTGAGACATAGCCTGTGCCTCCTTCGCCGAACGTGCGGCACAGCCCGTCACTCGAATGCATATCCATCAAGCCGTATGTGATATATTTTGTCGGGTGCAATGATAAATTGACGCCTCCGGCAAGAGCTGCTTCACATTCACCGCGTCTCAGACTTTCCGCCGCCATATGAACGGCCGTCAAAGATGACGAACACACCGTGTCAACCGCCATGCTCGGCCCGTGAAAATTGCAAAAATATGAAACCCGGTTTGCGATCGGCGCATAGTTCAAGGGATAAGGAAAGACCAGCCCTTTAGCCGCAGCTTCAGCGCCGGCGAGAGAATAATCCATATGCATCACCCCCGCAAACACACCGACGTTCATTCTCTTATTCGGCCCTTTCGGCTGAACGATTGTTTCCGGGGTGTAGCCCGCATCCTCAATCGTTTCCCAGCATGTTTCTAAAAACAATCGTTCTTGCGGATCTTTAGCTTCTGCCTCTCGCGGAGAAATCCGGAAAAATTTCGCGTCAAAACAATCCGGATCGTCTATAAAACCGCCCCATTTGGAAATCGGCTTGCCGGACGGCGATCGCAAATGCTCATATGTCCTCGTATCCCAGCGGGAACGAGGCACTTCCGTTACGCTGTTTTCTCCATTTTTTAAATTTGTCCAAAATTCACGAAGATTTTTGGCACCGGGGTACCGTCCCGCCATCCCGACAATCGCAATATCTCCATTCTGCGTCCCGGCTGACGCCGATTTTTTCACGCGGATTTGGGTCGTCCTCTTTTTTTCCCGGGGCAAAGGCTCAGCACTTGAATGCCCGTTTTGAGCATGGCCGAAACCGGCTCCGTAATGTTCGCACAAATATCCCGCCAATTCCGCGATGGTCGTGTATTCAAATAACAGTGTCGGCAGTAGCTGCGTTCCGATTTTTTGTTCAATTTCCTTTACCATGTCCAACAGCCCCGGAGAATCCAGCCCCATTTCATAATAGCCGATATCCGGGTCAATCTCTTTCACAGGTTTGTTCAATCGGGCGGCAAGCAATTCTTTTAAATAAAGGATGCACTGTTCAGTAAGGCCGGCGGAAGCCTCCGCACGGCGGGGCTCAGAAGGCGCCGATTCCGCTTGCGGAGCCGGGACGGCATTCCGCCCGTCAGGTTCTTTCTTTTGCCGTTTCTGATTGATCTGTTCCGGGTCCCTCACCAGTTTATTGGCGAAGTTTTTCAGTTCGCCGACTTTTCTGCCTTCCTCATTGAAAAACTCCATTGTCACGTAAACGAGATCTTTCTTACGGGTGACGGATTCTTTTTTTATCTTGGTGATACATGTCGTCTGCAGCAATTCGGCGCAATAAAACGATTCATAAAACAGCGGCAGAAATAATTGCCCCTCCTTCCTCGTCAAAGGAGCGAGATATACATTGGAGCCGATGCTGCTCGCATCTATCAATGCGGGATGAAACATCGTCTCTTCTGCATGTTCCAGCTGATCCTTTTGCACCGACAGATCAATATAAATCTCTTTTTCAGTTTGGTAGACGCTTCCGCAGCCTTTCATCATTCCTGAATGAACCAGTTCTTGATCCCTGCATTCCGCGTAAATGTCCTCAAGCGGTATTTCTGCCGCCGTTTGTTTTACGGCATCCATCCGGACGCTTTCTTGGAAGCCGGCGGGCTTGACGGAATGCATTTGCGCCGCGGCATATACCTTTGTCTCTGCTGCTTCGTCACCTTGTTTTTGCCCTTTCACCTCTACCTTCCACTGCCCTTCGCCGTTCTCTGTACAATTAACGGAAAGCAGGATTGTTTCTCCCTGTTCAGGAGCTAAAGGGTGAAAAATCGATAAGTGCCTGAGTTCAAGGCCGGCATGAAAAAAACCGTTTTCTCTGAAAGTCTGATAGATCAGGTCAATATAAGCCAGACCCGGCAGCAGTTCCTTTCCATAGGCTTTATGATGTTTCAGAACGGGATGCTGATTGTTAATAAGAAGCTGCTCTTGCATATGAACTTCCTCCATATCGACGTTCAATTTTCAGCGCAATCGTAAGTCTTCATTTGTTTCCAAAACGTATTCAGACGGGACTTATGTGCGTTTCCATGCAGGCTTTCGGCTTTGTCCGGACGAATGGGCCGGCGTTTTAATTCCTGTCTCGGCAAAGGCTTTCTAACAGGGGTATACGCCTCTTGCTCCCAGGCTTCCATTATGACATGAGCATTCGTCCCTCCGTCAGCGAAGCTGCTGACGGCGGCAATCCGCGGTGAATCCGTCCATTCACGCAGAGCGTGCGAAAAATAAAACGGCGAGGCGGACAGATCGTAATGCGTCATCGGCTCTTTGCCCGAAAGGAAAGGCACACGCATTCGGCGCGAGAGCATAAGCACTGTTTTAATGAATCCGGCAATCCCTTCAGCGCATAACGGGTGTCCGATATTCGGCTTCATCGACCCCAATTCGCAAGGCGCGCTGTTTTGCATACGGTACACCGCTTCAATCGCCCTCAGTTCCAAAAGGTCTGTTACTTCAGAGCCTGAACCGTTTGCTTCAATGTAGCTGATATCCTCCGCTTTTCTGCCGCTTTTGGCAAGCGCCTTGGCCATCACTTCTTTCTGCGCCTGTATATTCGGTGTGGCAGGCCCCGCGGTTCTGCCGTCATTGTTTACGGAAATGCCTTTAATGACCGCATGAATCCGGTCCCCGTCTTTTACAGCCTGGGCCGCTGTTTTTAAATACACCATTCCGACGCCTTCTCCCAATACGATGCCACCGGTGCGGCGGTCAAAAATATGAAACGCAGGCTCTTCGCTTAACAGATTGCGAAGTTCGAACATCCGGTGGGTTTGACCGGATTCCAGCACACTGACTCCCCCGACCACCGCTGAGTCGATTTCACCGCAAGAAAGCGCCTGTATCGCCATATTCATACCGACAAGCGCTGAAGAACAGGCCGTATCCAAAACAAGACTCGGCCCCTTCAAATCAAAGAACTGAGAAAGATTGGCCGCTAAGTAATTCGGACCGGCTGCGACTATCGGATTTTTTGCATGCTTCAGACGGTTTTCATCAGGCATACTGCCGCCGCGTCCTCCTAAATAGACACCGGCTGACCTGCCTTTCATTTCTTGTAAAGAGTAACCGCTGTCTCTGAACAGATGAAGCGCCTCTTCTAATATAAGAAAGGACTGGATATCCATTGCCTTGATGTCTTCTTCGGGAATAAGGAAAAACTCCGGGTCAAAATGCGTTACATTTTGTAAAAGGCCCGCATAATCCGCCTTCTCCGTTTTCCAGCGCTCTTTCGGAACTCTTTGAATGGCTGACGTTCCTTCAGACAGCAGCTTCCAATAAGCTTCAATTGATTCAGCTCCCGGAAAACGGCAGGACATTCCGACAACAGCGATGTCTTGCGCCGCTCTAGCACGAGAAGGCTGAATAACAGCGGCTGCTGTTTGTTTGGGAGCGTCCGGGATTTCAGGCTGAACCGGTTTTGAAACGGCAGCTTTGATTTCCGGATATGCTGTTTCAAGCCATCCCGCCAGCGCAGCAACCGTAGGGTATTCATACAGCACCGCCGGGTCAAGGTCAGCTTTGATCCTCTTTCCGATCGCTCTGGACACTTGGGCAAGCATGATGGAATCGGCTCCGTAATCTTGAAACGGTGTATCAGATTCAAATCTTGACGGCTCCAGTCTTAATTCCCGGCAGCAAATGCCCGTCAGCCACTCCTCAACGCTTTCTGTATCGGCCTGTTCCTGCTGCTTTGTTTCAGTCAGGCCGGATGAAAGCAGCAGACGGTCAGGCTCCCATTTTTCCGGGTGAATGACGGCCGGCATAATAACAGATCCGCAATCGCCTGCCATGATGGCATCAAACAGGCTCAGCCCTTCTCTGTCAGTGATGCTCTTTAAACCGCTTTTCTGATAGGCCCGGCTTTTTGATTCGCCCATACCCGTTTCTTTCCAGCTCGGCCACTGGATGCTCAGCACCGGAAAACCTTTTGCAGCCGCAAAATAATCCATATAGGCGTTAGCCATGGCATAATCGCTTTGTCCCGCTCCTAATTCCGGCATCACGCCGGACACTGAAGAAAACAGCGCAAAAAACCGGAGAGGCTCCTTGTGCAGCGCTTGATACAAAAGGTCCAGTCCGTCTGTTTTAGGCTCAAGCACGGGCATCATCTGTTCGCTTGTTTTGCGGATAAAGGCCGGATGATCGAGATCTACTGCTCCCGCTGCGTGTAACACGCCTCCTATCGGCCCCATTTGATCTTTCACACGGCTGACGGCCTGCTCATATTCAGGGCCGGAAGATACAGACAGCACTTCCGTTCGGATACCTTTTTGTTCGAGCTCTCTAATTCTTCTCACCTTATCGGAAAACGGGGAATTCCGTTTGATATGATCATCCCATTCCGCTTTCGGCGGCATTGTTTCTTTTCCGGTAAGCACGAGTTTCGTGACTCCGTAACGTTCGGCAAAATGCCGGGCAAATAAATATCCGAGTCCCCGGGTCCCTCCGGTGATCCAGAGCACATGGTCTTTCGGAAATGAAAATTCTTTTTCAGCTAAGCTGTTTGTTTCCTTTAACCGCGCGTGATAGCGCACACCGTTTCGGTAACACACTTCGATGTCTTCAGAATCGCGAAAAAACTCATCTGCGATCTGGTTTGCCAGCTCAGGATCTTCGGCAGTCCGTTCTGCATCCATATGCCGCGAGCGGATATCCTTATACTCACTTTGGAGCATCCGGTACAATCCGGCCTTTTTTGCACCTGAGAGATTTATCGTTTCATTTGCAAAGGGTTCAAGCCCCTTTGTCACACAAAGCAGCTGAAGCTTTCGGCCGCGGTTTCTGTTGTCAATGAGAGACTGCAGACGATGAATCCAGCCGTCATCATGATTGATTTCCGTCCCGCATCCGGTCACATCAATCAGACCGCCAAATCGGGCCGCGTCCCCGGATATTTCCGGTGATGCAGCGTCAATGATTTCAGACTCGGGGAAATAACGGGACAGCTCAACGGCTAAATTTCCTGTCTGGTGATCAGCAGCTATTCCGATGACGCCCCGCACTTCCTTAGCCGGAACACGGCTGCTTTCTGCCCAGCTTTTCTGTAAAAAGCGGATTTCACGAAATGTTTCAGAATGTGATTCAGCATCACGAACATTGTCCGGCGCTGCATCGTCCGGCCAATACCGATCCTTTATAAATGGATAACCGGGAAGGCTGATGCGATGCGGCAGGCTGCCGTTATAAAGCTCTGACCATTCAACCTTCAGCCCTTTTACCCAAAGTTCCAGAAGCTTCGCGAATTTTTTTCGTTTCATCCATTTACGGACGGCTTCCTGCATATCTTCATCCTTAAAAACGGCTAGAATGTCTTTATACTGTTTGCTTTTTCCCCTGAAGCAGCCGTCTGTCCCGCCGTCAATAAAACGCTGCAGTTTTTCCGCTAACTGCTCTGTCGACGTCACGATAAACGCAGCACGTTCTTCCATCGCTTCTCTTCCGGTTTGAAGGGTGTAAGCCGCATCCCGGAGGCTGCGGTCTGTGACGTCATTTTTTCTGATCGCTTGAAGAAGCTGCTGCGCCCGCTGCTTCAGACTGGCCTCCTGTTTGGCGGATAATAAAATGACTGCGGGATCTTCATCTGTGAATGGCTCATAAATCTCCCTATCAGGTTCAATATATTCTTCTATCAATATGTGGGCATTTGCCCCGCCCGCGCCAAAAGAAGAGATTCCCGAGATTCTCGGAATCTCTTTTTGCGCTCCGTTTTCCTCAATGACCGGCCGTTTCCAGTCTGCCAATTCACGCTGCACCACAAACGGCGTCCGGTCGAATGCAATATTCGGATTCAATTTTCTGCAATGTAAAGAGGGAGCCAGCTGTCGTTTTTGAAACTGAAGCAGCAGTTTCGTTACACCGGCAATGCCTGCCGCGGCTTCCAAATGCCCGATATTGGATTTAACTGAGCTGATGGCGCAAAAACCTTTATCTGACGTTTTCGTTTGAAATGCGCGGGTCAAACCGTCTATTTCGATCGGATCTCCGAGTTCAGTGCCCGTGCCGTGGGCTTCGATACAGCTGATCATCCGCGGATGTATTCCTGATTTTTCAAGCGCGCCGGAAATCACGTCAGCCTGAGCGCTCGGACTCGGCACTGTATACCCGTTTGTTCTGCCGCCGTGATTGATATGAGTGCCGCGAATCACCCCGTAAATATGGTCCTTATCAGCTATCGCTTTTGACAGCGGCTTTAACAGCACGGCCCCGACGCCTTCCCCGGGAACAAATCCGTCCCCGCCTTCACCGAAACTTTTGCACGTTCCGTCTTTTGAAAGCATTCGATAGGCGCTGAGCTCCGCATAAGCCGAAGGATGCGTATACACATTCACACCGCCGGCAATCGCCATGTCGCATTCGCCGCGAAGGATGTTTTCACACGCTTCATGAATTGCAGTCAGCGAAGACGAGCACATCGTGTCGACCGGCATGCTCGGCCCTTTCAGATTAAGAAAATAGGAAACTCTGTTGGCCGCTGAACTGAACGACGTTTTCGGCTGCAGGGTGCCGCCGTTTTTCCAGTACATTCCGTACCCGTTTTTCGTAATGCCCGCAAAAACGCCGACCCGGCCGTTATACAAATTCTCAAGCTGTTCCTTCGTATAACCGGCATCCTCCAGCACCTGCCAGCACATTTCAATAAAGAGACGCTCCTGCGGGTCCATATTCAAAGCATCACGGGGTGAAATTTGAAAAAACAGCGGATCAAAGAAAGCGGCATCTTTCAGAAACCCGCCCCGCTTACTGTAACTTTTCCCTTCTTTCACGGCCGCTTCAGGATCAGGGTTGTAGTACTTGTCCTTTTCCCAGCGCTCTTCGGGAATTTCCGTCACACAGTCTTTTCCGGCCGCTAAGTTATCCCAGTACTCTTCAAGTGTTTCAGCTTGCGGATAACGTCCGCTGACTCCGATAATCGCAATCCCTTCTTTTGTCTGGTTCTCATTGGAAAAAGCAGGCCGTTTCTTTCGCTTGATAAACGACGGAAGCACCGGAAAATCTTCATTTGCCAAAACCTGTTCTGATATGCCTGAACGGTGGTCATCATCATTTGTCCATTTTCGGCATTCTTTTGGATAATCCGTGACAAAGTGAGCTGCCAGAGATCCCAGTGTCTTATATTCGTAAAAAACCGTTTTGGAAAGGTCACCGAAAAGCAGAGACAATTCGCGGTTCAATTTCGTCACAGTGACTGAGTCGATTCCGTAGGTTTCCAGCGGCTCTTCAGTATCTATGTTGGAAACAGCAATTTTTGTAGTCAGGGCAAACAGCGTTTTGAGCTGAAGAAGCGTTTGTTCATACAAACGTTCACTGCGGTGTTCGGCATTGGTTTTTCCGGGAGCGCCCGTCTTGATGACAGGCTGCAGCTTCAACCCTGATAGGGAAGCCCATATTTTCCCTTCTTCGTCACATAAATCAATATAAAAGCTCCCCGCCTTCTCTTGTATCTCGGCCCATACCTTGTCAGGACAAGATTCATAAAACAAAAGCTCGTCCAATGAAACCGGGGCGAGCGTTTTATATTCTTTGCCGCCAAGCAGCGCGCATGCCTCTGTCACACTTTTCATCACACAGGGAGGGAGGCCGAATCGGGCGGATTCTTTTTGGTTTGTCAATGGAATTGATATGTCTGCCAGCATCCGTCCTGCTGAGGCGTAAATACGCTCAATTCCTTTCATGTGCTCACTGTATTGAACGGTATCGTTCTGAGTGATGGCTTCAATTTGCTGCTGATCCATCAGGGAACCGCTGTTTTCCTTCAAGCGGCTGATATCCAGCATGCCAGGCGCAGCATCAACTGGCTGAATCATCCCTTGGCTGTACACATCATGATGACTGAAATCGGCAGAAAATGGATTGTAAATCTCAAACCTTTTGGCTTCACCCTCTGCGGGTATCAGCCTGATTTCGATATGGAACGGCTCAGCCTCAGTCAGAATGGGCTTTGACCACACGATATGTGTCAGCCGGACAGCCTCAGTCTCCTTTACTGTCAAAACAGCCGCAGCTCTCGCCATTTCCAAAAGAAGTTCTCCGGGCATAAGCTTTTTACGCTGTAAAGAAACATCAGCGAGAAAAAATTCCCGGCCGCTGAAAGCTGCCGAGAATCCCTGTCCCGTTTCATCAGAAATATGCTGCTGAGCAAGCGGATGAAGGGAAGCCGCTTGGCGAAGTCCCATCCGCATATCATAATCGCGCAAAATGCCGATCGCATCCTGTTTTGTCATTTTTTTATTTTTGACGTCAGAAAAAACCCGGTGCAGAAACTCTTTCATATGGTTTCCTCCATTACGCTAATCCCTGTAAAAACCGATCGTTCTTTTTACAGCGGCTTCTATGCTTATTTCGTTTTTCTCCAATTCATCAAGCAGGCGCTCATAAGTCTCAAGCGGGGACGTATCAATCTCATAAGTCTCCCGGTGCCTTATATGCTGCGCACTGTGCGGTATCCAGCAATGTGTTTTCGCAAAAGGATAGACGGGCAGGCTGACTTTTTTTGGCCTTTCGTCCGGATATAATTTATTCCAGTCGACATGTAAACCTTGCACCCATAATTTTGCAAGCATTGCATATTTGCCTGCTTCAATCCATTGATCTACGGTCCCGCTCATTTCTGCGTTGTCCGTCATCTCTGTAAACAGCTGTTTCATCGCTTTGTTCCGGCCTGTAAAGAAATTCTGCCCCGTCTCCTTGCCGCTGAGGAAATCATTCAGCGCGTTCGTAAGCTCTTCTTTTGTTTCAGCAATGACGGCAAGGCGCTCTTCCATTTCATCCCGGCCAAGCTGTAGCGTATAAGCGATACCCGCAAGAGCTCCGTCAGCTGAATGTGTCTTTTCCAAATATCTGCGCAGCTGTTCCGCACGTTTCTTCAGCTGTTCCGCCGTCTTTGCCGAGAGAATGAATAAGGACGGCTGAAGTTCACCGGACGTCCATTGTTTCTCTTCAACAGGAGAAACATATTCTTCGAGCACGACATGAGCATTGACACCGCCAAATCCGAACGAGCTGACACCCGCTCTTCGCGGCAGTTCATTCCCGCTATCATCAGCCGCTGCTTTCCATGGCTGAGTGTCGCGGACGAAGTAAAACGGGCTGTCGTCGAGGCTGATATACGGATTAACGGTTTCACAATGCAGACTTTTCACAAGCGTTTTGTGCTGCATCTGCAAAATAATTTTTAAAAGCCCGGCCATGCCGGCGGCAAGCTCTGTGTGGCCGATATTCGTTTTGACGGAACCGAGGCCGCAATGAGGCTGATCGGGTGCCGTTACTCCGGCTTTCTGATAAAGCGCTGCAAAAGCCGCTTTGAGTCCGTTGATTTCTATCGGATCTCCGAGCGCCGTTCCCGTGCCGTGGGCTTCAATATAACTCACTGTACGGGGGTCGATGTTCGCTTGCTGATAAGCTTTTATCATGACTTCTGTCTGTGCTTTCGGATTCGGCGATGTAAGGGAAGCCGCCCGTCCGCCATGATTTTCCGCCGTTCCGCGAATAACGGCATAAATACGGTCGCCGTCACGTTCCGCATCGGATAATGTTTTCAAAACAATCATGCCCGCACCTTCAGCTCTGACATACCCGTCCGCTTGATCGGAAAATGTTTTGCATCGCCCGTCTTCACTGAGCATTCCCGCTTTATTAAAGCTGATATGCATATCCGGCGACACAATAGCATTGACGCCTCCTGCAATCGCGATGCCGCAGTCTCCGGCCTGAATTGCCCTGACCGCACGGTGAACAGCGACCAATGAGCTTGAACAGGCGGTTTCAATCGGTTCGCTCGGCCCATGTATATTCAGAAAATAGCTCATGCGGTTCGGACCGATTGACGGAACCGTACCGGCGGCGGAAGAACCCTCAATCTCTATATGGAACTTTGAAGCTTCCTGAGCGTAACCGCTGTTTGTCGTGCCTGCAAAAATGCCTGTATTTGTTCCTGACAGGCTTTTGGCAGAGCAGCCGGCATCTTCAATCGCTTTCCATACATGCATCATTAAAAGTCTTTGCTGAGGATCCATCATTTCGGCTTCATGCGGAGAAATACCGAAAAATAAAGGATCAAATTGAGCGGTTTCATCAATGAAGCCGCCCCACTTTACATTGCTCGCATTTTTATCTTTCTGCGGATCTCCGTAATACTGTCTCCAGTCCCAGCGCTCCGGCGGTATTTCAGAAATGCAGTCCTTTTCTCCGGCTAAATTCTCCCAAAACATTTCCGGATTTTCAGCCATTGGAAATGCACAGCTGATTCCGATTATCGCCACGGGCTCAGGTGCAGCTGCGGTTTTTGTTTTAGGAAGACGGGACGGAATCAAGAATGGCTCCGTCTTCATTTTTTTACGCACAACCGGTTTCTCCGTTTCTGTTTCTGCCTGTGAGCCGAATGTATTTGGATGTTCCGTCAGCAAGTATTGGGCAAAACGAAAGACTGTCGGATATTCAAAAAACACGGCCGGTGTCAGTTCAAGCCCATACATTTTATTTAGTTCATTTGCAAACTGCGTGAATGAAACCGAATCAAAGCCATAATCTCTCATCTCTGATTCAGCATCTATCTCGTCTTCTTTCACCTTCAGAATGCCTGATATCATATGTTTGAGTTCCGCTTGTACTTTATTCGGCATATGGACGGGCGTCTTCCTTGACACATGAATGCTACGGGACGGTTCCGGCGTTTCAGGCATCAGGTTTTTTCGAATCCGTTTTTCGTCGCCCTCTGCCACCATGACCTGGTGTTCTCCGGAGGCAAAAGCGGCGTAAAGTGCCTGGATGCCTGAAGCCGATCGCATGGCTTTCATTCCGGTCTGTTCATACATCAGCCGTTCGGTCTCTTTGTCCACACGCATACCGCCCTCTTCCCAAAGCGGCCAGTTGACGGACAGGGTCTTCCCGCTCCGCTCGTTGTCCCGCACGAGACGGTTCCGGCGGGCTGCATATACGTCCATAAATGCGTTGGCTGCCGCATAACCGGCCTGCCCCGGATTTCCCATGCCTCCCGCCAAGGAAGAAAACAGAATGAAAAAGTCCAGCCGCACATCTTTCGCTGCTTCATCAAGATTGATAAGCCCTTTCACCTTCGGCGCCATGACGGTCTTCCGTTCGTTTTCTGTCTGGTTCAGAATGTAATTGTCAGCGATCACGCCGGCGCCGTGAATGATCCCGTCGAGTGTTCCGTGCTCCTCCTGTATGCCGCGGACGAGGGCGATGACCGCCGCCCTGTCTGTCACGTCTACCGGTTGATACAATACGCGGGCGCCCGTCGCTGCCAAGCGCCGTAAGCGGGCGGAGCGGTCTTTATCAAGCGCTTCCGCCCTTCCCGTTAATACAAGGACGGCGTTTTTGACGCGGGAGGCTATTTCTTCAGCGAAAATCAGGCCGATGCCGCCCGCTCCCCCGGTGAGGAGGTAGACCCCTTCGTCTTTCCACGGAACGGCGCCGCTTTGAGGCGCCGGCAGATGACGCCAGTTTCTGACGAGACGTTTGCCGGCTTCATAACGGATTTCCGCTTGTTCAGGATGCGCCCGGTTTTCTTTCAGCTTGGCAAGAAGCGCCGAGGCTGACTCGTCCGGATCGGCTTGGATGACTTGGCCGTACAGCTTCGGATGTTCAAGGTGAGCCGTTTTCAGAAAAGCGGCCAGCCCCGCCAATACATTGTCTTCCCCCCTGTCGGGGACAAGAAGCTGGATCAGCGTTTTTTTCTTCTGTTTTTCTTTGATAAGACGCGTGACGATCGCTGACAGCTCCGCCGCGCAGGCGTCATAACGGTCTTCAATCGGACCTTCGCCGTCAGCCGCACATACGGCGCCGCTTATGTCCTCAGCGTTCATTCCGCCATACAGTGTCACGTATCTGAAAGACGCTTCTTGTCCACCGCCTTCATCCGGCGGTGATTCCTGCCACTTTGGCTGAAGCAAGAGCGGTTTTTCCTCCGTTTCCTCTTCCAGAAAACGGGCGGTGAGCCCCGTCAATCGGACACATACCGCGCCGTTTTCATCACACAGCTCAATATGATAGGCGCCGTCCGCTGAGGAAAGCACCGCCCACATCGTCTCCCGGCACGCAGAAAACACCTGCATATCCTGGAGGGCAAACGGCAGAAACGGCCGTCCGGACGCGGAACCGTCTGAGAGCACGAGACCGATAGAAGCCTGAAGGGCGGCGTCCAGCATGCTCGGATGCAGGATGAACGGCTCCTTTTCTGCGCGGGCGGACGGCGGAAGAGTGAGCTTCGCGAGCACTTCTCCGCTTCCGGCATAGACGGCGTCAAGCGCCTGATGCGACGGTCCGTAGGTGATGCCGAGGCTGTCGAACGCTTCATAGCACTCAGCCTTTGACAAGTGACGGCCGCTGCAGCGCGCCTGAACCGCTTCCACATCGAGAACAGGAGCACGCTCCGTCTCTTCGAGCACGGCCTTTCCCTGGAAAAAGACAAGCGGCTCTTCTCCTTCGGCATACGCTTCAAAAGCAATGTCTCCGTTTTCTTCCGGCTGAAGCTTTACATGAAGCGTCACTCCTTCAGAAAGCGCCGTCACCGGACGGAGCCAAACGATCTGTTTGAGCCTGACACCCGTTTTCCCGCCGGGCAAGTCTTCAGCGGCAAATGTAACGGCGGCCCGGGCCATTTCTAAAGCAGCCGCGCCCGGAAGCACCGGTTTTCCATTGACGGTATGATCCGCAAAAAACGGTTCATGTCCTGAAAAAACAGAAGTAAAACGCTGGGCGGTAAAGGTCGATGTATTCGTGTGGAGCAGCGGGTGAAGTCTGGCTGCTTTCTCACTTTTCGCTGAGCCTGTTTTGTCAAGTGACACATCAGCTTTTGTGACCCAATATCGGTCTTTGGCAAAAGGGTAGGCCGGGAGACTGATGCGGCCCGGGTTGCGCTGATAAAGAGCTGACCAATCGACGTCAAGTCCTTTAACCCAAAGGTCAAGCAGCTTTCCGTATTTCCCTTTTTTCAGCCAAGCATTTATGGTAAGCGCCATATCTTCATCAGAAGTGAGCGAAGCCGCCAATGAATGATGTTTGGCTGTCCTGCCCCGCCAGATATGAGCATGTTCGATATTATGATCGTTTGAGAAACTCATAAGCTTCATTTTCAGTTCTTCTATCGACTCGGCCGTAAATGCAAGCCGCTCAGCCATCGGTTCTCTTCCCGCCTGAAGCGTGTAAGCGATCTTGGCTAAATCCCCGTCAGAACGCTTTTTTCTTATGACATCATCCAGAAGCTGGCGGGCGCGCTCTGTCAATTGCTGCTCATTTCGCGCTGATAAAATAATAACAGCCGGTTTTTGCGGAGAAACAGACGCGTTTTCCATTGGTTTCAGGCTGTCAGACGGCACAAATTCCTGAATGATGACATGCGCGTTTGAACCTCCTGCTCCAAACGAGGAAATGCCGGCAATTCTCGGATATTCCTTCATTTCACCCGTGATATTCAAGACAGGTCGCTTCCATTCCGTTTCTTTTTGCTGTACGAAAAACGGAGTGTGCTCAAACTCAATATTCGGATTCAATTCCGCCGCATGCAATGAAGGGGCAATCCTCTTATGTTTCAATTGCAGAAGCAGTTTGGTGATCCCCGCAATCCCGGCAGCGCTTTCTAAATGTCCGATATTTGATTTAATTGAACCGATGGAACAAAACTGCCGGTCTTCTGTTGTCAGGCGAAAAGCTTTCGTTAACCCGTCGATTTCAATCGGATCACCGAGCTCAGTGCCCGTTCCGTGGGCTTCCAAGTAACTGACCGTTCTCGGGTGAATGTCGGTCCGTTTCAACGTCTCTGCGATCAGATCAAACTGCGCTTTCGGATTCGGCACCATATAAGCGTTTGTCCTGCCTGCTGCGTTCAGCATGCTTCCTTTAATAACGCCGTAAATATGATCGCCGTCTTTCTCCGCTTGAGCAAGCGGCTTTAACACAATCGCCCCTACTCCTTCACCGTCAACAAAACCGTCCGCACTGTCTCCGAAAGATTTGCATTTATCACCGGGAGACAGCATTGAAAAAGCGGACAGCCGCTCATAGTGGGCCGGATCAACGATAAGATTGACTCCGCCGGCAATCGCTGTTTCACTCATTCCGCTCCGCAGGCTTTCTGCGGCGAGATGGACAGCTGTTAAAGAAGAAGAGCATGCTGTATCCACAGCCATACTCGGCCCTTGGAAATTGAACAAAAACGATACTCTGTTTGCGATAGACCAGTCGCTGGGAACTGTCGGGTAATTGCTGTTCATCACACCGACAAAGACTCCGATTTTCCGGCTGTCACAAAGCGTGGACGGGGTGTACCCCGCATCTTCAATGCTTGAATAAGCAGTCTGCAGAAACAACCTTTCCTGCGGATCCATCCTTTCAGCTTCCGCGGGAGATATACGGAAAAACAGCGGATCAAATTTATCAATGTCATCGAGAAAACCGCCCCATTTTGAATAAATGGACCCCCATTTTCCGCGTTCCTCGTTATAAAACGTTTTCCAGTCCCAGCGATCTTTCGGCACTTCAGTAATAGAATGCCTGCCGGCTTTTACATTTTCCCACAGCTCATCAACGTGATCGGCGCCCGGATACCGGCCTGACAGACCGATGACAGCGATATCCTGGATATAGGGATCTCCGTTCGTCCTTTCGCCTTCCTCGTTTTGAGGAATCTTGTTTTGTTTTACATTCAGATTATCTGTGTGATCAGACAGCTGTGCCTCACGCACACCCATCGCTTTCATAAATGCTCCCCGCTGAGAAAGAAGCAGGTAATCCGCGATTTCTTCTATCGTCTGATATTCAAAAAAGAGAGTGCTGGTCATTTGGTCAAACACGTTACGAAAAGCATTTGTGAGCCTGACGACCAGGATAGAATCCAAACCGTATGCGGTTAAGGAAACCGACGGATCCATTCTCCCGCTCGGCATCTTCAGCGTTTTTCCTATTAATTCCGTCAGATATGTGATGCCCCGTTCTCTTACGTTTGGAATCGGCGCGGCGCTTTCTGCGGGAGCCTGCACCCGTCCGGCGTTTTCGGGATGAGCCTGTCCATTCCCGAATTGCCGCTCGAGCGCTTCTTTACGGGAAGACAGAAAGTAATCAGCAAGCTCATCAATGGTTTGATATTCAAAAAACAAAGTGCTGCTGACAGAACCGAAGACGTCTTTTAACGCGTTGGTCAGTCTGACGACCAGTATGGAATCCAATCCGTATGCGGTTAAAGGTTCATGGGTTAAAAGACGATGCGCCGGCACTTTAAGCGCTTCACCGATGACCTTCTTCATCAGTTCAACGCTTTTTTCTCTCAGGCTGACATGCAAAGTATCATCCGAAAGACCTTCTGCGTCATACGGACGGCGCTCCGGCTTCTCTTCTGACGCCTGCGTGAGGGCAAGCCTGACCGTTCCGTCACTTTCAGCCGCTATAATCTGCTGGCCTAAGTCGTGTGCGGCTTCAGCCGGAAACAGAGGATGGACGAATCCTTCAAGCGAAAGCGCTTCCGCCCAGCCGGCCGGATCAACCCCCGGACAGCCCGGAATCCGTAAATCATGATCCTCATACAGCCACCAGCCTTCAAGAAGGCCGAACGTCACATGGTTGAATATGGTACGGCTGTTGATCTCATTTATAAACAGCTGGCCGTTTTTTTGCAGCATTGCTTTCGCATGGCGCAGCGTAGAGCGGATATTTTTTGTCGCATGAAGCACATTGGTCGCGATCACTGCGTCATACGTGCCGATGTCCGGCGCTTCTGCTGATACCGGCTGCTCAGCGTTGAATATTTTATAAGTGACATAAGGATATTCCGGACCGAATATGTCTTCTGCATGTAAAAGAAATGCTTTAGAAATATCCGTGAAACAATATTCGGCAATATGCGCTTCATACGGTTTCAATTTTCTCATGACCGCGGCGCTCGTCCCGCCCGTTCCGGCTCCGATTTCTAAAATGCGGATTTTCGCCTGCGGATCTTTTTCCAGACGTTCCTTCAAAACTGCAATCAATGTGTCAGCAAGCTTGTCATTGAAAAAATCAGAAATGATATTATTGCGGTAAATGCCTTCCACAAGACGGAAAGAGGAGTCAGGGAACATCACTTCCGTTGCCGGAAGCTTACCGGTTAAAATGTCTGGAAGCACACGCAATGTCTCTTCTGCCAATCTGACATGCGCCCTCATGTCTTTCTGGCGCAGCCAAGTCTCTTTTTTCCGCTCCCATTCCTCCCACACCTGCCCTAGATCCGTTTTTTCCGGAGTAAGCGCTAATTTATTCAGGAGGACAAAGCTCTCTTTCAGCCATCTGCTGTATTGTTCCGTTATGCCGGCAGCCGATTGAAATAACGGCAAAGCCTGACCAAGCCCGGCTCCCATCTCATAAAGGGTTGATACAAGCATTTTTTCAATAAGGGACTCCATCTCTCTCATGCAGCTCATGACACTTGATGCTTTTAACCGCTCAGCTTCGTCATTCTGCGTGATGTTAACCGTTAATTGTCCGAGTGCGGAAGGAATCTTTTCCGGATAAACCGTTACTTGTTCTTTCAGATCGTCTTTCATAAAAACCGGATCTGTCGTTTTGATCAGCGCCAGCTGGTCATGAGGTCCGGAAAGCAGGGTTTCCAGCGTTTTCATCGCTTCGGGCGCCTCAATAGAAGCGATTCCGTCCCGCTCCATCCGTTTCCGGTATTGTTCTGAAGCGACAACGCCGACACTTCCCCAAAAGCCCCAATTGACAACTTTTACGGCATACGGCGCTTTCTGTGAGATCCGCTTAGCAAAAGCGTCTTTAAACGTGCACCCGGCGGCATAATTGCTCTGTCCCGGCGCTTTTTGAAACGACATCATCGAAGAGAAAAACAGCAAGAAATCCAGGGGTTCCCCTTCAGCTACCCGGGCAATCTGCAAGCTCACATCAGTTTTTGCAGAAAGTGACGCGCGGAACTGATCCTCTTCCATATTGGCAAAACTGCGGTCTGATAACACGATGGCGGAATGAATGATTCCGCGGACCTTTCCATTTTCCTTTACAATGGTGTCATACGCCCGTTTGAGAGAGTCATAATCGGCAGCATCCGCGCTGAAATATTGCGGTGCGGGACCTAAAGCTGCAAGTCTTTTCAGCTTTCTTTCAATCTGTGTATCTTTTTTCCGTCTCCCGATCCAGATAATTTTCGCCTGATAGGTCTGAATCATATATTCAGTCCATACTTCTCCTATTCCGCCTGCTCCGCCGATAATCACATAAACCCCGCCGTGCCGGTATAATGAAGGCTCATCTGCATGAGGCTGGCAGACGGCCAATTGCTGTCGGTGCCACTGACCTGCACGAAAGACCCACGGATTTCCCTCGGGGTTCGACGGTAAAGAGAAGACATCAGGAAGATGCCGGTCTCCCCTTTGAGATTCCAAATCAAGAAGCCGGATGCTCCAATTGCTGTATTCTTTTGCGAGCGCCCCCGCTAATCCGTGTATGCTTGCATGACTCGGATTGACCTCATCATGTTCATGAATCGGCTGTGCTTGAAACGTGCAGATTGTCAATGATAGTTGTTCCGTGTCAAAATTCAGAAGCAGAAGCGATTTTACCAGCCGGAAAAGCTGCATGACCCCGTGCTCCTGTCCCTCGGCCGTATCCGCATCATAAACGGATGGAATGGGATGATCCGGCGCCGCCCATATCATGTGTTGAAAAGAGCCTTGCGCTTTAAATGTTTCAGCCATTTGTTCCGCGCTGTCCAAAGAAGTGATGTCCGGAAAACGGACATCGGAATACATCTCTTTCAAAGCCTGCTGAAAATCCAGCCCGGCCCCGATGACGATTATTTTTTCTTCACGCATGAAAGACATGCCGGTTTCCGGAATGGTGACGGTGTTCCAAACCGGTGTCATAAGCAATTCCGTTTCACAGCTTTTCTTCGGCGTGACGCCAGCTTTTTGGTTAAACCCGGCGCTTTCCTGCACCTCTTTTATGATAAAATCTTTCACTGCCGCCAACAGCACGCCGCGCTCATCACAAATATGCAGATCAAATTGGTGAACAGAGGCCGCTTTTACCTCCGCATACACAAATACGGTTTTCGCTAACGGTTCAAGCAGCTGTATTTCTCCGAAGGAAAACGGTACGATAAGCGCAGGCTCTTTTTGAAATTGCAGCACATGCGCCATTGCAGTTTGAACAGCGCCATCCATTAAGGACGGATGTAGGATGTACTGTTTAAAATCGGCTTCCAAGTGTGACGGGAGCGTTAATTTGGCCAGTGCTTTCCTTTCTGTATAAGAGAATTCGCGGATGACCTGAAAACTGTCCTTTTGCACGATTCCCGCCTCAGAGAACGAGTGATAGATGTCTTCCGGCTCCGTTCTCTGCGCAAATGGCGCCGGGAGCTGAAAGGCCGGGGCCTCTAAAGACGTCCCTTTTTCTTTACAAATCACTTCTCCTTGCGAAAAGAGGGTGCCGTCCGCTCCTTTTTCTTTCATGACATAGCTTATACGCTCTTTTTCTGCTTCAAACTCTATCATGACGGATCTTGGGTCTGTCCCTGTCACAATCGGCTCCATGTACCACACACTTTGAAGAGAGACGACCGGGCGTTCTCCCCACAATCCCGCGCCGTATGCCGCCATTTCCAGATGACAGACTCCGGGAAGCACATATTTTTCGTTCACTAAATGATCTTTAAAGAAATATTCATCCTTGGAAAATATCTTTTGAAACGTCCCTTTCCGGGCGGATGAAATATTCTCATCAAGCAGAGGATGCAGCGCTTCACGCTTTTTGATATTTTGGGGCTTTTTTGTATACCGCTTTTTTTGATCGGTCAGCCAGGACGTTTCCTTTAAAAACGGATACGTAGGAAGCGGAACTTTCTGATACGGCGTTTCCGGCTTTTTGCAACCTTGAAGGCCTTTCACCCACAGCGCGGCAAATTTCTCAGGATCTGAAACGGATTGGCCTGAAACGTCCGGCCGCCCGTGTGACGCTTTTCCGAAGTACATATACCTGCCGTCGCTGTGACCGCTTACAAATCCGTCCAATCGCTGTTTCAGCTCAGAAAGGGATGATGCAATGACAGCAAGCCGGAAGGAGAAAGGCTCTCTGCCTGACAATAAGGTGGCAGCGATATTTTCCAGACTGTATCCGCCGGCAGAAGGCAGGTTTTCCAAACGGGCAAGAAAGGAGCTCAATTTCCCGGCATATTCTTTCAGCTGCTGTTCGGAATGTGCGCTTAATACGACGGCATGCGGTTTTTGCTCAGTATTCTTGTCCGCTTGCCGTTTTGGCTGATAAGCACCTACGATCAGATGGGCATTAGAGCCTCCTGCGCCGAATGAACTGATTGCGGCGATTCTCGGTTTATCTCCTTCAGCCGGCCACGGCCGGTTGTTTCGGACGACATAAAATGGCGAATCAGAAAAAGAAATCTTGCGGTTCAGTTCCTCGGAGTGCAGACTGGCGGGAAGCGTTTCATGTTTCATGCTTAAAAGCACCTTGATTAAACCGGCGATCCCTGCAGCCGCTTCCAAATGTCCGATATTGGATTTCACCGAGCCGATTCCGCAGTAGTTTTTCTCATCGGTCTGTTTATCAAATGCCATAGACAGGCCGCGTATCTCAATCGGATCGCCGAGCGCCGTGCCGGTTCCGTGAGCTTCAATGTAGCTGATATCCGCCGGACTTACCGCGGCTCTGTTTAGAGCGGATAAAATCAGGTCCCGGTGCGCTTCCGGATTCGGCACCGTATACCCGGTCGTTTTGCCGCCGTGATTAGTGGCTGACCCCTTAATGACACCGTAGATGTGGTCTTTGTCCGCAATCGCTTTTTTCAATGGTTTTAACAAAACGGCTCCCGCGCCTTCGCCGGGCACGTAACCGTCTCCGCCTTCACCGAAACTGCGGCATTTTCCTTCAGAAGACAGAAAATGCGATTGGCTTAAAAACATGTATTTTTGCGGATGTAAGCTGAGGTTGACGCCTCCGGCCAGCGCCATTTCACAGTCGCCCGACATAATGGCCTGACAAGCCTGATGGACGGCGACAAGCGATGAAGAACACGCCGTATCAACAGCGATGCTCGGGCCATGGAGATCAAGGAAATAAGAAACCCGGTTCGGAATGCCCCAATATAAGGAGCCGGGGCCTTTGTACTGATCTTTGAGGAAACCTTCTTCGTGTGCAATTAATGAATATTCATTCCAGGTCACTCCGGCGAATACACCGATTTGATCCGTCGGCCTCGCCGCCGGATTCCCGTAACCGGCATCCTCCATCGCTTCCCAGCAGCACGTGACATACAATTTTTGCTGAGGATCCATTAAATCAGCTTCCCACGGGGAAACAGAAAAAAACAGCGGGTCAAATTGATCCGGATGATCAATAAAACCTCCCCATTTACTGTATGAAGCGTATTCTGCCGTTTTCTCTTCCGAGTAATAAGAGCTGTCCCATCTGTCCTCTGGGATTTCAGTGACACAATCTTTATTTTCCATTAAATTGTTCCAAAAATCATGCTGGTTTTCCGCTTTCGGAAACATCCCGCTCATTCCGATAACCGCAATATCAGAGCTCCCGTCCGTTGCCGGTTCAGGCACCTTTTCAGCCGCCTGTACGGGAAGCAATTCTTCTTCCTGCCGGCTTCCCGTATCAGGCTCCGTTTCTGTGAATTCAAGAACGCTTTCGGGATTTCGTTTCTGCGCACTTAAAAACTCACTCAATTTCTCAATGTTCGGATATTCAAACAGCAGCGTTTCAGAAAGGCCGGTAAATTCTTTATGCAATATGGTCATGATTTCTTCACTGATGAGAGACGTCACGCCAAGAGTAAAAAAAGCGGTTTTATCTTCCGCTTCGGTCACCTCGGCACCCAGCTTTTGCGCTATTACCGTTCTTAAAAATTCGTTAATACATTTCATGAGGATACCATCCCTTGTACAAAAGAATTTTTCTGTGCTTTAACAAGTTAATCCGCCGTCTATTGCCATTGTCTGTCCGGTCATAAAGGACGATTCAGGAGAAAGCAGGAAACGAACGAGTCCGGTCATATCGTCTGTTTCGCCTAAACGGCCCATCGGCGTCCTTCTGATAATCTGTGATTTTTGTTTTTCCGGCATATTTTTCGTCATATCGGTGTCCACAAAACCGGGCGCAAGAGAATTGACACGGATTCCTTTAGACCCGAGCTCCCTGGCCAGGCTTCGCGTCAAGCCGTCAAGAGCCGCTTTGGATGCACTGTAGACTGAAGTGCCTTTAAATCCTCTTGAGCCGATAATGGAGCTTATGTTAACGATTGATCCGGAATTTTGTTTCAGCATGACACGGGAAACGTTCCGGGTCAGCTTGATGACTGAGCCGATATTCAGATTGAGGATGCGGTCAATGTCTTCATCATTGGTCAGGGGCAGCAGCTGATCAAGGTTCAAACCGGCGTTATTGACCAAGCCGTCTATTCTGGAAAACTTGCGGTATACTTGAAGAACAAACTGTTTCATGGCGGCATCATCCGCCGCATCCGCCGCTTCCCAATAAAAGCGGCCGCGGTACTTTTCACTCTCTCTCAATGTGTTAATAAAATCAGATTCACTGCGGCTGAAAGCGGCTACTATGTAATCCTCATCCAAAAGCGTCTGTACAATCGCTTTTCCCAGCCCCCGGCTTCCTCCGCTGACGACCGCTACTTTTCCGTTATTCATATTTGCCTCCTGTTTTACACGTTTCTTATTTTTTTAAATCGATCATTAGACAGTTTCCGATCTGTAACAGAGATGATCTGCGGTATCTGATATGGCTGCAGCTTCTGTTTGCAATGAGCTACGGCCCGCTTTCTGAAAGATTTGATATCTTCTTCTTTTTCGAGCACGGCCTCTGCCGCGACAATCTCGCCTGTAATCGGATTTTTTCTGCCTGTTATGAGAACATCCCGGACATTCGGTATCTCCAGAAAGACGCTTTCCACCTCTGCCGGAAACACTTTCTCTCCGCCCACATTAATGATTTCACTCTTTCTTCCAAGGATTCTTATATATTCGCCGTCTGTTTCCACCTGGTCACCGGTGTCATACCAGCCGTCTTCATCGAAAGGTGACGGTGCGTTTAAATAGCCGAGCATCGCGGACTCAGAACGGACCCAAAGCGTGCCTCCGGTAATTTTGGTCTCTGTTCCGGCACCGCCCACTTTCATCCAAGTGGATTGGCTGTCTTTTGATTTCGTTGAGAATATACCCAGTTCAGTTAATCCGTATGTTTGTTTCAGCCGTACATCCGGAAACAGCCGGTGAATGCCACGCAGCGTTGATTGGGGCATCGGTTCCGTGCCGTAAGTGATCAGCCGGAGTGAAGAGAGGTTATAGCCGGCATCCGCCTTGGACATCAGCAGCATGTTTAAAAAGGTCGGGGTGGCGGGGAGCACTTGGACAGCATGCTTGTCGACCGCCTGATAAACGGACTCCGGCGTTCTGCTGTCTGATGTGACGATGGTTCCCCCGTTAAATAGAATCGCAAACAGCGTATTAATGCCGCCGATATGATCCAATTTCAGAAAAATGAGCGTACGCAGCGGTTTTCTCTTCGCCGTTTTATATTTTTCAAGCAGCCGGCCGGCGCTTAACACGGATGCTTTGCTTTTGCCGGAAGTTCCCGATGTGAAAATAATAATGCCTGACTCCCTTCTCTCGCGCAGGTCATCAAGCAGAGGGTGAGAGGCGCTTTCAGAACCTTCACGAAGCGTCCAGCTGTCATTTTCATTTATTTCAATGATTTGATTCACTTTCGCGTCTTCAAACATGTCGAGATGCTTTTCCCTTGATTCATTGCTTAGAGGGACAACGATATTTCGGTTTAACAAAAGCGCCATCAGCAAAAAAATAGCGTTCGGGGAATAATCCCCGATAAGCGCCACACATTCTCCTTCATGTATTCCGTTTTGTTCAAGTTCTTTCTGAAAAAAGCTAATTCGTGCCAGCAAATCATCATACGTAAAAGTCTGCCCTTTAAAAATGAGAAACTCACTGTCTTGCGTTTCCCTAAGCTTATCAGTCACCCAGCTGATATCTCCCCCGCTTTCTGTTTTCATGATTGAGCACTGTCCATATATTTTTGATAAATATCACAAATGCTGCCGACGGTTGTAATGCTTGAAATTGTTTCTCCTTGGGAAAAAGGATCTACTCCGGTTTCCATCTCCATCTGTGCGACTAATTGAGCGATATCCAGTGATGAGAAGCCCAGATCCTCTATGACTCTCACATCATCTCCCGCTTCGACGGCCCGATATGACTGCTGTTCTTGAATGTCCTGAATGATTTGAGCGATGATCTGCTTCATTTCCTTGGTTTGTTCCATTTGCTTTCAGCTCCATTCTTCATTTTATAGACTTCTGATGACCCGCTTATAATCCGGAATATGATCTTGTGAAGAGGTCGGCACCGCCAGCAGCTTGTCCACCTTGGAAATGGCCAGCAATGTATGATTTCTTTTCATATAGACTTCAATCTGATAGCTGATTTTCGCCACTGAGATCATACCGAGGGACTCACCGTGAAAGTCGGGATCGCATTCTTCAATGTGTCCCGTCATATAAATATCAAGCTCTTCATCTGCAAAACAATTTCCGTAATAATACGTCTCTCTTTCAAGCAAAAATAAATGCCGCGCGATTGAAACCGGAAAACCCGGCTTCGACCGGCGCGTCATCCATTCAAATTCCGCCGCATCCATTATCTTGCTGAATTTCGCAAACACCATGGCATGCCCGGGCGCAGCATCCTGATCAACAGGAACCCGATATGAAACGGGGTCTGCTGTTTTGAGATTGCCCGGCTTCATACCGAAGGCGTCCGTTCTGATTTTCTTTGACCGCATCAGGGCGTAAGGCGGCTTGGCTAGCTTAGAAAGTTCCGCAATGCATTCAGCCTTAGGCGCTGAGACTTTGCGCGTCGAACCTTCTGTTTGTGTGACGTCGACGACAATTAAACTATTGGCTTTCATAGAAGGAAACCGTCCCCGGTCCCACTCGCTTTTATCAGAGCTGACCGCTCCTTTCGGCCCGAACAAATAATCAGATTCTAATATGGTTTCTCCAAACCGGGAGATATCGACTCCGACGGAAACCTCGTCCCATAATCGGTACTGATCAAGAGGCTGATCTGAAGGAACTTTGAGATGTGTCATAAAATAAGCCGGATACAAAATCAGCCCTTGGTGATCGGCCATCTGATCAGGCCGGAATCCCGTTCCGTCCGTTAAATGGTGACTGTGTGCGTTGCCGAATAACAGCAGCAGCGCGTACTCATTCAAATTCCCTAACCCGACATGGCTCATCGTTAATTCATGATTTTCAATCAGCATGGTCTGTCCTCCGCAGAAAAAATGTAATGGCTGGTCATACTCAGCCTGTAATCGATACCAGCCTTTGCGCAAGAAGGCCGGCTGTTTCTTCCATGAGCTGTTTGCCGATCAGATCGACATGCCTGTTTCTCCAATTTTCAAGCGGGGTTCCTTTCACCCATTGATTAAACGCGCCGAGCGCAGGACCGCAATGAATTTGGTAATCTATTTTACTTTCACTTTTTCCTTCCAGAGCGAGCCTTGTCGTATGAGAAAAATACCATTTAAATACCATCGCCATTTTGTGTTTCGGATTCTGTTCGGCTTTGGCGATCTGCTCAGGAGATTTATCACGTTTCAACTGCTCATACACTTCTTCAAAACTGCGCTGGAAATACTTTTCTTCAATTAATGTTTTCGTTTTTTCATCTATTTCATCTAAAGAATTGTATTGTCTGTACAAGTCAAAGAGTTTATTGGCTCTTGCCGGGAAAAACAGGCCTTTTTTCAGCACCTGCACCCTTGCTCCCGCTTCAAACATATCTCCCGCAGGAGCGTATGACGTATCCTGCACGTTCGCTTCCTGAAGCAGATCTTTCACTGAATCACTTGTCCCGGCTTCGACCGTGCATTGATTAATAGAACCGGTTCCGATAAATTCGGCGCCGAGCAGAAACGCGGCAGCAGCCGCTTCCGGAGTGCCGATGCCGCCCGCTGCGCCGATTCTTACTTTTTTCGCATAACCGTGCTTCTCCATCATGCGGTCTCTGAGTCTGATCATGGCAGGCATTAATGTATACGGAATCCCTTGGTCGGTATGCCCTCCTGAATCCGCTTCAACGCAAATGTCATCAGCCATCGGAATTTCTTTTGCAAGCGCCGCTTCCCCGGCTGTCAGCCGATTGTCAGACACAAGTCTTTCCAGCACATGAGCCGGAGCCGGATTCAGAAAGGCCTCAGCGACTTCAGGCCGGGATACTTTCGCGATGATTTTGTTTTGAACTGACACCGACCCGTCATGATTCCTGGTTAATCCCTTTGCCCTGTATATAACAAGAGCGGGGGTTATGCCCATAAATGCCGATGCTTCAATAAGATGAATGCCGTTTTTCAAATATAAATCTATCATTCTGACTTCCTTGTCAGGTGACATCATATGATGAAGAAGATTCATTCCGAATGTTTCCCCTTGCCGCAGTGCAGACCGGATGGTGCCGATGGCCTGTCCGATCCGTTCGATACTCAATCCGCCCGTTCCGAAAAAGCCCAGCATTCCCGCTTTTGCCGCTTTAATGACCATCTGTTCCGAAGCAATTCCCCTGTACATGGAGCCCGTCATGTAAGCATATTGGATGTTATAATCTTTTTTAAAATCTTCGTTCCCTAATCTCATTCCCGCCGTTTTTTGCGGATCAGCTGCCGATGCTTTAACATCAGCAGTATCAGACTCTTCTTTCGGCATAGGTAATGGGACGGCATCTTTTTTAATCTGACGCGTCAGTTTTGTCAGCACTTCCCCGGGCCCGACTTCTGCAATTTCATTATTTTCAAGTCCCATCAGACGGCGTATCGTGTCCGTCCACTTTACCTGATTGGTCATTTGCAAAGTCAGATTTGTTTTGATTTCATCATTCTTATAAGGTGCGGCATGAAGATTTGAGATCACCGGAAAACGAAGAGGCAAAAACACCGTTTCTTCTAAATAATCCGCGAACTCTTTTTCAGCATCTTTCATATAGCGGGAATGGAAGGCGCCGCTCACATTTAAAGGAAGGTACATTCTCACGCCGGCTTTTTCAAAGACGGGGCCCGCTTTTTCAATGTCTTGTTTCGTTCCGGCGATCACAATTTGCGAAGGTGAATTGTGGTTAGCGATATCAATGCCGGTCAGATGATAATCGGATAGAACCTCTTTTACTTGTTCAGCCGTAAACCCCAAAACCGCCGCCATGCCTCCGGGAGCTGCCTTGCTCATGAGCTCCCCTCTTTTTTTCACAAGCTGCAAACCGGTCTCAAAATCAAAGCAGCCGGCCGCAAATAACGCATTATATTCTCCTAAACTGTGCCCTGCGGCGTAATCAGGCTCTCTGCCGGACTCTTTCATTTTCTTTAAATAACTGAGTGCACTCACCGTATATAACGCCGGCTGGGTAATTTGCGTTTTCCCCAGCTGGTGATTCGGATCCTCCAGACACAATTCTTCTATAGAGTAGCCTAATATGTCATCAGCCTGACGTGTCAGATCTTGAAATTCATCAAACAGTCCGGCTCCCATTCCTTTAAATTGAGAACCCTGCCCCGGGAACACAAACGTAAGCATCTTATCCTCATCCTTTCCGCATCGCCAATTTTGTACATCACATGTGGATCTCCATACAAAAACGTCTCTTATTTCATATATTGACTGGTGTAAACACCGGCATAAAAATAAAAACACAAACGCGTTTGCGATTCAGCACAGGTTTAAAAATCGCAAACGCATTGTGTTTTCCTTTTCTAACATAATTTATATTAAAACATATTGCTTGTTTACTGAATGTTTCGCATGACAAGCTGCAGTGCCAATATGCCCGAAAACAGCCATGACGGCACACTTCTCCCTTATCATGTATATGTAGATATATACACTACAATCATTTTTATAATCCCTATTTCCTCTTCAACGTGCCGAAACAGCGATTGAAATTTAATAGGTGCTTTACATCAATTTAATAAATTTAACAAATAGTTGCTATTTAAAGAGAATAATATCAATTTATAGATAATAATGTCAAGGAATTATTTCATTATTTTCTGACATTTATTTCACAGTTTTATGTTCGGTGGACAGTCGGCATAATTGTTTCGGGATAAATGTCAGATAATTCCCTGAACCCTATTCATGTCAAAGAAAATTCATCGCTTCTCTGTCAATTGGGTCTATACTTATTTTTCATTTTCATATATTATGTAAAAAAAAGACGAATTAGAAAAATTTTTAATCACTTTAAATACTATCCATTAAATACTTTCTTTGTATAATAATTTCTTATTATTCTAAGGAGGACCCAGTCATGAAATGGTACGCACTTTTTGTAGAGTCCGGAAAAGAAGAAACAGTTCAAAAATTTCTGCGTCTGCAGTTTGATGAGCAGGCTCTCTACTCAATCATACCCAAGAAAAAAGTCACAGAACGAAAAGCCGGAATCAAATACGAGGCACTCAAAAAGATGTTTCCGGGATATGTTCTGTTTAAAACGAAGATGACAGAGCGGACATTTCATAAAATCAAAGAACTCCCCATTTCATGCAGAATCGTGAATAACGGCGCATATTATTCCAAAGAGCGTAAAACCTATTTCACGACAATTAAGGATGAAGAAATCCTCCCTATTATCAGGCTGATCGGAGAAGGAGACACTGTAGATTATTCAAAAGTCTATATTGAAAATTCAAAAGTAACCGTTGCCTCAGGGCCTCTTAAAGGAATGGAAGGCATTATTAAAAAGATCGATAAAAGAAAAAGACGCGCCAAAATCTGCCTGTCTTTTATGGGACTGGACAAAATGGTCAACGTCGGAATTGAGGTGCTCTCCAAACCCTAGCATTTCAAAAAAAGCATCAACAGCATATGCCGTTGATGCCCTTTTTATATACAAACGAAAGCCCGACACCGAAATAACCCCGCTCACCACCGTCACGGTCAAACTTTTTGTTTTCAAGGCATAGTTGACCTGAAGCCGGGCTGCGCCCATGAGGCAAAATCACATTTAGGGGAAGATACATTTTAATCAAGAGCGGTGAATTGACGGTTGAGCTTCATGACGAAAAGCATGTGCTGACTTCGGGCGATGCCGCACAGTTATTTTAATTCCACGGATGAACCGGTGACATATTTTATGCTGGTCTATTATGCTGAACCGGCTTAAACGCATATCAGGCTTCTTCAGACAGAAGCCTGACGGACCGCAACCCATTCTTGTATGCATTGAATCAGTTTCTGGACAGAAGGTGTCTGCGTCTCCTTTGCATGAGCTGTCAAAATGCCGAGCTGCCTGGAGACATACCGATCAAACCGTTTGATGAGCACATCACAATCATTCACCAAAAGCTGCGGCAAGATGCTGATCCCCAGATTGTTCCGCACCATTGCAATAATCGCTTCATCCCCTCTGATTTGATAAGCGACCCGCGGCGTAATCTTTTCTTCCTTCAGCACTTTCAGCACATCAAAATGTGTCTCCGGATAAGGCACGATACATTTGACGGACTCCATGACATGTAACGGAACCGTTTCACATTGCGCCAATTCATGCTGCGGGCTCATCACCGCTACAATCGGATCCTCTGCCAACGGGTAAAAATGCCACTTCTCGCTGTGGGATGTCCCGATCGCCGCATCAATCCGATCATCTTTCAGCCATTCTTCCAGTTCAGTAGAATTTCCTTCAAACAGATGCACCTTAATGGAAGGATACAGCTCATTAAATTCCCTCAAAATTTTCGGCAGCCATTTTACCGCCACGCTCGTAACAGTGCCGAGCCGGACTTCCCCTCTTTCTAACCCATTAATATTATCAACGGTTTCAGACAGTTTTTCATAGTTTTTTTGAATTTCCTTCATAATATGTAACACTTTCAAGCCATTTGCGGTGGGCCTCACTCCATGCCGCTGTCTGATCAAAAGCGGAAAACCGTACTCTTCCTCTAATTTACTGATCATTTGGCTGATGTTCGGCTGTGTGTAATTCAATATGGCAGCGGCTTGGGTCAGGCTGCCGCTTTCAACCGTTTTAATAAAGGCTAAATGCTTCTTTAAATCCAACCGGCTTCATCTCCCAGATATCATTCTTTATTATCCAATGCATTAGTTATATTTAGTTTACTTATACATCAATCAAAAATAAAATGGCAATGTCTCCATCATTATACTTGATAACAAACAGAAGGTGAGCGTTTCAGCATGAGTTTTCTCATTCAATTTTTTATCGGCGGCACCGTTATGGTGGCCGCCGCGTATTTAAGCAAATCGAAATACTTATTCTTATCAGGCGTTATTACATTGCTGCCGATCATGACGTTACTGAATATTCACTTGCAGCTGAAAAATATGAGCCCCGACGATTTCAGAGCCGCTCAAAAAAACGGAATATTCGGTGCCTTCGGCGCAGTGATCTTCATCAGCAGTATTTTCATCCTGACAAACTGGTTCAAAGGAGGCCACGCAGTCATCGGTGCGTTTCTCATCTATATTTGCTATATGATCGGCTGTAAATGCCTGTTATGAAGATACGGCCACGCTGTGTATAAAAAAATGCCCGTCCAGAACAATAAGAACGATGTGTTCAGTTGTGAGCAGTTTATATGACTGAATGATCAAGAGTTGTTATAATCAATGTCTAAAAACATTCCGGGAGGCGAAATAAATGGCCAGAAAATTATTCACACCATGGACCGTTAAAGATGTAACGATCAAAAACCGTATTGTTATGGCACCGATGTGCATGTATTCCTCACATGAGAAGGACGGAAAACTGCAGCCTTTTCATATGGCGCACTACATATCGCGTGCAATCGGACAGGTCGGCCTGATTATCGTGGAAGCGACAGCCGTTAATCCTCAAGGGCGCATTTCCGATCAGGATTTGGGCATTTGGAGCGATGATCATATCGAAGGTTTTGCCAAACTGACGGAACAAGTGAAAGCGCAAGGATCTAAAATCGGCATTCAGCTTGCGCACGCCGGACGTAAAGCTGAGCTTGAGGGAGACATTTACGCTCCGTCAGCCATTCCGTTCGATGAGCAGTCCAAAACACCGGCTGAAATGACGACAGAACAAATTAAAGAAACCATTCAGGAATTCAAACAGGCAGCGGCGCGCGCGAAAGAAGCCGGCTTTGATATTATTGAACTTCATGCGGCACACGGCTACTTAATGCACGAATTTTTGTCCCCTCTGTCCAATCACCGTACAGACGAATACGGAGGCTCACATGAAAATCGCTACCGCTTCTTAGGCGAGACCATTGAAGCCGTCAAGGAAGTCTGGGACGGCCCGTTATTTGTCCGTATTTCTGCATCGGATTATACAGACAAAGGGCTGGACATTGCGGATCATATCGGTTTTGCGAAGTGGATGAAAGAACAGGGAGTCGACCTCATTGATTGCAGCTCAGGCGCACTCGTTCAAGCTGATATTAATGTCTTCCCAGGCTACCAAGTGAGCTTCGCAGAGAAAATCCGTGAACAGGCCGAAATCGCAACAGGCGCCGTCGGTTTGATAACGACGGGAACAATGGCGGAAGAAATTCTGCAAAACAACCGCGCTGACCTTATTTTTGTCGCGAGAGAACTTCTGCGCGATCCGCACTTTGCAAGGAGTGCAGCGAAGCAGCTGAATACTGAAATACCGTCACCGGTTCAATACGACAGAGCATGGTGATGAAGTGGCAGCCGGAGTTTTTCGATCCGGCTGTCTCTTTTTTTATTTTTTGAGAAACGATTGCCGAAGCTTCTCCGTCTTCCCTATAGAACCAATTAGAGGGGATGACTCCAATGAAAGCAGCATGGATGGAAAGGACATATCTGATTGACGGGTGTCCGTTTTATACGAAACACCGTAAAGGCGCCGGCGAAGTGACGATCGTCTTTGAAGCCGGCTACGGCACTTCTTCTGAAACATGGACATCATTACTCGCTGACATAGATGAAGAATTTGGGGTTTTCACATATGACAGAGCCGGAATCGGCAAAAGCGGACAAAGCCGAAACAAGAGAACGGCGGACCACATGGTACAGGAATTAAACGCTCTTCTTCTGAAGGCCGGCGTCAAGCCTCCTTATCTTGTCGTCTCGCATTCATACGGCGCGATTATCAGCAGACTTTGGGCGAGCCGGAACCGCCGGGATATTCTCGGGATGGTGATGCTTGATCCGGTTTCTGAGGATCAGGAGACGAAAGTGCTTCCGCTTCTTCCCGAAGAAATGAAAGCCGCCTATTTGAAACAGTTCATATTGGAAGGATCACACGCGGAATTTTTGACGAGCCTTCGTCAGATCAAGCATCAGCAGATTCATTTCGGCGATATGCCGCTGTTGATTTTATCATCGGGAGAGCGGGATGAGCGCTTAAAGCACGCTCATAAACAATGGGTGAAACTGCACAGAAGCATGCTTGATGTCTCTTATCAAAGCGGATGGATTCAGGCCAAAAACAGTTCTCATGCCATTCACCACGATGAACCGCACATCGTCCACCTTGCCATTTATGATGTTTGGTGCGCGGTGCGCCAGCAAATGAATGCTCCTGCCTATCAGGCGGTAAACTGATAAAACAAAAGCCATTGTGCAACGGCACAATGGCTTTTGTTATCGTGATCTATTTTGTCTCACGATGCAACGTATACTTTTTCAACCGGGGGGAATACTTTTTCATTTCTAACCGGTCCGGATTCGTCCGTTTGTTCTTCGTCGTAATATAATTTCTGTCCCCTGTCTCTGTACAGGCCAATGTAACATTCACACGCATCATTTTCACCCCTTTAAATCGTAATTATTACGTTTTATTATATCTCACCAGAAAAAAATGTCAAGTTGTCCATTTTTTAAGACCGCTCCACAGTGACCTCCATGAAGTCAAATGCGATCTTACTGTTTTCAAATACCGCTTTCGCCTCATGTTCGAGACGCTCCATCGGCGATTCACCCTGATACCTTGCGCTGATATGAGTTAAGATCAGCTGTTTGGCGCCTGCTTTTTTTGCCGTTTGCGCAGCCTGTTCTGTCGTCGCGTGATAATAATTATGTGCGAGCTTTGCATCTTCCTTGGCAAATGTCGCTTCATGAACAAGCACATCCGCATTGCGCGCCAGCTCCGTTACCCGCTCTGATACCCTCGTATCCCCGGAAAAAGCGACGATTCTCCCTTTTTTCGGGGGTTCCAAAAAATCCCGCCCGTTAATGATTCTGCCATCGTCAAGTGTGACCGTTTCGCCGTTTTTGATTTTCTGATAGACGGGTCCGGGCGGGATATTCATTTCTTTTAATCTGCCGGCCTGCAATGCGCCGGGAATATCCTTTTCCTGAACCCGGTAGCCGAACGCTTCCACGCCGTGAATGACGGATGCTGCGGTAACAATGAATTGCTCATCTTCAAAAACCGTCCCCTCTTCGATTTCAAGTACGGTAAGAGGATACGTCAGATGAGTCGCCGTCACGTTCAGGCTTGTTTCGATAAAGGCTTTAATGCCTTTTGGCCCGTAAATCGTCAGCTCTTCTTCACCGCCCTGAAATGAACGGCTCCCCAACAGACCCGGAAGACCGTAAACATGGTCGCCGTGAAGGTGGGTGATGAAAATCTTCTCAATTTTCCTCGGTTTGATTGTTGTATGTAATATCTGATGCTGAGTGGCTTCTCCGCAATCAAACAGCCATACGGAACGCCTTTCTTCAAGAAGCTTCAGCGCGACGGACGTTACGTTTCTCGTCTTTGCCGGCATGCCGGCCCCCGTCCCTAAAAATAATAATTCCACAATGCTTCCTCCTAGATCTTTGTACTACTAAGGATACAGGATCAGGCTGAAAATGTGAATTCACCCGGGCCTTCTCCGGCCTGATTAATTTTTTTCCGCAAACCGCAAAAAACAGGCTGAAATGTTTGCTTTCAACGAATTTTAGATTTAAAATGAAGGAAATATGCGGGGTTTTAAACCATGCTTCAGATAAAGTGAGGTACTCTAAGTGAAAACAAACGACAAACCAAAAGCAGTAATTGTAATATTTGGTGCCACAGGGGATTTGGCAAAACGAAAACTTTACCCATCCATTCACCGTTTATATAAAAATGGTCAAATTGGTGAAGAGTTTGCAGTTGTAGGTGTTGGAAGAAGACCTTGGTCAAACGAGGACCTCCGGGAAACCGTTAAAACGTCTGTTTCTTCTGCCGGGCAAAAAGACATAGACGATTTCACATCTCATTTTTATTACCATCCGTTTGATGTAACGAATCCGGGTTCCTATCAGGAGCTGAATGTCCTGCTTGATCAGCTTGAACATACATATGAAATCCCGAACAACAGAATGTTTTACTTGGCGATGGCTCCTGAGTTTTTCGGCACTATCGCAAAATCACTTAAAAACGAAGGTGTCACAGCGACAAATGGCTGGTCCCGTCTCGTCATTGAAAAACCGTTCGGCCATGACCTGCCGAGTGCGAAAGAGCTTAACAAAGAAATACGCGAAGCTTTCACGGAAGATCAAATTTACCGGATCGACCATTACTTAGGCAAACAAATGGTTCAAAATATCGAAGTCATCCGGTTTGCGAATGCGCTGTTTGAGCCGCTGTGGAATAACCGCTACATCTCAAACATCCAGATTACGTCAAGTGAGGATCTTGGCGTTGAGGATCGTGCGAGATATTATGAGAAATCAGGCGCACTCCGTGATATGGTTCAAAACCATATTTTACAAATGGTCGCTCTCTTGGCGATGGAACCGCCGATTAAACTGAACACGGAAGAAATCCGCAGCGAAAAAGTGAAGGTGCTGAGAGCTCTCCGCCCTGTCGCCCCAAACGAAGTGAGCGACTACTTCGTCCGCGGACAATACCAAGCGGGAACGATTGACGGAAACTCTGTACCAAGCTATACAGATGAGCATAATGTAGCACCGGATTCCAATACGGAAACATTCGTGTCCGGAAAGCTGTTAATCGATAACTTCCGCTGGGCCGGCGTTCCGTTTTATATCCGCACAGGGAAACGGATGAAAGAAAAATCAACGAAAATCGTCGTTCAATTTAAAGACATTCCGATGAACCTTTATTACGGCAATGAAACGAATGTAAATCCGAACTTGCTTGTCATCCATATTCAGCCGGATGAAGGCATTACACTATATCTGAATGCTAAAAAATTAGGCGGAGCCGCTCATGCTCAGCCGATTAAGCTGGATTACTGCAGCAACTGCAGTGACGAAATGAACACACCGGAAGCCTATGAAAAATTAATCCATGACTGTCTGCTCGGTGATGCGACAAACTTTGCCCATTGGGACGAAGTGGCGCTTTCATGGAATTTCGTCGATGCGATTTCCGAAACGTGGGCAGCCGATAAAACCCTTTCTCCGAATTATGAAGCCGGGTCAATGGGACCGAAAGCTTCGGACGATCTTCTTGAAAAAGACGGTCTCCACTGGTGGAATATATAAGAAAACATTAAAAACCGCGGCGCCGTTCATGACGGCCCGCGGTTTTTAATATTAGAAAAGCCCCCGCAATAACTGCGGGGGCTTCTTCATTACTTCATCCATTCAGTATGGAAAATGCCTTCTTTATCTGTGCGTTCATACGTATGCGCGCCGAAGTAATCACGCTGCGCTTGAATCAAGTTTGCAGGAAGCACTGCCGTACGGTAGCTGTCGTAATACGCAAGTGCGCTTGAGAACGAAGGTACCGGCACGCCTTGGGCTACGGCAAGTGAAATCACTTGGCGAAGGGCGCCTTGGTAGCTTTCTGCAATGTTTTTGAAGTAGCTGTCTAACAGCAGGTTGTCAAGCTCCGGTTCACGGTCATATGCGTCTTTGATCTTTTGCAGGAACGCCGCGCGGATGATACAGCCGCCGCGGAAAATCATCGCGATTTCACCGTATTTCAGATCCCAGTTATATTCTTCAGACGCGGCTTTCATTTGGGCGAAGCCTTGTGCGTAAGAACAGATTTTACTCATGAAGAGCGCTTTTCTGACCGCTTCAATCAGCTCTTCTTTATTTTCAGTGACCGGCTTAACGTCTGGTCCGGACAGAAGGCTGCTTGCTTTCACACGCTCTTCTTTCATTGCGGAAATGAAACGCGCAAAAACAGATTCAGTGATAATCGGAAGCGGCACGCCTAAGTCAAGAGCGCTTTGGCTTGTCCATTTACCCGTTCCTTTTTGGCCTGCTTTATCAAGGATCACGTCAACAAGCGGTTTGCCCGTTTCTTCATCTTTTTTAGTGAAAATGTCAGCCGTGATTTCGATCAGATAGCTGTCAAGCTCTCCTTTGTTCCACTCAGCGAATACTTCGTGAAGCTCTTCGGCAGACAATCCGAGCACCTGTTTCAAAATGAAATATGACTCAGAGATCAGCTGCATGTCACCGTATTCGATACCGTTGTGCACCATTTTTACATAGTGCCCCGCTCCGTCCGGGCCGATGTATGTCGTACAAGCTTCTCCGTCCACTTTAGCAGAAATGGCTTCTAGAATCGGTTTCACGAGTTCGTGCGCTTCCTTTTGGCCGCCCGGCATAATAGAAGGCCCTTTCAGCGCTCCCTCTTCACCGCCTGATACACCCGTTCCGATAAAGTGAATGCCGCTTTCGGCAAGCTCTTTGTTCCGGCGCTGTGTATCTTTATAGTATGTATTTCCGCCGTCAATCAAAATATCGTCTTTTTCCAGATGAGGAAGAAGAGATTGAATCGTCGCATCCGTTGCAGTTCCCGCTTTAACCATTAATAAAATTTTACGGGGTGTTTCAAGAGACTGGACAAACTCCTCAATGCTGTATGTACCGACAACATTTTTGCCTTTTGCCTCTTCTAAAAACTCTTCCGTTTTGCTGCTTGATCTGTTGTATACAGACACAGAAAATCCCCGGCTTTCGATGTTAAGAGCCAGATTTTTACCCATTACCGCAAGACCGATAACTCCGATTTGTTGTTTTGACATATTCTAACGTCCCTTCTTCAAACGTTTAACCATTTTAAAATTTAAATTAAAATAAAATGATATTTATACTAAAGAAATTATCATACATAACCCCTTTTTTCAAGTTATTCACCTTTTCTTTTCATCCTGAAAAAAGTCTCTGTTAAAGCTCGTTCCCCTTGTTTTGCTTTCTTCTTTTTTTATAACGGCGCCTTTTCTGATCAGGTTTTGGCCGTACTTTTCATTCAGCTCGTTCATCATCTGAAAAATCGGCTCATCCTTTGCGTCCTCCTTGAATGAAAACAGATCAAGCTGTTTATACGCCTGCTGTTTTTCAACCAGTTCCGTTCCGGTGATGCCGAGAAGCCTTACCGGATTTTGGTTCCAGTGCTTGTCAAACAGTTCCATCGCCGCTTCCATGATGTCTTTTTTCTGATCAGCCGGATTGCTGAGGGTCATGCTTCTTGTGACCGTTTTCCAATCCGCATACCGAATCATGATGAACAGCCGGCAGGCCATGACCTCCTTACGCTGGAGCCGTTCGCTCACAGACAGCGCGAGCCGGTCAAACACGCCCGTTAATTCATCCCAGTCAGCCGAATCATGCGACAGGGTGGATGAGTTGCCGACGCTTTTAAATTCATATATCCGCTCGGGATTGACTTCTGCAGGATGGATGCCGTTCGCTTTATCCTTCAGCCTCGGGCCGTTTATGCCGAGAAGCGTTTTCAGCGCATGTTCATCTCCTTTTGCCAAATCACCGATCGTTTTGATGCCGAGCGTTTTTATTTTTTCCGCAGTTTTCGTTCCTATACCGTGCATCTCTTCAATCGGAAGAGGCCATAATACGTCCGGCAGCTCTCTTTTTCTTAAAATGGTGATGCCGAGCGGTTTTTTCATGTCAGAAGCCATTTTAGCGAGAAATTTATTCGGGGCGATGCCGATGCTTGACGGAAGCAAAAGCTCTTTTTGCAGTCTCGCCTGAATGTCTTCGGCTGTCTCATACGCCCTGTGGCTGTGCGGTGTGTCCGTAATATCCATGTATCCTTCATCAATAGAAACAGGCTCGACTAAATCCGTATACTCCCTCAGAATGCTGAACATTTCTTTTGACGAACTCCGATAGCGGTCAAAATTCGGAGGCACGACGATGAGTTCCGGACAGAGGCGTTTTGCCCGCCACACCGGCATGGTGGTCTTTACGCCCCGCGCTCTCGCTTCATAGCTGCAGGTGACGATGATTCCTTTCCGTTCCTTCACGTTTCCGGCAACGGCGATAGGTTTTCCTCTTAAAGACGGATCATACGCCATTTCTACGGAGGCATAAAAACTGTTCATATCGATATGAAATATAATTCTCCCTTTTCCGGCCACTCCCGGCGCCTCCTTTCCTTTCATAGACAACCTTATATATATGTAGTAAAATAAGAGCTGAATGGATGTGATAAAATGATTCTTGAGTCAATGAATGACTTTTTATTTTTAGTCGATTTTTTCACAATTATTCTTCCCGCTCTGACCGCGATCGGCATCGCTTTTCTTTTGCGTGAGCGCCGCGCAGGCGAGCATTGGAGAACGAAACGAATAGATGAACATCAAGCAGTCGTTCAGCTGAACCGAACAGACTTTCTTATTATTATATATCATCGCATTACAACTTGGATACGTAAAGTCATCCGCATGAATTCACCGGCGAATGATGATGAAGATGTCAGCTTCCTCCTTTTATAACGGCAAGTGAAGATAAAAAGGAGGAGACATAATTGTCTAAAACATATCAAAAATGGATCGCATTCGGATTGTTTTTTATCGTACTGTGCACAGGCCGCTCGGCTTTTGCGGCGACATCTCAGACTCAGACGGGAGGCCTCGGGAATATCGGGTTTTTCCACGATTACCTGATCGAGCCGTTTTCGGCACTTTTAAAAGGTGTGGCGGGCCTGTTCCACGGTGAGTACGGACTGTCGATTATTCTGGTGACGATTATCGTCCGGATCGTTGTATTGCCTTTGTTTGTGAACCAATTTAAGAAACAGCGGGTGTTCCAGGAAAAAATGGCTGTGATCAAACCGCAGGTCGACAGCATTCAGGCTAAAATCAAACAAACGAAAGATGCGGAAAAACAAAAAGAACTGCAAATGGAAATGATGAAGCTTTACCGTGAGCACAATCTGAATCCGATGGCAATGGGATGTCTTCCGATGCTGGTGCAATTCCCGATTTTGATCGGTTTTTATTACGCCATCCGCTCAACGCCGGAAATCGCTTCACACTCATTTCTGTGGTTCAGCTTAGGGCATTCTGATATTCTTGTATCACTGTGCGCGGGGGCCATGTATTTCTTACAGGCTTATATTTCCCAAAAATTAAACGAGAAATATTCACCGGCTGCTCAAAATCCGGCCGCAATGCAGTCAGCAAAAATCATGGTCTTTATTTTCCCTGTCATGATGACCGTTTTTTCACTTAACGTACCGGCTGCGCTGCCGCTTTACTGGTTTACAAGCGGACTGTTTTTGACAGTGCAGAATGTACTTTTACAGCAGACGCATCATAAAAAGAAACAAGCTGCGGCTCAGGCGGAGCCCGCCAAATCATAATACTGAAACCCTGCCGGAACCTATCCGGCAGGGTTTTTTCTTGTATATGCAAGGCTTTAAGCCAATTATCATGAAGAATGAAAAAAGCACCCAATCAACTGGGTGCTTCGTTTTTAGTTGGCTGCTGTTTCGATAATGGCAACGACCATTTCCGCCGTTTTGACGAGCTCTTCGATCGGCATTTTTTCATTTTTCGTATGGATTTGTTCATAACCAACTGACAGGTTGACTGTCGGAATGCCGTGGCCGGCAATGACGTTTGCGTCACTTCCGCCGCCGCTTGTCTGAAGTTCGCTCGGCCGGCCGATTTTTGCCGCCGCTTTTTTCGCGACTTCCACAACCTGATCGCCGTCCTGATATTTGAAACCCGGATACATGACCGCGATGTCCACTTCCGCGCGGCCTCCCATCTCAGCTGCAGCAGATTCGAAAGCTTCTTTCATTTTCTGCACTTGCGCTTCCATTTTTTCAGGCACTAATGAACGCGCTTCGGCCAGAATATCAACCTGGTCGCAGACGATATTGGTTTGCGTGCCGCCTTCGAAACGTCCGATA
The DNA here is from genome assembly GCF_040259625.1 of Bacillus sp. B1(2022). NCBI lineage: Bacteria > Bacillati > Bacillota > Bacilli > Caryophanales > Bacillaceae > Bacillus > Bacillus sp. B1(2022). The sequence goes on from NZ_JANIFO010000002.1 coordinate 184,347, forward strand.
TTAGCCGTTGTTTCTTTATCAATACGGCCGAGCGGCATTTTAGAGATTGCTTTTGATGCGATTGTAATCGCGGAGATGCCTTTTTCCGGTTCTACCCCCGCATGAGCCGTTTTCCCGAAAATGGTTGCTCTCACTTTCGCTTGTGTCGGCGCGGCTACAATAATGTTGCCGACTTTTCCGTCTGAATCAAGCGCAAAACCGTATTTCGCGGTAATGTCTGAACGATCCATTGCTTTTGCCCCGACTAATCCCGATTCTTCTCCGGCCGTGATAATGAATTCAATGGTGCCGTGCTCGATGTTTTTTTCTTTCAGCACTTTAATGGCTTCAAACATTGCGGCAAGTCCCGTCTTATCATCAGCGCCGAGAATCGTCGTGCCGTCGGATTTTACATAGCCGTCTTCCACAATCGGCTTAACGCCTTTGCCCGGGACAACCGTGTCCATGTGCGATGTGAAATAAATCGTATCCGCATCTTTTGTGCCCTTTAACGTACAGATTAAGTTGCCGGCTCCATGCCCCGTCACTTCTTTTGTATCATCTTCTTTTACGCTCAATCCTAAATCAGTGAATTTTTGTTTGAGCACCTTGCTGATTTCCGCTTCATGTTTTGTCTCTGAATCAATTTGAACGAGTTCAAGAAATTCTTCAAGCAGACGTTTTTCGTTAACCATTTTCAGTTCCCTCCGTTTAAAGCGGTATATTACCGTGCTTTTTTTTCGGTCTTTCCTCTTCCTTATGCGCAAGCATGTCAAATGCCTGAATCAATTTTTTCCTCGAGTCTTCCGGCCGGATGATATCATCCACCATTCCGCAGGCCGCTGCTTTATACGGACCGGCGTTTTTCTTTTCGTATATGGCTTTTTTTTCGCGCTTCGTTTTCTCCGGGTCGTCAGAAGCCTGTATGTCTCTGCTGTATAAAATCGACGCCGCGCCTTCCGCTCCCATCACGGCGATTTCCGCATTGGGCCAGGCGAATACAAGATCTGCCCCGAGCCCTTTCGAATTCATGGCGACATAGGCGCCTCCGTAAGCTTTTCTGATGATGAGCGTCACTTTCGGCACCGCCGCTTCGGCAAAAGCATACAGCAATTTTGCTCCGTGACGGATGATTCCCGCATGTTCCTGCTGAAAGCCCGGAAGAAATCCAGGAACATCAGCGATCGTCAATAGCGGAATATGAAACGCGTCGCAAAAACGGATGAATCTCGACGCTTTGTCAGCGGCATCAATCGTGAGGCTCCCCGCCAAGTGTTTCGGCTGGTTTGCGACAACACCGACTGTACGCCGTCCGAGTTTCAGAAAACCGACAGCAATGTTTTTGGCAAAATACGGCTGAATGTCAAAAAACGTTCCGTCATCCGCCAGCTCTTTTATTACCTGTAACATATCGTAAGGTTTCGAACTGTCCGCGGGAACGAGGGTGTTTAATAACGGTCTGGCGTCTTCCTTTTTAACGGGCAATGCCGTCTGTCCGCCGTGCGGGAGATAAGAAAGCAGGGTTTTCACAGCGGAAAGAGCCTCTTTTTCCGTTCGTGCGGAATAGTGGGCATTTCCGCTTATCACATTATGTATTCCCGCACCGCCTAAACTTTCCGCGTCAATCTGTTCACCCGTCACCTGTTCAATGACTTTCGGGCCTGTAATAAACATGTGCGACGTATGCTCCGCCATAATCACAAAATCCGTCAATGCGGGTGAATAAACAGCACCGCCGGCACACGGCCCAAGGATGACAGAGATTTGCGGAATCACTCCCGAGTAAAGGACGTTGCGCCTAAAGATATGACCGTATCCATTTAATGATACCACACCCTCTTGAATTCTCGCACCACCTGAGTCGTTCAGCCCGATGATCGGAGTTTTATTTTTCGCCGCCAGATCCATTACCGCCGCGATTTTTTCCGCATGTGTCTCGCCGAGCGTCCCGCCGAGTACGGTAAAGTCATGGGCAAACAAATACACGGGCCGTCCGTCAATTGTGCCGTATCCGGTAACAACGCCGTCTCCCGGAGCATTCTGGCATCCGGGCATGCGGCTTTTGGCAAACGGCTGCAGCTCTGAAAAACTGTCTTCGTCCAATAAATAGTCAATTCTTTCTCTTGCCGTCAGCTTGCCTTTTTTGTGCTGTTTTTCATTTTTTTCCGCTCCGCCGCCGTTTGTTAAAAAGGAACGTCTTTCATTTAAGTGTCTGATATGATCACTCATGCTCATCTTGAGTTTCTCCTTTTTCAATTGTTTCACAAAGCTCAATCAGGACCCCGTTCGCCTCTTTTGGAGAGAGAAATGCGATCTTCTTCCCGCCCGCTCCGTTTTGCGGTTCATGATGGATCAAAGTCATGCGGCATGCTTCAAGCTCCTTGATCGTTTCCTTCATATCGGCGCAGCGGAATGCCAAATGATGCAGCCCTTCGCCTCTTTTCTGTAAAAAAGAGCTGACGGGAGACGCGTCCGACAGCGGCTCAATCAGCTCAAGCTTTGTGCCTCCCGCTTCTAAAAAAGCAACTCTCACATTTTGGCCGCTTACCAGCTCGTCTCCCATATACGTAAGCCCGAGCATCCGTTCGTAAAATCCTCTCGCGGCTTCAATAGAGCTGACGGCAATGCCGACATGATCAAGTTTTTTCATAGCGCGGCCACCTGCTTTCCGCCATAGGATATGGCTTGTTCATACAAGCAAAACACGTTAAAATGATAGACAGTAATCTTAAGGAGTGAAACAATGTCTCAAAAATTTATGAAAAGCGCCGTCATCGTCATTTTGGGCGTATTTATACTTTCAACCCTCCTCTCAGGCATTATGATGTATTTGCGGTAAAAAAGCAGGCGCCTCATTGCAAGGGGGTTTCCTGCTTTTTTATGAGGGCTTTCCGCTCTATTGCAATGTCCTCGAATGAGCGGTTTTCTTTTGTAATCAATACTTTCGTTCCGGGAGGGATAATCCGGAAAATACGGATGACATCCCGGTTTTTCATACGGATGCAGCCGTTTGAAACAAACCCCCCGATCAGCTCTTCTCTGTTTGTTCCGTGAATGCCGTATATCCTGCCGTCGGTTCCTTTCGCGTCAAAACCGATCCAGCGGACGCCGAGCGGGTTTTCCGGCGCGCCTCCCTTTACATTTTTCTTCCGGTAATACGGATTGACGGCTTTGACCGTTACCGTAAATTCTCCTTCAGGCGTCAAATCATCCGTTTTTCCCGTCGCCACCTGATAAATGCCTTGTATTCGGTTATCCTTCACAACAGCAAGCGCATTTGTGGCTTTATTGACGATAATATAAGGGTCACCCGGCAAAGGGTTCGCGCCAAGCGGCCAAAGCGGAGACAGCAGCAGGGCGGCTGACAATAAAAAAAATCGCATGGGCTCCCCTCCTTTTTTCATTAGAATGACCAATGAAAGGAGGACTCATGCGATTGATCCATATGTTTTTTACAGCTTGATGCCTTTGAAATAACTTTTAATCACGAGATATTGTTCCATCTCACCGAGGAGGTGGAACAAAGCCGCCCGCGCTTCAAACTCTTCGCGCGTTGCGGGGAGCGGCATTTCTTCAAATTCCGTTCTCATTTCTGCAAGTCTTTTTAAAAATTTATGAGCGGTATTGCCGGGATGAATGGCTTCCCTTAATTCATGGATGAAATGGGCGATTATTTTGCCCTGCTCCACCGTTATTGAAATAGAGGTAATCTTCGGCAGCAGCCGTTCAATGATTTCAAATTGTTTCTGTCTCATCTTAAAATAATGATAGTAAAGATTTTCATGGCGCAAAATATGATTCTGCACGTCCCGATAGGCGAGGTTTTTCGCCTCTTGAATCATCTGATGCGTCTCCGGTATTTCCTTCCCCGACCAATCTTGCTCACCTGTTAACAAATACCGTTCGATTTCGGCGAAGATGACGGAAAAGTTGTCCTCGATTTTTTTCCGGTACGCCGCGAGTTTTCTGTCGAGGCTCGGCATATACAGATTCATTAACAGCGCGACGCCGATACCTACGGTGATCAGCTGGAACTCATTCCAGATAAACGCCATCGTAATGCCGCCGGACATATATAAATGAAGAATGATTACTGAGCTGGTGACAATTCCTTCGTTTATTTTTAAAACGACTGTAGTCGGAATGAACAGCACCAGCAATATTCCGATCGCAAACGGATAATAGCCGATCAGCCCGAAAAAGACATATGAGAAGACGATCGCCAATAAACAGGCGGCAAATCGGGCCCACGAGGCCTGAAGCGACCGCTTTTGCGTAATCTGGATGCACAATATGGTGATGATTCCTGCGGATGCGAAGTTTTGCAGATGCAACAGCTGGGCTAAATAAATGGCCAGCGCCGTTCCAAGTGCGGTCTTTAGTGTGCGGTAACCGATTTTAAACATTGCTTGCTCCATTCTGTTTGTTTCTTTCTCAAAAAAAAGAAGAAGAGCACTCTTCTTCTTTTCTTACAGTTATATTTTATAATATTTTTTCTAAAAAGTCCTGTGCTCTTTTTGACTTCGGAGAAAGAAAAAATTCTTCCGGCTGCCCGTCTTCCACGATCGTCCCTTCATCCATGAATAAAACGCGGTCTGCCACTTCTTTGGCAAATCCCATTTCGTGCGTTACGATCACCATCGTCATGCCCGTCTGCGCGAGCTCTTTCATCACCTCAAGAACTTCTTTGACCATTTCCGGGTCAAGAGCCGAGGTCGGTTCATCAAACAGCATGATGTCAGGATTCATGGCAAGCGCACGCGCGATGGCGACCCGCTGCTTCTGTCCGCCTGACAAACGGTTCGGATAGTCGTTCTGTTTGTCAAGCAGTCCGACTTTTTCAAGGAGGGCGCACGCCTTTTCCTCCGCCTCCTTTTTAGACTCTTTCTTCACGCTGACTGGCGCGTATGTGATATTTTCAAGCACCGTTTTATGAGGAAACAAATGAAAATGCTGAAATACCATGCCGATATTTTCCCGCACTTTCAGTTTATTCGTTTTAGCTGCGGTAATTTCATTTTCTTTAATGGCAATCGTTCCGCCGCTCGGGGTTTCCAGCAGATTTAAGCAGCGCAGAAACGTTGATTTGCCGGAACCGGAAGGGCCGATGACAGCGACGACTTCCCCTTCTTCGATCTGTGTTGAAATGTTTTTTAGTACTTCATGTTTCCCGAATGATTTTGACAGGTTGTCGACCTTAATCATTGGCTTTCAGCTTCCTTTCTACGCCTTTTCCGATGAATGCTAAGATCAAAACGAGCACGTAATAGATTAAGCCCGCCACAATAAGAGGTTCTAAATAGTTGTATGTTGCGGCGCCGGACTGGTAGGCCCGTCTCATAATGTCGCCAAGACCGATAACTGTGACGATCGCCGATTCTTTCGTTAAGGTGATTAATTCGTTAATAATAGCCGGAGAAATGTTTTTAAACGCCTGCGGCAGCAGCAGATCTTTCATCATTTTTCCGTACGGCACGCCGAGAGCGACGGCAGCCTCTTTTTGTCCTTTGTCAATTGCGTTGATTCCCGCTCTGATAATTTCAGAGACGTAAGCGGCTGAATTGAGCGATAATGCGGTGACCGCCGCCCAAAATTGATCGATCTGAAAGCCCAGAAGCTGCGGCATACCGAAATAGATGATCATCAGCTGCAGCACGAGCGGCGTGCCGCGGAATATCGAAGTATAAAAATCCGCAATCCATTTCAGCGGACTGATCGTGCTGATTTTAAATAAGCTGAGCACGATGCCTAATACAAGACCGATGACCGCTGAAACGAGCACAATTTTTAATGTGACCGCAAGGCCTTCCAATATAAAAGGAATTTGGGGGATTGTCGCTGAGAAATCCAAATTCATACGTGTGATCTCCTTTGTCTTTATTCAAGATAAAAAGCTCAACGAAAAGTTGAGCTTTCTTTTATTTCTCGTTGGTGAACCATTTTTTCTTCAGTTTTTCGATTTCTCCGTTTTTCTCCATTTCTTTCAGCGCTTTGTTGAACTTCGCTGTCAGATCACTGTCTTTGCGGAACGCAATCGCGGAACCCGATTCGTCTGATTTCGCATCTGCTGACGCAAAGCCCTGCAGATCTTGATTTGAACTGAAATAGCCTTGTGCTACGATGTCTTCGATAATCGCGGCATCAAAACGCCCGGATTTGATCTCTTCGGTTAAGTCTGAGATCCGGTTGCGGTCTTCGAGCTGAAAACCGTATTTCGAAGCGAGCTTCTTGCCTTTTTCCTCTTGAATGGAGCCGAGCTGAACACCGACGGTTTTGCCTTTCAGATCATTCAGGGATTTAATGCTGCTTCCCTTTTTCGTAACGATCATATTGTTAGCAGTATAATAAATATCAGAAAAATCAACTTGCTTTTTCCGTTCCGGCGTAGGTGTCATTCCAGATAAAATCATATCTACCTGCTTGGACTTCAAGGCTGTAATCAGGCTGTTGAAGTCCATGTCCTGCACCTCAACGTCATAGCCAGTCTTTTTGCCCAGAGCTTTTGCCAGATCAACGTCAAATCCGGTGATCTGATCGCCGTCTTTATATTCAAATGGTTTATAGTCAGCCGATGTACCCATAATCAGCTTGTTCTTTCCGCCCTCTGAGCCTGAATTGCCTGATCCGCAAGCGGACAGCGCAAAGGTGATACATGCGGCAGCTAATACCAACAGCCATTTCTTCATGATTCATTTCCCCCATATCTACTGATCTCTTAAATTTGAATATTTATTCGTTAACTTGTATTTTAAACACTTTTTAATTGTGATGCAATACTATTTTCGAAAAATATATTTTCCTTTCTATGTTTATTATAGTCATTGTTTTTCAGATTAGTGACAGCTGAACGCTGATGTATAAATATTTATATTTATACAGATGTCATATAAAAAAACCCCGCAAGCGGTTGGCTCCGGGGTTTTTCTTTCACTTATACTTCTTCACAATATTCTTCAAATGCTTCCTGCAGTTTTGTGACGACGGCCATCGGCTCATGGCCTTCAATTTCATGGCGTTCCACCATTTTCATAATTTTCCCGTCTTTTAAAATGGCAAATGACGGAGAGGACGGCGGATAGCCTTCAAAGTATTCTCTCGCTTTGGCTGTCGCTTCTTTATCCTGTCCGGCAAATACCGTCACAAGCTGATCCGGGCGTTTATCGTAATGTACGGAATGGTACGCGGCAGGCCGTGCAATACCGCCTGCGCATCCGCACACAGAGTTGACCATGACGAGTGTCGTTCCTTTTTTCGAAAGCGCTTCGTCCACTTCCTCAGCGGTTTTCAGCTCTGTATACCCGGCGGCCGTGATTTCCTGGCGGGCTTGACGCACGACATCATTCATAAATAAATTAAAATCCATATTCAACTGGGACCTCTCCTTTTTGATCATCTCTTCTTATGATAGCAAGGAACCTCCCTATCGGCAAATGACACCGCTCATATCCAATTGTTTTTTGTCCCTTTTATGTTCCCGATGTAAGTTTATGACCCTTTAAAAACGGGAAACTTGTTAAGGAGATTGTCTGAAATAAAGGAGCAGTCATATGAGCCAACGGAAAGCAGTTTTAATTTATAACGGAAACGCCGGTCAAAAACAGATTGATAAAACGCTCGGCACGGTCGTCCCCATTTTGGCCCAGTCAGCTGATGAACTTTTGATTAAACCGACCAAACATCAGGATGATGCCCGTCAGTATTGTGAAAATCTCGACAGTTCAGTTGACCATTTATATATTTTAGGCGGAGACGGCACTGTGCATCAATGCATCAACAGCATCAGCAAGCTTGATCACAGACCCGCTGTCGGCATTTTGCCGGGAGGAACGTGCAACGATTTCTCACGGGCGCTCGGCATCCCGCAAAACCTTCAAAAGGCCGCTGAAGCGCTCGCGGCCGGACATAAACGGATGATTGACGTCTGTAAAACGGATGACGGCTATTTTCTGAACTTCTGGGGCATCGGACTGATCACCGAAGCATCAAGCCATATTAATGAAACTGAAAAAGCATGGCTTGGTAAAATCAGCTACTTCACGAGCGCCTTGCGGACGATGACAAGCGCGAACCCGTTTCCTGTCAAATTGACGATTGACGGCGAGGTGAAAGAAGACGAAGCCGTAATGGTGCTTGTCATGAACGGGCATTATATCGGGACAAACAAAGTTCCCCTGCCTGATGCCAGCCTCCAGGACGGCTTAGCCGATGTGTTAATCTGCCGCAACACAAGCCTTGCCGCGTTGCGGGAGCTGATGACGATGGAGCAGGGTTCGTTTGATGATTTCAAAGGGGAGCTGTCCTATATTCAGGCCTCCAGGATTGAAATCGAAACCGGACGTGAGATGGACGCGGATACAGATGGCGAGGTATACGGAACAACACCTTGTACGATCGAAGTGAAAAAACATCATCTCACTATGATTGTTCCCGAGGATTCACAATGAAAATAAAAAAACTCCTTTTGCCGCCCGGGCAAAAGGAGTTTTTTTTAATAGACGGAAGTATGTTCATCAATGTTTTCTAAGATCTCTTTGACGCGTCCGAGGAATCGGCCGCACACGAGCCCGTCGAGCACTCTGTGATCTAAAGACAGGCAAAGATTAACCATATCACGAACGGCGATCATCCCGTTATTCATGACAACCGGACGTTTGACGATAGATTCTACCTGAAGAATCGCCGCCTGCGGATGGTTGATAATGCCCATAGATTGAACTGAGCCGAAAGATCCCGTGTTATTGACGGTAAATGTGCCGCCCTGCATATCTTCCGCGGTAAGTTTTCCGTTTCTCACTTTTTTCGCAAGGTCCGTTATTTCTCTGGCTATGCCTTTAATCGTTTTTTCATCAGCATGCTTAATAACCGGAACAAACAGCGAATCTTCCGTGGCAACGGCAATGGAGATGTTGATGTCTTTCTTTTGGACGATTTTGTCTCCCGCCCACATGCTGTTCATCTGCGGGAACTCCTTGAGAGCCTGCGCCGCCGCTTTTACAAAGAAAGCGAAAAACGTTAAATTGAAGCCTTCTTTCTGTTTAAATGAGTCTTTAATGCTGTTTCTGTACGCCGTCATGTTCGTGACGTCCACTTCCATCATCGTCCAGGCATGCGGAATTTCTGTTTTGCTTTTATGCATATTGGCGGCGATGGCTTTTCTGACGCCTGTAACCGGAATTTCAATATCACCGGCTGACAGAGCGGGTGCCGGCGCTTGTTTTTGCTGTTGTTTCGGCGCTTGTTGCGTTGTTTGAACGGCAGCCGGCACCGGTGCTTCCGACTTCTGCTTCATTCCCGAATCAATGATCTTTTGAATGTCTTTTCGCGTAATTCTTCCGCCTGCACCCGTTCCTTCAACTTCTTCAAGCTGAATGCCGTGTTCTCCCGCTAACCTGAGCACGGCCGGCGAATAACGCGCTTTATTTGACTGATCTTTACCTTGACGGTTTGCATCTGTGTCTGAAGGGGTATTCTGCTCTTCTTCCCGCTTCGGCGCCGCTTCGGTTTCCGTTTCTTCTGTTTCAATTTTGCAGATGATCTCGCCGACTGCAAGAGTCTGGCCTTCTTCTCCTACAAGTTCTCTAATCGTACCGGTAAAAGAAGACGGCACCTCCGCGTTCACTTTATCTGTCATGACCTCCGCGATGGGGTCATATTTATTCACTTGATCACCGGGGGATACCAGCCACTTGCTGATCGTCCCTTCCGTCACGCTCTCTCCGAGCTGAGGCATAGCCATTTGTTCAATCGCCATGTCAAAAACCTCCTTACGTCTTTAAAACTCCGCTAATTCTCTCATCGCGGCTTCTGCTTTGTCAGGATTCATCATGAAGTATTTTTCCATTGTCGGCGCATAAGGCATTGCCGGAACATCAGGACCTGCAAGCCGCTTGATCGGCGCGTCTAAATCAAATAAGCAGTTTTCAGAAATAATGGCGGCGACCTCGCTCATAATACCGCCTTCTTTCGTATCTTCTGTGATCAGCAATACTTTTCCCGTTTTAGACGCGGCTTCAATGATGGCTTCTTTATCTAACGGATAAACCGTACGCAAATCTAATACGTGTGCGGAAATTCCGTCTTTTTCAAGGCGCTCGGCAGCCTGCAGAGCAAAATGGACGCATAATCCGTACGTAATAACAGTAATGTCGCTGCCTTCGCGTTTTACATCCGCCTTTCCGATCGGAAGGACGTAATCATCCGCAGGGACTTCGCCTTTAATCAGACGGTACGCCCTCTTATGTTCGAAAAACAGCACCGGATCTTCGTCACGGACTGCAGCTTTCAACAGCCCTTTTGCGTCATAAGGAGTTGAAGGCATGACAATTTTAAGGCCCGGCTGGTTGGCAAAAATAGCCTCCACAGATTGGGAATGATACAACGCGCCGTGCACGCCGCCGCCATAAGGCGCTCTGATGACCATCGGACAGCTCCAATCATTGTTTGAACGGTAGCGTATTTTTGCCGCTTCTGAAATGATTTGGTTGACCGCAGGCAGAATGAAATCGGCAAACTGCATCTCGGCAATCGGGCGCATGCCGTACATCGCGGCGCCGATGCCGACACCGGCAATCGCTGATTCAGCAAGCGGCGTATCCATCACCCGCTCTTCTCCGAACTGTTCATAGAGACCCGCCGTGGCTTTAAACACGCCGCCTTTTCTCCCGACGTCTTCCCCGAGAACAAACACGCGCGGATCTCTTTCCATTTCTTCTTTCATTGCTGCATTAATACTGTCAATATAAGACATTACAGACATAAGTATTCCTCCCTACTTCGCATAAACGTGATCAAGCGTTGATTCAGGAGATGCGTATGGCGCTTTCTCCGCTTCGTCTGTCGCTTCGTTTACGATAGCCATGATGTCATCCAGCATGGTCTTTTCTTCTTCTTCACCTAGAAGCCCGGCTTCTTGCAAGTATGCTTTGTATAAAAGAAGCGGATCTTGTTTCTTCGCTTCTTCTACTTCTTCGCGTTCTCTGTAGCTGCTGTCGTCGTCATCACTGGAATGCGGCGTCAAACGGTAGGAAACCGTTTCTATTAATGTAGGGCCTTCGCCTTTAGACGCCCGTTCGCGCGCTTCTTTTACGACCCGGTAAACTTCCAGCAGGTCGTTTCCGTCAACAGTGACTCCCGGCATGCCGTAGCCTGCCGCCCGGTCGGATATTTTCTCGCACGCCACCTGTCTGTCATACGGGACAGAAATAGCATACTTATTGTTTTCACACATGAAAATGACCGGCAGTTTATACACGGCGGCAAAGTTTGCCCCTTCGTGAAAATCCCCCTGGTTGGAAGATCCTTCTCCAAAGGTAACGAAAGAGACGATATCCTTTTTATCCATGCGTCCCGCAAGCGCGATTCCGACTGCATGAGGAACCTGCGTCGTAACAGGGGATGAGCCCGTTACGATTCTGTTTTCCTTTTGCCCGAAGTGGCCCGGCATCTGCCTTCCGCCTGAGTTCGGGTCAGCTGCTTTCGCAAAACCCGACATCATCAAATCCTTTGCAGTCATACCGAATGCAAGTACAACCCCTATATCTCTGTAGTACGGAAGCACATAGTCGGTATCACGGTTTAAGGCATAGGCCGCGCCTACTTGCGCCGCTTCCTGTCCTTGACATGAAACAACGAACGGAATTTTGCCCGAGCGGTTTAAGAGCCACATTCTTTCGTCGATTTTTCTGGCTAACAGCATGGTTCTATACATTTCAACGGCTTCTTCGTCAGAGAGCCCTAATGCTTGATGGCGGTTTGTAGTCATTCAAACCCCTCCTTCTTTCCTTTTAAAAATGAATCGCGTTTCCGTCTGCGGCTAACGCAGCTTCTCCAATCGCTTCTGACAGCGACGGATGCGGATGTATGGATTGGCCGATTTCCCAAGGCGTCGCGTCGAGCACCTTGGCAAGCCCCGCTTCAGAGATCATATCGGTGACGTGCGGACCGATCATATGGACACCGAGAATATCATCTGTATTCCGATCGGCGACGATTTTGACAAAGCCATCGCTTTCTCCGTATACAAGAGCCTTTCCGATCGCCATGAACGGAAACTTCCCGATCTTCAGTTCATGCCCTTTTCGAAGAGCTTCCTCTTCTGTCAGACCGACGCTCGCCGCTTCCGGATTTGAATAAATACATTTCGGCACAAGAGCGGCATCAAGCGGAGCCGGATTAAGACCCGCCATATGCTCAACGGCAATGATGCCCTCACGGGAGGCCACATGCGCAAGCTGCAGCCCGCCGACAACATCACCGATCGCATAAATGTGCGATTCCTTCGTCTGTCCGGCTTCGTTCACGATGATAGAACCGTTTTCCGCTTCAATATCCGTGTTTTCAAGCCCGATCCCTTCAATGTTCGGCTGGCGGCCGATGGAAACAAGCATTTGTTCCGCGTGATACGTTTCTTTTTTTCCATTCTTTTCAGCGGCAATTGAAACGCCGTCCGCTTTTTCCAATGTATCCGGAAGCACTTTCGCACCCGTCACGATCTTAATTCCTTTTTTCGTTAACAGTTTTTCCATCTCACTTGAAATATCACGGTCTTCCGTCGGCAAAATGCGGTCTGCATATTCAATCACAGTGATATTGACGCCGAAATCGTTCAGCATGGATGCCCATTCAATTCCGATGACACCGCCGCCGACGATCATCATGGATTGGGGCAGACGTTCAAGCTCTAACGCTTCATCTGATGTCAGAATATATGTACCGTCTGCTTCTAAACCCGGCAGCATTTTCGGCCTTGAACCGGTTGCGATAATCAATTGTTTCGGTATCAGCATGTCGTTTTCTTCACCATTTGCGTATTCGACGGAAACCGTACCGGGAAGAGGTGAGAAGATGGAAGGGCCGAGCATACGTCCGTACCCGTTGAATACATCAATCTTCCCCTTTTTCATCAAGTGGGCGACACCGCCGGCCAGCCGGTCAACGATTCCCTGCTTTCGTTTTTGCACGCTGTCAAAGCGGAGGGAGACACCTTCCGTTTCAATGCCGAATGCTGCCGCTTCCTTTGCGGTTCGGTACACTTCCGCGCTTCTTAACAGCGTTTTACTCGGGATACATCCTTTATGCAGGCATGTTCCGCCAAGCTTTTCTTTTTCTACAACGGCCGTTTTTAAGCCGAGCTGGGCCGCTCTGATGGCGGCTACATAACCGCCCGTGCCGCCGCCCAGAATGACCACATCATACTCAGTCGCCATTTGTTTTCACTCCTTCGCCGATCTGATATTGCTTTGACTGCTCCTCACCAGCTAAAACCCGAAGCGCGCCTTGCGCGAGAGATTGCAGTTCATTTTCTCCCGGGTACACCAGTACATCCGAAATCCAATCTATGTACGATCTGATGGCGGATACAAAACTTTTCCCGTACGCCAATCCGCCCGTCAGGACGATAATGTCTACTTTTCCTTTTAAAACGGCGCTTGCCGCCCCGATTTCTTTTGCTACTTGATAAGCCATGGCGTCATAAATGAGACGCGCGTTTTCATCTCCGGCCTGAATGCGTTTTTCCACCTTCACCGCGTCCGTTGTCCCCAGGTAGCCGGAGAGTCCGCCCGTGCCGACAAGTTTTTTCATCATATCGGCTTTTGAATACTTGCCGGAAAAACACATTTCTACCAAATCACCCGCCGGAACAGTTCCCGCGCGCTCCGGGCTGAAGGGTCCTTCTCCGTGAAGCCCGTTGTTGACATCCGTCACCCGTCCGCAATCATGGACACCGACTGTGGTGCCGCCGCCCATATGAGTGACGATCATCTTCATCTGTTCATACCGTTTGCCGAGGGACGCCGCCGCCTGACGGGCAACAGCTTTTTGATTCAAAGCATGGAAAATGCTTTTCCGCTTGATTTCAGGCATTCCTGATACTTTAGCGAGCGGAGTCATCTCATCCACCACAACCGGATCGACGATATACGCGGGGATATTTAATCCGTCAGCTATTTCCCTGGCAATAATTCCGCCCAGATTAGAAGCATGCTGGCCGTTGTAGCCGTTTTTCAAATCAGTGATCATGGCGTCATTCACTTCATATGTGCCGCCCTCAATCGGTCTGAGCAGGCCGCCTCTGGCACAAACGGCATCGAACTTTGAAATGTTGATGCCCTGTTCGTGCAAAGACTCAAGAATGCTTATTTTTCGAAATTCGTATTGGTCGATGATGCTGTTAAATGTTTTCAGCTCTTCTTCGGGATGCCGCAGCGTCTTTTCAAAGATACAGCGTTCATTGTGAAAGACACCGATTTTCGTTGATGTTGAGCCTGGATTCAGAATGAGAATGCGTTTTTCCTTTTCGAACATTTTCATACCTCCAGATCAAATTCCTATCGTCTGCTTAATATACTTTGGCCGTTTTGCAGAAACTGGCTTCTTGAACGGCGCATGCGCTCAATTCGTTCCTCAGCCAGACTGTCGGCCGCTAAGTATGTCGGAATGCCGTCACGCGCGGAAATATCGAGCACCCGCTCAATGTTTGCATAGATGCCTTCAACCTTTTTCAAAGCCCGCTCAGCATTGTAGCCGTAAAGCTCATCGGCCACATTGATGACGCCGCCTGCATTGATGACATAATCCGGAGCGTACACGATTCCCATTTCATGAATGGTATCGCCGTGACGTGTTTCTTTCAGCTGGTTATTGGCCGCTCCCGCAATGACTTTCGCCTTCAGCTGTTTAATCGTGTCATCGTTAATGACGGCGCCGAGAGCACATGGGGCATAAATATCGCACGCCTGTGAGTAAATGTCGCCGGGATCAACTGCGCGGGCGCCGAAATCCTCAACGGCACGTTTAACAGATTCTTTATTGATATCCGTTACGATTAAAGAAGCGCCTTCTTCGTGAAGGTGGCGGCATAGATTGTAAGCCACATTTCCCACGCCTTGCACGGCAATTGTTTTACCTTCCAGTGAATCAGTGCCAAACGCCGCTTTCGCTGCGGCTTTCATCCCTTTGTAGACGCCGTACGCCGTAACGGGAGACGGATTTCCTGATGAACCGAATGCCGGAGAAATTCCGGTTACATAGTCTGTTTCATCATGAATGATGTCCATATCTTCAACGGTCGTGCCGACGTCTTCCGCCGTAATATACCTTCCGTTTAAGCCTTGGATGTAGCGGCCGAACGCGCGGAACATTTCTTCATTTTTATCTTTGCGCGGGTCTCCGATAATAACGGTTTTCCCGCCGCCTAAGTTTAAACCGGCAGCCGCATTTTTATAAGTCATGCCTTTTGCGAGTCTCAGTGCATCTTCAATCGCCGCTTCTTCACTGTCATATGTCCACATTCTTGTTCCGCCGAGTGCAGGGCCGAGCGTCGTATCATGAATCGCGATGATCGCTTTTAATCCGGATTGTTCATCTTGGCAGAATACCAATTGTTCGTAATCATAAGTCTCCATATATTTAAAAATTTCCATAGGTTCGTTCCTCCTACTGTTCTTGTGATGCGCAAATCGCAAGCGCAATTGAATACAGTTTATTTTCTGCGGTATCCGCTCTGCTCGTTAATGCGATCGGCGCTTTTGCACCGGCGATGACGGCAGCAACACTTGCTTTCGCAAAATAAATCATTGACTTATAAAGCATATTTCCGGCCTCGATTGAAGGAACCAAGAGAATATCCGCCTGGCCCGCTACGCTTCCGGAAATCCCTTTTTGCAGCGCAGCCGCTTGGGATACGGCATTATCCAAAGCAAGCGGTCCGTCCGCAATGCAGCCAGTAATCTGTCCTCTGTTGCACATCTGGACGATCGCAGCCGCGTTCAGCGTCGCCTCCATTTTCGGATTAACCGTTTCAATAGCGGCAAGGACTGCGGCTTTCGGCATAGGGTTCCCTACTGAATGTGCGACATGAACCGCATTTTGCAGAATATGCCCGAGCTCTTCAAGAGACGGGGCAATGTTCAGCGCTGAATCAGTCACATACATCAGCCGGTCATAGTCCGGCACCTCAAAAACGGCTACATGTGATAACACCCTTTTTGAACGAAGCCCTTCATGGCGGTTTAAAACCGATTTCAGAAGAGTTGAGCTCGGGAGATTCCCTTTCATTAAAACGTCCGCCTCTTGTTCACGCACTGCGCGCACTGCTTTTGCCGCAGATTCTTCGGGTGAATCGGCGTGGATGATTTCAGCATTGAACTTCGGCTCATTTGCGAGAAGCTCTTTCAGCCTTCCGCTGTCACCCGTCAGTAAAAATCGTGCCGACAAGTGTTCTGCCGCCATTTTGACGGCCTGGATCACTTCTTTATCTGCTGCGTGGGCCACTGCAATGGTTTTTGCGTTTTTTGCCGCGGCTTTTTCAACTAGGTCTCTCAGCTTCATTTTGTACCACCTTCCTTGTGCGAATCCGCTTTTAACAATGCAAGTTCCGTGCCAAATGTGCGGGAGGGTTTATTCCGGCTTTCTTCAAGAAAACATGCAGCTGTTTGCGCTTTCTCTGCAATTTATTGCATGCCGTCATTTGCAAGGCCGTACTTATCCATTTTGTAGTACAGATTCCGAATACTGACACCAAGCGCTTTTGCCGTTTTGGTTCGGTTGAATTTATGCTTTTCAAGCGTTTTTTGAATGACGTGCGCTTCAAATTTTTCAACAGCCTGAGACAGCTTTTCCCCTTCCACATCCGGAAAATCACTTTGGGTGCCGTTTTTTTCATTCAGCTCTGATTCAAAAACAGGCAGATGCTGCTGTTCGATCCGTTCCATGTGCGGCTCTAAAAATATCATTGCCCGTCCGAGAACATTTTCAAGCTCCCGGACGTTTCCCGGCCAGCTGTAGGCTGATAAAGCTCGCAGCGCGTTCGGCGTGAGCCCCTTTACATTGCGGCCGTAATCCTGATTGATTTTTTCAATGAGCCGAATGCTCAGCGCTTCAATATCTTCTTTGCGCTGCCGAAGCGGCGGGATTGAGATCGGATAGCGGTTAATCCGGTAATACAGGTCTTCACGGAACGCGCCTTCCGCCATGGCCTTTTCGATGTTGACGTTTGTCGCTGCGATAATTCTGACATTGACAGAAATCGCTTTAGCGCCGCCGACTCTGATAATTTCTTTTTCCTGCAGAACTCTGAGCAGCTTTGCCTGGGTGCTTTGGGTCAGCTCTCCGATTTCATCTAAGAAAATGCTGCCGTTATTCGCTTCCTCAAATAGTCCTTTTTTGCCCCCGCGCCTCGCGCCCGTAAACGCGCCTTCCTCATAGCCGAAAAGCTCGGATTCTAGCAGTGATTCAGACAAGGCCGCACAATTGACCCGAATGAACTTATTGTATTTTCGGTCGCTTTCATTATGGATGGCGTGGGCGAAAAGTTCTTTTCCTGTGCCGGATTCTCCCCGCAGCAGAATCGTCGCCGGCGTTTTCGCCCCGAGCTTCGCCTGTTCAAGGGCGACCAGCATTTGCTCACTCGTGCCGATAATGTCGTCAAACGTGTATTTCGCTTCAAGCGTGCGGATGATCTGGCGCGCCCGATTCAGCTCAGCAGTCAGCGTTTTAATTTCTGACACGTCGTGGATGACGCCGACGCTGCCTTTTAAAATACCGTCCACAATAACGGGGGCAACATTTACGATAACATCCTTTTTATTGGGGCCGACCTTCATTCTCACACCCCGCACGGGCCGCCTTGTCCCCAATACTTTCAGGTGCATGCTCTCCCCTTCTGAGATATCGGTGGAAGCGGGTTTTCCGATGACTTCGCTTTCTGACAGCCCGGTCATTTTTGTATACGCTTTGTTGATTAACATTCCGATGCCGTTTTCATCAACGACAGAAATGGCCTCGTCGGATGATTGTATAATCGCTTCAAGCATGGTGCGGATTTGTTTTAAGTTCGTGACCTCTTCCGCCAGTTCAACTGCGTCGGTGATATCTTTAAACACGCATAACGCGCCAAGAAGTTTTCCGCCTTCATCAATGATCGGCAGTCTTGTCGTGACAATCTGCAGGTGCTTTCCGAGAAGCTGCTTCTGGTTATATTCCGGCTCTCTCGTTTCCAGAATCCGCGGCAGCTTTGTGTTCGGCACTACATCTTTAATTTGGCGGCCGATGACATCCTCCCGTTTTTGGCCGACCATTTTTTCTGCCATCTGATTAAATAAAATGATCGTTTCGTTGACGTCTATAAAAATCATGCCGTCGTGCGTTGAATTAAAAATCCGGTCATGCTTATACGTCTGCGACTTCAGCATTTGGATAAGCTGCTGTTTTTCCTCCATCAGCTGAAACACCATGTACGCCAATTTTCCCGGCATGACGATGGTTTGTTCTTTTTTCTCATGGAGCAGCTCATCCATGACCGCTTTATCGCCTGTTGTATGGATGATAATATCTATATCTTCAGTTATGTAGGGTTTCCAATCTGATGAGGTTGCAATTCCATATTTCCGGGCTTCTTGCAGCCCTTGCGCCTCCGGATCTTGATCAACCACCGCAATAATCCGGATCAGCTTTGTTTTCATCAAAATCTGTAGGAGCGCCGTGCCTCCTTTACCAGCACCTATAATCAGCACCTTCTGCATCCCGATACCCCTTTATATGAAAAAATTTGCACACCTGTATTTCCCGTTGCAATAATTTGCACAACCCCTATGTTACCACGTTTTGATCTCTTGACAAAATATTTTTTCGATTGGACAATAAAGGAAAACATATCGTAAAGGGGTTTTCTGAATATGAGCCGGCTTGTTGCGCTTTTGATTCTGGTCCTCCCCGGCGCTGTCGCGGCGCTCGGCATTAAGCTGATGAGAGATGCATTATTCGGGCATGCGTTTTCCCCGTTTCCGTCCCTTTTTCTTCAGGGGGCGGCCGGATTGGCGTTTTTTTTGTTCGGCCTTTATGTTCTGGCCGGGTTTATTCTGTACAGAGATCGGAAACGCAATCAAGTCAGCCCGCGGTTCAGGAAAAAAAAGCTGTAAAAAAAGCCCTTGCAAAAAAAAGGGCTTTTTCAGTCGTCCGGCAGTATCGTTTTGGCAATGGATTGATCCAGTTCTTCATAGTCATCGTAAGCGATCGTTTCATATAGTTCTTTTCTCGTCTGCATATCCGAAAGCCCCTCTTTTTGCGAGCCTTCTTCTTTCAGAAGGCGGAAAATACGCTCAAAAGCCTTGGCCGCCGTTCTGAGTGACGTGACCGGGTAAATGACCATCTGACAGCCCATATCGGAAAATTCATCAGCACTGTAATACGGCGTTTTTCCGAATTCAGTCATGTTTGCGAGAATCGGCACACTGATTTGTTTGGAAAACGCTCTGAATTCACTTTCGGATTGGAGCGCTTCCGGAAAAACAGCGTCAGCACCCGCTTTTATATAAGCGGACGCCCTTTTTAATGCCCCCTCCAATCCTTCCTGCTGTCTGGCGTCTGTTCTCGCAACAACAAGAAGAGTCGGCGCGGCCCGCTTGACCGCTTGGATTTTTTGCGCCATTTCTTCAATCGGCACGAGCTGCTTCCCATTCAGATGTCCGCATTTTTTCGGCAGGCGCTGATCCTCCATCTGGACGGCGGCCGCGCGCGCTTCATACATTTCTTTCGCCGTCCGGGCGGCATTCAGCACTCCTCCGAAACCCGTGTCAATATCGACAAGGACGGGCAGATCAGACGAGCGGACCAGATCTTTAACCCGTTCAGCCATTTCCGCCGACGTGATGATCCCTAAATCGGGAAGCCCTCTGCTCGCCGTGTAAGCCGCGCCTGATAAATAAAGAGCCGAAAACCCCGTTTTCTTGGCGATAAGAGCGGCCATCGCATCGTGAGCGCCGGGGATCTGCAATAGATCCGGCGCTGCCATCAGCGTACGGAACCGCTCTGCAAGCTCCTCTTGAGACGACTGCTTGCTGACGATCCACGTCATGTTTGTCACCCTCCTATTTTATACGAGAAATAAGTCCATAAATTCACTAACGCTGAGCTTCTGCATTCGGCCGCTATGTTCGCAGGCCTCTTTGATTTTACGCTGCTGCTTCAATGAAAAATGAGTGCTGATGTTTGCTGAAAACTTGGCAAGAATCTTCGGAACGGCTTCTTTTCTGCGGAACCGGTGCCCGAGCGGGTATTCACATTCAATCCGTCCCGTAGCCGTGCCGTCTGTAAAATGCACCTGTACGGCATTTGATATGGATCGCTTATTCGGGTCTAAGTAATCTTTTGAGTACGCTTTGTGTTCCGTCACCTCCATTTTGCTCCGCAATGTATCAATTCGCGGGTCAGACGCCGTTTCCTCTTCATAATGATCGGCCGTGATATCTCCGAAAAGCAGCCCGATTGCCGTAATGTACTGGAGGCAGTGATCCCGGTCAGCCGGATTGTGAAGCGGCCCTTTTTTATCGATAATCCGGATTGCCGACTCATGCGTCATAATCGTGATCCTGTCAATGTCTTCGATGCGGTCTTTCACCTCCGGATGAAGCCGGACCGCGCATTCCGCCGCTGTCTGGGCATGGAATTCAGCCGGGTAGGATACTTTAAACAGAACATTCTCCATCACATAAGACCCAAGCGGGCGGGCAAGCTTCATTTCCTGCCGGTTAAACAATACGTCTTGAAATCCCCACCCAGATGCGGTCAGAGCCGTCGGGTACCCCATTTCACCTTTGTGCGCCATAAGGGCCAAATATACCCCTCTGCTCGTCGCGTCGCCGGCCGCCCATGATTTGCGTGATCCGGTATTCGGCGCATGACGGTACGTTCTGAGGCTTGAATTATCAATCCAGGCATGAGATACGGCGTTATTGATTTCCTCTTTTGAGCCGCCCAGCATTTGCGCGCAAACAGCCGCAGTCGCCACTTTCACAAACAGCACATGGTCAAGCCCCACTCTGTTTAAGCTGTTTTCCAAAGCGAGAATTCCTTGAATTTCGTGCGCTTTGATCATTGCGCAAAGCACATCGCGCACGGTAAGCGGTTCTTTCCCTTCTGAAATCCGCACTCTGGATAGATAATCCGCACAAGCCAATATGCCTCCGAGATTGTCAGACGGATGACCCCATTCCGCCGCAAGCCACGTATCATTATAATCGAGCCACCTGTTGATACAGCCGATATTAAAAGCAGCCGTGACCGGGTCTAAAACAAAAGGCGTGCCCGGGACTCTGCTGCCGTTGGGCACGGAGGTTCCCGGGACAATCGGGCCGAGCAGCTTTGTACATTCGGGATAGCTGAGCGCCAAAATTCCGCAGCCTATCGTATCAAGAAGCACATGTCCTGCCGTAGTAAAAGCTTCTGAACTGTCAATCTCCTGATGGAGCACGTAGTCAGAAATCTCTTCGATTACAGCGTCCATTCGGCGGGGTTCTGTCATGTTTTCATCTTCCTTTCTCATCTGTTTACAGGCGCGCTCCGGTATAGCGGACACGCGGGCGGAAAAGCCGATTTCGGCTGTGCTGTTCAATGACGTGGGCGCACAATCCGACCGTCCGTGCGCTGAAGAATATAGGCGTGTACAGCGGTATCGGGATGCCGAGCATGTAATAGACCGGCGCTGCGTAGTAATCTAAATTCGGATAAAGGCCTTTTTTCTCCCGCATGACGGTTTCGCCGGCTTCACACATATGATAAAGACGGAAATCACCTGAAAGATCAGACAGCTTTTTTAACGCTTCTTTCATCATGAGCGCCCTCGGGTCCATTTTTTTCATGTAGACACGGTGGCCGAAGCCCATGATTTTTTCTTTGTTTGCGAGTTTTTGAGTTAATAATTGTGTAAACCCGTCTGTATCCTTCGCTTCTTCAAGCATGTACATAACCGCTTCGTTCGCTCCGCCGTGAAGATTTCCCTTAAGCGAGGCGACGGCTCCGGTCAGCGCGCCGTAAATATCCGATTGCGTCGAAGCGATGACACGGGCCGTAAACGTTGAGTTCGGCAATTCATGCTCACTGTATAAAAGAAGCGACCGGTCGAAGATTTCTTCTTCCAAAGATGACGGCGTTTTTCCGGTAATCATATATAAAAAGTTTGCGCTGTATGATAAGGTTCCGACCGGCGCCAAAGGCTCCAGCCCGTTGATGACTCGATAGCTGTTGACCGTCAGATTCGGCATTTTGCCTATCAGTCCGCGTACGCGGTGCTGATTTACGGAAGATGAACGGTCATCGATGTCCTTGTCAAAGCCTCCAAGCGCAGACAAACCCGTCCTCAATCCGTCCATCGGGTGAGTATGTTCGGGCAGCAGACGGCATATGTGCAAGATTTCCTCGGGAAGGTGTCCGCCGCGCCGAACGTCTTCTTCAAGCGCTGCCTTCTCTTTCGCATCAGGAAGTCTGTCTTCCAATAAGAGATGAACAATGTCCATATAGCCGGCCGTTTTAGAAAGCTCAATCAGATCGTGGCCTTTGATTAAAATACTGCCCTGCTGTGTATCCAGGAAAGAAATCCCCGTTTCCACCGCAATGACGCCATCTAAACCGGGAGAATAAGATTCCATGGTTTCGCTCCTTTGCGCACTTTTTATTGAAGAAGATACTTAGAAATAATCAGCCTTTGAATCTCATTGGTTCCTTCATAGATTTGCGTAACTTTCGCATCCCGAAATAAACGCTCCGCGGGATACTCTTTCATATAGCCGTAGCCGCCGTGAATCTGCACAGCCTCCACCGCCGCTTTCATCGCCGCATCGGACGCGAATTGCTTCGCCATAGATGCTTCTTTTCCGCACGGAAGCCCTCGCTGATACAGATCAGCAGCATGATAGACCAATAATTTGGCAGCTTCCGCATTCGTCGCCATGTCAGATAATTTAAATGAAACAGCCTGATTCGAAGCGATGGGTCTGCCGAACTGGCTGCGGGTTTTGGCGTACTCCACCGAGCAGCCGAGCGCCGCTTCGATAATCCCGAGCGCCTGAGCCGCTATGCCGATCCGTCCGACGTCAAGGTTTTTCATGGCGATTGAAAAGCCTTCGCCCTCTTCGCCGAGCCGGTTTTCAATCGGAATTTCCGCTTGGTCAAACTGCAATTCGACAGTATTGGAACCTAACAATCCGAGCTTTTTTTCTTTTTTTCCGATAGAAAAACCGGGTGTGTTTTTTTCAACGATAAACGCTGAAATCCCCTTTCTCCCCTTACCCGGATCGGTTATGGCGAATGTCAGATACAGATCTGCCGCTCCGCCGTTTGTAATAAAGATTTTTGAACCGTTCAGAATATATGAACCGCCTTTTCGCACGGCCGTTGTTTTCAGGCCTCCCGCATCAGATCCGGATTGAGGCTCAGTAAGCGCAAAAGCCCCAATATATTCGCCCGCTGCCAGCTTCGGAATATACGTTTGTTTTTGGGCTTCTGTCCCGAAATGCAAAATCGGGATTGTCCCTACTGATGTGTGGACGGACAAAATGACGCCGACGGCCGCGCTGACTTTTGATATTTCATGAATCGCTAAAATGTAAGATGTTGTATCAGCACCCGCCCCGCCGTAAGTTTCCGGGACGGGAATACCCATCAATCCCGCTTCGCCCATTTTTTTAATCAGCCGCTCCGGAAATTCATCTGTTGATTCCATGAGCTCAACCACCGGCGCGATTTCCTTGCGGGCAAAATCACGCACCATTTTTCTCATCATGATGTGCTCTTCTGTAAAATGCATGGCTGCCGTCTCCCCTCATGATCTTTACGTCATCTGCCGTACTCATAAAAACCGCGCCCGCTTTTTTTGCCGAGCCAGCCGGCGCTGACATATTTTCTGAGCAGAGGGCATGGGCGGTATTTCGGATCTCCGAGCCCCGCATAGAGAACCTCCATAATGGAAAGGCACGTATCCAGCCCGATGAAGTCAGCTAAAGTTAAAGGACCCATCGGATGCCGCATGCCGAGCTTCATCACCGCATCAATCGCTTCCTTTGAAGCTGCTCCTTCGTAAAGGCAATAAACGGCTTCGTTAATCATCGGCATTAATATGCGATTAGATATAAAGCCCGGGAAGTCATTGACTTCGACAGGGGTTTTATTCATCCGGACGGCAAGCTTCTTTACTGTTTCCGCCGTTTCTTCCGATGTGGCGAGTCCTCTGATGACTTCGACAAGCTCCATGACAGGAACCGGATTCATAAAATGCATGCCGATTACTTTTTCAGGCCTTTTTGTGGCCGCGGCAAGCTCCGTAATGGGAAGAGAAGACGTATTGCTTGCCAATACGGCATGAGGGGGACAGATTTTATCTAGTGTGTCAAACAATTCTGCTTTTGCTTTTTTGTTTTCTGCAATGGCTTCAATTACAAAATCAGCACCTCCCGCTTCTGTGAGTTCTGCCGGGGAAATACGGCTGAAAACGGCATCTGTCTCCTGCCGTGACTTCCGTCCTTTTGCCTGCTCTTTCTCCAGGTTTGTCTTTATGCGGTGAAGACCTTTTGTTACCGTTTCCGGCTCCCAATCGTATAACTTGACGGCAAACCCGGCTTCTGCAGCCGTCTGCGCGATGCCTGCTCCCATCTGACCGGCACCTGCGACCATGATTGTTTTCATTTTCATCTGTCGCTCCCTCCTTTTGATCAGTACACCTCAAGCAGGACGGCATCTCCTTGAGCCGCTCCGCTGCATATAGCAGCTACGCCTAAACCCCCTCCGCGACGCTTTAATTCGTATATTAAACTCATGATGATTCTCGCTCCGCTTGCGCCGATCGGGTGGCCGAACGCGATTGCCCCTCCGTTTACATTCACTTTTTCCCGGCTGAACCCGGCTATTTTTTCACTCACCAGCACGACGGACGCAAATGCTTCATTTACCTCAAACAAATCAATATCGTCAACGGACAGTCCGGTTTTTGTCAAGAGCCGGCTGATGGCCTCTCCCGGCGCGCTTGCCAGCTCGCACGCTTCCAATCCGACAGACGCAAAGCCAAGTATCGCTGCGAGCGGCCTGACATGCTGCTTCGCGGCTTTTTCCTCTGACATCAGCACAAATGCTCCGGCCCCGTCATTTACACCGGGAGCGTTTCCGGCTGTAACCGTTCCGTCGGCTGTAAAAATTGGCTTGAGCGCTGCGAGCTGCTCAAGGCTCGTATCAGGGCGCAGCCCCTCATCCGCTTCAACGGTATGCTGTTTGCCCTTTTTGCCGGTCCAGGTGACGGGAACGATTTCTTCACGCAATTTGCCCGCTTCAGCCGCCTCTGCCGCACGTTTCTGGCTCAAAAGAGCGTAATGATCCTGTTCACCCCGGGAAATGCCGTACTTTTTGGCCGCAGTGCTTCCGTGGACAGCCATATGGACCTGGTCGAACGCACAGGTCAGCCCGTCATGAACCATTAAATCCTGAAACACTCCGTCCCCCATCCTCACACCCCAGCGGCCGGCCGGAATGGCGTACGGAATGTTGCTCATGCTTTCCATTCCGCCTGCAATCAGCACGTCCGCATCTTTCGCCCGAATCATTTGATCACAGATGGTAACGGCCCTGAGCCCTGATGCACAGACCTTATTAATGGTTTCAGCCGGAACGGACCACGGAAGCCCGGCATATCTTGCAGCCTGCCGTGCCGGAATCTGCCCGGCACCCGCCTGGACGACCATTCCCATCACCGCTCCTTCCGCTTCGCTTTCACTGATAGCGGCGCGCTTGATTGCTTCTTTTATGGCAATGCCGCCAAGCTCGGCTGCCTTTACCTCTTTTAATGCGCCGCCAAATTTTCCGAACGGCGTTCTTGCCGCACTGACGATAACCGTTTTTCCCACAATTTTGCCTCACTTTCAATAAGATAAAAGATAACGCTTACACAAAACGCCCTGTTACAATATATGAACCGGCTGACCGAGTTATGAGTGCACCGCCTTTTTCCCGCCCATAAAAAAAGAAGACTGTCTGAACAGTCTTCTCAGCTGCGGCATTCTTCTTTTATAGAAACAGCCAGCTTTGGATAATCGGTAAAAATTGCGTCTGCTCCCGCTTTCATCATCTGCTTCATATCCTCAGGACGATTGACGGTGAACGGACGGAGCGCCGCTTGGTGTTTTGCAAGATGTTTGATCACTTCAGCGCTCACCGCCGGCGTACCGAGCTTCGGATGATAACCCGAAGCGGGAATGGCGGCAAGATACCGTTCAGGCCGGTACAGCACATCCATTGTCAGCACCGCCCGTTCAATTTCAGGCGCCAAGGCGTGGCAAACCGCAAGACTCTCATGATTAAATGAAGAAAAAATAACGCGCTTTTCCAGTCCGTAATATCTGACTTTTTTAATCACTTCTTCTTCCATTCCTTCGTAACGGAATACACTGTTTTTCAGCTCAATGTTTATCAGAAAATCAGCACGTTCCGCAAAACGCAGCACATCTGACAAAAGCGGAATTCTGACACCTTTAAAAGCATCTTTCCATTTTCCGGCGGCATCGGCGGTTCTGATTTTGTCATACGCCGTATCTTTCACAAATCCTTTCAAAGACGTCGTGCGGTCGAGTGTTTCATCGTGAATGACCACGATCCGGCCGTCTTTTGTCATCTGTACATCAAGTTCGATTCCGTCAGCCCCGTCCTCAATCGCTTTTTTGAATGCGGGCATCGTATTTTCAGGGCAGTCGCCCGACGCCCCCCGGTGGGCAAAAATATTCGTCATATGTGTCACCTCAGGTGTTTGTCATCGGTTTTCTCTATTATAATCGTTATGCACATAAGGAGGGCGCTATTTACACATATTTTATAATTACCGTCCGCTGTAATAGGTTTCGATTCCCTTTACAACGGCGTCCGCGGCGTGCTCTTGTCCGTTATCGCTTTTCAGCTTGTCCGCATCTTGAGGATTTGTGATAAAACCTAATTCAGCCAGCACACTCGGCATCTTTGAATATGTAATGACATAAAAAGGAGCTTCTTTTACGCCTCTGTCCTTCATCCCTAAAGACGTGACAAGCTGCTGCTGGATGTCGGAAGCAAGCCTTTCGCTGTCTGCTCCTTCATATGTCGAATTAAAATACGTTTCCGTGCCCGATGCCGTTGAGACGGCTGAATTCGTATGGAGGCTGACGAATAAATCGGATTGGCTGGCGCTTGCTTTCGCCACCCGCTCGTCCAAACGTAAAAAAGTATCGTCAGTCCTTGAAGCAACAGGTTTTGCGCCTTCTGTCTCCAATTTGGCGATCACCTTGTTTGACACCGCTAAATTGATGTTTTTCTCAAGCAGTCCATTTCCGCCGGCCCCGCTGTCTTCTCCGCCATGTCCGGCATCGATATAAATGGTTTTCCCTTGCAAAGGTTCAGCTGCATAAGCAGACGGCGCAAGCAGAAGAAGAGCGGCACCGAAGGCAGCAGCGCTTTTTGTCAGTAAACCCACGTTTTTTCCTCCCCGTTTTCACATATCTGTTTCTTTTTTCAGTTCCTCAAGCCGTAATTGTCCGTTGCTCTCTTTTTTATAGGTGATTTGCACCGCCGTATGTTCAGGCAGAGACTGACATTCAAACCGCTTAGCGAAAGGCACCTTCACCTCTTGCCTTTCTCCGTCAATTTCGACCGCGATCGTATCGTTTCCGGCCGCTTTTATAAATGTTCCTTCCTGTGTAAATGACGGCGCCGCATCAGCCTCCGCGGTATACTCGCAGCCTGATAACAGCCATGCGGTGAAGATCAGAAGTATGACAGACTTCACACAGATCACCTCACGTTTTCTCATTCGGCTTTATCTTTGAACAGAATAGCCGATTTGTAAAGGGAGCCTCCATTCCTCCAGCGCTTTTCCATATTTGGAATGAAGGCTATCTGACCTGCTGTTTACCTGAACTTAGAAAGAAAACAAGCTGATCAGTCTATGAAAAAGGTTCTGTCTGAAGGCCGAATATGCAGAATTTAACGGAAACGGACGACTTTCTGTTCATTTTGAAAAAATATCAGATCGGCAAAAAAAGAGAGCCGCGTCATGCGCTCTCCCGAATAGAAACATTCATATTTATTTTGAGCTTTTCATAAAATGAACGGGACAACTTAAAAGAGCAGCGTATTGGCGGCAATGATGAGAATAATCACTCCGCTCAGCACCGTGCTGAACTGTCCGACGTGAAAAGAACCGATGCGCAGTGACGCGGCTTTTTTTCCAAGCGAGCAGCCGATCCATATGGTCAGAAAGCTTCCGACCGCCGCAGTGATGGAAATGGCAGCGGGAGAAAGCCCGATCAACCCCGCGCTTAATCCGTTGGTCAGCGCATTTGCGGATACGGCCACCCCGAGAACCATGGATTCCAATATACCGATTTCTCCCGAACCGTCGGCATCCGCTGCCTCCGGATTTTGCAGCAGACCGGCAAAACGGCCTTTTTTTCCTGACGCGCCAACACGCGCTGTTTTTCTCGGCACAGCCAGCAGAATGATGCGGATACCGATGACAGATAAAATAAACGCCGCCAGTAATACAGGAAGAAAGCCAGGTAAAACGGCTGAAATCCATTTGCCGAAATAAATTCCGATATAACTGAATACAAAACAGATAAAAGCGATCATCATATTTGACGCATGCGATATTTTGATTTTTCTGATGCCGTATGACATCCCCACTCCTAAATTATCAATGCTCGAGGACACTGCCAAACCTAAAATCAATAACCAAGCCATGTTCGTTTCTCTCCATTCTTTGATGTCTTTTCAACATGTTGTGCCGTTGAATCTACACTATCCTATTCAGCAGCACAGAAAAGGTACCTATTCTGCAAAAATTATTGATTAATGATCATCATTCCGGCGGAAACGAGGTGACACCCTTGACAGAAAATAAAAATACGACACTGGGGCCCCTTTTAAAATCACTGCTTGATAAGCACTCGCTCTCCATGAGAAAACTCGGCGCCTTAACAAACATTGATACGGCCACCATCTCCCGGATTATAAACGGCAAGCAGAAGGCCAATTTAAAGCATCTTCAGGAATTTTCAAAACATCTCCGCACCCCGCTGGAGGAATTGCTTGAGGCGTCAGGCATAGACATCGGCCATGAAAAAGAAGCTGCGCCGCAAGACCCGATGCACGCGATTCAGGATATGCTGAATATGGCCGAGATGTTTGATCAGCCTTTTTCCCGGGAGCAAATTGAGCGCGAACTGACCAGATATGAACAATATGCCAAAACCCAGCAGGGCCATCGCCTGATTTGCGATGAGTTTCAAAAGAAAATGGACAATGAAGAAAGCGTCGGCCCTTTTATTGATCATTTGAAAAACATGCATCATCAGTATATGGATGAATCAACACCGGCTGAAGACCGCGCGATTCTCGGGAGCGCGCTGCTGTATTATATTTTAGCGACCGACGTCATTCCGGATTACATGTTTCCGATCGGCTACCTGGATGACGCCATCGCCGTTCAAATCGCTTTGAACCGGCTGAAAAAAAAGTAAAGGCGCTTAAAAAAGCGCCCTTTTTGTGTTGAAAAATATGAAACACCGCATTACGGTTTTGTCAAAACAGAGACAGCTGTCATATGATACATCAACCTAACAAAAAGGAGGGTGTCTTCTATGGACAGCAACACAGTTGTGGCAGTGTGCGCTCTGTTAAGTGTTGTGATTCAGATCGGAACGATATTCGCCGCAGGAAAGTGGAAAAAAGAATAAATAAAAACAAATTGACGGTTTTTTCGCACAAGCGTATGCTTATAAATAACCTTGTAAAAGATAAGAAAGAAGATATGTATATGAAAAAAATCATTCTCCTCTTCGCCGCCGCTGTCATATTCAGCTCGATCGGCCATCAAATTTCAGGAGGATATAAAGATCCTGAAAAGGAACGGAGAAAACCGTTTCATTCGTTTAAATGGTTCAGCCGGTCATAACCTCAGGAAGAAGAACAAGCAAAATAATTGCACACAATTAAAACATAAGCTAGAATACGGACGAGTTAAACTCCTAAGGAAGAAGGCGAAATGATGAAGCAAACTTATAAACCGCTGTTTGAACCTTTTACGTTCGAAAGCGGCGTCACCATACCAAACCGTATTTCAGTCGCACCGATGACACACTATTCATCAAATGATGACGGAACGATTTCCGACCGTGAATTAAGCTACATTACTCCCCGTTCAAAAGAAATGGGCATGGTCATTACGGCATGTGCAAACGTAACGCCGGACGGCAAAGCGTTTCCAGGCCAGCCCGGCATCTATGATGATTCTCACATTCCCGGCTTGAAAAAACTCGCTCAGGCGATCCAGTCTCAAGGAGCGAAAGCCGTTGTGCAGATTCACCACGGAGGATTGGAATGCCCTCCTGAACTCGTGCCAAACAACGACGTCGTCAGTCCGAGCGGCTCAGAAGAAGACGGGAGACAAACGTCCCGGGCTCTCACCGAACAAGAAATTGAGCACATCGTGAAAGCATTCGGCGAAGCGACACGCAGAGCGATTGAAGCCGGCTTTGACGGTGTTGAAATTCACGGGGCAAACGGGTACCTGATTCACCAATTTTATTCACCGAAAACAAACCGGCGCACAGACCGCTGGGGCGGAAGCGATGAAAAGCGCCTTGCGTTCCCGCTTGCAGTCGTTGACGCTGTCAAACAGGCAATTGATACACACGCTGAAAATCCATTCGTTCTCGGCTACCGCCTGTCACCGGAAGAGCCGGAAACACCGGGGCTTACAATGAAAGAAACATTCATGCTCGCCGACGCGCTTGCGGAAGAGAACTTGGATTATCTGCATATTTCACTGATGGATGTCAACTCCAAAGCCCGCCGCGGGGCGGATTCTTCACGGACGCGGATGGATTTATTAAACGAACGCGTCGGCCATAAAGTGCCGCTGATGGCCGTCGGTTCCATCTATACCGCGGACGAAGCGCTTGCTGTATTAGAAAGCGGAATTCCGCTGGTGGCTCTGGGACGTGTCATTTTGATTAACCCCGAATGGGCGGTGCTGGTCAAAGAAGGCCGCGAACAGGAAATCGAAAAAGCCATTCAAGCATCTGAAATTGAGAAATACCGACTTCCTGAACCGTTATGGGAAATGATTCAGAATACAGGCGGCTGGGTGCCGTTTGAAAAGTAGACTAAAAAAACTGCCGGATGTCCGGCAGTTTTTTTTGATTTACAAGTTTTTACCGCTTTGTTTACTCCTATTTCTAACACACAGCGTACATATAGTAACTAGATTAATAGAAAGGAGACCGTATATGATGGCTGGTTTTCCTATTACGATTAACAGTCTTTCCGGAAACGGGGTTGTCAATGTCGGCGGTGCGTTTTCGATAAGTCCTTTAACCGTATCAAAAACCGTCTACGGCTCAGGTGGGGGAAATACAGGGATGGTCCTGCAAATGAATCAATCCAGTACATCTCAATCTTCAAGCTCTCAATACTCTGATCAAAATGTAACGAAAACACTATGACATCCGTATTTCCCTCCCTTTCCGGCTGGCAGCAGCCGGATTCTTTTTGCCGTTTTGTTTAATCTTATTCCATATCACAGCGTACATATAGTTAGTAGACTGTGAGAGAAAGGAGAAAAAATAGAATGAGCGGTTGCCCGATTACGATAAACAACGTATCAGGAAACGGAGTTGTCAATGTTGGCGGCGCCATATCCATCAGTCCGCTGACTGCATCAAAAACTGTTTTCGGTGCCGGAGGGGGAAATATCGGCATTGTCATTCAAAACAATGCTGTAAGCCAGTCCAAAATGTTTGAACATCAATTTTCAGATCAGAATATTGTAAAGTCAATTTAAGGGCTGCCATGCAGCCCTTTCAGCATAAATAAAGCAGACACACTGATTTCCCAAAAACTTGATTTTTAAACATCAGCGATCACCTTCCCTTGTTTTGAATGATTTCAGTTCAAGGTGAATAGAATGCAGATTGAAAGCATGAGTACTGAAACTCATTAAGGAAAGAAGGAATCGTGATGAAAAAACTTTGCCGGGAAGTTTGGATTGAAGTTGACCTTGATGCGATAAAAAAGAACGTACGGGCGATCCGCCGCCATATTCCGAATACGTCTAAAATTATGGCCGTCGTAAAAGCGAACGCTTATGGCCACGGCTCTGTGGAAGTAGCGCGGCAGGCATTGGAAAGCGGGGCGAGCGAGCTCGCTGTCGCCAGCGTCGAAGAGGGAATTGTGTTACGGAGAGCGGGAATTACGGCACCTATTCTTGTGCTCGGCTTCACAGCTCTCAGCTGTGTGAAAAAATCTGCCGTTTGGAACATAACATTATCAGCGTTTCAAGTCAGCTGGATCAAAAAAGCGAATCGGATATTGGAAAAAGAAGCAGATTCGAAACGGCTGTCCATTCATATCAATGTGGATACGGGAATGGGCCGGCTGGGTGTGCGTACGGAAGAAGATCTTTTAGCAGTGGTGAAAGCGCTCAAGTCGAGTACATATCTGTCATGGGATGGCATCTTTACACATTTTTCAACAGCGGATGAACCGGACACTGAGCTGACGATGCTGCAGCACGAAAAGTTTATCAGCTTTCTCCGCTTTTTAAAAAATCAAGACATTACGCTGCCTACCGTGCATATGTGCAATACAGCCGCCGCTATCGCATTCCCGGAATTCAGCGCCGACATGATCCGTTTAGGCATTGGGTTATATGGTTTATATCCGTCCGCCTCGATAAAGGAACTGAACCTCGTGGATCTCACACCCGCACTAAGTTTAAAGGCGCGTATCGCTTATGTGAAAGCTATGGTGACAGATCCCCGGACCGTCAGTTATGGCGCCACATATATCGCCGAACCGGGTGAAATCATCGCGACGATTCCGATCGGCTATGGTGACGGTTACTCCCGCGCCCTGTCCAACCGCGGGTTTATTCTTCACCGCGGCAGACGGGTGCCGGTGGCGGGGAGAGTGACAATGGATATGATCATGGTCAGTTTAGGTGAGAATGAGGGCAAACAAGGAGAAGAAGTCGTCATCTACGGTAAACAACAAGGTGCCGAGATTTCCGTTGATGAAATTGCCGAAATGCTCGGTACGATCAGCTACGAAGTCTTATCTGTGTTAAGCCGCCGCGTCCCCCGCTTTTATTTCAGAGACGGCAAAATCATTAAAATATCAGCTCCGGTATTATACGTGTAGACAGCATAGATACCGCATTTATGTATAGAACAAGTAACGGCGTGAGTGATTTCCATTGTTTTCGCCAGCAAAATTTCAAAACGCCTTCTCTTCCGCGTTCATGCACGGAATAGAAGGCGTGAAAAAGACATCTAGCCAAAAGCTTGCGTTACGAAGCTTTATGCTCTAATCTCAGCTTGTCAGCAACCATCGCGATGAATTCCGAGTTGGTTGGCTTTGCTTTTGTCATGCTTACCGTATATCCGAACAGTGAAGAAATGGAATCAATATTTCCCCTGCTCCATGCGACTTCAATGGCGTGGCGGATGGCCCGTTCTACACGGCTTGCGGTCGTGTTGAATTTTTTGGCGATGTCGGGATAAAGGACTTTTGTGATGCTGCCGAGGAGTTCAATATCGTTATACACCATGGAAATGGCTTCACGCAAATAAAGATAGCCTTTGATATGGGCAGGCACACCGATCTCATGGATAATGCTTGTAATGCTGGCATCGAGATTTTTCCGCTTCGGCTCAGGCTGGCTGCGGATAATGCTGCTTTGCGCAGACGGGGCACGGTGTGTGACACTGCTGACATTTCCGCTTACCTGGCGGATATGGCCGACAAGGTTTTCCATATCAAACGGCTTCAGGATGAAATAGGACGCGCCTAAATCGACGGCTTTTTTCGTAACGTCTTCCTGACCGAATGCCGTCAGCATGATGACGTTCGGCTGCTTCTCGAGCTCTGATTCCCGCAGACGCTCCAAAACCGCAAGTCCGTCCAGATGCGGCATGATAATGTCTAAAACGAGCACATCTGGATTCTTATCTTTAAACAAAGAAAGACATTCCTGTCCGTTATAAGCAACGCCGATCACTTCCATATCATCCTGTCCCTCTATATATTCACTCAACAGGCTTACAAGCTCTCGATTATCATCAGCAACACAAACTTTAATTTTCTCCACGTTTCTTCCTCCCCCAATGTATTAACAGGACGCAACCCATTTGACTGCTACATGTTACATTCGACAAAACCACTACTTCCCCTTTTAAAAAATCCATATTTACCAATAATAGTGGTATATCTTTGTTTTTTTAGCATTTTCTAGGTTTTTCGACTAAAAATTAAGTTTGACAAATCAGGAAACGTGAATTTGTCGAAAAATCTTCATGTCTTATTTTACATGAATCCAGGAAAGAAGTGAAGAACGCATCACATAAAAAAACTGCCGGATCATCCGGCAGTCAGCTTGCTTTGTCTTTCCCGTAAACATCAACACCCGCTTCAGACAGCATCCATTCGATATGAACGCCGTAGCCGCTTGTCGGATCATTGACAAATACGTGGGTTACGGCTCCGACGACCTTTCCGTTCTGGATGATCGGGCTTCCGCTCATCCCCTGAACGATTCCGCCGGTTCTTTTCAGCAGTTTCGGATCTGTCACTTTCAACACCATTCCCTTTGTCGCCGGGAATTTTTGCGGCGTGGTGCTGACGATTTCAATATCAAATTTCTCTACTTTATCGTTTTCGATAACCGTCAGCATTTGCGCAGGTCCTTTTTTTACTTCATTTGACAAAGCAATCGGAAGCGCTTTGTCGGAAATGTTGTTTTTAATCGGCTGATGCAGTGTCCCGAAGATGCCGAACGGGCTGTTGCGGTTAATATCGCCGATCGTTTTCCGTTCTGACGAAAACCTTGCCAGTTTTTCGCCTGGATTGCCGCCTTTTCCTTTTTCAATCGATGTTACAGTTGAACGGACGATTTCTCCGTCTTCTACAACAATCGGTTTTTTTGTATCCATATCAGAGATGACGTGGCCCAATGCGCCGTATTTTTTTGTTTTCGGTTCAAAAAATGTCATGGTGCCGATGCCGGCTGCCGAATCGCGGATATAAAGGCCGATTCGATATTTCCCCTCGGCTTCGTCCTTTGTCGGAATCAGCTTTGTTTTGATTTTTTGCTTATCGCGTTTCACCAATAAATCCAAAGATTCACCGGTTTTGCCCGCTTTTTGAATAAACGGGGCGATGTCGCTCATTTTTTCAATTTTATGTCCGTTCATTTTAATAATGATGTCGCCAGATTCAATTCCCGCTTGTTCTCCCGGAGACTTTTTTCCATCCTTTGTCATCACTTGGTGAAAACCGACGACCAAAACACCGACTGAATGCAGTTTTACACCGATGGACTGTCCGCCCGGAATGACCTTCAATTCTGGAAGGACACGCACTTTCGTTTTTTTAATGGGAAATCCGGCAAGATCATATACTACTTCTGACCGGCCTTGTGTTTGCCCTGTTATGTTTGCATGGCCGTGCTCTTCTTTCAGCGTAAAGGCTTCTGATAATTCGCCCTTTTCAGCGCTTATTGATGCATTGACCGGAACGGCCTGTGTCTGGTTTTCAAAGACGCTCATTTCTGATGGTATCAGTAAATATTCTTTAAATGGCTTAAAAAAGCCTACACTTAGTAAAGAAACAAGGAGAATTACACCTATTGCTTTCCTCATGTTATCGTGCATTCATTCCTTCACTCTCCTCGCTCCTATCCCACACCACTTTCTTTTTCTGCTACATCTATACTTTTGCCTTCCTGCGCTTGATTTATAACCGGCATACGAAGAAAAACATTGGATACACTGTTAGAGAAATGGAACAAAAAAATAAGCTGCCTGTATCAGCAGCTTATCCTGTCGTTTTTACCTGTCCGGCCTGTTTTAAAAGCTCTTGTGCATGCCGTTTTGTCAGATCGGTCACTTCGACGCCCGCAATCATGCGGCCGATTTCCGCTACCTTGTCCTGTTTGGAAAGCGGCGTGACATGCGTTGTCGTCCGGCCGTCTTTGAATTCTTTTGCGATTAGAAGGTGCGTATCCGCCATAGCTGCAACCTGCGGCAGGTGTGTAATGCAGAGCACCTGTGAACCGGTCGATACTTTATGGATTTTTTCCGCGATGGCTTGGGCAACCCGCCCGCTTACACCGGTGTCCACTTCGTCAAAGATGATGGAGGTGACATCCTGCTGGGAAGAAAAAATACTCTTCATCGCCAGCATCACCCTTGAAAGCTCGCCTCCGGAAGCGACCTTTGACAGCGGTTTTAAAGGCTCACCGGTGTTTGTTGAAATTAAAAACTTCACAAGGTCAATCCCCTTTTGGGTAAGCTGCACGGGCTGCCCGTTAACAACCGGTGCTTCACTGGCTGACGGATCGGTTTTCACGAGAAATTCCGTATCAAACGTGGATTTGCCCATATACAGACTTTTTAATTCCTGATGAATCGCTTCCGCCAGTTTCTTAGCCCAAGCTTTTCTGATTTTTGATAAATTGGCGGCTTCTACGGCCACATCTTTGCCGACCGACTCCAATTCCTTCTTCAGCGCTTCAAGATGGCTGTCGCGGTTCTCGATTTGATCGATTTCCTCTTCTATTTTAGAGCCGTATTCCAAAATGTCTTCTACCGTCGCTCCGTATTTGCGCTTCAGCTGTTTGATCTCATTTAAACGGGTTTCAATAAAATTCAGCCGTTCCGGGTCATATTCCAGATCATCTAACAGATTGCGCATCTGAAAGGTTGCATCCTCCAGCAGATAATAGGAACTTGACACACTTTCAGACAGCTTTTGCAGCGGTTCATTGATATCCGAAATATCTTCAAGCTGGGCAGAGGCCATTCCGACCCAGTCAAGCCCCCCCTGCTCGCTGCGGAGCGCATTATAGGCGTTTTGCAATGATTCATAAATTTTTTCAAAATTGGATATCTGCTTCCGTTCTTCCTGAAGAAGCTCGTCTTCATTCAATTCAAGCTTCGCCGACTCGATTTCTTCAAGCTGAAATTGAATCAGGTCTAGCCGATGCGCCATTTCCTGCTCGCTTTCTGACAGCTTCTTCACTTTTTTGAGCAGCTTCATATAACGCTCATAGCCTTCATGGTAAGCCTGAAGCGCGGATTCGGCCTCAGCGCCCGCAAACCTGTCCAACAGCTCTAAGTGTTTATCGTCCTCCATTAACAGCTGGTTATCATGCTGTCCGTGAATATCTAATAAAAGTCTGCCGATTTCCCTCAAAGCCGCAATCGTCACTAATTTTCCGTTGACACGGCAGACGCTTTTTCCTCCGGCATTAATGTCCCTTCTCATGACAATCATGTCGTCAGATGCGTCTATTCCCTGCTCACGGCATACTTCAAAAACGGGATGACCGCTGTCCAAAAGAAACAGTCCTTCAAGCTCGGCCTTTGTTTCACCGTAACGGACAAATTCAGACGAGCCGCGGCCGCCGACTAATAGGGAAACGGCGTCTATAATAATTGACTTGCCGGCCCCTGTTTCTCCCGTCAGGACGGTGAGCCCCCGTTCAAACGAAATCGTCAGTTCCTCTATAATGGCAAAGTTTTTTATTGATAGTTCAGCTAACAAACAGCATTCCACCTTTTATCTGATAATTACGCTACAGCAGCTCCAAAAGACGGCTTTGAACGCCCTCCGTATCTTCAGGCGTCCTGCAGATGATTAAGATCGTGTCATCTCCGCAAATCGTGCCCATGATTTCTTCCCATTCGAGATTATCCATCAGAGCGCCGATTGCCTGAGCATTCCCCGGCATCGTTTTTAATACGATCATATGGCTTGCTGAGTCAATTTTTACGAACGCATCCATTAATGAACGCTTCAGTTTTGACAGCGGATTGAACCGCTGATCCGCCGGCAGGCTGTATTTGTAGGAGCCGTTGTTTGTCGGCACCTTTACGAGATGCAGCTCTTTAATGTCTCTGGAGACAGTCGCCTGAGTTACCTTATATCCTTCTTCTCTCAGCATGTCAACTAAGTCATCCTGCGTTTCAATCTCATGGCTTGTAATAAGCTCTCTGATTTTTATATGCCTTTGGCCTTTTGTCATGTAAGCACCTCTGTTTTCAAGCTGTTCTTGTCATTATGTTAACCGCTTCTTGATAAAAAGTACATGATGGCAGAAAAAAGGAATAATAGCCCCCTATTATTCCGGTACATCTGTCTTTTTGGCTTTTAATGTCTCATGTGCTTCGCGGACGGTACGGAGAATGTCTTCTTCCGGCAGTTCAGCGCCGTTTCCGTCTTCTCCGCCCCATTCCAAATGAAGCAGAAACTCAATATTGCCGTCTCCCCCTGTAATCGGTGAGAAGGACAGTCCTTTCACTGTATATCCTTCAGAAGCGGCAAATTGATTCATGCGGCGGAGAACGTCAGTATGAACACCGGGATCTCTGACAATGCCTTTTTTTCCGACGGATTCCCGTCCGGCTTCAAATTGCGGCTTCACCAGTGCGATACAATCGCTCCCCGGTACAAGCAGCGTTTTTAAAACCGGCAGAATGAGGCGGAGTGAGATGAAAGAAACATCGATTGTCGCAAATTCCGGCAAACCCTCTGTGAAATCGGAAGGCTCGGAATAGCGGAAATTCGTCCGTTCCATGACGACGACCCTCTCGTCCTGTCTGAGCTTCCAAGCAAGCTGATTATAGCCGACATCCACTGCGTAGGACCGCTCGGCTCCGTTTTGGAGGGCGCAATCCGTGAATCCCCCTGTAGACGAGCCGATGTCAATCATCGTTTTTCCTTTTACCGAGACGGGAAACACTTCCAGAGCTTTTTCAAGCTTTAATCCGCCTCTGCTGACGTATTTAAGAGGGTTTCCTTTTACCGTTAACGGAAGATCCCGGGCGATTTTTTCACCCGGTTTGTCCAATCGGTTTTCATTTGAGTATACGATGCCCGCCATAATGGCGCGTTTCGCTTTTTCCCGCGTTTCCGCAAGGCCTTTTTCTACAAGAAGTACATCTAATCGTTCTTTTTTTGCTGTCATGATCCAATTCCTTTATGTGTCTTCGGCGGCATCAGCAGTTTGATCCGGTTCATAACCTCAACCTTAGTGAGACCGATTTCTTCAAGCAGGGCGGTTACGCTGCCGTGTTCAATAAACCGGTCTGGGATGCCCATTCTGTCAATCGGTGTATGATACATGCCGAGGTCATGAGCGTATTCAAGAATCGTGCTGCCGAATCCGCCTTCAAGCACGGCTTCTTCTATCGTTAAAATCGGCAGACCTTCATTAAGAATGGCCTTCATCATTTGTTTATCAATCGGTTTTATGAACCGCGCATTCACGACACGCACGGACAGGCCTTCTTTTTGCAGTTCTTCAGTCGCTTCCAGCGCCATTTCAATGGTCGTACCGAATGTTAAAATGACCGCGTCTTTTCCGGGACGGAGCACTTCCCATGTTCCGATCGGAATGGTTTTCAGCTCTTTATCCATCTTTACGCCGAGCCCGTTCCCGCGCGGGAAGCGCATCGCGATCGGACCCTCCTCATAATTAAGGGCTGTATTGACCATATGGCGGCCTTCATTTTCATCCTTCGGCATCATTAAAACGAGGTTTGGTATATGCCGCAAAAAGGCGATGTCAAAGACGCCTTGATGCGTCTCCCCGTCGGCGCCGACCAAACCGGCGCGGTCAATGCCGATAAATACATTCGCGTTTTGACGGCAGATGTCATGGACGACCTGATCGTACGCCCGCTGCAAAAAGGTCGAATAAATCGCAAGAAACGGCTTCATGCCTTGGAGCGCCATTCCAGCCGCCATCGTCGCCGCATGCTGTTCTGCGATTCCAACGTCAAACATGCGTTCAGGGAATTCTTTCGCAAACCCTTCCAGTTTGGAGCCGACCGGCATGGCCGGTGTAATGGCTACAATTCTGTCATCCTCACGCGCCAGCTCCTGCACGGTGCCGCTGACAAGTCCGCTCCATGAAGGCGCCGCGGCTTTCGGCTTGACGAAATCACCCGTATTGATTTTGTACGGCCCCGTTCCGTGCCATGTGCCGATTGTGTCGGTCTCAGCCGGTTTATAGCCTTTGCCCTTTTTCGTAATGACATGTAAAAGGACAGGGCCTTTCGTTTTTTTGGCGTATTGCAGGTTTTCAAACAGTTCGTGGTAGGAATGACCGTCAACCGGGCCTAAATACGTAAAGCCCAGCTCTTCAAAAAACATGCCTGACACAAGCATATATTTTAAGCTGTCTTTTATCCGTTCAGCTGTGGCAGCCAATTTTCCGCCGACGGCCGGGATGCGCTTAAATAAATATTCAAGCTCGTCTTTTACCCATTGATATTTGCCGGCCGTGCGAAGCCGTCCCAGCATAGAATGAATCGCCCCGACATTCGGCGCAATGCTCATCTCATTATCATTCAGGATGACGATCATGTCTTTTTTCTCATCACCGATATGGTTCAGCGCTTCAAGCGCCATTCCTCCGGTTAAAGCGCCGTCTCCGATAATCGGGATGATATATTCTTTCGATCCTTTAATATCACGGGCGGCAGCCATTCCCATCGCGCCTGAGAGCGAGGTTGAGCTGTGGCCTGTTTCCCATACGTCATGTTCGCTTTCGCTGCGTTTCGGGAAACCGCAAAGCCCTTTATATTGGCGCAAGGTTTCAAACTCCTTGCCGCGTCCGGTTAACAGTTTATGAACATAGGACTGATGTCCGACATCCCATAAAAATTTATCTTTCGGACTGTCAAATTCTTTGTGAAGCGCAATTGTCAGCTCGACAACCCCGAGGTTCGGCCCAATATGGCCGCCAGAGGCAGACAGCGATGTGATGAGGAAATTGCGGATCTCCTCACTCAGCTCTTCCAGCTGTTCAATTGACATCTTTTTAAGAAATGACGGGTCCTGTATTGATAAAAGATCCAAAGCGGATCAACTCACTTTCAGCATGAATTTCTGCAAATTAAACAGTGTCTTT
This sequence comes from Bacillus sp. B1(2022), assembly GCF_040259625.1. NCBI lineage: Bacteria > Bacillati > Bacillota > Bacilli > Caryophanales > Bacillaceae > Bacillus > Bacillus sp. B1(2022). The sequence goes on from NZ_JANIFO010000002.1 coordinate 225,085, forward strand.
TTGAAAAGAGAAAAAGACTCCCTTTGTATTTTCATCGAAACTGCTTACATTTTACCATAGGAGCGGCAGCCCCTTCAAATCAGGACCGTTTTTAATGATCTCTCGCCGCGATTAAATCACAGAGGTCATGCAGCAGTTCTTTCTGAAGAGAAAGGCCGCTGATGATCTGTTTCGCCTCACTGATATGATACGCAAGCTTCTCTTTCGCGCCTTCAAGTGTTAAAAGCGACGGATACGTTGATTTTTCGTTCGACGTGTCTGAGCCGACCGGTTTGCCGATCCTCTCCTCATGCCCTTCAATATCAAGGATGTCGTCTCTGATTTGAAATCCGATGCCGATATGGCTGCTGAACAAACGGAGCTTTTCGACTTCATCCTCCGGCGCATCTGCCAAAATGGCGCCCGCCGTCACGGAAAAACCGAGGAGCCTGGCCGTTTTCCGCTCGTGGATGGATTCCAGCTCCTCAAGCGTTACCTGCTTTTGTTCCGCTTCCATGTCGGCAGCCTGCCCGCCGACCATTCCTTCCGTTCCCGCTGCACTGATCAGCTCATCGACGAGACGAAGCCGTTTTTCTGCTGAAACCGCCTCAGACACATGAGATGTGATCAATTTAAAGCTTTCTGTCAGAAGCCCGTCTCCGGCCAATACGGCTGCCGCTTCTCCGAAGACTTTATGGTTTGTGGGCTTTCCCCGGCGCAGATCATCATCGTCCATGCAAGGCAGATCATCATGGATTAAAGAATACGTATGAATCATTTCGACAGCGCATCCGACCGGAATCCCGTCTTTTTCATCTTTTCCGTAAGCATTCAGAACGGCTAAGACGACGAGGGGGCGCATCCTCTTTCCGCCCGCTTCCAAAGAATACAGCATAGATTTTTTAAGGGTTTCCGGCATCGCAAGCCGTTCTGTATACAAAGAAAGCTGCTGTTCAATCAGTTGTTTGCGCGATGCTAAAAATGCGTCCAGTTTATTTGTCACCTTCGTCTTCCTCCTGAACGCTGAAAGGTGCAAGTTCGCCGTTATCTTTTAAAATAAAGTCCATTTGCTTTTCGACATGCTGAAGCTTTTCATGGCACATTTTTGAAAGGGCCATCCCTTCCTGAAAATAATTAATCGCCTGCTCCAGCGGCACGTCTCCTTCTTCAAGCTTTGCCACAATGCCTTCAAGGCCTTTCATCGCCTCTTCAAATGTCAGCTCTTCACTTTTTTTGGTTTCTGTCATTATCGTTCGCCTCTCTTTTGCAATACTTCACACGTCAGAACGCCGTCTGTCATCTTTACTTCAAGCGTATCATTTTGTTCCACTTGATCAACGCTTTTGATCAGCTCTTTGTCTTTATAGGCCAGACTGTATCCTCTCTCCATCACCTGAAGGGGACTTAATGCATTCAGTTTACCAAGAACCGTCTGAAACTGCGAATGAAGCTGCTTCAGCTGGACATTCATGCTTCGGGCGAGCTGATTTGAGCGCTCCTCGTACCGTTTTTTCGCCTGTTTCAGCTGGGTTTCAGGGTGGAGCGCCGTTAATCTGTACGTATTCCGCTCCAGCTGCCTTTGTTTCCTGTCCGTAAGCCCTGTGAGCTGTGATTGGAACTGCTGATACAAAAGGTCAAACTGCTGTTCTTTTTGGGTATACAATCGTTTCGGAAAACGGAACGCGTAGGATGACTGGAGCGATTGAACCCGTTCTTTTTTCTTGCTGATATGCTGCTGCATCGCTCTTGTCAGGCGGACTTCCGCCGTTTTTGTCCGTTCCATTAAGTCCGTCGTGTGGGGAACGGCAATTTCTGCCGCTCCTGTCGGGGTTGCCGCCCGGATATCCGCGACGAAATCACTGATTGTAAAATCTGTTTCATGTCCGACGGCTGATATAATCGGAATGGCGGAAGCAAAAATCGCCCGGGCCACGATTTCTTCGTTAAATGCCCACAATTCTTCGATCGAGCCCCCTCCCCTTCCGACGATCAGGACGTCACACATTTTTTGTGCATTGGCTTCTTCAATGCGCTTCACAATCGATCTGCTGGCATTTTCACCTTGAACGAGCGCGGGAAGCACAATGACTTTCACAAGGGGGTATCTTCTTTTGAGTGTGGTAATGACGTCTCTGACGGCTGCTCCCGTCGGTGACGTGACGACCCCGATCGTGGCCGGAAAAGCGGGGATGGCCTGCTTATGCCGGTCATCAAACAACCCTTCGCCGGCAAGTTTTTTCTTTAATTCTTCATATGCTAAGTAGAGCGCCCCCACACCGTCCGGCTGCATTTCTTTCGCGTACAGCTGATAGCTTCCGCTCGGTTCATAGACGGAGATGCCGCCTCTTACGATGACCTTCATTCCGTCTTCTGGCTTAAACGCAAGCCTCGAACTTTGCCTCTGAAACATGACGGCCTGCATGCGGGCATGCTCATCTTTTAATGTAAAATAGATGTGGCCTCTCGTATGAATTTTAACATTGGAGAGCTCACCCTTAATCCAAATGTCTTCAAGATGAGGGTCCACATCGAATTTTCGTTTAATGTATTTGGTCAGCGCGGAAACCGTGACATATGCCGCTTCACTCACATCCTGCACTCCTTTCATAAAGGCTTTTTGCCCTAAACTAAGAAAACCCGCTCTGGCTGAAAGGAGCCTTAAGAAGCGGGTATCGTGCTCATTGTCACACTTTTTGTGACTGTCTCCGATTATCTATGATAACGTACGTCTGGCAGATTTAACAGTATTATGCGCAAGCATTGTGATGGTCATCGGACCTACTCCGCCCGGCACCGGCGTAATGAAAGATGCTTTTTCTTTCGCTTCATCAAACTGAACGTCTCCGCAGAGTTTTCCGCTTTCGAGACGGTTGACGCCGACATCAATGACAATGGCTCCCTCTTTGATTTGATCAGCTTTGATGAAGTTCGCTTTACCGACCGCTACCACAAGAATATCTGCTTTTTTCGTATGCTCAGACATATTTTTCGTGCGGGAATGGCAATATGTGACGGTCGCGTTTTCGTTCAGCAGCAGCTGGCCGACCGGTTTACCGACAATATTGCTTCGTCCGACTACAACAACTTCTTTGCCGGAAAGATCTACGTTCGTCTTTTTCAATAACTCGACAATTCCGTGCGGCGTGCATGGAAGAAATGTATCTTCGCCAAGCAGCATTTTCCCGACGTTGAGAGGGTGGAAACCGTCAACATCCTTATCAGGGGAGATCCGCTCGATTACGGCTTTTTCAGAAATATGATCCGGGAGCGGCAGCTGGACGAGAATGCCGTGGAATTCCGGATTTTGATTATACTGATCAATCACTGTTAAAAGCTCCGCCTCGGTTAAGCTTGAGTCAAAGCGGTCAAGCTTAAATTTCATTCCCATTGTTTCAGCGGCTTTTTTCTTGCCTGTCACATATGAAACAGAAGCGGGATCGTCTCCGATTAAAATGACCGCCAATCCAGGCACTACGCCTTGTGCTTTCAGCTCTTCTACTTCTTTTGCCAATTGTTCGCGTTTTTCTTTAGCCGTTTCTTTTCCGTCGATGATTGTTGCAGTCATTTTCTTTCCTCCTATGATTCGATATCAGTTTTAATGTTAGAAAGAACCCCGTTTACGAATTTTGCAGCTTTATCGTCGCCGAACCGTTTTGCCAGCTCGATTGCTTCGTTTAATGACACGTTAGCAGGAATGTCGTCAGAATAAACCATTTCATACACCGCCAGACGCAGGATCGCGCGGTCTACGTTTGCAATCCGGTCAAGCTTCCAATTGACGAGATGGCCGGAAATCATTTCATCAAGCTGAACCTGATGTTCGATCACTCCGTACACCAGCTGTTCAAAGAAGGCATCTGTTTTTTCACCATCAAGCGCGTGCTCAATGGCATCGTTCGGTGCAATATCGCTGACATCAATCTGAAAAAGTGCCTGCAAAGCTTTTTCTCTAGCTGTTCTTCTTTTCATTTTCTTTCTCCTTCAGATCCGCTTTATCCGCTTGTCGTTAAGCTTAAAGAGATCATAACATATTTTTTTCTCAATCGCATGTCGAAATTTAGGTTTTTTCACCCTAATGCCGAATATTTTCACAAACCGTATTAATTTCATTCGGATTTCACAGCATGAAGAAACTCGGCTGCCGTTTGTAAGCCGGCTTTCTTCATGCCTGAAATGACGGGAAACGTATAAAAAACCAAAGGGCTGCCCATCCCCTTGGTTTTTATACGCTCATTACATTTCTTCGTCGATTTCGACTTCTTGGGCTTTCGTGTCAAATTGAATGCCGACGATATGAATATTGATTTCATTAATGGTCAGAGACGTCATGTTTAATAAGGTTTGGCGGATATTCTCCTGAACGCTTGCCGCCACTTTCGGGATCGAGATCCCGAATTGAACGACGCAATAGACGTCGATGGTAATCCCGTCATCGGCTAAATCGACCTTTACGCCTTTGCCGTGATTGATTTTGCCGAAGCGTTCTACGACGCCCGTGGCGAAATTGCCGCGCATTTCAGCAACTCCTTCAACTTCGGAAGCGGCGATGCCGGCAATGACTTCAATGACCTCAGGAGCAATTTCAACCTTGCCTAAATGAGCCTCATCATGATCCATTTTAAGCACACTGTTGTCTTCCATTCAATTCACCTCCCGCAAAAATTATGAGCCCATTACATCATATGTTTCTAAAAACTTTGTATTAAACTCTCCGCTGACAAATGTTTCGTGTTCAAGCAGTTTCAAATGGAACGGGATCGTCGTCTCAATACCTTCAATCACGAATTCGCTCAGCGCGCGTTTCATCCGTGCGACTGCCTCATCACGCGTTGTTCCGTATGTGATGACTTTAGCAATCATACTGTCATAGTACGGCGGGATCGAATAGCCGGGATATGCGGCTGAATCCACGCGTACGCCGAGCCCGCCCGGCGGCAGGTACATGTTAATTTTACCGGGTGAAGGCATGAAGTTTTTCGCAGGATTTTCAGCGTTGATGCGGCATTCAATCGCCCAGCCGTTAAATTCAACGTCTTCCTGTCTGAGCGAAAGCTCCTGTCCGGATGCCACTTTGATCTGTTCTTTGATCAGATCCGTTCCCGTCACCATTTCTGTGACAGGATGCTCTACTTGAATACGCGTGTTCATTTCCATGAAGTAGTAGCGCTGTTCTCTGTAGTCATAGATGAATTCTACTGTGCCGGCTCCCGTGTAACCGACGGCCTTCGCTGCTTTTACCGCTGCTTCACCCATCTGCTCCCTGATTTCAGAATCAAGCGCAGGTGACGGTGACTCTTCAAGAAGTTTTTGCAGACGTCTTTGGATAGAACAGTCACGCTCTCCGAGATGGATCGTGTTTCCGTAATTATCCGCAAGCACCTGAATTTCAACATGGCGGAAATCTTCTATGTACTTCTCGATGTACACACCCGGATTTCCGAATGCCGTAGCGGCTTCCTGCTGGGTAATCTCAATGCCTTTGATCAGTTCTTCTTCTGTGCGTGCGACCCGGATGCCTTTTCCGCCTCCGCCCGCAGTGGCTTTTATAATGACAGGATACCCAATTTCACCTGCAAGCGAAACCGCTTCTTCCGTATTTTTTATGATTCCTTTTGAACCGGGCACAATCGGCACGCCCGCCAGCTGCATCGTGTCGCGCGCGATATCTTTTGTTCCCATTTTTGAAATGGCGTCCGCCGTAGGGCCGACAAACGTTACGTTTAATTCCTCGCACAGCTCGGCAAAGTCGGCGTTTTCAGCTAAAAACCCGTATCCCGGATGAATCGCATCCGTGCCGGTCAGCTTTGCGACGCTGACGATGTTCGTTACATTTAAATAGCTTTCTTTTGATGTTTTCGGCCCGATACAAAAAGCCTCATCGGCCATTTGGACATGCAGGGCGTCTTTATCTGCCTCAGAATAAACGGCTACAGTTTCAATGCCCAGCTCTTTGCAGGCCCGGATGATTCTGACGGCGATTTCTCCTCGGTTGGCGATCAATAGCTTTTTAATCATAATAGCAGGTCTCCTTACTCAGCTTTTACAAGAAATAGAGGTTGTCCGTATTCGACCAGCTGGCCGTTTTCAACTAACACTTCAACGATTTCTCCTTTTACTTCGGCTTCAATCTCGTTAAAGAGTTTCATTGCTTCTACGATACAAACAACTGTATTTTCGCTCACTTTTGAACCTTGGTTTACGTAAGGGCCGGCTTCCGGCGATGAAGAAGCATAAAACGTTCCGACCATCGGAGACGTAATTTTGTGCAGGTTTTCGTCTTGTTTCGGCGCTTCCTGAGCAGGAGCGGCTTCACTCGCTTCCGGTTTTGCAGCCTGCGGAGCAGGTGCGTAAGCGGCGGGAACGGCTTGGGCTTGTCCCGTTACATTCACTGCCGGCGCTTCATTTTTTTTCAGTTTGAGGCTTACGCCTTCAATTTCGTAAACAAATTCGTCGATGGAAGATTCATCGATTCTTTTTATCAGTTCATGAATTTCGTTGATTTTTAACATCAGTTTCCACTCCTATGTATAAAAAATAGAAATTTATGGGTTGCTACTAAAAGTACATACTATGTTTATCTTACAGGAGCGCTTGTGTAAATTCAACACTGATCTAAAATGACATCAGAAAAGCCCGCAGCGGGTGCGGGCGGTTCAGGTCTCTTACTTTGTCGGTTCAAACGTGACGGCGACGTCTTTCATCGTCTTGATTTCTTTTTCCACCAGGTCAATGATAGCGGAAGCTTTTGCGTTTGAATGTTTGTCAGACATGACGGTAATGTTGATTTTGTCTCCTTCAGCATCCACGAGCGCATCTTTGTAGCCTTGTGTTTTAATCAGCGTTTCCAGCTGTTTTTCCGTCCCTTCAGCATTGCTCAGCGCCGTCATTTTATCGTAGGCTTCGCTTTTTTCCTTTGCGGTCGCATCATCGCTTGAAACAATGCTGTTTAACTGTTCCCTTTCTTTGCTTCTCGCGTCTTCAAGCTCCATGCGGTATGCGGTAAATAAGTTTTCATCAGCTGTTTCTGTGGCGATCGTTCCGTCTTTGTCCGATGCTTCGGCTGATGTTTCTTTATCCTCTTTTGTGCCTTTAGAATCTTTCGTTCCTTTAGTGCCGTCTTCTTTTTCCGTGCCGCTTCCGCTCTTATCTTTCGTTTCAGGAGCCGGCGTTTTTTCAGTGGCGACTTCTCCGCTGCTTTTTTCGCTTTTCATCTGCACGGCATTTTTGCTTTCCGGCGACATAATATAATAAACACTTAATACCACGACGAGACTGAGCATTGTTAAAAGCCAAACCGTTTGTTTTTTCAGCATGATTTATGAATCCTCCTTGATTTTTTTAGGGGCAACCGCTACACGATAGCTCGGAACATCGAGCACCCTTGTGACGGCATCAATGATGGTTTTTTTTATTTGAACGTTGTCCACTCCCTGAGCGACAACGAGTACACCGCGGATATCGGGCTTTTTCGTCTGGACGACGACCGGGGTTTCCTGGTCCCCGTTTCGAATCATGACAATTTGTTCTTCAGAGGTTTGATCGGTTACGCTTCTTTTGCCGCCTTCTTTATCGGTTTCTTCAGTGGTGGTGTCTTTTTTCGTTTTATTTTTCTCAAACACTTTCAAAGATGTTGCGTCTACGTTTACGACAATTGAGACATCCTCCACACCGATAATCGTTTCAAGGATTTCTTTCAGCTGGTTTTCATAGTCTCTTTCGTAATCATCGATCGTGGTTTTTGCGCTGCCGTCTTTCGATGCCTTAAAAACGGGTGCGCTTTTTTGCCCGCTTTTGTCTTCCGTTCGGCCGGACATGACGGTCTGCACCGCTTGGTCCTTCCCGGTTTTCTCCGGTGAAGAGAACAGCTGGCTGACCAGCATAAAAGATACCCCGAGCACAAACACGAACAGAAAGTAATGATATTTTGTCAGTTTTGGTTTTTCTCCGTCTTTCGCCTGTCCGATCATCAGCTGTTTTTTGAGTATGGTCCATAGTCCGTTTTTATTCATGGCCGTTTTTCTCCCCGCCTTCCATATAAACCGTAATTTTCTCACTGCCGATTTCCCATATATCCGCAAGTTTTCCTTTGATGTCTGCGGCCTCTTTTTTGTCGGCTGCGCCTTCCGGTTCGTATTTGCGGTCTGTGCGGATGTCGATCGGTGCGACGGTTTGCACGGTTTTTTCAGAAGATGGGGCCATATACACGCTGATCGTTTTTACATCTTCTTCTGAACGAACCTGTTCTTCCGCTGTAAGGCGGATGTCGTCTATTTTGTATTCGTCATGACTGAACATCTCCTCCGCTTTCTTTTTTAGTTGGACAGCCATTTCTTCTAAAACATATGCGCGGTTTGATGCTTGTATTTCTTTTTTTTCTGATTTAATTTGATTTTTTATATCAGCGGATTGAGATTGCTCTTGTTTTGTCAAATAATCGAACATGATTTCCGGGTCTGTTTTGAAAAGTTTGAATATCGGGTTGAGCATGACAATGATTAACAGCAGGCTGACAACCATCTTGGCGTATTTTTGCATACTGGAGCTGGGCAGCAGCATGTCGATGACGATGGCGAATAAGATAAATAAAATAATGCTTGTCAGCCATTCTGTTAAAAAGCTCATATCCAATGGGCCTCCTTTATTTCATCATCATGGTGAGGTTGCCTGCTGTAATAATGACTGTGATGCTGAGGAAAAACATGAGAGAGACGATGGCGAGCGCCGCGAAAATATACAGTACGCTTCTGCTGATGACGCCGAGGCACGTAATGACGGGCCCGCCTCCGAGCGGCTGCAGAATAGCGGCCGCGAGCTTATAAATAAAAGCGAGCGAGAGCACTTTGATCGCCGGAAACGCGGAGATGCAGATCAAAATTCCGACTCCGAGGATTCCCACGGTGTTTTTTAATAGGAGCGAGGCGCTGATGACCGTATCCGTCGCATCCGTAAACATCCGGCCGAGCACGGGAATAAAATTGCCTGTTATAAATTTTGCAGTCCTGAGCGTAATCCCGTCTGTCACGGCAGCCGAAGCCCCCTGAACGGAGATGACGCCGAGAAACACGGTGAGGAATACGGCAAGCGCGCCGATCGCGATATTTCTGAGCAGATTGGCAAGCTGCGTGACTTTATATTGATCCGTCATCGTGCTGACGATGCTTAAAATCGCTGACAGGAAGATAAGCGGCATGACGATGTTTTGAATGAGAAGGCCGCTCGTATTCATCAGAAATAAAATAACGGGGTGAAAAAAAGCTGCGGAGACGGCTCCCCCGGAAGACGCCAAAAGCGCAAGTAAAAGCGGGATGAGCGCGAGAATGAAGCTTGTCATCGTCTGGATCGCTTCACTGGCATAATTGACGGCAACATGAAAGCTGTTTAAAGCGAGAATAATCAGCACCATGTAGACGATTGCATAAGCCACTTTGCTGACGGTGCTCTGCTGGAACGCATTTTGCAGGAGCTGCAGAATGACACAAAAAATGGTGAGAAGAATCAAAGTTCCCAGAAGCTTTCCGTTTGCGAGCACTTCATGAAACAAGTATGAAAATAAAGCCTTCAGCCATGCCTCCGGCGAGAACGTTTTTTCTCCGTTAATAAAGTCGATGATGCTTCCCTTTTGGCTTTCAGGCAGAAGACCGCCGTATTCTGTCATGATGTCGTCCCAAAACTTTCCGATGCCTTCTGTTTTCAGCGCTTCGGCCTGCTTTTTCGCCACTTCATCAGCGGATTCTTGGTGAACTGCGGTTTCCTGCGACGCACCGTCTGTTCCGGCAGCTTGTACACATTCAGTCTGAAAAAATAAGAGGATGAACAAAAAAGCTCCCGCCCACCGAAAGCGCTTCATTTTTTGTGCCCCCCCTTTCCATTTTATTTTTGATCAAGAAGGAATAAGTCCGAGAATCGTTTCAATAATGACGGTGAGTATCGGCACGGCCATTACCAGTATCAAAATTTTTCCGGCCAGCTCTATTTTCGAAGCAATCGCTCCCTGGCCCGCATCCTTTGTAAGCTGCGCTCCGAATTCAGCGATGTAGGCGATGCCGATAATTTTTAAAATGGTTTCCACATAGACCATATTGACATTTGCATTGACGGCTATTTTTTCTATCATTCTGATAATGTCGTAAATCTGGTCGATGAGATAAAGAAAGATCACGCAGCCGCTGAAGACGACAATCATAAACGCGAAAGTCGGTTTCTGTTCTTTTACGATCAGGGAGAGAAATGTGGCGATCAGGCCTAAACCTACAATTTGAACAATCTCAATCTGTAAGCCCCCCTATCCTTGGAATAGAAACACAGCTTTGATCTTTTTGAACAGGTCATCGACAATCGTCGCCACCATAAATAAAATATAGATAAAGCCAAGCAGCGTCACCCATTGGGCGTATTCTTTTTTTCCCATTTGGTCAAGTATGGTGTGCAGAAACGCAACCACGATACCGACTCCGGCGATTTGAAAAATGACATTTACGTCGACTCCCATTTTATGTTTGCTCCCCTCATGTTTACATCAATAGAAGAATGAGTAACAGTCCGGCTAAAAATCCTAAGCTTTTCACCATTTTTTCATTTTTCGCCTGCGCCCGTCCGGCATCCGCTTCCGCCGCTTCCAAATGTGTAAGCGCAAGCTTGATATGTTTCTGCTGAGAAACACGGTCATGGAGCCCGAGCGTCTCTCCGAATTGCTTCAGCACATCATATTCGCTTTTTTTCATCGCCATGGACGACCAATTATGTTTCAAGCTCTGTTCCCAAGCCGTTTTGGCGGAATCGCTTCCCTGCTCAAGCCTTCTGCTGAAAGCTTGAAACAATAACGATACAGGTTTGGAAAGCTGTGCAGCAATTTGTCCCGAGGCGGTATGCAGCGGTGTATGTCCGAACATGATTTCCGCTTCAAGCGATTGGAGCGCCGCGCGCAGCTGACGGATCTGCCTCGGCCTTTCTATATACATTTTGGCGATCTCAAATCCGGTCCAAGTCGTCGCTGTCAGAATAAACACGGCACCCAAAAGCTTCAGCATGTCATCACGCTTTCAGCATGTGGAACAGGTTCCCCATCCTTTCCGTACATCCTGCTGATCGTTCCCGGACCGCGGCGCCTTGACAGTTCAACATACCGGTCAAACACGTTTTCCTCCCAAAGCATTTTCAGCGACGGCCTCTTGACCAAGTCTTTCATATTCCACCCGTGCGCAGATACGATGACGGATACGCCCGCATGGAGCGCCTCCAGCAGCGCTTGTGAGTCTTCCATTCTCCCGATTTCATCCACAATTATGACATCAGGACTCATAGAGCGAATCATCATCATCAGCCCTTCCGCCTTCGGACAGGCATCAAGGACATCGATTCTGCGGCCGAAACTGTGCTGGGGAATGCCCCGCAGGCAGCCGGCAATTTCCGAACGTTCATCTACGATACCTGTCTTTTTTGCGGGAATGCGTTTTGATCCGGTGCTGGAAAGCCGGGCCAAATCACGAAGCAAAGTCGTTTTCCCCGTTTGCGGAGGACCGATGATCAGCGTATTCAGCCAGTTTTCTTTCCATAAGAAAGGAATGAGCGGTTCTGCGATTCCCAGCTTCTCCCGGGCGATTCGGATATTAAAAGAAGTAATATCCCGGAGTCCTTTGACGGCTCCGTTTTCGACGATGACTCTTCCGGCCAGCCCCACGCGGTGGCCTCCTCTGATTGTGATATATCCTTTTTTCAGCTCTTCTTCCAGCGTGTACATACTGTAATTGCTGAGCCGGCTGAGGATCAGCTGTGCGTCGCCGGCCGTACAGACATATGACAAATACAAAGGTTGTCCTTTTTGGATCAGTTCAACCGGCCTGTCGACGCGGATTCTGATTTCTTCTGTATCCCGCCTCGCTTCTTCGGGCACGGCGGAGATGGCATCTCTCAATAATTCAGGGAGAACCTCTGTAATCTCATTCAATAGAGTCTCCTCCTTTTTTACCGATTGGCTTCTTTAAAATGTATGATCCGGGACAGACTTTATGACACCCCGGCCCTCTATTTATGCACACCGGCCAAAATCAGCACCACTCCCGCAAAAATCAATATTAATTTTGCATATGAGAGCTGTCCGGCAATCTGATAAATGCCGATCGTCATTGTGATGATAAAGATCAGCGGGCCGACGATTGCCAAAATACTATTCACCACAACCGCCTTTCTGATGTCGTTTGTCAAAAGCATGATAATAGCGGCCGATAATTCAATGAGCGAGGACAAAACTCGTAAACCGGCCATCGTTAAAACAGTAGAATTGATTGAACCAAACAAAAATTTCATTGCAATCCCCCAACTTCAAGCATTTTGTTACACTATATGCTCTAGCTGACGGAAGTAGTCTCACTATTTTCATATAGAAGAAAGATTCAGGCAGAACGCAAAAAAAGCCTGCCCCGTAAAAGGAGCAGACTCCGAATTTCTTTGACTACGCTCTTGACACGTAAGAGCCGTCTGATGTATTTACAACAAGCGTATCGCCTTCGTTCACGAAGAACGGTACGTTTACGACAAGACCTGTTTCCGTTTTGGCAGGTTTTGTGCCGCCTGACGCCGTGTCGCCTTTAATTCCCGGCTCTGTTTCAACAACTTTCAGTTCAACTGTGTTCGGCAGTTCAATACCGAGCGTTTCAGACTGGTACATCATGATGTGCACAGACATATTTTCCAGAAGATATTTTAATTCTTCTTCGATTTGGTTTTCGTTCAATTCAAGCTGTTCATATGAGCTTGTATCCATGAACACGTGCTGATCGCCGTTGGCATAAAGATACTGCATCGTTTTTGTTTCGATTTGCGCTTTCGCGACTTTTTCACCTGCACGGAATGTTTTCTCCTGAATAGCGCCCGTGCGGAGGTTACGCAATTTAGAACGGACAAATGCCGCTCCTTTTCCCGGCTTTACGTGCTGGAAGTCAACGACGCGCCAAATGCCGCCGTCTACTTCAATCGTTAGTCCTGTACGAAAATCGTTAACTGAAATCATGTTTGGTGTCCTCCTATATTCCGATCACAAAATAATTAATTCTTTAGGGGAATGCGTAATTGTCCGGTTGCCGTCCTCAGTAATGATGATATCATCTTCGATTCTTGCGCCCCCAACTTCCGGTATGTATATGCCCGGCTCAACCGTTACCGCCATGCCGGGCTCAAGAACAGCCGATGACCTGAAAGACAGCCCCGGTGATTCATGGACTTCCATTCCAAACCCGTGTCCTGTCGAATGGCCGAAATACTGTCCGTAGCCTTTTGCGGTGATGTGATCCCTCGTCAGGGCGTCCGCTTCTTTTCCCGTCATGCCGGGTTTAATATGCAGGACACCAAGCGCTTGGGCATCGTATACGACCTGATAAATCTCTTTCAGTTTATCACTTGGCTCTCCGACCGCGACGGTGCGTGTGATGTCAGAACAATAGCCTTTATAATAAGCGCCGAAATCGAGCGTGACCAAGTCTCCCTTTTCAATCAATTTGCCGCTTGCCACTCCGTGGGGAAGGCTGGATCTGACTCCCGAGGCGACAATCATATCAAAGGAAGAGCCGTCTGCTCCTTGACGTCTCATATAAAATTCAAGCTCGTTTGCAACTGAAATCTCTGAGATGCCCGGTTTGATAAACGTCAGAATATGTTCAAACGCATCATCCGCAATCTTCGCAGCTTCCTCTAATATCTTAATCTCTTCACTTGACTTAATCAAGCGCAACTTTTCAACGGAATCCGCGACGGGAACCATCTCCGCTTCCTGCAGCACCGCTTGGTAGGATGCATATGTTCCGTACGTCATGCTGTTTTGCTCGAAGCCGAGTTTTTTAATGCCGTACTCAAGAATCGTATCCGCAGCCGTTTGGATTAAGCTTCCGCCGTGCTCGATAATGTCAAAACCCTTCACTTGCGTCTTCGCCTGCTCGGTGTAACGGAAATCCGTGATAAATGCCGCACGTTCTTTCGATATGACCGCAAGGCCTGACGAACCCGTAAATCCCGTCATATACTGCAGATTGGCGGAGCTTGTCACCAACATTCCGTCTATATCCAGCTGACCGAAAAGATTTCGCAATTTCTCAAGTTTCATTCCCTTTCTCCTCCTCGCCGATTCTTGACTGCCGCCTGACAACGCGGGAGCATCCCCGCCCGGTTTTCAGCATAAAAAATGTTCACTTCTCGTGAACATTTTACCATACCGGACAGGGATTATACACTTATTCACTTGTTGCCTAGCGCCCTTGCAAGCTTGTCTGACGTAAGTTCATTGTAGTTGAAGGAAATTGAGTAGCCGACAAACAAACCGTACAGAATGTAAAGGCAAAGCGTCGTCACGATTGTATCTGATTTCAATTCAGTGACGGATTTCACATCTTCGAAAATCGGATTGAATAAGAAAAAAACCGCACACCATAAAATGACGCCGTACACCATCCCCGGCCACATGGTTTTAAAACGCTTCAGGCAGACGAAATAAATAAACGCCCCGGCAATTGAAATGAATCCGATGACAACGATGCTGACCATCGTGCCGAGCCATTGTTTTTTCCATTCTCCGATCATAAACGGCTGAAGAATCATGTTGGGGCTGATCTCTGAAAAATGAAAGACATACCCGAGATAGCCGATCAAACTCCAAAATACACCGCCGGCAAATCCGATACCGCAAATTCTGCCGGTAAATGAAACAGGCTGCTGATCATCATCCTGCTTCTTTTTTTCTTCCTGTTCTGAATGTTTTTCGCTTGTCATCATGGCACCTCCAGTCATAGACTGCCCCAAAATTGAAAAGTCATAAAAAACTGCGCCATATTTTCATTCAATGAGTAAAATCTAAAGAAACGGGGTATACTGCATGTAGAAAAAGCATTGATTTTCCGGCTGTCTAACTAGAGGTTTACCGCGGTTTCCTGTACAATAGAGTGAAAGGAAATGGTTAGTAAATCCTAAAAAAACAGGCAGGTTGATAAACAATGTCCAAACAAAAAACGCCCCCTGCTTACGGCGGGCAGGCTGTCGTTGAAGGGGTCATGTTCGGCGGCAGAAAAAATTATGTTACCGCCATCCGCAGGAATGACGGAAGCATTGATTTTTTCAAGCTTCCGAGAGTGCCGAACGCGAAGCTTTCGGCTTTAAAAAAGATTCCTTTTTTGCGGGGAATCGTCGCCATCATTGAGGCGAGCGCCAACGGCACAAAGCATTTAAACTTTTCCAGCGAACGTTACGGGCTTGATCCTCAAGATGACGCCAAGCTGGAGCAGGAAGATAAGAAAGGTTCGGGCTTATCGATGTTTTTCAGCCTGGCGGTGATCGGCGTTCTGTCGTTTTTGTTCAGCAAATTCGTTTTTACGCTCGTCCCGGTCTTCTTAGCGGAGCTTGTAAGGCCCGTATTTTCCTCAGACGCCGCGCAGATCGGAATCGAAAGTCTGTTTAAGCTTATTCTGCTTCTCGGCTACATTTATTTTTTATCAATGACGCCGTTAATTAAAAGAGTGTTTCAATATCATGGAGCCGAACATAAGGTCATAAACTGTTATGAACAGAATTTGCCAATTACAATAGAAAATGTTCAGAAGCAGTCACGGCTTCATTACCGTTGCGGTTCAAGCTTTATTTTATTTACGATCATTGTCGGCATGTTCATCTATTTACTCGTTCCGACAGATCCGCTTTGGGTGCGGATTTTAGACAGGATTGCGCTTATACCGGTCGTTCTCGGCATCTCCTTTGAAGTGCTCCAGCTGACGAACAGAGTGCGGAATATCCCCGTTTTGAAAGTGCTCGGTTATCCCGGCCTGTGGCTGCAGCTTTTAACGACAAAGGAACCGGCGGATGACCAGGTCGAGGTTGCCATAGAAAGCTTTAACGAGCTTCTCAGACTGGAAGACATTTCAGAACAGAGCGAAAAGCCGTCTCACAACGTAATCTGAACCGTTACCGTTATTATTTTGGAGGTGGGCAGTTATGAATCATCGTGTACAACCTTTTTTTGCTGTATTGATAGCGCTTGGCGCATTCGGTTTCATTTATGCGGCGGTAACCAACCCCGGGCAGATGATTTCAAGAGCGATCACCGTTATTATCGCAGGCATCATTATTTATTTTATCGTGAGGACGGTCCTGAACCGCCGCACCGGCCGTGACGGAACCGCTTTCAGAAAAGCGGCCAGACAATCGCAGCTCCGAATGAAGGAGCAAAAAGCGAAGCACCGCGCCGGACACAGAGGCCGGGTCAGCCATTTGCGGAGCGTGCCGAGCAGCAGCAGACCGAAGCCGATGATTCTTAAGAAAAAAAGCCAGACCCAGCTTACCGTCATAGAAGGCAAAAAGAATAAAAAGAAAAACAGAGCGCTTTTTTAATAGCTCCATTGCTTCAAAAATTGCTCTGTTCTGCTTTTTCCTAGCTCAATGAGAGCTAGTTTTTTTTGCGGTGTGAGATGAAACTCCGTCGCCATCACATGTTCCACCGGAATAAAAATAATATTCTGTTCGTACTTTGTCGCGATATGCCTGGCATCATGAGCGTCTTTCATCGTTTCAAACAAAGCCCCGAACAGCTCAAAAGCGTTGCGGATTGATTTTTTCGGGCGCTCTTTTTCGTTGGGCGAAAGCGAAATTCCGATGACCGGCCGTTTGCGTTCTTTTGAATACAGCCAAATCGGGAAATTGCTTAACACGCCGCCGTCAACGACCGTTGAGGTGCCTTTTTCTGTCTTCAGTTTTATCGGTTCAAAAAAATAAGGAATGCTGCAGCTCATTCTGACGGCTCTGGCAACCGGGAACATCTCCGGATTTAATCCGTAGCGGGGAAGATCGTCAGGAAGCACGATCATCGTTCCGTTCGTCAGATCTGAAGCGATGAGACGGAGCGAGCCTTTTTTCAAATCGCCGAACGCGATGATGCCCTTCGCTTTTAATTTATCCGCAATCCACTTTTCCAGCATATCGCCTCTGTATAGTCCGAGGCGCCAATATATCGACACCCACCGCAGGATTTTCAGCGGGAGGAATGAGTATCTCTGATCAAGCAATTGCCTTCCGTCAACCTCATCTATGATGGAATGAACCTCTCTGCTCGTATAGCCCGCAGCGATAAATGCGGCAATAATTGCGCCGGCGCTTGTTCCGGCGAGTCTTTCAAAGCGAAAGCCCTTTTCTTCCAGCGCTTCATAAGCGCCGGCAAGCGCCACCCCCTTTATCCCCCCGCCCGAAAATACGCCGTCAATCTGCATAGCGCGCCCTCTCCCTTCCATCTCAAGGTGTATTATTATTTTAAGAAACGGCTGGGCGAAATAGACCAAAGAATGAAGACATTAAAAAAAGGGCGCCCCATTTCGGGCTGCCCTTTATTCACCGGGATTTTCGGTTTTTTTCTGTACGGATTTCAATTCTTTTTTCCGGCTTTCGTCATCTTCAAAATACTGAACGAGGTCGCCGATGCGGTCAATGCTGTTCCAGCTCAGATGATGTTCGATTCCTTCAACATCATTGTAAATCTTCTCTTCATCAACACCAATGATTCTTAAAAACTGCTCAAGCAATTCGTGTCTGTATACGAGCCGTTTGCCGATCTTTTTGCCTTTTGACGTCAATACGAGCCCGCGATATTTTTCATAAATCAAATACTCGTCTTTATCTAGTTTTTGAACCATTTTCGTTACAGAGGAGGGGTGGACTGCCAAAGCTTCCGCGATATCAGAAACCCGTGCATATCCTTTTTCTTCTATCAGCATATAAATCTGTTCAATATAATCTTCCATACTTGGTGTTGTCATAAGTAACCCTCCCAAAAAGCACCTTAACTTTATAAACCATTACAAGTTTACACTAACGGTCATGAAAAAACAAGGATGCTTCCGGTCTGTCAAGCCTTATCAGCGCTTATAATTCCATTCATCAGACGCGTATTTCGTCTCAGCCAGCTCATTGACAAATGCAAGCTCTTCAGACGTGAGTGTGTAAGGCTCAAGATGAATGTTCAGCCCTTCCTCAAAACCGGCTTTAAAAGCGATTCTGGCCTCATCCATCGTTACCCGTTTCGGTGCTAAGGCGTTGATGGCTACCGCTTTGTTTTTGAAATTCCGCTGCATGCGCTCACGGACTCTGTCGCTCGGATATAAAAACAGATCAAACAGCTTATCCTCATCAATGTCAAGCAGGATGGAACCGTGCTGAAGAATGACGCCTTTTTGGCGTGTCTGTGCGCTTCCGGCAACTTTCCGTCCTTCGACGACCAGTTCATACCACGAAGGCGCATCAAAGCAGACGGACGAGCGCGGATTTTTCAAGCTTTCTTTTTCTTTCTCCGTTCGCGGAATCGCAAAGTAGGCATCAAGTCCAAGGTTTCTGAATCCCTGCAGAATACCTTCTGAAATCACCCGGTACGCCTCTGTCACCGTGGCCGGCATTTCCGGGTGATCCTCTGAAACGATTACGCTGTATGTCAATTCTTTATCATGCAGAACACCCCGTCCGCCTGTCGGTCTTCTGACAAACCCGAGGCCGTGTTTATGTACTGCGTCAAAGTTAATTTCCTTCTTAATATTTTGAAAATACCCGACAGACAAAGCTGCCGGATTCCAGCCGTAAAAACGGATCACCGGAGGAATTTTTTTTTGGCTGTGCCAATATAAAAGCGCTTCATCCAGCGCCATGTTAAATGCCGGGCTTTCATTCCCTGAGTCAATAAACCGCCATGTTTCTTTTTCCATACACTGAACCCTTCTTTATCGTTTTAATAAAATCAGTTTAACAAACTGCCTTGAAAATGAAAAATATTTCGTTTCATTAAGGATGACAATCGCTTCATGCTTTACTATAATAGTATTTGTCCCAAAACGTCCGGTAAGCCTTGTTTTCAGGAAGCGGGGCTTTGATTTTATAAGCTAAAGGAGTAGAATCGCATTGTCTAATATGATTGCTTTAATTATTGTTGCGGCGTTTATCGTTTATATGATCGTGTCGTATTTTTACCAGCAGCGTTTAATGAAAACACTTACGGAAGAGGAATTCCGCGCGGGCTACAGAAAAGCGCAGCTGATTGACGTCCGTGAACCGAATGAATTTGAAGGCGGCCATATTCTCGGCGCGCGCAACATTCCGCTGTCACAGCTGAAACAGCGCAAAAGTGAAATCCGTCCTGATAAACCCGTTTATCTGTACTGCCAAAACAATGTCCGCAGCGGACGCGCGGCACAGACGCTCCGCAAACACGGCTGTAAAGATATTTACAACCTGAAAGGCGGATTTAAAAAATGGGGCGGAAAAATTAAAGCAAAAAACTAATCATAAAAAAGAGCTTCCGTATAAAACGGACAGCTCTTTTTTTTACACCGTGTCAGCGGCTGCCGTCAAGTGTACGTTCGTATTTTAAAACGGGCTTTCTTGCCGCCTTGGTTTCATCCATTCTTTTGACAACTGTTGTATGCGGCGCCTCCTGAACGATTTCAGGCGATTCCTCCGCTTCCCGCGCAATTTGAATCATGGCATCTATAAACGCATCTAGCGTTTCCTTTGATTCCGTTTCCGTCGGTTCGATCATGATGCTTTCTTCAACATTGAGAGGAAAATACACAGTCGGCGGATGATAGCCGAAATCCAAAAGCCGTTTGGCAATATCAAGCGTTCGTACGCCGAGCTTTTTCTGCCTTCTTCCCGATAACACAAATTCATGCTTGCAATGACGGTCATACGGGAGATCATAATAAGGCGCGAGTCTTCTCATCATATAATTTGCATTTAAAACCGCGTTTTCGGTCACAGCTTTTAAGCCGTCAGGCCCCATGGAACGGATATACGTGTAGGCTCTGACATTAATGCCGAAGTTGCCGTAATAAGGTTTTACGCGCCCGATCGACTGCGGCCGGTCATAGTCAAAAGTCAAACGGCCCTCTTTTTTCGTGAGAACGGGTTTCGGCAGATACGGAATGAATTCTTTTTTCACTCCGACCGGACCTGAGCCCGGTCCTCCCCCGCCGTGCGGCCCGGTAAATGTTTTATGCAGATTAAGGTGAACGACGTCAAATCCCATATCTCCCGGTCTTGCTTTACTTAAAACGGCATTTAAATTCGCTCCGTCATAATAAAGCTTTCCGCCGGCCTGATGGACGATTTCAGCCATTTCCGTAATGTTTTCCTCAAATAACCCGAGGGTGTTCGGATTCGTCAGCATCAGCGCCGCTGTTTCTTCGTTTACCGCTCTTTTCAAATCTTCAATGTCAACCAGCCCGTGCTCATTTGACTTAACGGTAATCGTTTCAAAACCGGCGACCGTGGCGGATGCCGGATTCGTACCGTGGGCTGAATCAGGGACAATCACCTTCGTCCGTCCGAAGTCTCCCCGCGCTTCGTGATAGGCGCGGATCATCATCAGGCCGGTCCATTCGCCGTGAGCGCCCGCCGCAGGCTGCAGCGTCACCTCGTCCATGCCCGTAATCTCCTCCAAGTGTCCGCTTAAATCGTATAAAAGCTCAAGCGCCCCCTGAACCGTGTCCTCGTCCTGAAGCGGATGAATGGCGGAAAAACCTGCGATCCGGGCAATTTTTTCATTTAATTTCGGATTGTATTTCATCGTACAGGAGCCGAGCGGATAAAAGCCTGAATCAACTCCGTGGTTCCTCTTAGAAAGAGCGGTATAATGCCGCATAATATCGAGCTCTGATACTTCCGGCAGCTTTGCGTCTTCATCGCGGATATAGTCACCGGGAAGAAGGCTTTCAAGCTCTGTTTCCGGCACATCAAGCTCCGGAAGGCTGTAACCGATACGCCCTTCGCGGGACATTTCAAAAATAAGCGCCTGATCTTGATTATTCATGTTGATCCCCCAATCCCGCAATAAGCGAATCGATCTCTTCTTTTGTTCTCAGCTCTGTGACGGCAATGAGCATATGCTGATTCAGTTCCGGATACGCAAGGCCTAAGTCATATCCGCCGATTATGCCGTCTTGCAGGAGCCGCCGGTTTGCTTCCTTGACGGGAAGATTCAGCCTGACGGCAAATTCATTAAATATCGGGCCGTCAAATGCTACGTGCAAGCCGGCTTTTTCCGCTTGGCGTCTCGCGTAATCAGCTTTCAATATATTTTGGCGGGCCATGTCTTTGACGCCGTTTTTTCCGAGCGCCGTCATCGCGGCTGAAGCCGCTAAAGCATTCAGCGCCTGATTTGAACAAATGTTAGACGTGGCTTTGTCTCTTCTGATATGCTGCTCGCGCGCCTGAAGAGTGAGAACAAAACCTCTTCGCCCGTTTTCATCCTCCGTTTGACCGACAAGCCGGCCCGGCACCTTTCTCATCAGTTTTTTCGTTACTGCAAAATAGCCGCAGTGCGGGCCGCCGAACGCCGCAGGTATGCCGAAAGGCTGCGCGTCCCCGACGACGATATCAGCTCCGTATGCCCCGGGCGGTGTCAAAATACCGAGCGCGAGCGGGTTTGAAGAAACAATCAGCTGGCTGTTTCCTTTATGTGCGAGCGGCTCAATGTCCTTTAACGGCTCGATTTGTCCGAAGAAGTTCGGATACTGGACGATCACGGCGGCCGTTTCATCACAAACGGCATGTTCCAATGCTTCAAGATCTGTGACGCCGTTTTTCGCGGGGACCTCTACAACCTCAATATATTGGCCCTTTGCGTATGTTTTCAAAACATCCCGCGATTCCGGATGAACGGCTGCGGAAATGACGATTTTTTTCTTTTTCGTATGTCCCGACGCAAGCATCGCCGCTTCCGCCAGCGCCGTTCCCCCGTCGTACATAGAGGAGTTTGCGATATCCATTCCCGTTAATTCACAGATCATCGTTTGAAATTCAAAAATCGCCTGCAGCTCTCCTTGTGAGATTTCAGGCTGGTAAGGCGTATATGCCGTGTAAAACTCTGATCGGGATATCACATGATCGACGATAACCGGCTGGTAGTGATCGTACACTCCTGCGCCCAGAAAAGATGCATATGTAACAGCGTCTTTATTTTTCGCCGCAAGCTTCGTCAGCTCTCTCGTCAGCTCTGTTTCTGATTTTGCTTTTTTAATTTGGTAGTCTTTTTGAAACCGTACATTTTCCGGAATATCGGCAAACAGTTCATCAATTGTTTCTGCGCCGATGGCTTTCAGCATTTCTTTTTTATCCTGTTCTGTCGCGGGCAAATATCGATGCTTCATATGACTCTCCTTTTTCAGCTCTGTTTTGGACGTTTATAAAACGGTGTGCGGACAATCTTCGCTTTTACCGTTTTTTTACGGATTTCCACTTCTACTTCCGTTCCGACTTCACTGAATTCCGTTTTGATTAAGGCAAGGCCGATATTTTTCTTTAAAGTCGGAGATTGCGTGCCTGTCGTGACTTCACCGATCGGAACACCGTCTTTTTTCACGGCGTATCCGTGTCTCGGAATCCCTTTTTCAATCATCTCAAGTCCGACCAGCTTTCGCGGAGCTCCTTTTTCTTTCTGTTCGCGCAATACAGACTTCCCGAAAAAATCGGAATCTTTCTTGTGTTTCACGGCAAATCCGATTCCGGCTTCAATCGGTGTAATATCTTTCGTCAATTCCTGACCGTATAAAGCAAGCTTCGCTTCAAATCTCAGCGTATCACGGGCGCCGAGGCCGCACGGAACGAGGCCTTCATGCTCTCCCGCTGCAAGTATCTCCTTAAATAGATGAACCGCATCTTCATTGCGGCAATATAACTCAAATCCGTCTTCACCGGTATAGCCTGTTCTTGAAAGCAGGACTTGTCGTCCGGCAACGTCCGCCCCATCAATAAACGTAAACGGCTTTAAGGAGGACAAATCACATTCAGTCAGCTTCGTAAGAACCGACTGAGCATTCGGCCCCTGAACGGCAAGCAGTGAAATCCCGTCAGACTGATTCGTCAGCGTGACATCGCCTTCCGCATGTTCCGTCAGCCAAGCGATGTCTTTTTCAATATTAGACGCGTTAATCACGAGCAGATAGCAGCTCTCGCTTTTCTGATAGATCAGCAAGTCATCGACCGTACCGCCGTCAGGATAACACATGGCGGTATAAAGCGCGTTTCCCGGCTTTAAATCGGCAACGTCATTTGTCATCATTTTTTGCAGAAAAGACAGGGCGTCTTTACCGGATACTTCAACTTCTCCCATATGGGACACATCAAACAGGCCCGCTTTTGTGCGGACGGCTTCATGCTCCTCTTTAATAGAAGAAAATTGAACCGGCAGCTCCCATCCTCCAAAATCAATCGTTTTTCCGCCGTATTCTTTATACACGTCATAAAGCGGTGTTCGTTTCAGCATCATCTTCCCCCTTCAGTCATTGGCGCATTGTAAAAACATATAAAAAAGGACAGAGAAACACCTCATGAAAATGAAGGTTTCTCTGTCCCGGCACCTGAAAGTTTACTTTATGAACATATCATAAAGACGTCCCCTTTGGTGGCCTGCTTCTTCTAAGTGCAGACACTCTCCAGAGTTGCGTCGAGCAAGAGTTCTTTTGCCTGAGAGATTCACTCCGCAGTTTGCTCCTTCGGCGCCCGGACGCCCATCTTTCGTCCGAGTCTCTCCCCTTGCTGTCATTCGCTCATATTTACCAATTTTATGGACATACTAAAGCAATATCTTTTAGTGAAATCATTACTTATATCCTACCACCCTCATTTACGTCCGGCAACAAAAATTATGATAAATCAGTTTTTTAAAAGAAAGGCGGTTTTGTTACATATGACAGCAGAGATCATATTTGATGCAAACTGGCCGGGAGAGTTTTCTGAGCGGCTGAAAACGGACGGTCCCTGGTCAAATTGGGAGATGTACAAACTGTCGGCTGAAGTCCAGCAGACCCTTGCCATTCCTGAATTTGAAGGGTTGAGGGCTCCTTTATACCTGCCCGATTTCACTCCGCTTCCCCATCAGCTTGAGGTCGCGCAGAAAGTCGTTGAAAAAATGAACGGCAAGGCGATTTTGGCTGATGAAGTGGGGCTCGGAAAAACGGTGGAAGCGGGCCTGATTTTAAAAGAATATATGATTCGCGGGCTGGCCAAAAAAATCCTGATTCTTGTGCCGGCATCACTCGTTTCCCAGTGGGTGAAAGAGCTTCAGGAGAAGTTTTTAATACCCGCTGTTGAACAGAAGAAAAGCTATGTGTGGGAACAGTGCGATATCGTCGTTTCTTCTATTGATACGGCCAAACGCTCGCCTCACAAAGACATTGTGCTTTCTATTCCGTATGATCTCGTCATTATTGACGAGGCGCACAAGCTCAAAAACAGCAAAACGAAAAATTATGAATTTGCGAGAAGTCTTGTGAAGAAATACTGCCTGCTTCTGACGGCGACGCCGATTCAAAACCGGATCGAAGAAATCTTCAATTTAGTGTCACTGTTAAAGCCCGGCCATTTAGGAAACGAAAGCGGATTTCAAGAAACCTTCAATCAGAAGGACGGGATTGACGCTCATGAGCATTTGAAAGAACTCGTCAATAAGGTGATGATCCGCAACACGCGGAGCGACACCGGCCTTACATGGACGAAGCGCCACGTGGAAACAGTGCCGATCACCTTTTCACCGACGGAACAGGCGCTTTACGATGACATCGTCGCACTGAAAAACGGCACGGAAAAGCCCGCAAGCGCATTTTCCATTATGACGCTGCAAAGAGAGTGCTGTTCAAGCAGGGAAGCCGTGTATATGACGCTCAAAAAAATGCTTGACCAAAAAGACAAACAAGCGCCCGCATTCGATGATCAGACGATCGCTAATTTAATGGACCGCATCAATCAAGTCACGCAAAACTCAAAAGCGATTCAAGTTGTTGACTTGATCCAAAAGATTAATGATAAAGTCATTATTTTTACTGAATACAGGGCGACACAGATTTACCTGCAATGGTTCCTTCAGCAGAACGGCATAAGCTCCGTTCCGTTCAGAGGCGGATTTAAACGCGGAAAAAAAGACTGGATGAAGGATCTCTTCCGCGGCAAAGTGCAGGTGCTGATCGCTACAGAAGCCGGAGGCGAAGGGATCAACCTGCAATTCTGCAACCATATTATCAATTATGACCTCCCGTGGAACCCGATGCGGCTTGAACAAAGAATCGGAAGGATTCACAGACTCGGTCAGGAAAGAGATGTCCATATCTACAATATGGCGACAAAACATACGGTGGAAGAGCATATTTTAAAACTTCTGTATGACAAAATTCATTTATTTGAAAATGTCGTCGGAGAATTAGATGACATTTTAACAAAAATCAAAGTGAGCAATTTTGAAGATCATTTGCATGATATTTTATGCCATTCGCTGACAGAGGAAGAAATGAGAATCAAAATGGACAATCTCACCTCTTTTCTGTCGTACGATACGGAAAAGCCCGCCAGAAAAAAAGGATCTTAATCTAAAAGGAGGAAGCGCGACATGAGACAGCAGGAGGTTCACGAATTTTTACTGCGCTTTTTTGAAGCGAACCACTGTCCGATTACAGAACACGGGCCGGGTTTTATGACGGTTCAGTTGACGGTCGAGATGGACAAACAAATTATGAACCGCCCGTTTTATTGGCATTGGCGTGAAAAAACGGGCGGCGAACCGAACCCGATGAAGATCACGTTCATCACTGATAAAGAAACGGCTCCGGAGGATATGGACGGCGAATTTATTTACTTTGGAGCCCCGCGCCTCTTTCAAATCTTTCAAGCAGTTAAACAAAATGGGAGATTTACAAGAATATATGAGAAAATTGTATCAGCCGGAGCCAGAGTGCCGCTTCAGCCCTGGCTTGGATTAAATGTAGTGATTTCATACCAATCCGACATGAAAAAAGACAGACTTTTGTCTTTAGGCCTGCATCTTGTTTCTGGAACAATTATAGAGGGGTTTCAGCAGAAGCTTGCACCGCTTCCGCTGACCTCGCAAATATCAGACTATTGCTTTACCATATCGCCGATGATTAAGCCGGAAAGCGGAATTAAAAGAATGGAGCATTACTTAAAAGACGCTGCCGCCAAAGAGCCGTCAGACTGGGCTGACAGCGCGATCGCCAGATGGAAAAAGGACCTCGGGCTGCTCGATCAGTTTTATGAGCAGACAGAGGAAAAACCTGAGGAATACCATTTGGAAAAACAAGCGCTGAAAGCCTTATATCAGCCGAAAATTCACATTCAGATTGAAAACGGCGGTTTATTTTTCCTGCAAAGTAATTTTTCTGGATAAGCGTTATCCATTCGACACCTTTCCCGTTTTTTCTGGAAATTCTATATTATAATAAAAGTATATAGAAAAAATTTCTGGCGTTTCGCATGCGATGAATCACTTCCAGACATGTAAAGATAAGGTCATGGGCGGATTGGCTGAAATACATAAACAAGTATTTTAGGAGGAGAAAATGCATGAAAAATGCAAAAATGGAATTTTCACAATTAGATAAGGAATGGGTTGAGCTGATATTAGAAGCCCAAAAAGCAAATATCAGCCTAGAAGAAATACGCAAATACCTGCTTTCGCATAAAAAGTCTTCTCAACATATCCAGGCAGCCAGAAGTCATACCGTAAATCCTTTCTGAATGTGCTATAATATCACAAGGAAGGTGATGACATTGATTGGCCAGCGTATTAAACAATACCGAAAAGAAAAAGGCTACTCACTATCAGAACTAGCTGAAAAAGCTGGGGTAGCGAAGTCTTATTTAAGCTCAATAGAACGAAATTTACAGACGAACCCCTCCATTCAATTTCTCGAAAAAGTCTCCGCTGTTCTGGACGTCTCGGTTCATACTTTACTTGATGAAAAACATGAAACCGAATACGATGGTCAATTAGATAGTGAATGGGAGAAATTGGTTCGCGATGCGATGACATCCGGGGTATCAAAAAAACAATTTCGTGAATTTTTAGATTATCAAAAATGGAGAAAAGCGCAAAAAGAGGAGTAGTGCCGCCATATGTGCACAACTCCTCTTTTAACTGTCCGACTTTCGGATTAGTTTTTATCCTCACTGTGAGCCTTTTCATTTTCCTTGACGTAACCGTCTTTATCCGTATGATCTTTCGTAATGGTCAAGCCGTTCCATTGCGTTGCTTCAAAAGAGAATTGAAGAGAAATCGCATTGCCTTGGAACTTGTTTTGCACACTTAATCCGTCCGCAGTTTTTGCGGTGTCATTTTTAAATTGGATTTCCATTCTCACCTGGTCATAATCAGCAGGCGTTTTCGGAACTCCGTCGTACTCAGGAGCTGTTTTGCCGTTAATGGTTGCTACATTGACTTTTCCGCTCTCACTCAGGAATTTCGGATCAATGTGCTTGCTGATCGCTTCGGCAGCTGCTTTATCCTGTTTTGTTGACATTAAGTATAAGTCTTTCAGGCTGGCCGCCTTCAAAATGATATTTTTAGGATAGCCGTTGCCCCCTTCTTTACCGACTGTCAGAACCGTAATTTCAAACTGACTGAGGAAATCCTCCGCAGATTCATTTCCTTTCTTTGCTCCTTTAAAGTCAGTAAAATTCAAAGCCATCAGCACTTCTTTAATAGCAAGTGAACCATTGTTTCTGAATTCAAAATCTTTCGTCAATTTATCACCTGGTTTTAAGTTTGACAAATTGACATTGGCTGATTGTTCTTTAGCCGATAAATCAAGTGTTCCTGACGCAAATGTAGCGTCTGTCGACTTCACATCATTAAATGCGGCCCATGTGCCTCCTCCTACTAATGCTAAACCGAGTGCGGCTGAGGCAACGCCCAAGCTTAATTTCTTTTTCATACCCATGTTTGTACTCTCCCCTTACTTTTTATTTTTGTTATCAAATCCTGTCGCCAGGTTGCAACCGTATTCATGTGGAGATGGTTCCCTTTTTCGCATGTTCTTCCAGCGCTTTCGTTTTCCGCTCAATATCGCGGAGGGCGCTGACGATGACTGTTATTGAGTAAATCAAAAGCATGACGCCGGGAACGATTAACAGAATCGCCGTTCCGATCGGCTGGCTGGCCAAATGGATGACATATCCGGCATACGGAAGCTGATATCCCGTATACTGGGCCGCCACTTTTTCAGCTTGAACGGGTGCGGCATCCGGGGCGGCATTATGGTCCCCTTTTGTCTCAAACAGCAGGTTCCCGTCCTTTTTTGTGATACCGATTATTCTGTGTGTGACGGCTGTTCCGTCATCTTGCGTAAAGGTGATCACATCCCCTTTTTCTAAGTCATTCACGTCAGAAATTTTCTTTACCGCTATGAGCGAACCCGTCTTAAATTCCGGGTCCATTGAACCCGACAGCACGGATTTCAGCGTATAGCCGAAGATGGCCGGCTCACCCCCGGAAGCCCGGGTCGAAATCACCGTTAACGTCAGCACAATAATCAAGCTGAAGATGACGGCATACAAAATATTACTGATCAGTTTCAGCGTTTTTTTCATGTTCTTCCCCGCTTTCTTTTACCGGCTCAGCCGGCTCTTTCTCCGTTTTCTTTAGATCGGAAACGGTCGCCTGTTCCCGGCATTTGACGAGTTTCATCGGTTTTGACCACTCAAATTTTTCTTCGTCCGCCGGATACCCTTCAGGCTTGTAAACCTTGAATGCGTATATGCCTGGCTTCAAAGACCGCTTTGACTTAATTTTATAAATCGTTTTGCTTTTTTTATCAGTAATAAGCCCTTTTTCCACAACATTGCCGTTTCGTAAAGGCTGCTGCTGAGAAGCGATTTTATGGAGCTCCCATTTCCAGTCAGAAACAGTCCGCTCTTTTCCCTTATTCTCCAGCTCGGCATAGAGCTGAAGCGGCGCACACACGGTGCCTGACGTATCAGTTTGATTTGTTATATGTAAATCACTTTGATCCCAGCGTTCGTCATAACGGCAATCGTCATCCGCATATTGAAAATCTCCGCACGTTTGAACCTGGAGACTGAAGCTTTTCACAACATTGAAGGAGGAACTTGTATCACCTGTGAACTGAGCACATATCGTCACGGACAGGCAAAAAATGAACGAAAGCCGTAAAAATAGCATCATCCGCCATCTCACCTTTCCCTTTTTTTCCATTCGCAACAATCGGAACATGCCTTACCCCCTGTAAAACTGTTAATAAATATGACAACCGTTCTCTTTAAAGAACTGTATGAACAAAGTATAATCAAGGATTATCGTCTTGAAAAATGTCAAAATCGGTCAAATTGTTCGTTTTTGAGAATGGTATCTTTTAAAAACAGCGTTTTGCTTCAAATTACACACCTTTTTGGAATTTTTTTTAATAAAACGTGAGAAAATAACGAGGTGCCTAGAACAAAATGGAAAGTATATACAGCGAAAGGACGAAGAATGATGATCAAACAAAGTCTGATTTGCCTTTCTCTTCTTGTTTTCGGGGTTTCAGGAACAGCTCAGGCGGAAACGGTGCCTTATTATGCTGTTCACCATAAATCAAAATGGGAAAAGTTAGCAGAAAAGGAAGCTAAAAAAAGATATCCTCTCGCCCAAACGTTATTTATTCAAAAGGTGTGGGATCGGAAAAGAACGGACGAAGCAGTCAAGCAATACCACTTGACATTGCGGGATGGCGCAAAAGAATTTGGCGTGTTTGTTACGATTTCTTTTAATCCCTACAGCCAAAAGGTAAATAAAATTGCCGTCATTGAGGAATACCAATAAGGCCCTCCTGTATCAGGAGGGCCTTTCGTGTGATTCACTTTATTTTTTCCGCTGCATCCACAGCTTAAAACTATACGGCAATATTCCGAACCAGTGCTGAGAAGCCGGCACTTTCTTTTCTTTCCGCACTTCTTTTCGCTCTCTCCGTTCCTGTTTCGGCGTATCGAAATATTTAACGAATTGCTCAGTCATATATTTTACATAATCATTTGTTTTCACGGCTCTCACCTCATAGTGCTGTCTTTACTATGAAGTGTTGTCCCGCCGCCTCTTTTTTATACTTCCGTCCATTGAATCAGCTGTTTCTTCTTCTGATCGAACAAAAGGTGAGCCCCCCGTCTCGTTCCGGTCGTTGTTTCCGCCTGAATTGTAACCTGAACCGTTTCCCGGCGATCACTCCCCGTGATGTGAAAAGAAACGGTGCCATACGGAAAACGCTGTGTACCAGTTTGGACCTTTTGTCCCTGTGTCATATGGCGGCTTGACAGCAGCACGCCGTTTTGGAGCAGATTCTCTCCGATCCAGTACTCCCCGGCCTCTTTTGCAAATGTTTTTCGGGTGATGAAATCAGACGAAGTATAGCTGATGACAAGTAAAACTGCGGCAGAAACAAACAGAACCGCGGGATATATAAAACCGTCAGATTTGTACATTTAATCACCTTTAAAAGAGCTGTAAACCGGAATGACCGCCTGATTCTTTTGACCTGCAACGCTTGAGATCTCTAATAAGAGCAGGCCGTTTTTCACATCAGCCGTTAATGATGCCGCGTTTTGCAGGATCGGCACGTGGCCTTTTCCGTTTACTCTTTTCCTTATCATCTTATGATAAATTTCAAAACGCACTTCTTCGCCTCCGGTTTTCCGGCATGCTAACGTCCGTCCGCCGTCCGCCGGCTTCACAGCCTCAGCCTGTTTACATTCGTTCATGATCTGCTGAACGGCAATTTGATGCTCCCGGCTGTCTAATCCGCCGTTATCGGCCCGGTTTGATAAAAACAGATGTAAAATCGGGCCCAAGGTGCCTGATAGGAAAAGACAGACTGCCAAGGAGAACAAAACATTAAGAAGCGTAAAGCCAGTCTGTTTTGAGAATGCTGAGGCACATTTCTTTTTCGCTGCGGTCAGCCGTACACACTTTGTAATACTCACCATCCTCCTTCCACTTCACACCGGGAGACGGCGGCTTTTTTCCGGTCATCATATAAGTGCTGATATGTTTCTGAAGAAGCTGGTACGCTTCCTGGCGATCTTCTATTTTCAGACCATCTGTCAGCATGCCCGTCCAGACCGGAATGATAGACGTCATAAGGAACAGCCAAATGGCCATTGCTGATAGTGTTTCAATAGTAGAGAACCCCTTATTTCCGTTTAGCATGAACATTTCCGCTCCCTAAGTAAACTGTGATCTCATAGGTGAACCCGGCGCTCTTCAATTGAATCTTTCCTCCCGAATTCGGATGGCCTTTTTCGTTAAATTCAAGGCTCTCCGGTAAAGTCACAAGTGTAATGTGAAGCGAATCAAAGGAACGCTCGAGAATCTTTCCGCCTGACTGCAGTTTGTATTTATGCTCTTTTGGAAGAAAAGTGATTTTTGTTCTTTTATGTTCTGCGATAGCCGTTTCCTGAGCAAGCTGAATATCTTTTTGGAGCTGCTCTGTTTTTTGCCGCACGGCAAGGTGGGTGTAGGCCGGCGGAACCGTCGTGAACAAAACCGTCAGCAGGACGGACGCCAGGCTTAACACAATCAGGCTTTCAAGAAGGGTAAACCCATTTTCTGTCCGCCTGTTATTGTTCAACTGTAACTTCTCCGCCACTAATTAAGATCTGTTTACCATTCGGGCAGGCTGTATTCTTTTTGATATACCCCTCTGATTGTAAATCGTTCATATCCGGCATTTTACCTTCATGATCGATTTCGTACGCCGTCACTTGGGCTTTCACCATATTCTGCAGTCCTTCACAGCCTTTATGCTGAATGCTTTGATTATGTTTTGTAACGTTAGGAATGGTGATTAAAAGCAGAATGGAAACGATAAATAAAACGATCAGCATTTCAATTAAAGTAAATCCATCTTGATTTTTCAGACGAAGCACTCCCTTACATTTGGTTCATCATCTGGTACATCGGCATCAGCATTGACATGTAGACAATTAAAATCATACCGGCCACAACACCGTAAATGACAGGCTGGAGAATGCCGGTATACTTCGCCGCGTTTTGTTCAAGACGCTCCATCATAAACTGGCTGTACGTATAAAGTTCGCGGTGAAGCCGGCCGTTTGCCTGTCCGTGGCTGACTGCAGCCGCAAGGTCTTTTTCATAACACGGATGCCCGGAAAGAGCGGATTCTATGGTTTCTCCGGCTTTCAGACGTGTAATGAGCATCTCTGCTTCTTCACGATAAAAAGGCAGAAAAGATTGTTCTTTAAAAGCTGTTAAGCTGTCATAGATAGATAGGCCGGATTTCAGAAGACTGCTGAGCTGTAAAGAGAAAAAGTAGCTGTTAAAAAGAACGGCCGCTTTTCCCAAGAGGGGTATTTTCACAACAATCAGCATTTTATCTTGCGGGGATTTTTTCTTACATAAGAACCAAACATACAAAAACAAGCAGAAAGCGGCGGACAGCGCCAGTGCGCAGGCTTCATGAAAATGCCCAAAAAATGCAAAGATGAAAGCAGTCGCACCGGATGTATTCATATTCATTGATTGATAAATCCCAGAAAACTGCGGAATAATTAAAGTTTGCAGGATATAAAACATGACGCAGACGGAAGATATTAAAAACATCGGATACCGGAGCATTTTTTTGATTTGATTCGTCTGCATAAGCTTTCTCTGTAACAAGTCGCCGCTTTGTTTCATCGCCCCCGGCAATTCCCCGTGTTTCTCCGCGAAATAGCAGATAGAGACGGCTTCTTTGTGAAAAGACAGTGCCTCAAGCACTTGGTAAAACGCATCACCTTCCCTCAGCCGGCGGATTCCGTCCGTCAGCTCTGCAAGCTGACGTTTATGCAGCTGGAGTTTCAGCAGCCTGAGCCCTTCAATCAGACTGTATCCTTTTTCTGTCATTTCACCGAGCCTTTTCAAAAAAGCCGCTTGATCCTTCAAGGGCCAGGTTCGTTTAATCCGCTTCATGATACACCCACCGATCGTAATTGTCGGTCGTGACATAGCCGAGTGCAATTCCTTTTCTGATCAGCCTGCGGAGCGTCTGATATTGAAAATTGGCGTGCTTTCCCTTTGCTTCCTGAAAGCATTGGGTGAGGTTTTTCCCGTAGAGCAGTTCATAAATGCCCGCACGGCGTGTCTGCCTGTACATCCGGCAGTACACGGAACAGTTTTCCTCTTTGCAGAACGGACATGTTAAATCAACCAGACGCTGAGCGGCAATGGCAATGACGGTTTGTTCAATTTCTGTCATGTTCACGCCGAACTCCAGCAGCCTGTATATGGCGCCCTTAGCATCTCTTGTATGCAGGCTTGAAAGAACGAGGTGTCCCGTCATGGCCGCGCGGACTGCGATTTCAGCCGTCTCGGCATCCCTGATTTCCCCTAAGATGATCATATCGGGATCATGTCTTAAAATCGCTTTTAAACCGGCGGAATATGTGACTCCGGCTTTTTCATTCACCTGAACTTGCAGCACATCCTCATCTCTTGTTTCTACGGGGTCTTCAAGCGTGACAATCCGCCGGTTGAAATGCCTTTTTGCATAGTTGACAAGCGAGTAAAGAGTGGTCGTTTTTCCAGATCCGGTGGGGCCGGTAAACAGAAGCAGACCGTGCGAATGCTTCAGAAAGGACAATAGTGCGGCGCCCGCCCCCCGAAATAAGGACAATTTATCCAGAGGGGGAATCTGCCGCTTAGGCAAAAGCCTGATGACAAGACTTTCATCATTCATTGTCGGCAAGGTTGACATTCTCAAATGAACGGTTTCCGTCGGAAGCGGCAGAGACAATGACCCGTTTTGCGGCTTACGTCTTTCTCCTATATCCATGGCCGATAAAAACTTAAAATGAGAAATTAGCCTTACGCATTCCTCTTTTTTTAAGACTCTTTTTTTCACAAGAGCATGGCCGATGCGAAAATGAATGAAAGCATCCTTTTCTCTCGGCACAATGTGTATATCTGAAGCCCTTGCCGTATAGGCCTCGTTTATGATGTTCCTGCTGTATGTTTCTATATTTTCCACAAGACTTCCCTCCTTCCGCACGTATTGTAAATCAGATACACAAAAGCCGGCAAAGGAGAGATTATGCGTTTTACAGTGTGTAAAACGTAAAAAAATAAAAAATAAGCCACCTGACATTGATTTACCGAATGAAATCCGGAACCATTCGGCCATTTTCAGCCATCAAAAAAAGCAGGCGTATGCCTGCTCTTCTTAGCGTTTCTTTTCTTTCCGCAAATATTTTTTTTGATGCTCCCTCAAAATGTCCCCTGTCCAGCCTTTCTGCCGCAGATAAATATAAATCAGCAGGGTTGATACAATAATGAGCACGATGGAACAGATATACGCATATTTCCAATGAAGCTCCGGCATGTTATCAAAGTTCATCCCCCAGAGAGCTCCAAGCGCCGTCATCGGTGTAAAGAGAGTTGTAAAGATCGTCAAGGCTTTCACAATTTCATTTCCTCTTTGGGAGGTAATGACTTCCTCGGCGTGCAGCAGATTGCTCAATTCCTGATCAAACTCATTGATATATGTAATTCCTCTTTCCATCTTTTGATGAGCTCTGAGGTAATCTTTCTGCCTGTCATTTTTCGGGAGAAAAGCTTCTTTTAAAGCCATTTCCACTTTTTTAGCCCCCAGTGTAAGGCCTTTCCAAATGAACAGCTCATGGCGCAGTTTATGCACATTTTCCAAGATTCCTTTGCTGTTGTCATCATGAATCTGCCATTTCAGCGTCCGCTGCTTGACTTCAAATTCATCCAGTCCGATCAGATAGGAATTCATCAGCTCTCCCAGCAGAACAAAAAAGCCTTCAATCGGATTTTCACAGGTTTGGATCTGCTGTGTGGCATGCTTTTCTTTTACACCGCGCAGCAGCGAAAAATCAAAATTAATTGTAAAAAAGAAGTCTCTCGTAATATAAAAGTGAAATACGGTATGGTTTTTTTCATCATCTAATCCTTGATGATAGATTAAAGAACCGAAAACCGCTTCATTATTCTGATCATTTGTATCTGAGCGCAGAAAGTTTATATGATTTTCATGTTCAAACCACTTTTCGCATTGCGGCCAGTGATTGTGATGAATCATTTTTTTCGCTTCTGTTTTTTCATGCGGACCGAGCTGGTACCACAGCCAGTCCGCACCCGAATGTACCTTCATCTCTTGTCATCCTCCAGTATCGCTTTCTTGTTTTATTACCGTAAATGAAGCAGGCTAAACCAGGTTCGATGTTTGAGCAGCTTTCTACAGTGGTATTATTCCGAAAAAAGGGAGGTGCAAGCCTTCCTTCGCGGAAGGCGTTACATTGTATATCATCAAACTGTCTGCCATCGTACTATTTATTTTATTAACGGCGTGTTTTGTCGCCATAGAGTTTTCAATCGTTAAAGCAAGGCGCTCCCGCATTAATCAGCTCATTGAGGAAGATGTAAAAGGAGCAAAAGCAGCCAAGCATGTCATTACCCACCTCGATGAATATTTATCGGCATGCCAATTGGGCATCACCGTCACCGCTTTGGGAATCGGCTGGCTGGGTGAACCGACAGTCAAAGCAATGCTTCAGCCGTTATTTTTAAAAACCGGAGTTCACGAAGCGGTTGCCCAAGTCCTGTCATTGATCATCGCTTTTCTGCTGGTTACATATGTGAATGTCGTTATCGGCGAACTCGCCCCGAAAAGTTTTGCTATCCAAAAAGCCGAGCGGATTACACTTTTGTCTGCCAGACCGATGATTTTGTTTTATAAGTTAATGTTTCCGTTCATCTGGCTGCTCAATCATTCCGCCCGCCTGATTACAGCCATGTTCGGCTTGAAGCCTGCTTCCGAACATGAAATGGCTTATACGGAAGAGGAATTGCGGGTGCTCCTTGCCGAAAGCTATCGAAGCGGCATGATTAAAAAAAGCGAGCTGCATTACGTAAATAACATTTTTACATTTGATAAGCGCACTGCCAAAGAAATTATGGTGCCCCGGAATGAAATGGTGAGTCTGCCGTTAGACAGCGGATCGGGACATATGCTCCGGGACATTATCAAAACAAATAAATATACCCGGTATCCCGTAGTAAAAGGAGATAAAGATCATGTAGTCGGCATCATCAATATAAAAGAAGTTTTATTCAGATTCCTGTCAGAAGGAGCGGCGTTTACAAAACACGAACTCAGCCCTTACATCCAGCCGGCGATCCATGTGATTGAGACGATTCCGATTTATCAATTATTCGTTAAAATGCAGCGGGAACACGCCCATATGGCCATTCTCATTGATGAGTACGGCGGAACCGCGGGATTAGTAACGGCGGAAGACATCATTGAAGAGATCGTCGGCGAAATCCGCGACGAATTTGATACGGATGAAACACCTTCCGTTCAAAAGCTTGGGAAGAACCGCTATCTCCTGAACGCCAAATTGCTGATCAGCGACGTCAATGATGTACTCGGAACAGAGATTACGGCTGATCAAGTCGATACACTCGGGGGCTGGTTTCTTACTCAGCATATTGACGCGAAGCCCGGGAGCACCATTGATTTTGAAGGCTACACATTTACGGTAAAAGAAATCGACAGCCATCATATCATTACGATTGAAGCTGAAAAAGCTGAATAGCTGAGGGAGACATCCCTCCCGGCCATTCAGCTTTTTATCATCTTAATGATTCTTTTACGATAAATCCGTTTTTTGCCAGCGCTTTCGCCAGACTCTGCTCCGTTTTCACCTGAGAAAAATCGATGCCGAGCTTCACGACGGTCTGCGCGATTTCCGGCCTGATGCCTGAGATTGTCGTTTCTATGCCAAGAAGTTTTGTGCTGTCAATCACTTTAAAAATCTGATAAGCGACCATCGTATCCACAATCGGCACACCTGATATATCTAAAAATAAATAAGAAAGACGGAGTGAAGAACATTGGTCAAGCACCGATTCCAAAATCATTTTTGCCCGGTAGGTGTCAATTTCGCCGACGAGCGGCAAAATTCCAATACCGTCGGCAATCGGCATAATCGGCGCACTTAGTTCGTTAATCATTTCTTTTTGGGCGTTTAATTGTGTAACCGTCACTTTATAATATTCCTCTGTAAATACTTCAATCATATGGTCAATTGCTTTGTTCAGCTTCTCTCCCCAATGGAATACCGCATTCGCCCCAGGCTTCTCAGACATTGTTTCACAGCACGTCTGTATGCGGTTCCAGACCAATCTCCGGAATTCTTTAAAGCTCGTGACGCTTTCATAGACCGGTACTTCATGGACGGCCCGGTCCCTTGCGAACTGAAGCGCCCATTTTGTCAGCTCCTCTTCCCCGCCGTCTTTTTCCGATAAAATGCCGGCAACGATTTCAATTAACAGACGGTGCTGCATTTCCGCTTTCTGATCATCTGAAGGCCGCCCCGATTTTGGTATGAGCAGCCACTGGCGTGTGATTTCACCTGATTCTTCAATTAAGGTTCGAGATAATGTTTCACTCAAATGTTTCACGTGTCTCCTCCATTCAAATTCCTTTGTATGTATAAATCGGCGCCGGACGCACATACTGTAATTACATCCGATGGGCTATAGCCAAGCGGTAAGGCAATGGACTTTGACTCCGTGATCGTTGGTTCGAATCCAGCTAGCCCAGTCCCGCAACCGCAAAAAACGAAGATTAGCTGATAAATTTTGATCAGCGGATCTTCGTTTTTCTCTTATGATACAGATTGATGTACCGTTTTTTTCTTCGTCAGCTTCATCAGTTCTCCCGGATTGTATCCGATAACGAGCTTATTTCGATCGATCAGAATCGGACGCCGCAGCAGTTTCGGCTTCTCAGTCAAAAGCTTCAGCACTTCATTTACAGTCATTTCTTCAATGTTCAGGTTGAGATTTTTAAATGTTTGACTTCTCGTCGCCAATATTTCATCAATTCCTTCAGTCGTTAATGATAAGATCTGCTTCAATTCATCAATTGTCGGTGTCTCCCTGAATAGATGGCGCTCTTGAAAGTCAACATTGTGGGCTTTTAACCAATGTTTCGTTTTTCGGCATGATGTGCAGCTCGGGTATGAATAAAAAATAAGTTCTTTCATTTTTAAAAATTCCTCCCTCGGATAATCCGTCTCTTTGTTAACATAAGTACCCTGAACTTTTTTTCATTAAACATATTTCCAAAAAGATTTTTCGGATCTTTTTCAGAGAGCGGCATAAGATATAAAACACAGGGAAAGACATAAATTCCACAATAAATATAATCATGAAAATGTTTACATTTTGAGTGCCGATCTATTATAATAAACTTCAGATAGACTCTCGGGAGGGGATAAGGAATGAATCGCATGTTCCGGGTGTTAGGATTTTGGACGGGGATATTTGCAGTCATGTTTTTTTTAGGGGGCATGAAAGACGCTTCACTTTTGTTTTTTGGACAGACGATCTTTTTCGTATTTCTTTCTTATTTGAATCTGACTGAGCGGATGTATATTTATATTTTCGGAGCTTACTTAACCGTATTTTTCGCCGGATTTACATATTACTCTATTTTTATTATGACACCGGGCGGCGGAACCCACTGACAGAAAAAGACAGACCGTTATGGTCTGTCTTTTTTCATTTACAGTGAAAAACCATTGATAAACGGGTTTCGCTCCTGCTCTGTCTGAATATCCGTTTCCGGCCCGTGCCCGCTTAACACAAGTGTATGTCCGGGAAGCGTGAGCAGTTTTTGATGAATGGAATCAAGCAATACGTCCTGACTTCCGCCCTGTAAATCAGTTCGGCCGATGCCTCCCTGAAAGAGCACATCACCTGAAATCACCAGATCCGCGTCCTTCACATAATAAGAAACGCTTCCCGGTGAATGTCCCGGCGTAAACAATGTCTCCAAATGGAAAGGCCCGATGTCCAAAATGCCGTCGCCTTCGATGAGCCGTTCGGCGGGCCGTGCCGTTACGGCGATGCCCCGCAATATGCCCGATCCGTTTAAGGAAGAGTCCTCCAGCCACTTTTCTTCATTTTTGTGAAGATATACGGGAACATCCCATCTGTCTCTTACTTCGTCAAGCGCGCCGATATGGTCAAAATGGGCGTGCGTCAGTAAGATGGCCAACGGCTTCAGATTGTTTTCTTTTATGTAATTGTTGATTTTGTCCGCTTCTCCGCCCGGATCAAAAATAAGACAGGACTGATCCTCACTGACAAGAAAATACGCGTTTGCCTGAATCGGACCGGCCGGCATTCGTCTCCATTTCACTTTCATCACCTCTTTATGTATATGCCCTTATTATGAAGGTTTTCTGCGGAAGATTCAATGAATGCGGCGGGAAAACGCTATCGACAAACAAAATGAAAACGGTTAAAATGAAATGGAAAGATTTTCAGGTTCCAATGACAAAGGAGGAGCATGATGTTACTTGTTGTAATCTTCGGCCTTGTCGCATTATTAGCTGTATTAGGAGTCCTGCGGGCTGTCAGACAGAGAAATATCCTGGGATTTTTGTTAGCCGCCGCCACGCTGGGCGTGTTTGGCTGGTTTACCGTAATGACCGTTGTAACCAGCGGCTATCCGACTGCACATTAAAAGCCTGTATCCAATGGATACAGGCTTATTTTTTATTGCTGCAAATGTTTGCTGACACTTTTGATTTTGCTCTCCAGTGTCGTTTCTTTATCACGTCTGTCATCAATGCGGATATTTGTCGCCACTCTGTGCAGCCCTTTTTGGAACGGGGCTTCGTGAATGTCCTGAATGACTGCGAATAAGTCGCTCAGCTCACCTTCAATCAAAGTGTTCATCGGCGTGAGCTGAAATTTGATTTTGCCGGCAGCTTTGTAACCCTCCAAAATGTTTTGCACATCCGCTACATACTCACTGACGCTCGGTGTTTTTGTTCCGATCGGAATGATTGTCACATCTGCAATTGCCATTTGGTTCAAACTCCTTTTTCATTTGTTATGATTGGTTCTGTCATGCCTGTTTTCAGTGAAATCAGACGGTCATACGTAAAGCCGTATAAAGCGTATTCCCCGTTCGGAGAGATCTGAATCGGCTCCATTTCCGTGTTTTTGAGCACCGTCCGCTCCCGTTCGTCTCCTAAGTCAAAGCTGATCAGATTGTAAGAGCGGCCTTCAGGCTTGAATATGTAAAACCGCTTGTGTGTCTGATCGTAATCATATTCCATCGGCGCAAAGCTCTGATACTTTTCTTGGAGAGGAAAGCGGTGCGTCACGGATGCCGGCTTTTGGAAAAGGAACTCGCCGTCTCCGTCCGATTGATCCGTTTGTCTGACGGCAATCGTCATGCCCGGGCGGGAATCGGCCCAGATGACGTGATGAAGCACTCTTTTTTCTTTTTTTGTCTGCAAGTCATAAGAATATAAAGGACCCTCTTCCTCCGTTTTTCCTTGCTTGATATATTGGAATTCATCAGTGGAGGTCCAATGGACAAAAGGGGCCTGAACGGGACTCTTTTTTAAAATGCCGTTGTTCATATCGGCCGTATAGGCTGTGAAGTCCCATGTTTCAGTAAAAACGGTAATCATCATTTGATACGGGTCATACGGATTCCAAGCCGTCTCCAGCTCATAAGAGTTAAAGGCTTTGTGATAAAGTCTTTTCCCCTGCTTGTTCATAAGCACAAGCTCAGTCTGACCGCTGCTTGTCACCTGTATGAGAATCAGCTGTTTTTTCCGGCTGATCTTTACATTGACAATATTGCCCTTTGTTTTATAGAGCCGTTCGGATTTTCCGCTGAAAAGATCATATTTCATCAGCTGATGATGTGCTGTATACAGGATCGTTCTGTTATCCAGCCATCCTTCCGTTTTCTCCGCTTCCTTTTTACTGAGCGGAACGATTTTCTGTTCTGCCGATTTTGCCGAAACGCCTGTGTCTTGCTGCTGATGAGATGGTTCACAGGCCGCTAAACACAGAACGAGTGCTGACAGCAGAACACAAACCAAGTATCTCACCAGCCTTCCCTCCATTCTTTTCTATTGTCCCATATTTGTTTATGTAAACAAATGAGAAATTTCACAGATGTCTCAAAAAACAAGCGACCTCCACAAAATACCTTCCGTCGCTTGATAAATATCAGCAAACTGATGAAAAGGCAAAGGGTTTTTTCCCTTCCCGAGCTCAATGGTATAGCCCTCTTTTCCATACTGCTGTATAAACCAATCCCTAAAACCGGCATGGCTGTCAATGGTTTTTACGCCTTGATAGCGGTTTCCACTTATCGCTTCAAACTCCCGAATCATCCGGGATGATTGCTCGGGTTCACATCCTTCGTATCCCCAATAAATCTCTTCTCCCTGCGTATGAAGCGCGATCATCCGGTCAGGCGGCTGTTCCGTTATCAGCCGGTGCATTGCCTGCGCCTCCGGTTCAGTGAGCGGCGCCGTCCCCGGAAAATCACGGTATGAAGGGGCTTTCGGTTTGCGCCTCTGTTCAATATCCCAATTGGATGGGAAATGTTTATTTAAATCCACACCGTTTATATTCGCCTTCCATTCGCGGAAATCCGGGCGGTGCTCATTTAATTGATTAAGAAATTCATTTTTTTCTGATAAATCTTCACATCCGTAAAGTACGAGATCAACACCGTCGGGATTTACGAGCGGAACGAATGACAATGATGTCAGGCTGAATATATCAAGCGCAGAGTGCCTGAAAACGGTTTTATTTTCGCATAATGCCGCGCAATATTCTTTACACCATTTAAGCGCGACCGAGGTGGTGATCCATTCATTGGCATGAAATGAGGCGTTTACATGGACTTTTCTTTCGGCCGTATCCGCACCTATTTTCAGCTCATATAGCGGCTTTCCCAATACGGAACTGCCGATTTTACGGCACGTGACAAACGGAAAGACATCCGTTATTTTCTCAATTTCTTCATAAACCGATTCGGAGCCGTACACCTTTTCTTCCTTCACCCATTGATCAGCGGAAAGAATCCTTTCACAGTGCCGGATGTATCGCGAAAGCCCGCTCAGCGTCTCAAGCGGCGGACCCTCTGACTGCCCGCTCACGGCAAAGGCGGGACAAAATAATTCATCGTTTTCCGCCGTTTTATCAGCGGCTTTCAACAGTTTTTCATCAATTGAAAGCACCTTTGCAATATCTTTCATATGCTGTTTCAATTCAGGTTTGACACGAATTCCCGCCATGTTCATCCCCCTTTTTTAAAAACTATATGACTGGGGAGATAAAAAAAGAAAGCCGCCCGCGATATGGGCAGGCTGACTTTCTTCAGCAGTTTTGATGTTTGAGCCATTCATTTTTGGCAATCCACGCCCCGCCGATGACTCCGGCGTCATTTCCAAGTGCCGCAATCGAAATATCGGCCGCTTCCGCAGAACGCGGGAACGCGGTGATTTTGAAAGTCTCTTCCACTTTTGACCGCAGGATTTCACCCGCTTTGGAGACGCCTCCGCCGAGCACGATTTTCGTCGGATTCATGGCGCTTGCCAGATTTCCGAGCACGAGGCCTAAATGTTTTGCGACATAATCGACGACTTCAAGCGCTGTCTTATCCTGCTGTTTAGCCGCTTCGAACACGTCACGTGCTGTCAGATCGCGCACTTGTAAGAGCGAAGAGTCGGAAACCGCCGCAAGCTTTTCTTTCGCGATGCGGACGATGCCGGTTGCGGACGCAATCGTTTCGATGCAGCCGGATTTTCCGCAGTTGCACGGAGCTCCTCCTTCCGGAATACTGCAAATATGACCGATTTCTCCGCCGGCCCCGTTTTTGCCGTGAACGATTTCTCCGTTGACGATGATGCCTCCGCCGACTCCGGTTCCGAGCGTCACTAAAATGACATCTTTAGCCCCGTCACCTGCACCCTTCCACATTTCTCCGAGCGCTGCGATATTGGCATCGTTTTCAATGACGGCCGGAATACCCGTTTCCGCCTCGAGATGGTCTTTCAGCGGATAGTTTTTCCACCCCATATTTGTCGTCTCATAGACCATCCCCGTCGTCATTTCCACGGGTCCGGGCGCTCCCATTCCGATCCATTTTACGATCCGTTTCGGCTTGTTCAGTTCTTCCAGCTTCTGGTCAAGCGCTTTGGCGATCGTGACCGTAATTGTGTTTCCTGATTTATCGGTCGGAACTTCCCATTTATGCTGAATTTCACCGTACATGTTGATAAAGGCCAGCTTGATGGTTGTTCCGCCAAGATCAATCCCCGCAAACCATGTATCTTCCATAATAATCTCCTTTTCTTATTAAAATCCTGCTGTGTTATCTGCCTTTGATCCGCTCCGATTCTCTCTGAAGAACTCCGGCGGCTTTTTGCCATAATTCTCTTTCAATCACGTTTGACAAGTACATTTCCTTTAATTCATCTTTCATAAAGTCAATTTCGGCTTGTCTGTCACCGAAATAAACGATATGTCCGAATGACTTAAACAGCTGCTGCACGTCATAAAATGAATTCATCTTCTTCACCATTTCTATTCTTCTTAGTATAAGCGTATTTCATCACTGATCCGGGCGTCAAGCAAAAAACGATTGGAGAAAATATCCTTGTATTATTTTCATAAATTGTATATTCACAATTGTAAAAAAACACTCATTTATGCGTTTTTCTGTTACAATACTTTCGTGCCCAAAAGCACAAAAGGATTAAAGTTTGATGGGGTGTTGTTTTGAAACAAGAAAAAAGGCTGACGTTCATCTCAGCCATCAGTTTATTTGTCTTGATGTTAGCAGTCATTATTTCCTGCCTGTTTTTCTTTCATACAGAGCCGCATATGCCGCTGTTCTTTTGCGTCATTATTCTGTCTCTGGCAGGTTTGTGGCTCGGTTTCT
Organism: Bacillus sp. B1(2022); assembly: GCF_040259625.1. NCBI lineage: Bacteria > Bacillati > Bacillota > Bacilli > Caryophanales > Bacillaceae > Bacillus > Bacillus sp. B1(2022). The sequence continues at coordinate 268,641 of NZ_JANIFO010000002.1, forward strand.
CGTGGGACAGTCTTGAAAAAGGAATTGTCAGCGGATTGAAAAACGGTGTGCAGCCGATTATCGTGCTGGCTTTGATCGGTGTGCTGATCGGCGCTTGGATGTACAGCGGCGCCATTCCCACCGTCACCGTTTATGCTTTGTCAATTATACAGCCGAGTCAGCTGCTTTTGACCGCATTATTTTCCTGCATGATTATCAGCACGCTTGTCGGCTCAAGTCTGACAACTGTCAGTACAATCGGCGTCGCGCTGTTAGGGGTAGCAAGCGCGGCGGGAGTTCCGCTCGAATGGACGGCGGGAGCAGTCATTTGCGGGGCTTGTTTCGGTGATAAAATGTCACCGATGTCCGACACGACGAATTTTGCCGCCGGAATCGGCGAAATTCCGATTTTTAAGCATATTCGCCATATGATGGGCACTACCGTTCCGGCACTTCTGATCACGATTGTTCTTTTTTATATTCTCGGTTCATCGGTTTCAATAAATGCCGCTTCAACGCAAAATATTGAGGCGGTCATTTCCGGAATAAAAGAGGCCGTGCACGTTACGCCTTGGTCGCTTCTTTCACCTCTGTTGGTGATCATTTTAGCTGTGAGACGGGTTTCCGTGATTCCGGTGCTTACCGCCGGTATTATTTCCGCAGGGCTTCTGACTGCTGTTTTTATTCCTGACAGCAGCATTCAAGGATTTATATCCGCCCTGCAAAGCGGGACGGCGTTTAAAACCGGCGACCAGGCTGTGGCCAGCATTATCAACAGAGGCGGGCTCCAATCGATGATGGGATCAGTCTCTCTGATCATGATCGCCTTTGCGCTCGGCGGCCTGATGGAAAAAACGGGCCTGATCGCGGCGCTGCTTCAAGGATTGATAAAAGGCGTGCATACGAAAGGACGTCTTGTCATGGCGACCGTCTTCTCAAGTATAGGCGTAAACCTTGCGACAGGTGAGCAGTATTTGTCGATCTTAATTCCGGGTCAATCTTATAAACCTTTATATGACAAGCTCAGCATTAAGCGGATTCACCTTGCGCGGTCGCTTGAGGACGGCGGAACATTGATCAACCCGCTGATTCCCTGGGGAGTAAGCGGCGCTTTTATGGCAAGCGCATTAGGGGTTTCCGTCATCGACTACCTGCCGTTTACCTTTTTCCTGTACATTTCTCCTATGATCTCAATTCTGCTCGGTTTCCTGAAAAAAAGCTGACAATACGAGAAAACCTGCCGTTTTTTACCGGCAGGTTTTCTTATGCAAAAAATCCCGCTGAAAAACGGGATTTGTTTAAAATGCCTGCTGAATGAATTTGTTTCTGATAAACGGTATTTTTAAAAAGAAATGAATGAATGACCGTCTGATCCCCGGCTGGCTGAGCACGCTGTTCATCAGACGGTAGCGGTTTTGGTAAACGGCTAAAACAGATACGGCGCATAATGAGTAGATCAACAATTTTTTCATCTTATCCCTCCTGCCCCTATCGTTTGTCAAACAGCGAGAATTATTCCGGTGCAAGAAGTTTTTTATGCGATTAAGCGATGGTTTCAGATTCAGTCACGATCATATCGACCGGAATATCGTGGGGCATGCGGGGAATGCGGTCTGTCAGCTGGCAGTCAAAGAGAAGCGACACGGTACGGCCTTTATAACCGGAGAGGTACCGATCATAATATCCTCCGCCGTATCCGATTCTGAAGCCTTCCCGGTCAAAAGCCACGCCGGGCACAATCACAAGGTCAATGTCTTTTTGGGCGGCTTTTTCCGTCTGGCTCTCGATCGGTTCACTGAGGCCCGCATATACGGTTTCCAGCTGATCATACGCAGAAAATGTACGGAACTCCATCGCTCCCGTCTGCGGAAAGCATTTTGGGATACAGACTTGTTTTTTCTCTTTCCAGGCCTGTTCAATAATCGGCTGTGTCGGAATTTCCAGGCGTGTCGAGATGGTAACGGCGATCACGCGGGCCTGTTTCCATTCTTTTAAAGAAAACAGCGTTTCACGCATGCTGCGGCATTTTTTCTCCCATTCACTTTCTGTCATGTCAGAAAGCTTTGCTTTTATAGCGGTTCTGATTTGTGCTTTCACGTTTCTCAAACCTCCCTGAAAGACAAAAAAGCCAGAACTTTATTGAAAGCTCCAGCTTTTTCCGCTGTTTTAAACAGCTTATTTTGTTTCACGGTGTAACGTAGATTTTTTATCACGTGGGCAATATTTTTTAAATTCAACGCGATCCGGATTGTTGCGTTTGTTCTTTTTAGAAATATAGTTACGCTCACCACATTCAGTGCAAGCCAAAGTAATATTAACGCGCATTATTTTCCCTCCAAACTAAATATCATTTATTTATTCAGACTTATATATAATACCACTATAATGGACGGAATGCTAGAGTGATTTACATGAAATGTTGTTTAAGTACAGAAAACATCAGTTTATGCTTCTGATCCTCTGAATGAGCTTGCGTCAGATGAAGGGAAAATATGACGAAACAGGACAAAAAAGGACTTTCTGATACGAAATCTATAGAGAAATAACCGTTTGCTCCCCGAATAAAAAAGATTTCCCGACAAAATTCCGTTTTTTTCTCTATTTCCTTTAGAATGGCGGCGTTTTATGGTATAAAAAAGAAGGGCAAATTAATAATAGAAGGTGATGAAACGTGGAAATTGCTATTATTGCGTTGTTTATCGTCAGTATAGCGCTTATTGCATTCTCATATTCTCAAAGAGATCCGATGAAAGACGTGGAACAGGAGCTTGAAACGCTTCAGCTTTCCGCCATGCAGGAAATTTACAAGTTGAAAAAGAAAATGACGGTACTTGAAGAAGAATTGCTGGAAACCAACCTCGTGATCCGCAAAGCCAAAAGCAGCGGCATTAACCAAAAAATCGCCAAACAAATCATTTCAAAATATAACAACGGAATGTCTGCGGAAGCTATCGCAAAAGCGGAGCACGTGTCTGTCGAGGACGTCAATACCATTATTAAAGATAATGAGAAGGTGCTCGTATGACAAAACGGGGCATTCAGGCTTTTGCAGCAGGCATGATTTTAGCGACGGCCGTTCTCGCCGCTGTCTTCTATTTGACTGACCATGACCAGGCAGCCGCCGTTAAAACCGAAAAAACAGCATTGACAGAAAAAGAAGTAAACAGCTACCTCGACGATCAGCAAAAAGTCTCCGTCAACCGAGATGACTATCAAAAACTGCTTGATTCTAAAGAAAAATCGTTAAACAACGACCAAAACACAGACGCCAAAAAGAAAAAAGTAACATACAAACTGACGATTAAAGACGGAATGAGCACTGCTGATGTGTCATCCATTCTTGAAAAAGAAGGGATTATTCCTTCAGCGAAGGACTTTAATGATTACGTCATTGACGCAGGCTACCATAAAGAAATCCGCGCCGGCCATTTCAAAGTCGACTCAGATATGAGCTTTAAAAAAATCGTCAAAACATTAACCCGCTAAAAAAGCTTGCAGGCATCGTCCATTCAGATGGATACGGCCGGCAGGCTTTTTTAATAGGCAGTATAAAACGGACCCGGTCAATGGCCGGGCCCGTTTTTTTATCCAAATTTTCCGGTGATATAATCATGTGTTTTTTGATGATCCGGCTGAGAAAATATTTTGCCCGTATCGCCCCACTCTACCAGTTCGCCCATATAGAAAAACGCGGTTTGATCAGAGACCCTCGCAGCCTGCTGCATGTTGTGCGTCACAATGACGATTGTATACTTTTCTTTCAATGTCAAAATCAGCTCTTCTATTTTCCGCGTGGACACGGGATCAAGAGCAGACGTCGGTTCATCCATCAGAAGGACGTCCGGTTTTGTGGCGAGCGCCCTTGCGATGCACAGCCGCTGCTGCTGACCGCCTGACAGTGAAAGCGCCTGCTGGTGAAGGCGATCTTTCACTTCATCCCAGAGCGCAGCTGCCTTTAAAGATTCCTCGGCGATTTCAAGCAGTTTCTTTTTATTTTTTTCGCCGTGAATTCTCGGACCGTACACGACATTCTCAAATATTGACTGGGGAAACGGATTGCCTTTTTGAAACACCATACCGATCTGTTTTCTTAATTCTGCCGCATCCGTCTTTTCTTTCAGCAGATTGCGCCCGTTATAGATCATGTCGCCTGTCACTTTGACATTCGGGGCCATTTGCAGCATTAAGTTTAATGTTTTAATAAAAGTGGATTTCCCGCAGCCGGACGGACCGATGATCGCAGTTACCTTCCGCTCCTCAAAACCGATCGTAATGTCTTTTAAAGCCTGGTGGGCTCCGTACCATACGTTCATGCCGTGAATATCAAATAAATTCTGTGTGTGCACCGCTTCCTTCACAAGGCTCACAGTCCTTCCCCCTATCCGAACTTTCCGTTAATGTAGTCATCTGTCTTTTGCGCTTTAGGACTCGTGAAAATTTGTTCTGTCTGCCCGTATTCCACCACTTCCCCGTTTAAAAAGAAAGCCGTTCGGTCAGACACCCTAAGCGCCTGCTGCATGTTATGCGTAACGATAATAATCGAATAATCTTTTTTCAGTTCTGTCAAAAGCGTCTCGATTCTGGCGTTTGAAATAGGGTCCAGAGCTGAGGCCGGTTCATCTAAAAGTAGCACGGCAGGTTTCATCGCAAGCGTACGGGCGATGCAAAGACGCTGCTGCTGGCCGCCTGATAACGAAAGAGCCGATGAATGAAGCCGGTCTTTAACTTCCTCCCAAAGCGCCGCCTTCGTTAAGCTTTCCTCGACCGCATCATCCAAAACGGCTTTCCTGCGTTCCCCCGCATACTTCAGCGCATGTGTGATGTTATTGTAAATGGATTTCGGGAACGGATTCGGTTTTTGAAACACCATACCGATCTCCCGTCTGAGAGACACGACATTAATCGCTTCCCCCAAAATATTCAGCCCTTCATAAAGGATCTCTCCCTCGCTTCTTGCCGAAGGAATGGCATCGTTCATTCTGTTAATCTGTCTCAAAAATGTTGATTTCCCGCAGCCGGAGGGACCGATCAGAGCCGTCACCGCATGTTTTTCAATATCCATGTTTACATCTTTAACCGCTTGTTTGTCACCGTAATAAATTGATAGATGCTTCACTTCCAAAATTGAAGACTCCGGCGAACGCTTTGTCTGTTCCGCATGTTCCCTGATGATGTGATCAATCATGTTTTCGCCTCTTTCCGATTAATTTGCCGTAAGCTTTTTATAAATGACAGATCCGAGCCATCTTGCACAAAGGTTAAACAAGAGCACCGAAATCACCAGCACCGCCGAGCCGCCGTTTGCAATCGCTTCGGCGTCAGGGATGATTCCCTGTGTATTGACACTCCATATATGAACCGCCAGCGTCTCAGCCGGCCTGAAAATGTTGAAAGGAGATGATTCAGAAAACGGGTTCAAATCCGTAAAATTCAGCCGCGGCGTTGTCAGTCCCGCTGTAAATAACAATGCGGCCGCTTCTCCGAATACTCTTCCGGATGCGAGAATGGCTCCGGTTAAAATCGAAGGAACCGCACTCGGAACCAGCACCGTTTTGACGGTATGCCATCTCGATACGCCTAAAGCGAGAGAAGCTTCTTTCAGCTCCTTAGGAACTGCAGTGAGCGCGCCTTCCGTCACCCGGACCATAACGGGAAGGTTAAAGACCGTTAATGCGAGCGCGCCCCCGATAATCGTGTAACCCCATCCGGTCAGGTTTACAAACATCAGCATGCCGAACATCCCGATGACAATGGACGGAAGCGAAGACAGCACCTCAATACACGTTCTGATAAAATCAGTGATTTTATTTTGGGGCGCATATTCAGCCATAAAGACGCCGCCCCCCACTCCAAGCGGTATCGTGATCAGCATGGTGATAAACAGAATGTAAAAGGAGTTAAAAAGCTGATCCCGTATTCCGCCGCCTGACGCAATGGCGCTCGATTTTGACGTAAGAAAATGCAAGGAGATTTCAGAGACGCCGTGAATAAGAATGTACAAAAACAATCCTGCCAAAATCGCCGCGATTACAGCGGCGCATAACCCGAATACACCGGTGGCCAATTTATCCGTTATTTTCCGGTTCATTACACTTCCCTCCTAGATGACAAGTAGCGTATGAGCAATATAAACAGAAACGACATGATGAGAAGAACGAGCCCCATAGACCATAACGTATTATTTTCAATACTGCCGTATGTGGTATGGCCCATGTTTAACGTAATAATCGTCGTTAATGTTCCCGCCGTATCAAGCAGGCTTTCCGGCAGAAGCTTTGTATTTCCGATAACCATCTGTACGGCGAGTGCTTCTCCGAACGCTCTTGCCATCCCGAGCACGACGGCGGTCAGCAATGTCGGAAACGCCGCCGGGATAAGCACCTTTCTGATTGTCTGCCACCTCGTCGCACCAAGCGCGTATGAACCGTCGCGAAGATGTTTCGGAAGTGACGCAAGCGCATCAGCGGAAATCGATGTAACAGTCGGCAGAATCATTACCGAGAGTACGATCGTCCCCGCCAGAAGGCTGTGACCCGTTCCGCTTGATTTAAATGAGCCGATAAACGGAACCAATACTGTAAGACCTATGAATCCATAAACGACGGACGGAATGCCGACAAGCAGCTCAATTACCGGCTGCAGCACCTTTTTTCCCCAAGTCGGCGCAATTTCCGTCATAAACACGGCACCCGCAATACCGAGGGGCGCTGCGATCAGAGCGGACAGAACGGTGACCGCAAATGATCCGAAAATAAAAGGCAGCGCGCCGAACTCAGGTTTTGCCTGGGTTGGATTCCAATTCAGACTTGTTAAGAACTCAATCGGGCTTACACCATTTACAAAAAAAGATTGCAGCCCCTTTATGCCGAGAAAAATTGTGATCGCCGCTGATGCCGCAATGATAATCGCGGCACACACAGACACAATCACCCTTCCGCGGACTTCATCCATTTGCCTGTTTTGTTTTGAGCTTATTAAGCGTTCGCTTACAGACTCTTTTTCTCTGTGATTTATCATTTGTTTACACTCCTATAAGGAAGAAGAGGCGGGGAGCCCGCCCTCCCCTCAGCTTTGCTTGCCGTTTGCGTCACGTGTGACTTTCATATCAGAGATCGGGATGTAGCCCTGATCTTTTACGATACTTTTCTGTACTTCATCGCTGTTCATATAGTCAAGAAACGTTTTTGTAAGGCCTGACGCTTCACCTTTCGTATAAGAGTGCTCGTAAGCCCAAATCGGATACTCGCCTGTGACGACGTTTTTCTCTTCCGGTTTGATGCCTCCGATCGATAAAGGCGTTACTTTGTCATCGTTTATATAAGAGAATGCCAGATAACCGATAGCTCCCGGCGTTTCCGCAATGATTTTTTTGACTGTATTGGAGGAATCCTCTGTAATGCCCTCAGCAGGATCTGCTCCGTCAAGCGCGTATTTGACGAACGTAGCGCGTGTTCCTGATGAATCAGGACGGTTCACGAGTGTAATTTTTTGATCTTTACCGCCAAGCTCTTTCCAGTTTTTAATTTTTCCTGTAAAGACGTCTGTCAGCTGTTTTTTGGTTATATCCTTTACGCCCGCACCGGGGTTGACCGCAGCCGCCATCGCCACTACCGCTACTCGGTGGTCTTTTAGGGCTTTTGCATCAATGCCTTCTTTTTCTTCAGCAAAGACATCTGAGTTGCCGATTTGCACTGCCCCTTCAGACACTTGCGAAAGACCTGTTCCTGAACCTCCCGCTTGCACCTGCACATCAGCATCCGGATGTTTTTCCATAAACTTTTCCGCCGCTGCCAGTACTAACGGCTGCATGGCTGATGAACCAGAAATGGTTAAAGAACCTGATGCTTTTTTATCCTCACTTGCAGATTGACTGTCTGTCTTGCCGCTTTCCTTTGCATTTCCGCATGCTGCAGCAACAATCATAACAGCAGCCATCAGAAGCATAAGCATCCATTTGTTTTTTTTCATTTCCTGAATTCCCCCTGCATTTAATGTGTAATTTGTCCTACAGGTCTAGAGTAAAGGGTTCTTGTAAAATGCGTATAAATCAAGTGTTAAGGTTTTGTAAATCCGGATGTTTTTTTGTATAAAAAAAACGCTCACAAGTTGTGAGCGTTTTTCTGTTAGTGATTTGTATTGCCGTTTTCAGCGTCTTCCTGAATTTTATCTTCGTTTTTCTGCTTCGTATTATTATCTTCTTGTTTCTTTTTCAGCTCAAAGTATTTGTCCAGAGCTGCTCTCCCTATATCATTCGTAATCGAATATCGATCGCTGTAATCAATATAGGCCCAAGGAACGACTACAGAAATAGCCACTTCCGGATTATCCGCAGGTGCATAAGCGACAAGAGTCGTATTATACGTTCCTTCACCCGTCTCTGATTTGTCCGGACCGTCATAGAAAGATTGCGCCGTACCCGTTTTACCGGCAGGACTGTATGTCGCCGTCGCAAAATCAGTTGCGGCTGTCCCTTTCGTCATGACGCGTCTGAAACCTGCCTGCACTTCTTTAATGTCTGCATTATTCATATCAATCTTGTTCAGTACTTGAGGCTGAACAGACTCTACAACGGCTCCGATTCCTTTTTTCGAATCAGGCTGCCTGACCTCTTTTACAAGCTGAGGCTTCAAACGATAGCCTCCATTGGCGATTGTAGATACATACTGCGCCATTTGCAGCGGTGTAAACGTATCATACTGTCCGATGGCAAAGTCTAACAGAAGACCGGAAATTCGCTGTGACCCTTGGTACCCGGTCGCTTCATTCGGGAGATCAATTCCCGTCTTAACTCCGAGTCCGAACTGATTGAAGTAATATCTGAAAGTATCGAATGCCTTCATATCAAGCGGCAGGGACTGGCCTTTTTTGTATTCCCCTTTACCGACGGCAATCGCCGTTTTGAACATGAACACGTTTGACGATTCCTGAAGCGCTTTTTGGATATCTACGGGACCTAAATTCGTCCATGATTTTTTCGGGTTTTTGCTTCCCTTGAAATACATAGGTTCATCCTGGAAAACGGTGTTCAAATTAATCGCGCCCGTCTGCAGTCCGGTCAACACCGTCGCTCCTTTGACCGCCGATCCCATTGCGTAGGAGGAAGTCATTGCGCCGAGGGCATAATCATTAATTTTGTACTTTCCATGGTCATTCGTAATCTGTTTGCCGGCCATCGTCAGCACTTCTCCGTTTTTCGGGTTCATCATGACGACGAAGGCCCGATCAAGAAGCTTCGTGCTCGGTCTCGCTTTTGCCGATCTTAAATTTTTCTCAATGATTTTTTCAACGGATTTCTGCAGGTCCATATCAATGGATAAAACAAGGTCTTTGCCGGCCTGTCCTTTTGAAATCACTTTGCTGCCCGTGACATTTCCGGATGAGTCGGTTAAGTTCTGCACTTTCTCTTTTTGACCCTGCAGCAGGCTTTCATATTGATATTCTAAATAGCTTTTTCCGACCCTGTCATTCCGGCTGTAGCCGAGTGACAGATAGTGATCCAGCAGGTTGGACGGAAGACCTTCGTTCGAACTGGATACACTGCCGAGCAATGTCCGGATCAGGCTTTTATAAGGATAAGACCGTTCCCAGTCAGACGTCACGTCAACTCCCGGCAGTTCATCTAAATGTTCGCTGACGACGGCCATTTCTTTTGCCGACACGCCTTCATTTTTGATGTATTGAGGCGTCAGGGAGTAGCCTGAATCCATCTGCCTTTTGATCGCAAGAATCTGCATGTCTTTTGAAGTGAGCTCATTCAGCTGTTTGTCTGTGATGCGTTTCAGCTGAAGCTGATATAAATCATCGTCAGACAGTTTTTTGTCTTCAGCTTTTTGCTTTTCTTCGGCCGTAATCAGTTTTTTCGCTTCATCAGGCCTCGTTAACATCCAATAGTCTTTTTTATCCCGCTCAGTCACCTTTTTGGTGCTTACCTTAATCATACCCGACAGTTTTTTTGCGATTTTCAAACGCTGCGCCTGGGTGGTTGAGGCTGAACGTGTATATGTAATCGCATTTAATGCTTTATTCGTTACGATGGGATTTAGGTTCCGGTCGTATATTTTCCCTCTCGGAACCGCCGTGCTGACATCAGACTCCTCCTGCTTATTAGCGGCGTTTTTATAATCATCACCCTGAACGATCTGCTTGATGCCAAGCTCGACGATAATCCAAGTGAAAATAAGAAACGCGGCCAAAAACAAAAAATTAAGCCGGATCGGCAGTGATTTTTTCTTTTCTTTGTTTACAGCTATTTTCTTTTTATTTCTCCTCATGACATCACCTTTTCTTATTTACAGAAAGAAATGACACCTTCTGTTCAGGTGCCATTTTTCATTCTAAAGGTTTTTTCGATATTTTTCTACAGATAACCCTTTTATCTTTCTCCTTTTATAAAATTCGGTTCCGCCGCCTGTTTTTGTCGGTCTTCTTCTACTGTTTCATCAGAAGTTTCCGTATCCAGTTTGATGTCTTTTATAAAGTAATAAATCAGCGGATGCCCGGCTCCGAGCAGCACGAGCGCCGCTGGTATCCCCACTTTTTCCTTGAATAATGTAACGATTACAAGGAAACAAAGGATGGAAACGATCCGGCCCGCATTTAAAAATAACTCCCTGAGCACAATGTATTCAATTCTGGCTTTTCTGGCAAGCCGCGCCCGGCCTATCACATCATATGTAAGCGAGACATACGGCACGAGCAGAACTGGATAGCCGATCGCAATAAACACTCCGTACAAAAGGAGCGTCGTGAAGCTCATTTTAAAAATTATGAGAAACAGGGCGCCGTACAAGATCAATCCGCCGATAAGAATCGCCTTTTTCCGCGCTCTTTTTTTGATGAGCCTTGATGCAAAATAATAGGCGAAAAAAGAAACCGCGGAATTGACGAGACCGAATGTTCCGAGCGCCAGCTCACTGTTTGTCGCAATGAATACAAATACGCTGATTAAAAAAACAAAAATCCCTTCTCTCAAGCCTTGAAAAAAGTGCGCGTTGGTAATCCGGCGCCAATTCAGATTCGTGTGGCGCTCATCAAAAACTTTTTTCAGCATAAACCGGCCTTTCGACTCCCTCCGCTTCAGGAAAAAGCTCATGACCACGGCAAGGGCAAATAAGCCGAGCGACAGGCTGAAAATGATTGTATAACCCGTATTGTTTTCAAGTCTTGAAATGACATATCCGGCCACAATCGGACCGATCATGCCCGCCGATGAAGACAAAATGCCTAAAAACCCGTTAAAAAAATCTCTCGTTTCCGGTTCCGTGATTTCGAAAGTCAGCACATTAAAAGCCAGCCAGTAAAAGCCGTATCCAACTCCGAGCACGGCCCCTATCAAAACGAGACGGGAAGCCGCAGTTTCTCCGGCAAGCAGCACACTTAAATAAAAAGCGGCCAAAAAGATAACGCCGAACCTGAGAATAAACACCCTGTCAATTTTTTTAGCCAGCCGGCCCGCCAGCAGAAAGGTAACCGGCTGCATCGTCACGACCGACAAATTGTATATGGCCAAATCAATAAATTTTCCCGACTGCTTCCACAAATACACGTTGACAAATGTATTTGACAGCGCGATGCCCAATGAGTAAAGGCCGCCAATCGTCAATAACAGCAGCAGCCCTTTATTTATTTCGATGTCGCCGATAATTTTTTTTATTTTGCTCATCATTGACTCCCCTTTACTACACATTAGTTTGTCTCACTCAAACTGAGATATGTAAAAGGAATCAAAGTCAATAAAAAAACAAGGCCTCCCGCGGGAGACCTTGTGATCATTCAACTCAATTATTTTGCTTCGCTGTAAAGACGGGCAACTTCATCCCAGTTCACAACATTCCAGAAAGCTGAAATGTAATCAGGACGGCGGTTTTGGTAGTTCAGATAGTACGCGTGCTCCCAAACATCAAGACCGAGAACAGGTGTTTTACCTTCTGAAAGCGGTGAATCTTGGTTTGGCGTGCTTGTAATTTCAAGTTTGCCGTTGTTTACAACGAGCCAAGCCCAGCCTGAACCGAAACGGCCTGCAGCTGCCGCGGCGAATTTTTCTTTAAATTGATCGAAGCTTCCGAACGTGCTTTTGATCTCTTCAGCAAGCTCACCAGTCGGTTCGCCTCCGCCGTTCGGAGATAAAAGAGTCCAGAATAAAGAGTGGTTTGCATGTCCGCCGCCATTGTTGCGGACTGCCGTGCGGATGTCCTCCGGCACTGCGTTCAAATCAGCAACAAGCTCATCTACAGATTTCTCTGCAAGCGCTGATCCTTCGATCGCTTTGTTGAGGTTTGTCACGTATGTGTTATGGTGCTTCGTATGGTGAATCGTCATCGTTTCCTTATCGATATGAGGTTCTAAAGCATCATAAGCGTAAGGCAATTCTGGAAGTTTGTAAGCCATAATTTTTTCCTCCTTTAAATATATGTACTGAAATGCCGCTTAACGCGAACTTTTCTAATCTCAATGTAACAAAAGAAAGCGTGGTAATCAATGAAAAAGCTCACAATCCGGCGATTCCAGCAGACATATTACACTTTATCCGTTCACAGCCGAAATTAAACCTTTCTAAAGCACCGTCCATAAGAAATATCCGATCATAAAGAGCTGAATGACGCCTTTTGCCGCGACGCTTGTTAAAAAGCCGATTAACGAGCCGAGCCCCACTTTTGCCGCGGACTTGATATCCTTTTGATGAACAAACACCTCAGCGCAGAGAGCACCGATAAACGGGCCTAATATAATGCCTGCCACGGGAATAACGAAGGGCCCGATCAATAATCCGATCGTGCTTCCCCAGATTGCCGCCCTGCTTCCTCCGTACCTTTTAACGCCAAGTAAATTTGACACATAGTCAGCTGCGAATAAAACGGCCGCAAATACCGCCTCAATGAGCCAAAACAGGTAAGAATAAGGGCTGAAGGAAAACAAAAATCCGTAGAGAAGAAAACCGGCCACAATAAAAATAACGCTTGGAATCACCGGATATACAAGTCCGATAAAAGCAATGACGAAGACCGCAATGATAATCAGCCAATACAAAACACTCATGACAAAAACACCCTCCTTTGTTTTGCGGGCGATCACAGCTTCCCGCTTTGTCTTATTATGTATGATTCCTTATCACCGCTTTAAATACTCTCACTTGTGTTCATCCCCTGTGAACGATACAATAAGCAACATATACCAGTTTAGGCTAGGAAGTGAAGATGTTGAACATATTTACGGCTTTATTGAAAAGTACATACTCTCCGGCGGATATTGCAAAAACACGGTTTCAGGGGATAGGAAAAGCGATCCTTTATGTATTTTTGCTGTCTGTCCTTTTTACGCTGCCAAGCGCTTATTACCTTTGCTCCGGCACCGTAAACTCAATGAACGGTTTCAAAACCGTGTTAAAGAAAGATTTCCCTGATTTCAGCATTTCAAACGGAGAATTGCAGACGAAAGCGTCCGCCTCTAAGGAAACGGAAGCGAACGGGTTCGTCATCGTGTTTGATCCGACAGATGCTTACGGCGCGAAACAAATAGCGGCGAAACAAAACGCGATCGGCATTTTGAAAAATAAAATGGTGCTTGCTGTAGACGGACAGGCGACAGAAATGAATTATTCGCTGATGCCTGCTGATATCACAAAAAAAGAAATCATATCAGCATTAAACCAAAATAAAACAATGATCGTCACCGTCCTGTCCGTTCTGCTGTTCATCATGACAGCGGCCGGAAAATTCATTGAAGTATCATTTCTCGCCGTCATCGGACTGATATTGAAAAATGCGCAAAGAAAGACATTGAATTACCAGCAGCTCTGGAAGCTTTCGGCTTATTCCATTACACTTTCGACCATATTCTTTACAATCATGCGCGCGCTTGTTATTACGGTGCCGAGTGAATTTTTAGTGAATTGGTTTGTAAACTTTATCATCCTTTTCCTCGTCTTAAAAGAGATACCGCCAAGAAAAACAGCTGTGTAACAAAGACTGCCCCCGGCGGTCTTCTTTTTTGTCATGAACAAAATGGGACAAGCATACAATGAAGTAAAAATGTATGCGGGAGGCGGTTGGAATGAAGCGGCTTACTTTTGTATTCGGCAGTTTATTTGTGATATTCATTATCTTTTACGATCTTAAAATCGGCACGATCCCTTCTCAAGACCTTCCAGCATACGCAGCGGCGGCACAGCCAGCCCGACAGGAATCTTCATACAGAACGGTTACGGTCAAAAAAGGCGATACGGTGATGTCGATAGTCGGCGCACATAAAGCGCCAGATGATATTGCGCAAGATTTTGAAGCGCTGAATCCGAATGTAAAAGCAAACGCCATTCAGGCAGGCACCGCTTATAAATTCCCCGTCTACCGCAATTAAACGTTAATTTCTTGTCAGTTCGGCAAATACACTGTTACAATATAACATGTAAATAGAAGTTGCCTGACATGTAAAAGGCTCAGCCTGCAAAAGCGGTAACTACAATTAAGGAGCGATTGACAAGTGAGTGAAATCACACATCGTACAAAAACGCGTCCCGTCAAAGTGGGACCTTTAACAATAGGCGGAAATAACGAAGTCGTCATTCAGAGTATGACGACGACCAAAACACACGACGTAGAAGCAACAGTTGCGGAAATCAACCGTTTAGCCGAAGCCGGCTGCCAAATTGTCCGGGTGGCATGTCCGGACGAACGCGCCGCTAACGCGATTGCCGACATCAAAAAACAAATTTCCATCCCTCTCGTTGTCGATATTCATTTTGACTACAAGCTTGCATTAAAAGCAATTGAGGGCGGGGCCGACAAAATCAGAATCAACCCGGGAAACATCGGCCGCCGCGAAAAAGTGGAAGCCGTCGTAAAAGCAGCGAAAGAAAAAGGAATTCCAATCCGGATCGGCGTAAACGCGGGTTCTTTGGAAAAACGCATTTTAGAAAAATACGGCTATCCGACTGCTGACGGAATGGTTGAGAGTGCGCTTCATCATATCAAAATCCTGGAAGACCTTGACTTTCACGACATCATCGTCAGCATGAAAGCGTCTGACGTCAATCTAGCCATAGAAGCATACGAAAAAGCATCAAAAGCATTTGATTATCCGCTCCACCTCGGAATTACAGAATCGGGCACGCTGTTTGCCGGAACGGTAAAAAGCGCGGCCGGACTCGGAGCGATTTTAAGCAAAGGAATCGGAAACACGCTCCGGATCTCTCTGAGCGCCGACCCGGTTGAAGAAGTAAAAGTAGCCAGAGAACTGCTGAAATCATTCGGTCTCGCTTCAAACGCGGCTACGCTTATTTCATGCCCGACATGCGGACGGATCGAAATTGATCTCATCAGCATCGCGAATGAAGTGGAAGAATACATTTCTAAAGTCAAAGCGCCGATTAAAGTAGCCGTTCTCGGATGTGCCGTTAACGGACCGGGCGAAGCAAGAGAAGCTGATATCGGGATTGCCGGCGCGCGCGGCGAAGGACTTCTTTTCCGCAAAGGCCAAATCGTCCGCAAAGTCCCTGAAGAAACCATGGTCGAAGAGCTGAAAAAAGAAATCGACAAGCTGGCAGAAGAACACTACGCAAAGCTTGAAGCGGAAAAAGCAAAAGCAGAACAAGAAACACAAAAAGCTTGACGGATATTCCGCCAAGCTTTTTTTTGCGTTGTGTTAAAAAAACGGTGTAATGAAGATGCCGAGGACAAGGGAAACAATACCGATTCCCATCGCCCATCCGCCTAAAGCGCCTGCTCCTCTTCTTCTGGCGATATAGCCGACGATAATGCCGCATGCCCCTAATAAAACAGGGAGCACAAACAGGGAAATGATAGAAATAGCCAATGCTGCATACCCTATCCCCCGGCCTTCACTTACTCCGTCCCGATTATCATCACGGTCTGCTGCCCGGTCAGAAGCACGATATGGCTCTGAGATTTCGGCCGCTGTTTCTTCTGAATAAACATCACGCGTGATATCGGTTCCTTCCGATCCATGATCCACGTAGTAGTCGTTGCCTTTTCGATTTTCGTAATCGTATGCCACCTTCAATTCCCCCTTTTTCTTTTATGAAAGGAGCTTTTTTAGTTTCCGCGTTTTTTACGGATTCATGTTTGCTAAACTTTTCTGGTATTGTTAATTGTTTATGTTACACTTGAAGGGATGAATTTATAGGAGTGTGGACATGTTACGGTTAGGTATAGATATTGACGGCACAGTTACGGCACAGGATACATTTGTCCCTTATTTAAACCGCTCATTTCATCTTTCCATTACCTTGGATGATATGACTGATTATGATCTGACGAAGCTTTTGAACATTACAGACGAGGAATTTTGGGAATGGATGAACGTTCATGAAGCAGCCATATATAAAGAAGCGAAGCTCGCGGAATTTGCCAAGCAGGCACTGGACGGACTGAAAGAAGAGCACCGTCTGATCTACATTACGGCAAGACGCGGCCACTTAGAAGATGTTACGCTGGACTGGTTTGCAAACCGGGACATTCATTACGATCACATTGAGCTTGTCGGAGGCCATCATAAAGTGGAAGCCGTCAAAAAACACGGCATTGATTTATTTTTCGAAGATCACCACGGCAATGCGACAATGATCGCAAAAGAAGCAGGCATTCCGGTTATCCTTTTTAACTCCCCATATAATCAGCTCCCCATCGATTCCAATATTATCAGGGTGCAGAATTGGCTTGAAGCCGTCGCCTGGATTAATAAAAACAAACATAGCTTTCAGCATGTCAAAAGCTGAAAAAACCTCCTGTATAAGCAGGAGGTTTTTTATCGGCACGCCGGACAGGTGCCGTAAATTTCAAACTTATGGCCGCTGATTTCATACCCTTCCAAATCATCGTGCAGCTTATCCATCGGACAGGACTCAATTTCCTTCGTTTTCCCGCAGGTTAAACAGATAAAATGGTGATGATGATGGGTATAAGAGCATGTAAAACGGAACAGTTTTTCTCCGGAAAGCTCCGTCGTTTCCAAAATGCCGAGTTCTTCATATAACGAAAGATTTCTGTATATGGTATCAAAGCTCAGACCCGGATAGTCGTCATTTAATGCGGCAAGCACGTTTTTGGCGGTCAGATATTTATCAGAATCAGCAAAAAGCTGCAGCATGTCTTCTCGCTTACTCGTATATTTATACCCTTTTTCTTTCAGCAGGTTCAACGCTTCTTGTACGTTCATGAGGACCTCCCCTTTACAACACGGTATCGCTCCAAAAAGAAAATGGCAGCTGTCTGAACAGCAGGCCATTTTCTTATGATGTATCAAATTATACCTATAAAATGATGAAAAGTAAATGAAAGCCTAGTGAATCGCGGTTTTGAACTTACCGCCCCTCGTTTCATGGGTATTCATGATCGTAATAAAGGCGTTTTTATCAATTTCAAACACAATGGATTTCAATTTAGTCACTTCAAGCCTTGTCACGACCGCGTAAATGACTTCTTTGGTTTCATCCGTATATCCGCCTTTTCCCTGAAGCTTGGTGGTTCCCCGTCCAAGCCGGTGCAATATTGCATCTGAGATCTCAGCATATTGCTCTGCAACAATAATGACCGCTTTTGTTTCATCAAGCCCCTGGATGACGGCGTCAATCGTTTTCATGGCAATATAATAAGTCATGAAAGAATACATTGCCTGCTCCGGACCGAACACAAAACCGGCCCAAATGAAAATAAACACATTGATGAGCATAACGAATTCCCCGACTGAAAAGGGCAGCTTTTTCGTGAGAAGGATACCGAGGATTTCAGTACCGTCCATCGAGCCTCCGTTTCGGATGACAAGGCCTACCCCGAAACCGAGCAAAAGCCCCCCGAATACCGTCGCCAAAATAGGCTGGGTCGTAATGGCCTCCACATGGTGCAATGAGGATTCAATCAGCGCTAAACCGACGATTCCGATAACAGTAGAGATGAGAAATGTTTTTCCGATATATTTATATCCGAAAATCATAAATGGAATGTTGAGTAACACAACGAATAAGGCAAAATTGAGGAGGGGATTGGACATAAAGAGGTGGTCTAAAATTAATGAAACACCGATAATGCCTCCGTCGATAAAATTATTAGGGACCAGAAACAATTCAATACTTACGGCGGCTGAACCCGCCCCGATCAGAATCATAATGACCCTGAAGATAAAGTGTAAAAATGATTCTCTTTTATGCTGTTTATTTGGGGTCATAAAATCTCCTTTCCTATAATAACTATTTTAAACAGTAAGCAACTTTATTTTACCATTAAAAGCTGTAACATTTTAATGATCTGCTCAATACATTATGTCTAAAGAGGTGAAAGTATCGATGATTTTAATACAAAGAATTATTTTGCAGCGGCTCAATCAAGTCACTGCGGACGATCTGCTGAAATATTCCAAGCAATACGGGATCAGCATTACAAGAAGTCAAGCGGCTGAGGTAGCGGCTCTGATGCACGGAAAAAACATCAATATTTTTGATGAACAGGAGCGGCTGCGCCTGCTGAAAAAAGTGGAAACGATAACCTCAAAAGAAACGGCGCGGAAAGTTGACGAACTTTTCAATCAATTCTCAGGGTAAGAAAGGAGGGACACCCGCCCCTCCTTTCTTTCTTATTGAGCTGATATTTTTTCAAGAAGCTCCTTATCAAACTGTTTTTCTTTCAGCATTTCGATTTCAAAACGGTACGGCGGCTTCTTATTTTTCTTGTCTTCGCCTACATACGGTGTTTCGAGGATTTTCGGAATATCGGCAAGCTGCTCGTGATGAACGATGTACTGCAGAGCGTCAAAACCGATCTCTCCGAACCCGATATTTTCATGGCGGTCTTTCCGGGCGCCTTTAATATTTTTACTGTCGTTAACATGAAGGACTTTTATCCGATCGATGCCGACGATTTTATCAAACTCGTTAAGAACACCGTCAAAATCATTAGCGACATCATACCCGGCGTCATGGGTGTGGCAAGTGTCAAAGCAGACGGATAGATGTTCATTATGCGTGACTCCCGCAATGATCTCGGCCAGCTCTTCAAAGCTTCTCCCGCATTCTGATCCTTTGCCCGCCATTGTCTCCAGCGCAATCTGCACGTTTTGCCCGGGAACAATCACTTCGTTTAAACCTTCAATGATTTTTTTGATGCCTGTCTCAGCCCCGGCTCCGACATGCGCCCCTGGATGAAGCACGATCTGTCTCGCGCCGATCGCTGCCGTTCTTTCAATTTCAGAACGCAGAAAATCAACGCCCAGCTCAAATGTTGCCGGATTTGTCGTATTTCCAATGTTAATGATGTACGGCGCATGCACGACAATCTCATCGATGCCGTTTTCCTTCATATGGGCGCGGCCCGCTTCAATATTCAAGTCCTCAATTTTTTTGCGGCGCGTGTTTTGGGGAGCGCCCGTATAGATCATAAATGTATTCGCCCCGTACGAAACAGCTTCCTTGCTTGCGGCAAGGAGCATATGTTTTCCGCTCATTGAGACGTGTGAACCTATTTTCAGCAACCCGATTCCCCCTACTTTCCTCTGTTAGATTGGTTTCTTCTCTGCTTCTTTTTAATTTTTTCCATTTCGTAGCTCATTTTCTTTTTATAGCCCGGCTTTACTTTTTTCGGCTTTTTTACGAGGCGTTTCGCAATTTGGTCAGCCTCATTTGCCGTCTTTTTGCGATTTTTACGGCGGTGGCGGTCATCGCCTTTCTTCCATTCCCCGTTTACAAGCTCCGCATAGTCAAACACAATGCCCATCTTTTCAAGCCTTGCGAGCGCATCTTCGTCAGAAAGCTCATAAATGGTCAGTGCTTGGCCTGATGAACCGGCGCGTGCAGTTCTTCCGACACGGTGAACATAAAAATCCAAATCGTCCGGAAGCTCGTAGTTGATGACGTGGCTTACGCCTTTAATGTCAATTCCTCTAGCCGCAAGGTCTGTCGCAATGACATAAGTGAACTCCAGATCATTAATCTGCTTCATTACCTTCTTACGCTCACGCGGCGTTAATCCCCCGTGCAGAAGACCGACCCTCATTCCTTTTTCAGTCAGGTATTTCGCAATATGGTCAGCCGTGTTTTTCGTATTTGCAAACACAATGCCCAGATAAGGATTCAGATGAGACATCATATCAAAAAGCAGTTTGTCTTTATCACGCTGTTTAGAAGGAACCAAAACATGTTCAATCTTTTCGGCTGTGATTCTTTTCGGCTCAACATGCGCGTACTTCGGATTTTCCATATACTTTTTCAAAAACGGCTTCAGCTTTTCCGGAATCGTAGCTGAGAACACAAGCATCTGCAGTTCTTCCGGCATACGCGATCCGATGTAATCAACGTCTTCTAAAAAGCCCATGTCAAGCATCAGATCAGCTTCGTCAATGACGAGAGACTGCGCTTTATAGACGTTCAATGCCTGCGCCTTAATCAGATCCGCGATCCGGCCCGGCGTTCCGACGACGAGATGAGGCTGTGTTTTCAGCTTATCAATTGATTTTTGCTTGTCCGTCCCGCCGATGAAGCATTTTGTCCGGATCGGCTCATCTTCCGCACCCTGTGTGATTTTGAGCGCTTCCTGATGAATCTGATTGGCAAGCTCTCTCGTCGGCGCCGTGATAACAGCCTGTACCGTATCAGAACCCGGATCAATCCGATTCAAAATTGGCAATAAATAGGCGTGGGTTTTCCCCGTCCCCGTCTGGGACTGCCCGATCACGCTTTCGTTTTTCAGTACGGCAGGTATCAGACGCTTTTGAATATCTGTCGGTTCATAAAAACCAAGGCGGTGAACTGCATCTATAATAAACGGTTTTAAGTTGTATCCATCAAATTTAGTTTCTTTCATTTTTCCCAGCTCCTTAAAGCGGCACATTCTGTGTCCATCATCACATTATAACCGATTTTACTTAAAAACACCATGTCTTGGGGGAATCCTGTTTTCGAGACAGAAAAGCAAATGCCCCCTCCGATGCATATTGTAATAGCAGAGAGACAGAAAGGAGGTACAAGTATGTTTCCACAGCAGCCGATGAGAAATATGGCGCAGCAGGGCCGGCCGTTTATGAATCCGCGTATGATGATGGGAGGAAGACCGTCATTGCCGGGACGGCAGCTAATGCAGCAGGGACGGCAGCTTTTCCCTCAGCAGCAGATTGCCGGAGCGGGCCTGAGAAACGCAGGCACGGGCGGCGGAGGGGGCTTAAAAGGTATGCTTTCCCGTTTTTTACCCGGTTCAGGAGGAGGAAGCGCTGCCGCGTCGGCACCGGCGGCGGCCAGCGGAGGAGCAGGTGCAGGACTGCAGGGAATACAGAACCTGGCAAGTCCGGCATCCCTGTCGAGCATGCTCGGCAACGTTCAGAAGGTGCTCGGCGTGGCGCAGCAGGTTACGCCGATGATCCAGCAGTACGGTCCTTTAGTACGGAGTCTGCCCGCCATGATGAAGCTTTACAGCCAATTAAGCAGCAGTGATGACGAGAATGAATCTGACGAGACGAAAGAAACAGACGAACAGGACAAAAAGGATGAAGCTGAAAAAACAGATGAAACAGAAGATGAAAACAAATCAGACGCCTCATCCAAAACATCAAAGAAGACGTCTGAAAAAGCATCCGCTTCAAAAGAAAAAGACGCCGCACAGGCAGACTCAGCGGAACAGCCGCGTCCAAAAAGAACATCGGGCAGATCAAAGCCGAAATTATATATTTAACATTCTTTGATATCTCACGAAAGATTAGCTATAATGAGATCAGAAGAATGCAAGATTTGAGCCGTTTAACTACGGCTTTTTATATTGCCTCTACACTCACTTTTGATAGGAGGACATCTACATTGGACGTTATCAAAATATCGCCGCGCGGCTACTGTTACGGCGTTGTTGATGCCATGGTCATAGCCAAAAACGCGTCACTCGATAAAACACTGCCAAGACCTATATATATACTGGGAATGATTGTTCATAATAAGCATGTCACAGATGCGTTTGAGGAAGACGGCATTTACACGCTTGACGGCACAAACCGTCTGGAGATTTTAAAGCAGGTGGAAAAAGGAACCGTTATTTTCACGGCTCACGGGGTATCTCCGGAAGTAAGAAAAGCCGCTGAGGAAAAAGGGCTTGTTACGATTGACGCCACATGCCCGGACGTCACGAAAACACATGACTTAATCCGAAAAGTAAAAGCTGAAGGTTATCACGTCATATACATCGGTAAAAAAGGCCACCCCGAGCCTGAAGGAGCCGTCGGCGTCGCTCCTGAAATCGTTCATCTCGTTGAAACAGAGGAAGACGTGAGAAATCTCGATATTCAGGCTGAGAAATTAATCGTTACAAACCAAACGACAATGTCCCAGTGGGACGTCCACGATATTATGGAATCAGTCAAAGAAAAGTACCCGTACGTGGAATACCATCAGGAAATCTGCCTGGCCACACAGGTTCGTCAAGAAGCTGTATCAGAGCAGGCAAAAAAAGCGGACTTAACCATTGTTGTCGGTGATCCGAAAAGCAATAACTCCAACAGACTGGCACAAGTGTCAGAAGAAATCGCCGGAACAAAAGCCTACCGAATCGGAGACATCAGTGAACTGAAGCTCGAATGGCTGAAAGACGTCAATACCGTCGCCGTTACCGCAGGCGCATCAACACCGACACCGATTACAAAGGAAGTCATCCGCTTTTTAGAGCAGTTTGACCACAACGATGAATCGACATGGCAGCTTGAACACAGTGTGCCGCTAAAAAAAATCCTTCCGAAAGTAAAAATAAAAAACTGAGGCCTGGGGCCTCAGTTTTTTTATAAGAAAGTAAATGGGTTTGTATCTGTTTCGGAAGCGAAAATGCGCACGTCATAGTTTTTCTCTCCGGCCATTGCCGTAAGCTTCTCAGCCGTGCCTTTTCTCATGATCTTTTCAGCATAATGCCCCGGGTCCACGACGTTTAATCCCATCATCATCGCATCATGCGCTACATGGAAATAAAGATCGCCCGTCACGTAAACATCTGCACCTTTCCGCTTTGCCTGATAAATATATTTATTTCCGTCACCGCCAAGAACCGCGACTTTTTTCACCTTGCTGTTTCGCTCTCCGACCATCCGGACTCCGTTAACGTCAAACTTTTCTTTCACAAACAGCGCAAACTCTTCAAGCGTCATGTCTTGCTGAAGTTTTCCGATGCGGCCGAGCCCTTTTTCAAGCGGAGACTGCTCCACCGGATAAATATCATATGCCACCTCTTCATACGGATGGCTTTTTTTCAGCGCTTTTACGACGGTTTTCTCCATACTTGCCGGAAAAACGGTCTCAAGTCTCACTTCATGGACGAGTTCCAGCTCTCCCGTCTGTCCGATAAACGGTTCTGCCCCGTCCAGCGGCTTAAAGCTGCCGATTCCCTCAGAGGAGAACGCGCAATGGCTGTAATTGCCGATATGTCCCGCTCCGGCGTTGCCAAGTGCAGTTCTTACAGCTTCTTCATAGTCTTTCGGAACATATACGGCGAGCTTTTTCAGCGGATCCGAATATGTCGGGACGAGCACTTCTGTGTCTGTCAGGCCGAGAGCTTCGGCAAGCAGATCATTCACACCGCCGTCCGCTACATCAAGATTCGTATGAGCCGCATATACGGCAATATCATGCTTTATACATTTCTCAATCAGTCTTCCGCCAGGCTGATCAGTGGTGATCTGTTTAAGCGGCCGAAAAATCGGCGGATGGTGGGCGATAATTAAGTCAACTTTTTTCTCAATGGCTTCATCTACCGTTTGTTCCAGAACATCCAGTGTCACCATGACATTTTTCACCGGCTTATTCAATGTACCGATCTGCAGGCCGATTTTATCTCCTTCCACCGCAAAAGCCTTCGGTGAAAATTGTTCAAACAGCTGGATGATTTCCTGTCCGTTCACATGTTTAGGCATGTCCGATTACCTCCTTCAGCAGAGAAATCCGCTCTTTCAATTCAGCTAATTTTTCATGATTTTCATGCTTTGCGCTGCGGCTGATCTGTTCATAAATTTGTTCAGTATGCTTAAGTTCCTGGCTCCATTTCCGAAGAAACACTTCATTCCTCTCTTTTAATAAAAACGGACCCGCAAGCATTCCGGCAGCCATCGGCACGTCCCGATACGGCGCATCACGGTCGCCAGTTTCCGCAACGAGGATTTCATAACACTTTCCGTCTTCTTCGAGAATCACTTCATCAATCAGTTCATAGCCTTCCTGATACAGCCACTCTCTTATATGAACGGCATGAATATTCGGCTGCAGAATCAGCCGTTCACGCCCCGTCAATTTCGTTTTTCCGGACTCCAAAATATGAGCGATCAGCGCTCCGCCCATGCCAGCGATTGTAATGGCGCCGGCTTCTCCTTTTTCAAGGACGCTCAGCCCGTCACCTTTCCTTACGGAGATAAGAGTGCTTAAGTCCAGTTTTTCCACCTGCTGTTTGGCGGATAGAAACGGTCCGTCTGTAATTTCACCGGCGATTGCCCGGCTTGCCAAATGATTCAAAACGGCATAGCAAGGAAGATACGCGTGGTCCGACCCGATATCAGCAACCAGGGCACCCGGAGGGATATATTCCGCCACAGACTGCAATCTTTTAGATAACTTCATTTCATTCACAATATCACAACTTTTCTCAGGTTCTTTTTCCTTTACTATCATATAAAAAAACCGCCCGGAATCCAAGCGGCGGATAGAGTTTTTCATATGTCTTTTATATAGGGACCGGTAAAGCTTTATTTAATGTCAGAAACCCATTTTGCCATGTCATCCAGCTTTTCGGCCGGCACAAGGCCCGCGGGCATCCCGTTGCCGCCTTTTTCAATTTTTGTTTTAATCTCAGCGACATCTTTTCTTTTGCCGACGCCTTTTAAGTTCGGCCCTGACACACCTTCATAGTTTTCCCCGTGACAGGTGATGCAGTTCGCTTTATAAATCTCTTCAGGTGAAGCGTTTGCAGTTTCCTTCTCGGCATTTTTGCTTTCACCGCCGCTTGCGATCTGATGCGCATCTCCATTGCCTTTTACAGCTAAAAAGAAAGTCAGCCCTATTCCCAGCACTGCAATGAGCAAAAAAGGAATCAGCGGATTCCACTTCATATCTCCATCCCCCTTTTTCATTCTCCCCCTATGTAAACACTTCTAATTCTAACTTATTTTTACAAAAAGTAAATGGTCTTACTCAGCAATTTCATTGATTTCACAATTTATACAAAAAGCAAAAATAACTGTTTTGTTTATCACAAAATTATCTTTATTCTATTGTATAATGAATTGTATACGCTTACAATAAAGAATATAAATAAACTTATCTCATTTTCCCCCTTTCAGACATGCCGCATTTTTTCCAAACTCATTTGCAAAACATATGCTTATCCAGTAAAATAAAGGTATATTATCCATATATCTTATACATAAAAAAGAACGGATCAAAAAGACCCGTTCCATTCTATTCGAGAAAATCCTTCAGACGTTTGCTTCTGCTCGGATGTCTCAATTTGCGAAGCGCTTTTGCTTCAATTTGGCGAATACGCTCTCTCGTTACTCCAAACACTTTGCCTACTTCTTCCAAAGTTCTTGTGCGTCCGTCATCCAGACCGAAACGGAGACGCAGCACGTTTTCTTCACGATCTGTCAACGTATCCAGCACATCTTCCAGCTGTTCTTTTAAAAGCTCATATGCCGCATGATCCGACGGAGAAGTCGCTTCCTGGTCTTCGATGAAGTCACCGAGATGTGAGTCGTCTTCTTCACCGATCGGCGTTTCTAAAGAAACAGGCTCTTGAGCGATTTTTAATATTTCACGGACTTTTTCAGGCGTAAGATCCATGTCTTCAGCAATTTCTTCCGGTGTCGGCTCTCTGCCAAGATCCTGAAGAAGCTGACGCTGCACACGGATTAATTTGTTGATGGTTTCCACCATGTGAACCGGGATACGGATTGTTCTCGCCTGGTCAGCGATGGCGCGTGTAATCGCCTGTCTGATCCACCAAGTCGCATACGTACTGAATTTATATCCTTTACGGTAGTCAAACTTCTCGACGGCTTTCATGAGACCCATGTTTCCTTCTTGGATCAAGTCTAAGAAAAGCATGCCGCGGCCGACATACCGTTTAGCAATGCTGACAACTAAACGAAGGTTTGCTTCAGCCAGTCTGCGTTTAGATTCCTCGTCACCCTCTTCAATTTTTTGAGCGTAGGTGATTTCTTCTTTAGCAGAAAGAAGATTTACCCGTCCGATTTCCTTAAGGTACATGCGGACTGGATCATTGATCTTTACGCCAGGCGGTACGCTGAGGTCATTAAGGTCAAATTCTTCTTCGGCTTTGGCAAGCTGTTGAATATTAGGATCTTCCGTTTCTTCATTTTCACTAATTAATTCAACACCTTGTTCTCCTAAAAATTCATAATACTCATCCATTTGGTCTGATTCAATTTCAAAGCTGGACATGCGTTCAGCAATTTCTTCATATGTTAAAACGCCACGTTTTTTTCCAGTTTCAGTAAGCTGCTCTTTTACCTGGTCTAATGTAAGTTCTGTTTCTGTTTCGTGGGTTTGTTTATCAGCCATTATGGATCCCTCCTTCCAAAGCTTGCAACGAATTCTAAAAGCGGTATGTTTCTTATCCGACCCGGAAGCCTTCTCTCTTTTTCAGCATGCAGGGCTGCGGATAATAAATGACAATTCATGATGAGGTTAAGCGATCTATTTGCTCCTCCGCAAGGAATCATTGCCAATCAGAACGCAAGCCTCTTTTTGGTGTTACTTTAATGATCGGTTCAATGCAACAATTTCTTGAGCCAGAGACGCAGCTTTCACGAAGTCTTTCTGCCTCTCCGCATCCGCTCTTTCTGCTTCTTTTTCCTTTATCATTGACCATTTTCGGTGATCCAACACTTTTTTTACGTAATCGGATAACTCGGCCTCTGAGAGCTCCTCGTTTACTTGGAGCATCCCTATATCTGAAAGCAGCTGGCTGATTTCCTCATCCTGCATTCTCGCCATAAGATGCTGCGGCGTCATGTCAGCGCCCTCTTCATAAACAGCGTACAGGTATGCTGCCAGCGCACGATGTCCGTCAATGTTAAATTCAAAGCCGACACGCTCAATCACTTTCTTTATGACGTTTCGGTCTCTCAGCATATGAGCGAGCAGAAGTCTTTCCGCGTTCTCATAGGCGGGACGGAGACGGCGCCGTTTCGCTTTTGTCGTCACCCGGGCCCGTCTTGTCTGCGGTTCGGCGTTTTTGTCGCCGGGGGCGTTTTGTCTGGCGTAGATGGAAAGCTGTTCAGTCAAAGATTCTACCGAAAGAGAAAATTCTGAGGCGAGCTGCTTCACATACATTTCCTGCTCAAGCGACCCGGAAAGAGCGCTGATTTCTTTCAGCACTTCTTTCATGTAAGCGAGCCGGTCTCCTTCGTCAGATAAGTTTTTCCCTTTGCGGAAATACTGCATTTTAAAAGCCATGACCGTAACGCTTGCATCAATGATATCGGTCCGGAATTTTTCTCCGCCCCGGGTTCTGATATAATCATCAGGATCAAGCCCGTCAGGCAGCATGCTTACTCTTACCTTACAATCGGCTTTCTGGAGCAGGCCGGCCGCTTTCAGCGTAGCTTCGTACCCGGCTTTATCCGAATCGTAGCAGAGAATGACCTCCTGAACATTTCTCCTGAGGATTTTCACATGTTCTTCGGTGAGCGACGTCCCCATTGTGGCGATACTTTCTTTTACGCCTGAGCTGACGGCGGATATGACGTCAGCGAAGCCTTCAAACAGAACGGCTCTCTCCTCTTTCCTGATCGGCAGGCGCGCCTTATGAAAGTTATACAGCAGCTTAGATTTATGAAACAGCGGCGTTTCCGGGCTGTTCATATATTTCGGCTGCTGGCTTCCGAGCGCCCTTCCTGAAAAAGCCGCCACGGCTCCGTGGTGATCATGAATGGGAAACATAATTCTGTTTCTGAAACGGTCAAAATACCCGCTGCCGTCTTCCCTTCTGATCAGCAGACCCGCTTTTTCCATCAGTTCTTCCTCAAAACCGCGCTTTTTCAAGAATTTCGTCATGAAATCCCAGGAATCCAGCGCGTAGCCGATTTCAAACTCATCTATGAGCTCTTTCGTAAAACCCCTTGATAAAAGGTAATCTAACGCTTCCTGGCCTTCCTTTGTATTTATTAGCAAATGATGGTAAAATTTCTTCAGAAGCTCGTGGGCTTCCGCCATCTTCTGCTCTCCGGAAGATTCCGGCCTGGATGCAGAGTGAATCGTTATATCATCAGGGAAATCAATCTGATATTTATCCGCAAGGTGAGAAACAGCTTCCGTAAATGAATAACCTTCCATCTGCCGTAAGAAAGAGAAAACGTTCCCGCCCGCACCGCATCCGAAGCAATGAAAGATCTGCTTATCGCTGGAGACGGAAAACGAGGGCGTGTTTTCCCCGTGAAACGGACAGAGCCCAAAGTAGTTGCGGCCTTGCTTTTTCAATTGGACATAATCACCTATGACTTCAACAATGTCTGCTGACTGCTGCACCTGATTAACTACTTCATCTGGTATGCGGTTTCCCATCTTATAAC
Source organism: Bacillus sp. B1(2022) (assembly GCF_040259625.1). NCBI lineage: Bacteria > Bacillati > Bacillota > Bacilli > Caryophanales > Bacillaceae > Bacillus > Bacillus sp. B1(2022). The sequence continues at coordinate 297,159 of NZ_JANIFO010000002.1, forward strand.
ACTCCGTCGTACATTATTCGATGTTTTGATTTGAAATCCCTTCATCATTCGACAGGATTTTTTTAAGCAGGGTAACAAATCGATTCCGATCTTCTTTATTTAATTTTTTAGGTCCTTTGGAATGAATGCCGATTCTTCTCATTTTGCCTGACATATGACGGCTCATCAGAGCGAAGTCAATCGTGTCTTCAGTATAAGAACGGCCCCTTTCCGATAAGACGGCAATATTTCTGTTCAGCAAAAGAGAGGCTAAACCGATATCCTGCGTGACTACGACGTCTCCCGATCTCACATGGTTTGCGATATATAAGTCTGCCGCTTCTTTATGAGGATCAACGTATACCCAGTTCTCGTCTTTGCTTCTGGAAAGCTGGTAGTGTTCAAATGATGCGACGAAAATAACCCGAACGCTGACTTGCGATGCAATGAGCATTATTTCCTCTTTTACGGGGCATGCGTCTGCATCGACAAAAATCGTCTTTTCTTTTTCATTTAGAAGACTAATTCTCCATCCCTCCATCAATCTCCTGCATAAAAACAAGCGAAATCGCATATGCTCCATGACTGCGGATCTATTTTGAGCTTTGTCGAAAAATTTCCGGGAGTTATTCTTGACATCTTACCCATAATAGTTTATTCGTATCACACGAAGCTTAAACCTAAAAATAAACATTTTATCACAATTTTTTATTATAATACAAACTTCGCGAAGATGCCATCCTTTTTGTTTATTCCCTATTTGCATACCCAAAAACCCAGGATAAAGCGTCCTGAGTTATCGGCCCTTTGTTTTGAGGTGATGAATGATGTTCGCTGTTTCCTCGACCGCTTTATTCGAAACGTCAACGACTTGGCAGCCGATCCGGTCCACGATTTTCTCAAAATACTCCAGCTCTTCTTTAATTCTGTTGATATTGGCGTAAATGGCTTTGTCATTTAAGCCGAGAGATTTTAACCGTTCTTTTCGTATATGGTTCAGTTTATCAGGGCTGATTTTTAAGCCGATGCATTTTTTCGGATCAACGCTGAACAGTTCTTCCGGCGGATCGACCTCAGGAACGATCGGCACATTGGCCACTTTCAGACGCTTATGGGCAAGATATTGTGATAATGGGGTTTTAGACGTTCTGGATACTCCGAGCAGGATGATATCGGCTTTTAAAATGCCTCTTGGATCTCTGCCATCGTCATATTTGACGGCAAACTCGATCGCCTCGACCTTTTTGAAATAATCTTCATCAAGCTGGCGGACGCGGCCCGGTTCATATTTGGCGGTCAGACCGTAAGCCGATTCCATTTTATCGATGAGCGGACCGATAATATCGTAATACAGCACATTCGCTTTTTCCGCTTGTTCAACCAGGTATTTGCGCATTTCAGGAACAACGAGTGTAAAACAAATAATGCCGCCGTCCGCTTTGGCGAGAGACACGACTTCATTAATGGTGCCGATATCTTCCACATAAGGTATTCTTCTGATATGCGTATCATCGGCTGAGCCGTTAAACTGGCTGAGCGAGGCTTTTACAACGAGTTCGGCGGTTTCTCCGACTGAGTCTGATACTACATAAATGATGCGATTGTCCATGTTATCCCCCCGTTAGTTTTCAAGCTTATATGATTTCATTTTCTGATAAACTGACAAGTATCTTAGTCATATTCGTTTTGGTAAACCGGCCGATGACCTCAAAGCCTTTATCCGTATCTTTAATAACGGGCAGGGCATCGATCTGTTTTTCAATTAAATACTTGGCGATGTCCATCACATAATCGTCACGCCGGCAGACGGCGATATTCGGCATTCTTGTCATGATAATATGAACCGGTATTGAGGCAAGTTCCTGCTGGCCGATGCTCGCCCGCAGCAAATCTTTGCGTGACAGCACACCGACTAAGACAGCATCACGATCTACGACAAATAACGTGCCGACATCTTCTAAAAACATGGTGCAGATGGCATCGTATACCGAGACATTCTCATTGATGACAACAGGGATCGATTGAAAATCTTTCACTTGCAGCTTTTTCAGTTTATCCGCAAGCAGCTGATTTCCCGTTTTCCCCGTATAAAAATAACCGACCCGCGGACGGGCCTCTAAGAAGCCTGACATGGTGAGTATGGCCAAGTCCGGCCGCAGCGTGGCCCTCGTTAAATTGAGCTGTTCTGCGATATGCTCTCCGGTAATCGGGCCGTTTTCCTTTACAATCTGTAAAATTTGTTCTTGCCGTTTATTTAATTCGATCGTACTCACCACCTTTATGGAAGGGTTTCTTTATCTATGTTTTCATTCTGTGATGTTTATGTAAAAGGGGAAAAGACGATTGCCGATCACACAGCAACCGTCTTTTTCTTTATTTTACAATAAGATGATTCATATTAGCAAAAGACTTGATCACATCTGCAAGAGCGGTCATTTGCGCTAAACGGTTGGTTTTTAATGCTTCATCGTCCGCATTTACCATCGTGTGATTAAAGTAGTCTTCTATCGGCTCCTTTAATCCGCTGAGCACGGCAAGCGCCTGTTCATAGTTTTTGGAGGCAAAGCTTTCCGCGACACTGTCTTTTGTTTTTTGATAAGCGTCAAACAGCTTTTTCTCCTGTTCATTTTCAAACAGATCCGGATTGATATCGCGGCTCTCGCCTTTTTTGCTGATGGAGATGACCCGGCCGAGTGATTCAGCCGTTTCTTTAAAGCCGGGTGTGCCGAGGTGCTTCTCAAGCACTCTTGCTTTATGAACGGCTGCATACGGCTCAAGCTCTGTGCTGTCCAGAACGGCTTCGATAACGTCATGACGGATGTCTTCAGCGTTTAAGACGTATTTCAGACGCTGTGTAAAGAAATCGAGGAGCTCATTTTCTTTTTCCGTTTCTGTCAATGACAGCAGCTCTTTAAAAGAAATGCCCCAGTTGCGGTCGATCAGAATGGAAACGATGCCGCTTGCCTGACGGCGCAATCCGTACGGGTCCTGAGAACCTGTCGGAATCACGTCAATGCTGAAGAAGGAAGCAATCGTGTCCAGTTTATCAGCTAACGCCACAACCGCGCCGGTAAAGGTTGAAGGCACTTCTCCCCCGGCCGCTCTCGGCATATAGTGCTCATTGACAGCGGCAGCGACGGCTTCATCTTCACCGAGCATGCGCGCATATTTTTCTCCCATCACGCCTTGAAGCTCAGGGAACTCATAGATCATATGTGTAACCAGGTCAAATTTAGAAATCTCTGCGGCGCGCTTCACAAGGTTTTGCGTCTGTTCATCCGCTTTCAGGCGGACGGCAAGTTTGCCCGCAATGGCGGCCACTCTCCTTACTTTATCTCCAAGGGAGCCGAGCTCTTCATGGAAAACGATATTTTCCAGTTTCTTCACGTTTTCATCAATGTTCAGCTTTTGGTCTTCTTTGTAGAAGAACGCAGCATCTGAAAGCCTTGCTCTCAGCACTTTCTCGTTTCCGCGGGCAACATTTTCAATTGCATGGCTGTTCCCGTTTCTTACCGTAATAAAATGAGGCAGCAGATTCCCGTTTTCATCTTTTACCGGGAAGTAGCGCTGATGCTCTTTCATTGTTGTTACAAGCACTTCTTCAGGGATAGAAAGAAACTCGGATTCAAAAGATCCGTAAAGCGCCGTCGGGTATTCCACCAGATGGTTGACTTCGTTCAGCAGGTCCTCATCGATCGGAATGTTCCATTTCTTCTCGGCTGCAAGCGCGTCCAGCTGGCTTTGGATCATTTGTTTGCGTTCTTTCGGGTCAGCAATGACGCTTTGTTCTTTCAGCAGCTTTTCGTATGATGACGGTGCATCAACAGATACTTCTTGGCCGAGAAAGCGGTGTCCCTGTGTGTTCCGGCCCGTCTCGACATTTGTGATTTTAAACGGAATGACGTCTTTTCCAAAGAGAGCGATAATCCATTTGATCGGACGGATATAGCGCAGATCCTGCGTGCCCCAGCGCATGTTTTTCGGGAAATGCATTCCGGCAATCAAATTTTCCAGCTGCGGTAAAAGTGTCTTCGTCTCTTGTCCCGCCTGGAATTTTTGAACGAAGACATATTCCGTGCCGTTTACATCTTTTATATACAGGTCATCCACTCCGGCGCCTTGGCCTTTTGAAAATCCGATAGCGGCTTTTGTCCAGTTTCCGTCAGCATCCAGAGCGATTTTTTTCGCAGGGCCTTTTGCTTCTTCCTGAATATCAGCCTGTTTTTCTGCTACGTCTTTTATATATACTGCCAGACGTCTCGGCGTATTAAAAAGTTTCACTTCGCCATGGGCGATATTTTTTTCAGCCAGCCAGCCGGTCAGCTTTTCACCGAGCTGCACCATGCTGTCATGTAAAAACCGCGCCGGCATTTCCTCGAGTCCGATCTCTAAAAGCAAGTCTTGTTTACTCATGGGAAGAGCCCTCCTCTTTAAGCATTGGGAACCCTAATTTTTCCCGTTCTTCATAATACGTTTTTGCCACTTTTCTCGCTAAGTTGCGGACACGGCCGATATAACCCGTCCGCTCCGTCACCGAGATCGCGCCTTTTGCATCGAGCAGATTAAATGTGTGAGAGCATTTCAGCACATAATCATAGGCCGGATGCACGAGCCCGTTATCCATTTGTCTGATCGCTTCTTTTTCATAGGTGCTGAACAAATGGAAAAGCATATCCACGTCAGATGTTTCAAAAGTATAAACGGAATGCTCATATTCAGCCATCATAAATAAATCTTTCACAGTAAATCCTGACGTCCATTCAAGATCAAAGACGTTTTCTTTATCCTGAATATATGACGCGAGACGTTCAATACCATATGTGATCTCAACGGATACCGGTTTACATTCAATTCCGCCCACCTGCTGGAAGTATGTAAACTGAGTAATTTCCATCCCGTCAAGCCATACTTCCCAGCCGAGACCTGCACAGCCTAAAGACGGGTTTTCCCAGTTGTCTTCTACGAAACGGATATCATGTTCAAGCGGGTCAATGCCGAGCGCACGCAATGAATCAAGGTAAAGCTCTTGAATGTTATCAGGCGACGGCTTGATAATGACTTGGAATTGATGATGCTGATAGAGCCTGTTCGGGTTTTCACCGTACCGTCCGTCCGCAGGCCGTCTGGACGGCTCAACGTAAGCCACTCTCCACGGTTCCGGCCCGATGCTTCGTAAAAATGTATACGGGCTCATTGTGCCTGCGCCTTTCTCCACATCATACGACTGCATGAGCACACAGCCTTCATTCGACCAGTGCTTCTGCAAGGTTAAAATCATATCTTGAATGTTCATTTCAAGCACCTCCACTTTCTCCATTCTTTTACAAGTGCGGCGGCAACCAAAAAACTCCCGTCTCTATGCTTGCCGGCCGCAAACATAGGGACGAGAGTTCTCCCGCGGTTCCACCCTAGTTGCTGAGGATGTGAATCACTCAGCCTCTTTTTAAAGGGTTGCTCGAGAATGCCTTTCGTTGCGCGCTCATCCTTAGCTTACACTGCCCTAAGGTCGCTTGTATGAGTTGGACGCAAGTACTTCTTTCTGTCACTGCAACATATTTTATAATAAATGATCATATAAAAAGATGGGCAGAATGTCAACTTTTGTTTTCATCCAAAAGGTTCTTCATGCTTTCCATCTGATCTAAAAACCGTTTTGACTTTAAATAAAGTCCTGAATATTCCTCGTAATACAGATCAATGACCCGTTTAATTTCGTTTTTGGTTTCCTGTTTTAACGAGACGCTGCCGAGCCTTCCGATATCAAAGTAATAAAAAAGCCTTAGCAGCCTTGCCGTTTGCGGCGACATCGGAACTCTGTACGGATCCTTTTCAAAGCAGCGGTGGCAGATAAACCCGTTATCTCTTATCGAAAAATGAAACGTCCCTTCCCCGCTTTTGCAGTGGACACAATGATTCAGCTCCGGATACAGCCCCATGACGCCGAGCATTTTCATCTGCACGATGAAGGTGATCACGTCCGGGTCAGTCCCGTCATTCAGCCTCTTAAAGGATTCGAGAATCAATTCGAATAAATAGGGGTTCGGTTTCTTCTCTTCCGTTCCTTTGTCAGTGAGTTCAGCGATAAAAGCGGCATACGCCGTCAAAAATAAATCTTCTCTGATCGTTCTCATGCTGAGAATCATTTCACCCTGCTGGAGCGTGCCGAGTCCGGATGTTCTTTGCATTAAAAATGACCCGTACAAAAACGGCTGGCTGACTGCTGACAGCCGGCTGGCTGACTTCCTGGCGCCCCTTGCCATGACGCCGATTTTGCCGTGTTCCCTCGTCAGCAATGTCACGATTTTATTCGTCTCCCCGTAGTCATTCGTACGGAGCACGATTCCTTCACTTTTAGTCAGCATTTCCGCACCTTCCAACAACGGGAGGGGCCAAGAGGTTTACAAAATTGGAAAATCAATTCGGGCTAGCTCATCTTCCGGTTCTTCGGGTCTTTCCAGGTTCTCTTTTTCCAGTTCTTTAAAAAGAAGGTACGTATCAACACTTCCTGTTTGAGAAAATACGTTCCAGGTAAAATTCAACACAAAAAACCCACCTTTCATCATTAAACTAGCTTGCTATCCAAATTCTTACCCTTATCTTGACCTGATGTCCTCCTTTTCATGTTAAACAAATTTTGCTAACGAATCCCTGCTTCTGTGAGGTAATCTCACACCTCAGGCATGCGCCTTAGATGAATTAATATTCATCCTCTTTGAAGCCGAAATCACGCAGCTGAGACATTTTATTCCGCCAGTCCTTCTGCACCTTCACCCATAATTCCAGGTAAACGCGTGAGCCCAAAAGAGCTTCAATATCAGCCCGCGCTCTTTTGCCGACTTCTTTCAGAAGCGCTCCTTTTTTGCCGATGACGATGCCTTTTTGAGAATCCCGCTCGACCACAATGGTGGCGGCGACATGGACGGAGCCGTTTTCCTGCCCTTTAATGGACTCGATGGCGACAGCGATGCTGTGCGGCACTTCTTCCCTTGTCAGATGGAGCACCTTTTCCCTGATCAGTTCAGAAATAATGAACCGCTCGGGATGGTCAGTCACCTGATCGCTCGGATAGAACTGAGGCCCTTCCGGTAAATACGCTTCAATCTGCGCGAGAAGGGTTTCGACGTTGTTCCCTTCCAAAGCTGAGATCGGCACGATTTCCTTAAACGGATAGCGCGTACGATACTCATCAATTAAAAGAAGCAGCTGGTCAGGGTGGATCTTATCAATTTTGTTAACGATCAGAAAGACCGGTGTAGACGTCTGTCCGAGCTTTTCAATGATAAACTCGTCGCCTTTTCCGTACCCTTCTTCGGCGTTAATCATAAATAACACCAAGTCAACTTCTTTCAGCGTATTCTGCGCCACTTTCATCATAAAGTCGCCAAGCTTGTGCTTTGGTTTGTGAATGCCCGGTGTATCAATAAAAATGGTCTGCGACGTGCCGGTTGTCAGCACCCCTTGGACTTTATTTCTTGTCGTCTGGGGTTTGTCGCTCATGATGGCGATCTTTTGACCGATGACCCTGTTTAAAAAGGTAGACTTTCCTACATTCGGCCTTCCGATGATAGATACAAATCCTGATTTAAAGCTTTCGTTCGTCATGTAAATCCTCCGATGAAAATGCGCCCGGTAATAATTCTTCCGCAGTCATTTCTTTTATTTGTCCTTGTAAGTTGGTCAGAATAACAAGCATATCCTTTGAGCACAGCTCGGAAATTACTTGTCTGCAGGCTCCGCACGGCGAAACCGGTCCCGGAGTATCCGCAGCCACGGCGAGCATCGCAAATTCCGTATCCCCCTCGGAAACAGCTTTGAATATCGCCGTGCGTTCAGCACAGTTGCACATGCTGTATGCCGCATTTTCGATGTTGCAGCCTCTGTACACTTTTCCGTCTTTGGTAAGAAGAGCGGCTCCCACTCTGAAATTTGAATACGGCACATACGCTGTGTCCCGCGCTTTTAATGCTTCTGCAATCAATTCTTGTCTGTTCATGTGTACTTAATTCCTCTCTTACCTTTATCCTGTATGATACCGCTGTCACTTTTATTTTACATAATTATGATTGGTTTTTCACGCCCATTTTTGGCAATGTAAAATAATTGTAAGAATCTTCTGCTAACATATCTTCGGCAAGAAGATGAGTAAACCAATGATACACGATATCACGGCAAAGACGCAAACGGCTCCGGCGGCCGCGTCCTTTGCCGCTTTTGCGAGCGGGTGATACTGATCGGTAACTAAATCCACAACATGCTCTATCGCGGTATTTAACAGCTCCAAAGCAAGCATTCCTCCGATCAGCATCAAAACAACGGCCCATTCGGCTGTGCTCAGCCCGGTGAGAAAACCGCAAACGATAACGGCGCAGGCCGCGGTAATATGAAATTGAAAATTCCGCTCTGACCGCGCCGTTTTCCAGATTCCCCTCCATGCATGGACAAAGCTCTTCAGGAACCTGCTCCACTCGTTTTTATGATCTCGTGAGTCCATACTCATCCAGCAAATCCTTTTGCTTTGAAAACATTTCTTCCTCTTCTTCTTTTGTCATGTGATCATAGCCAAGCAAATGCAAAAAGCCGTGCACGGCCAGAAAACCGAGCTCTCTCATAAACGAATGGCCGTACTCTTCCGCCTGCTCTTTCGTTCTGTCTGCGCTGATGATAATATCTCCTAAAACAGGCGGCATGTCGGCGCCTACGATTTCAACCTCGTCTTCGCCTTCTTCTTCAAGCGCAAACGAAATGACGTCAGTCGGAGTGTCTTTTCCCCGGTAGTCTCTGTTGATTTCTCTGATTTCCTCATTTGTCACAATCGTGACCGATACTTCAGCCTGGTCCTGAACGCCTTCTTTTTCCGCCGCGAATTGGAGCAGCTTCTCCACTTCTTGGAGCGCATCAGCTGAGACGCTGTTCGTTTCATCAACAATATCTATGAGTAAACTCATTTATTTCACCTTCTTCGTAGCCTCCGGATATTCAATCCGGGAGTGGAAAATTCCTTTTAAAGTCGCACATAGTGTTTTTGCGATCGTATCCAGTTCTCGGAACGTGAGATCACATTCTGAGAATTGTCCGTCCTGAAGCTTATCGGATATAATTCCCCGCACCAGTTTTTCGATCCGCTCGGGATTGGGATTATGCATGGAACGGACGGCGGCTTCAACGCTGTCGGCCACTGAGATAATAGCCGCTTCTTTCGATTGCGGCTTCGGCCCCGGGTAGCGGAACTCCTTCTCTGTAATCTGGTCGCCCTTTTCTTTCGCTTTATAATAAAAGAATTTTAAAAGGGACGTTCCGTGATGCTGCTCCGCGATATCCACAAGCTCTTTCGGAAACTTATAGCTTCTGAGCATATTCGCACCGTCTGTCGTATGTGCGATAATGATATTTTTACTGAGCTGAGGGGACAGCTTGTCATGCGGATTATCCATATTCATCTGATTTTCAATAAAATATTGCGGACGTTTCGTTTTGCCGAGATCGTGATAATACGCTCCGACCCGTGCTAAAAGACCGTTTGCCCCTACAGCTTCACAAGCCGCTTCCGATAGATTTGCCACCATGACGCTGTGATGATATGTACCGGGTGTTTCCGTTAAAATCTTTCGAAGCAGGGGATGATTCGGATTAGACAGTTCAATCAGCCTCATTGTTGAAAGAATGCCGAATCCCGTCTCAAAAAACGGCATCAGACCGATAATCAAAACGGATGAAGCAAGGCCCGAGACGACCCCCATCAGCATAAGCGTTCCGATTTCAACCGGTGACAGCGCCGTATTTTGTATTAATAAAAGCGACAGCACGATAATCATATTAATAAATGAGACGAACAGTCCCGTCTGCAATATTTTTGACCTCGCATTATGTTTTCCCAAAAACAGAATGCCTGAAATGCTGCTGATTAAATAGTAAATGCCGATGACGTAATTAAATGTTCCCGTCACACCCTGATTAAACATCATACTGCCGCAGATCGCCAGAATGATGCTTCCTAAAATGGCGAGCCTTTCATTGAGCAGCAGCCTGATTAAAATCGCACCGGCGGCGATCGGCACAAGATAGCCGATATTGGTGTATTCAATCTTCTGAAAGAGACTGACGACTTCCATAATGACGAGAATAAGCGTTGTAATGATAGAAAACAGCAAAAGAGATTTATTTTTCAGCTTAAGCTCCTGCTGCTGTTTCTCAAAATAGTAGACAAGCGTGGCAATAAACAGGCCGATCATCAGAAGGAGACCGCTGATCGGTTTTAACAGGTTGGAATTATTCAAAAGACCCGTCAGTTCAAGCTTCCTGTATACTTCCCGGTCAATCAGATCATTCTCTTCCACGAGAACCTGTCCCTGTTTGATCTGTACCGGCTGGACGCTGTCTGACGCTTCCTGGCGTTTTTCATCGGTCGCTTTCGGATCAAAAACGTAATTCGGGATGACCGCGTATTTTCCGATTTCAGTCGCAGCCGCTAAATATTTTGACGGCACAGAAGCACTTTTCAGCTCTTTTGCGACCTTATCCTTCGCTTCAGCAAGCTTTTCAGAAGGAATTTCACTGCTCATCACCGTATTCACCGCGGTAATGACGGAATCCCTCACAAATGAGAAATCTTCATTGTTTGCATGGAGAAGCGATTTAATGGCATCTTCCGAGACGGATTCATTGACATCCTGTGTCAGCTTGTTTTTCACCGATTTTACCAGTGATTTTTCCGAAGGTGACTTTTTGTCTTTTTCCGCATCTTTTTTCACTTCGCCGATGCTGTCAAAAATGGAAGTGATCAGGTCAAGCCGATTGTCGGTATAGCCTTTTTTCAGAGTGTATTGATCTTCCACCGCATCTTCGGCCGCCTGTTTTTTCGATTCCGTCGCCTGCTGATCTTCCACTGTGGCGGGCGCGTAAATCGTTTTATCACTGACTGCAAACAAATCCAAATTAAGTGATTCAGGTTTTACATGAATAAAGAGCAAACCAAACATGATCGCTGAAAGCAGCAGGTACAGCAGCACATGGGCTGAGCGGGCATGTCTGAAACTGCGGAACCGTTCCCGGGCGCTTTTGCCCTTTCCCTTCTTTTTCAAAACAAGAACCTCCTCCCTGAAACATCAGGAACACATCATATAAAAATGACCCGATAACGGGAGATCGGGTCATTTTTGCATTACTTTTGCTTATCATAAGCTTCAATAATTTTTGCAACAAGCGGATGCCTGACCACATCTGTCTGGTCAAGTTCAATCACGGAGATGCCGTTTACGTCCTTCAGCATGTCCTTCGCTACTGCAAGTCCCGATGTGACGCCTTTCGGCAGGTCAATTTGGCTTACGTCGCCCGTAATGATCATTTTAGAGCCAAAACCCAATCTCGTCAAAAACATTTTCATTTGAGCGGGAGTGGTATTCTGGGCTTCATCAAGAATCACATACGCGTCGTCAAGCGTCCGCCCTCTCATATAGGCAAGCGGGGCGATTTCGATAACCCCTCTTTCCATAAGACGCTCCGTATGGTCGCTTCCGAGCACATCATGGAGCGCATCATACAGCGGGCGCAGATAAGGATCTACTTTTTCCTTTAAATCTCCGGGCAGAAAACCGAGGCTCTCGCCGGCTTCCACAGCGGGTCTTGTTAAAATAATTTTTTTAATGTGGCCGTTTTTTAAAGCGTGCACCGCTTTTACGACCGCCAAATAAGTTTTGCCGGTTCCCGCCGGCCCGATGCCGAACACCATGTCGTTTTTCTTCATCGCCGCCACATATTCTCTTTGGCCGATGGTTTTGACACGGATCGGTTTGCCTTTTGCCGTTTTCGTTATTTCCTCTTCATACATGCTTTCAAAATAGTCCAGTTCATCTTTTTTTGCCATTTTCACGGCATACAGCACATCACGTTCCGAAATCTCGATCCCCTTGCGAATTAAAGTAAGGAGCGAGCCCAATAATCTGTCAGCGATCTCAAATGTTTCATCATTCCCGGAAACGTAAATGGTTTCACCGCGTGTGATGAGGCTAATGCCCAGATCCTTCTCCATTAAATGTAAAAAGGCATCTTGGCTGCCGAACAAAGAAAGTGCTTCGTCCGGGCTTTTCAGTTTGTGATTAATCGCAAGTAAATGTTCTGCCATTCTTTAGTCTCCCTGAACAATAGGTGTGGTTTGAACGATATCTTCTATAACTTGGTAGAGAATAATCAACTTTACTTTACCATTCTCAACGGATTGGTGCAAAACTTTTTCACTTTCCACCTCTCCGCTGCCGTTTAATCGCTTTTCTACATCTTGTCTTCCCATTTTGATACCGGCCTGAACCGCTTCGCCTTTCGTATAAGTCCGCACGGATGTTTCACTTTCTCTTGTCTGTTCTGAAACGTAAGAAACCGGAAGCTTCATCCCCAGAAATTGAAACGGATGCTTTTCTTCCTCTGTTTTCGGATGTTTCAGCGGCTTCTCATTAAATTCAAAGCCCCAAAAAGGCACGCCCCATGATCCGAAAGACAGCTTGTGCTTCGTCCTTACTTTACCCGTATATAGCGTAAATGATGTTTCAAGAGGCACGGTTACTTCTGACTTGTACCATGTTTCTCCGTAAATTTCCGCTTTTGAGGCGACTTTCCGGTCTTCATTTCCGATCAGTCCTGAGACGAGGAGCTGTCCTTTGTCAACATGATCGTTCACAAAAGCCATCGGCTGCCCCTTTTGCACGAACATCCTTTTGATGACCGCCTTCTTTTTGGCAACGATATGGCGGGGGCTTACGTACTTTTCTTTTGTCGGTTCGTTTTTTTCGACCACTTTCATATGAAGGGCTGTCCCGTTCAATTCCACACCGACCCACGTAATATTATCGATGCCGTTTGTTAATGATTTTTGAATTTTCTCCGGCGTCATCATTAAAAATTGCAAACGGCCTTTTTTCACACCGATTTCTTCAAGGTGCTTTACCATCTGATGCTCGGTTTCGGGCTTGGCCCCTTTAATATCAATTTCCCAAATCATGTTGGACAAAAGAAACAATATAACAAAAAATATCACAAATCCCGCAGTGAAGCCCAGATTTAATTTTGATTTGAGAAGCAGAAAGGGAAGACCCTTTCTTTTTGTAAAGCTTGCTTTGCATTCATGTTTTCTGATGACTCTTCTGAAAGCATGTACATCTTGAAGCTGAATCATCAGCAGAACACAGTCTTGCTTTTTTTTCACCGCAAAGATGGCGATTCCGTTTCTCGTACATTCATTCAGCAGCCGTTCAATCCCTTTTCCTTTGACTTCCATTTGGACTTTACCCGAAAAAAATGACAGCCATTTGTTTTTCACATTATTTCCCCCCGGCTTTATGAATCGACATATCGTACGTGATCTATCGTGCCTTCCAAAAGGATTTCCTCAGGAAGGATTGCCTTAATGACCAAGTTTTTTCCTGATATGATACACTGCCCCTGCTTGAGCATCAGCCTGACTTCTTCTTCACTGAACAGCAGGAGGCCTCTGTGATTCTCTATGTAGATATGAAGTCTGCCGACCATCGTAATACGAGGCAGATCCATCATAACGTCCGGGGGAATTTCCAATGCTCTTGTCAGCCATGCCTTTACACGATTCTTTCTTTGCCCCATAAAAAAAGAACCCCCTTTCATCTCATATGTATGATTTGAAAAGGGGTTCTAACACTTTATTTTTTACCGATGTTCCGCATGGTCCGGTGCGGTTTTTTTGCACGGGGCGGACCCAAAACCTCACTGAATATAATGCCTTGGACCGCAGTTTCTTTATTTATTTTGAGGGCTGATTTCTTCAGAGACGCGTTTCGTGCGCGTGCGGATGTCAGCTTATGTTCGAGCCCGTTAAACATCTGCTCCGTCTCCGCTAGGCGCTTTTCAGCTTCCCTTCTTTTTTGCTCAAAAGGGTTCTCTTCTGAAACGGCAGGCAATTCTTCCGCTTCCGGCTTATGCTCTTTCTGCGGCTGTTTTTGATCCTGCTTTTTTGCCTGATTTCCGGGACGTGTACCCGGCGGACGTTTTTCATCTTTGTTTTTCTTGCCGAATATTGCCGATATAATGCCGATGACAGCGGCAATGACGAGCGGATTTGTCAGAATCTCGTGCATATAGCGGCTCCCTCCTTAATAGAGAGGTTATTGTTGGTCTTCATCTTGCTGGTCATTCGTCAGCTTGCCGATAGAATCCCTCATGTCCGTATCCGCGTCGATATTTTTTATGTTCATATAGTCCATGACGCCGATGTTTCCTTCACGCAACGCTTCTGCCATCGCAAGCGGCACTTCGGCTTCTGCTTCCACGACTTTTGCACGCATTTCTTCTACGCGAGCGCGCATTTCCTGCTCTTGGGCGACCGCCATGGCGCGGCGCTCTTCGGCTTTGGCCTGCGCAATGTTTTTGTCTGCTTCTGCCTGATCCGTCTGAAGAATCGCTCCGATGTTTTTGCCGATATCAACGTCGGCGATGTCAATCGAAAGAATTTCAAATGCGGTGCCTGAATCCAGCCCTTTGCCAAGTACGGTCTGCGAAATCATATCAGGGTTTTCAAGCACTTTTTTATGATTGTGAGAAGAACCGATTGTCGAGACAATCCCTTCTCCGACACGGGCGACAACCGTCTCTTCTCCCGCTCCTCCGACAAGGCGCTCAATATTGGCTCTTACCGTGATTCTGGCTTTTGCTTTTACTTCAATTCCGTCCATGGCGACACCCGCGATAAACGGTGTTTCAATGACCTTCGGATTAACGCTCATCTGTACGGCTTCCAATACGTCACGCCCGGCCAGGTCAATGGCTGCGCAGCGTTCAAATGACAGCTCAATATTGGCGCGCTGTGCCGCAATCAGGGCATTGACCACCCTGTCGACATTACCTCCGGCCAGATAATGGCTTTCGAGCTGATTTGTTGTTGCGGACAGGCCGGCTTTGTGCGCTTTAATTAACGGATTGACAACGCGGCTTGGTATGACGCGCCGCAGCCTCATCCCGACCAAAGTGAAAATGCTGATTCTGACTCCTGCTGCAAGCGCCGAAATCCATAGCATCACCGGTACAAAGGTGAAGAATATGGCTAACACAATAATGGCAGCAGCAACTAATGCTAAAATCGCCAAACTTGACAGTTCCATCTAATTCCTCCTCAAGGTTATCATCTATATTTCTCTCACGACAATGCGTGAGCCTTCCGCTTTCACTACTTTCACCTGTCTGTCTTTCTCAGTGAATGATCCTTCCGAGACGACATCCAGACGTTCACCATCAATAATGACGGTGCCTGACGGTCTGAGGGCTGTAGCGGTAACGCCGACTTTTCCCAACAGCTCCGTCCGGTTCTGATTTGAAACATAACCGCTCTCCGTGCTTGTTGAATCAGTTAATATTAATTTTTTAAAGAATTTCATTCGTTTCCCCAACACCCTTGTTAATATGATAAAGGCTGTAATAGACACAGCAATGGCGATCAAGAGAGAAACCGCCATTACGGTAAAGCTGCCCGCAGCGAGAAAGAGGCTCGCGATGACGCCTGCAATACCGATAAGACCGATTATGCCTCCGGGCAGAAATATCTCTAAAAGGATAAAAACCAAGCCCGCGCAAAATAAGAATACGCTGTCATAGCCGGCGAATCCGGCAGCGATATGCCCGGTGAAAAACAGCAGCATGGCCGTCAGTCCGACGGCACCCGGTATCCCGAGGCCCGGCGAGAACAATTCAATGGTCAAACCAAGCAAAGCAAGCGTTAATAAGAC
Organism: Bacillus sp. B1(2022); assembly: GCF_040259625.1. NCBI lineage: Bacteria > Bacillati > Bacillota > Bacilli > Caryophanales > Bacillaceae > Bacillus > Bacillus sp. B1(2022). The sequence goes on from NZ_JANIFO010000002.1 coordinate 312,875, forward strand.
GGGGACAACAAACGGATTTGTCAGCCATCTGCCCAGTTTGCCGACGAAACCTTCTTTTGCATGGTGAACATCCGCTTTGTCAAAACCGAGCTTTGTATATAAAGCATCAAGGTCTGAAACCGTGCCCTCCGAATATCCGACTTCCTTGGCTTTTTCAGCTGTCAGTGTCAGCAGTTTTCCCTTTGGGGCGCCCGCTTCCTTTGCATTAATGGCGGGATCTGCCATGGCCAGGGCGTATTTCGGATTTCGGTTGTTTTTAACCGCTGCGTCCTCCATTTCTGCATGCCACAGTGATTGGGCCTTTTTGTCCGCCGCGTTTCCTTTTCCGTCGATGATGGCTGCGGCACCCATTTTTCCGCCCGGCGCCATATAGATTTCATCTGCCTGAAGCGCTATATACGCTCCGGCAGAAAGCGCCCGTTTATTAACGTAAGCGGTAACAGGCACATCCGCGCGGCCGATGATATCCGCAATATCCAAGGCTGATTGAACGGCGCCTCCCGGTGTATTGATGTCAAGAATAATGTGTGACGCGCCGGACTCCTTCGCTTCTTTGAAAGAACGCGATAAAAACGAGGCGAGCCCCTGTTCGACATTTTTCTCAACCGGGATGACATAAACCGATGGGTGATCAGCTTTCGCGTTCAATTGAACCCCTAATAAAGATAATACAAATAAGCCCAATAGAGCAACAGCAATTCCGTTTTTTTTTCGGAACAAGGCAAATATACCCTCCTTCCCGTTTCGTTCTTCTTTATATACGTAACAAATGTACTTTAGTTTCATTTTTTTATGTATAAAAAAAGACATCTCTCAAGGAAAGATGTCTTTTTTCTTGTCAATTAAGATAATTGACTGCTGACAAGTCTGTTAATTACGCTGCCGTCAGCTTTACCTTTTACTTTAGGCATAATAGCACTCATCACTTTGCCCATGTCCGCTTTGGAGCTCGCACCGACTTCAGCGATGGTTTCATTTACGATTGTCTGCAGCTCTTCTTCAGAAAGCTGCTTCGGTAAATAAACTTCTAAAATGTCCAGCTCTTTTTGAACTTTATCTACTAAATCTAAACGATTAGCGTTTGAAAATTCATGGAGGGAGTCTTTACGTTGCTTAAGTTCACGAGATAGGACAGTAAGTTCCTCATCCTCGGTCAAACTGTCTTTCTTAAGCTTAATTGCTTCGTTTTGAAGTGAAGCTTTCACCATTCGAACGACAGTCAGTTTGTCTTTCTCACGGCTTTTCATATACAGCTTCATATCTTGGTTAAGTCGCTCAAGAAGACTCATAAATCCACCCTCTTTTAGAATTTGCGTTTTCTAGCAGCTTCTGACTTTTTCTTGCGCTTTACGCTAGGTTTTTCATAAAATTCGCGCTTTCTTGCTTCTTGCAAAGTACCTGTCTTTGATACACTGCGTTTGAAGCGACGAAGAGCATCTTCAAGCGATTCGTTTTTTCTAACGACCGTTTTTGACATTCTCTTTCCCTCCCTCCGAATACACCAATCGACTACCTTTAAAAAGATACATATATAAACATGTACTTTGACATTATAATATAAGCCATCAGTCAGGTCAACTAAGCGAGCTCACTTTTCCGTCATGAATAAGGCTGCTTGTCTATATAATGATGGAAAGGGGTGTTTCATTTGATGATACTGATTCTCTTTACCGCACTTATCCTGATTTTTTTACTCGGAATGAGCCTGCTCAGGCAGGGGCTGATCGCATTAACGTATTCAAAAATTGAGAAGAGCCTGCTCTTATTTACCGACCACCCTTTGAAAGCTTTTCTCATAAGCATCGTATTCACTGGTTTTCTTCAGAGCAGCTCAGCCTTCATGGTCATTGTCATCGGCTTTGTCAGCGCAGGCGCTTTATCTTTTAAACGGACCATTCCGATGATTCTCGGCACGAATGTCGGCTCCACGTTTACGACGGAGTTTTTAGCCATAAAGATGGATGTGCTCATTTGGGTGCTTTTTATCGGAGGCCTTGTGTTTATCCTCCTCCGTAAATATCCGTTCAGGCAGATCGGCATAAGCTTCCTCGGTCTCGGCATCATCTTTTTTTGCATCACATGCTTCAGCCGGCTCGCCGTTCCGCTGACAGAAATGAAGGCGGGGGCGGAGGTTTTGCGACATGTGAATGATTCGAGCTGGTCCGCTCTTTTTATCGGCATGATACTGACGGCAATCATTCATTCAAGCTCCGTCTGCATCGGCATTTTGATGAGTTTTATGAACGAAGGGGTGATCGGCATTGAACAAGCGGTCAGCGTCGTTCTGGGATCTAATATCGGGACATGCGTCACGGCCGTCATGGCTGCTGTTTCAGGCGGTTATGCCGCCAGACAGACCGCCGGTGCTCACGTTGTGTTTAATATTCTCGGCGTGCTGCTCGTATTTCCCTTCCTGTCCGCATCAGCAGGTTTTACGGAGCGCCTGTCTGATGATCCCGCGCAGATGATTGCGCATTTCAGCCTGTTATTTAACGTAGTCACCGCCTTATTGTTTCTGCCGTTCACACATTTGTTTTACCGGCTGATTGACAGGCTGATTCCTCCGAAACCGTAAAAAAACCGATGCGGGAAGGCACCGGTTTTTTTATCTGTTATGAAGACATGCGCATGTTCCGGGTCATTTCATCCTCAACGACGCGGACGAATTGCCCTTCATTATACGGATAGCCCGCTTTTTGAATTTTGACTTTGACAAGTTTGCCGATTACATCCTCCGTGCCTTTGAAGACGACTTTCATGTAATTGTCCGTATAGCCGACGAACATGCCCTCCTCATCAGACTCTTTAAACGCCTCTTCCGGAATGATTTCCAGAACCTCTCCTTCATAATCGGAGGCGTATTCTTTGGCAAGCTGGTCAGACAGCGCGATCAGCTTATGCACCCGTTCGTTTTTCACGTTCTCGTCAACCTGGTCTTCCATTCTGGCCGCAGGTGTTCCGGTGCGTTTGCTGTAAGGGAATACGTGAAGCTCTGAAAACTTATGTTCTTTAATGAACCGGTATGTTTCCATAAATTCTTCTTCCGTTTCTCCCGGGAAACCGACGATGACATCAGATGTGACGGCAAGACCCGGCAGCGCTTCTTTCAGCTTATTTAAACGGTCCGCGAAAAATTCCATTGTATATTTGCGTCTCATCCGTTTCAGAACGGTGTTTGATCCTGACTGAATCGGGATATGAAGGTGACGGACGATTTTATCAGACGCATCCAGCACTTCAATCACTTCATCAGTGATTTGGCTTGCTTCAATAGATGAAATTCTGATCCGCTTCAGTCCTTCTACACGCGTATCCAGCTCGCGGAGAAGCTTGGCGAAATTATAATCTTTCATATCTTCGCCGTAGCCGCCCGTATGAATCCCCGTCAGGACGATTTCTTTATAGCCGGCATCCACCAGCTGCTGCGCCTGTTTAATGACTTCTTCAGGATCGCGGGAACGAAGCAGGCCGCGCGCCCAAGGGATAATGCAGAACGTACAGAAGTTGTTGCAGCCCTCTTGGATTTTTAACGACGCTCTTGTGCGGTCAGTAAAAGCGGGAACATCCAGCTCTTCAAACACGCGTGCTTTCATAATATTGCCGACGCCGTTGATCGGCTGACGCTCTTCCCTGTACTGCTCAATGTAACCGAGCATTTTTTCACGATCCTGCGTGCCGACGACGATGTCAACACCCGGGATGGCCATAATTTCCGCCGGAGAGGTTTGCGCATAGCACCCTGTTACGCAGATGACGCCGTCAGGATTTTGGCGGATCGCCCGTCTGATGACTTGACGGCTTTTTTTATCTCCCGTGTTTGTTACCGTACATGTATTAATGACATATACATCTGCTGTCTGTTCGAATTCTTTTCGTTCATAACCCGCATCTTTAAACAGCTGCCAGATTGCTTCTGTTTCATAATGGTTGACCTTGCAGCCAAGGGTATGAAAAGCAACAGTTGCCACTACTGATCACCTCTTAATAACTCTGTATGATAGGAAACTGCGCTTAACGCGTAAAGAGGCGCAGTTTCAGTCCGTAAAATTCTCGGTCCGAGGCCGCATAAGACGGCGCCTTTTTCTGAAAGCTGATGAACTTCAGACTCAGTCAGACCGCCTTCAGGGCCGAATACGATTAAAAGAGACGAACCTTGCGGAAGGCTTTTGAGCTCCGCAGCGAAAGCGCCCGTTTCTCCCTGCTTTGATGACTCCTCGTATGCAACGACACATTTATCGACATTCTCCGCCATTTCAAGCAGCTGCCGGAACGTATGAACGGTTTTCACTTCGGGAATTTCATTGCGGTACGATTGCTCCGCCGCTTCCTTCGCGATTTTCGCCCATCTCTCCCGCTTTTTCTTTGCCTTTTTGTCGTCTAGCTTAACGACGGATCTGGCGCCCTGAAAAGGGATGAACATACTTGCCCCCAGCTCGGTCCCTTTTTGGATAATCCATTCAAGCTTATCGCCTTTCGGGAGGCCGCTGGCGATCCTGATCTTCAAAGGCAGTTCACGGTTTTCACCCGTCCATTCAGCAATGCTGCATGATATATGATCTTTAGAAACCTCTTTAAGCAGGCATAACGCTTCATGGCCGTCTTTCGAACAGCAGATAATCCGGTCTCCCGCACTCATTCTCATGACGTTCGCTATATGGTGGACGTCTTCCCCCGTGATTTGAAAATCAGGAGTTTCGTCCATCTCCTGCTTCGTGAGCTCGATAAAATATCGTTGCATACGCTGTGACACCTACTAACTGTTATTTTTTCGCGATGATGCTGACCCAATCTTCCATAGACAGAATTTCTATGATGGTAAAGCCGGCTTTTTCCAACGCTTCTTTTACTTCCTGTTTTTTCTGGCCGATAATGCCTGAAGTAATAAAATGGCCTCCGTCTTTGAGCAGATCGTACGCCTGTGATGTAAAGCGGAGAATCACTTCCGCCAAAATATTTGCGACAATGACATCATGTTCGCCCGTGATGCCGTCTAACAAATTGTTCTGCTTCACTTCAGCCGTATCACTCACTTTGTTCAATTTTACATTCAGACGCGCGCTTTCAACAGCGACCGGATCAAGGTCATACGCATGAACCGATTCGGCCTCAAGCATGGCGGCCGCGATGCTTAAAATTCCTGAACCGGTGCCGACATCAATGACACGGTCGCCTTTTTGAACGATACGCTCAAGCGCCTGAATGCACAGAACGGTTGTCGGATGCGTTCCCGTACCGAATGCCATACCCGGATCCATTTCGATAATCAGTTCATCTGTATGAACAGGTGTGTACGTTTCCCAAGTGGGAACGATCGTGAACTTTTCAGAAATTTTCACAGGATGATAATACTTTTTCCAAGCTGTCGCCCATTCTTCTTCATTAACTTCAGAAATGGTGATTGTGTTTCTGCCCAAATCAATGTCGTACAAAAGCAGATTATTAATCGTCTCTTTAATGCCGTCCACCGTTTCGCCGAGGAAACTGTTGATCGGCAGATACGCTTTGACAATGACACCCTCATCGGGGTAATCATTGGGGTCGAGCTGGTAGATTTCCCCGTAAACATTCTCACGCTCTTTCATTAAATCAAGCGGATCTTCGATGACAACCCCGCTCGCACCAGCTTCATGCAAAATATTTGAGATGGGTTCGACCGCTTCATGTGTTGTGTGAATGCTGATTTCGGACCATTTCAAAACTACCAACTCCTATCCAATCATTACTCGCCTTTAAATGCGCGTTTTACTTTGTCAAAGAAACTCATTTCTTGTTCATCCGGCAGGTTTCCGCTGACTTCAGCGAACTCGCGGATGATGTCTTTTTGTTTGTCTGTCAGATTCGTCGGTGTGACGACGCGGACGACAATGTGCTGGTCGCCTTGTCCGTAGCCCCGGACGTTCTGAACGCCTTTGCCTCTTAATCTGAATTTCGTGCCTGTTTGTGTGCCGGCAGGTATTTTCAATTTCACTTTTCCGTGAAGCGTCGGCACTTCCACTTCGTCTCCGAGTGCCGCTTGGGCAAACGTTAACGGCATTTCGCAATAAATATCGTCTCCGTCGCGCTCAAAGAACTCGTGGGCGCGCACATGGAATACGACAAACAGATCTCCCGCCGGCCCTCCGTTTACGCCCGGTTCACCTTGGCCCGGAACGCGCAGCTGCTGTCCGTCATCCACACCGGCAGGAATCGTGACATTGATTTTTTTCCGTTTTTTCACTTTGCCCGTGCCGCCGCAGTCAGAACACTTGTTTTTGATGATTTTTCCTGTTCCTTCACAGTGGTGGCAGACTCTTCGGTTAACCACTTTGCCAAACGGCGTGTTCTGTTCGACGTTCAGCTGGCCAGAACCTCCGCAGTGCGAGCACGTATCCGGCTTTGTTCCCGGCTTCGCGCCAGACCCTTTACATGTTTCGCAATTCTCTTCGCGCGGAATTTCAATGATCGTTTCTTTCCCGAAAGCCGCGTCTTCAAATGACAGGGTCATTGTATACTGCAGATCCGCGCCTTGCCGCGGCGCATTCGGGTCACGGCGTCTCGTGCCGCCTCCGAAGATGCTTGAGAAGATGTCATCGAAACCGAAGCCGCCGAAGTCTCCGCCGCCTCCGAAACCGCCGCCGAATCCCTGGTTAGGGTCTGTATGGCCGAATTGGTCATATTGAGCGCGTTTTTGGTCGTCTGAGAGCGCTTCGTACGCTTCTTTTACCTCTTTGAATTTTTCATCTGCTCCGGATTCTTTATTGATATCAGGATGATATTTTTTTGAAAGCTTCCGATAGGCTTTTTTGATTTCATCCTTTGAAGCGCTCTTACTTACCCCAAGCACTTCATAGTAATCACGCTTACTCATCTCGCTTCACTCTCCCGAATTTCTCACATAAATTAGATTGTATCATTTTGAATTATGTTTTTTCAATTCCTTTTATCCCGGGCAAGAAAAAAAGTCAAAGCCAAGAGATGCCTGACTTTGACTTTCTGTCTGTTGAATCAGAATATGCTGTGTGTTCTTCCGCCTATAGCCATGCGGGACAGAACTTATTTTTTCGTTTCGTCGTCTTTTACTTCTTCGTATTCCGCATCGACAACGTTGTCATCCGCTTTTTTGCCTTCAGCGTTTGCTCCGCCTTCAGCCTGCTGCGCTTTCGCCGCTTCTTCGTAAAGCTTCATAGAAAGCTCTTGAACGATTGTTTGAAGCTCATCTTTTTTCGCTTTGATGTCTTCAATTTCGTTTTTCTCGATAGCGGCTTTCAGCGCGTCTTTCGCGTCGTTTGCTTTTTTCACTTGCTCTTCGTCCACTTTGCCTTCCAGATCTTTTAATGTTTTTTCCGTTTGGAACACAAGCTGGTCAGCTTCGTTGCGGACTTCGATTTCTTCTTTTCTCTTCGCATCAGCGTCAGCGTTTTCTTCCGCTTCTTTTACCATGCGTTCGATCTCATCATCAGAAAGACCTGAAGAAGATTTGATAGTAATGTTTTGTTCTTTTCCTGTGCCTAAGTCTTTCGCTCTTACGTTTACGATACCGTTTTTGTCAATATCGAAAGAAACTTCGATTTGCGGTACGCCGCGCGGTGCAGGCGGGATATCAGTAAGCTGGAAGCGGCCGAGCGTTTTGTTGTCGGCAGACATCGGGCGCTCACCTTGAAGCACGTGAATGTCAACAGCCGTTTGGTTGTCAGCTGCAGTTGAGAATACTTGAGACTTGCTCGTCGGAATTGTCGTGTTGCGATCGATCAGTTTCGTGAACACGCCGCCCATTGTTTCAATACCGAGAGAAAGCGGTGTAACGTCAAGAAGAACAACGTCTTTTACGTCTCCCGTGATGACGCCGCCTTGAATCGCTGCACCCAGCGCTACAACTTCATCAGGGTTTACGCCTTTATGCGCTTCTTTACCCGTTTCTTTTTTGATTGCTTCCTGTACGGCTGGAATACGTGTTGATCCGCCGACAAGGATAACTTTGTCGATTTCGCTCGCAGAAAGATCCGCATCTTGAAGAGCCTGACGGACAGGAGCCATTGTGCGCTCAACAAGGTGAGCGGAAAGCTCTTCGAATTTAGCGCGGGTCAGTGTCAGCTCAAGGTGAAGAGGACCTGCTTCTCCCGCTGTGATAAATGGTAAAGAAATTTGTGTGGATGAAACGCCGGAAAGATCTTTTTTCGCTTTCTCAGCCGCATCTTTCAAACGCTGAAGCGCCATTTTGTCTTTTGAAAGATCAATGCCGTTTTCTTTTTTGAATTCTGCTACGAGATGATCGATGATGACTTGGTCAAAGTCGTCTCCGCCAAGACGGTTGTCACCGGCAGTTGAACGGACTTCAAACACGCCGTCGCCAAGTTCAAGAACAGATACGTCAAACGTACCGCCGCCAAGGTCGTAAACAAGAATCGTTTGGTCTTCGTCCGTTTTATCAAGTCCGTATGCAAGCGCTGCTGCAGTCGGCTCGTTGATAATACGCTCTACTTCAAGACCGGCGATTTTACCGGCATCTTTTGTCGCTTGGCGCTCTGCATCGTTGAAGTATGCAGGAACCGTGATAACGGCTTTTGAAACTGTTTCGCCGAGGTAGCTTTCAGCATATGCTTTCAGATGCTGAAGGATAATAGCTGACACCTCTTGAGGCGTGTAGTCTTTTCCTTCGATTTCCACTTTATAGTCAGTACCCATATGGCGTTTGACAGACATGATTGTGTTAGGGTTTGTGATGGATTGGCGTTTTGCCACTTCCCCTACTTGGCGCTCGCCGTTTTTAAATGCAACGACTGACGGAGTCGTACGGTTTCCTTCAGCGTTGGCGATAACTGTAGGCTCTCCGCCTTCAAGCACTGCCACACATGAGTTTGTCGTACCCAAGTCAATTCCGATTACTTTACTCACTTTGAATTACCTCCTGCTATGTAGTTATTGATTCACTTTTACCATTGAAGGACGGATGACGCGATCCTTCAGTTTGTAGCCTTTTTGCAGTTCTTCGATAACAATATTGCTGCCGAAGTTTTCATCTTCCACCTGCATGACAGCTTGGTGAAGGTTCGGATCAAATTCCTGACCGACAGCTTCGATGGCTTCAACGCCTTCTTTTTCAAGTGCGTCCATCAGCTGGCGGCGGACCATTTCCATACCTTGCAGCAAGCTTTTTGTCTGCTCGCTTTCAGCTTCTACCTGTAACGCCCGTTCAAAGTTGTCGAGAGCCGGAAGGATTTCCGTTACGACGTTTTGAGAACGGTATTTCTGAGCAGCTTCCATCTCAAGGCGGCTGCGTCGTTTATAGTTTTCAAAGTCTGCTTGAACACGCAAAAGCTTGTTTTCTTTTTCATCAAGCAAACCCTGCAATTCATCAATTTGGTGCTGAAGGGCTTCTTCCTGACCTGCCGTTTCTTCATGCTGCTCTTGTGAAGCGGCTTGTTCTGCCTGTTCTGTCACTTCTTCTTGTTCTGCTGCTTCAACCTGTTCTGCGGTTTGTTTTTCTTCTGACATTGTGTTCACCTCCCTCAAATGCTGTAAAAAGATGACTGAAAATGATTGCCAAAATTCCCTTATTCATCATACAAACTTGTGAATGCTTTTGACAAGTCCGAAGTCACGTGCTGCAGCAGGCTGACGACTCTTGAATAATTCATGCGCGTCGGCCCGATAATGGCGATTGATCCGATCTGTTTCGTATCAACTGTATAGGTGGCCGTGATTAAACTGCAGTTTTCCATTTCTTCGTAGTCATTTTCTTTCCCGATTTTGATTGAAATCCCGGCTTTTGATGACTGAAACAGCTTCAGAACATCCTGCTCTTTTTCAATTAAAGATAAGAGCGAGCGGACCCTTTCAATATCATGGAACTCCGGCTGATTCAGCATGTTGATCTTTCCGCCGAAAAACAATTTCTCAACGTGGGCCGCCGGATGGAATGTGGAGCGGAGCGATTCAAGTATGCTGTCATAGTTGGCGATATGCTGCCTTAAATATGTGACAACCTCTTTGAAAATGCGCTCATTCAGTTCGTCCATCGGCACGCCCGCCAATCGATCGTTTAGTATATTGACCAGTTTTTCAATATCGGCCAAATCCACTTTAGCCGGGAAATTGATGGTGCGGTTTTCGACATGCCCCGTGTTCGTGACGAGGATGGCGACCGCCTTATCCGGCTGGATCGGTACGATTTGAATCTGTTTAAGATAGTTCTCGCACAGCGTCGGCCCGAGGACAATCGATGTGTAGTTTGTCAGGTCGGACAGGATTTGCGCTGATTTTTGGACTGTTTTTTCCAGCTCGAAGATTTTTTCTTTAAATATCGAGTGAATTAAATCCAGATCGGTTTTTGTCAGCTTGACGGGTGACAGCAAATGATCGACATAATACCTGTACCCTTTTTCCGACGGAATCCGTCCTGAGGATGAATGGGTTTTTTCAATAAAGCCCAATTCCTCCAAGTCAGCCATCTCGTTTCTGATCGTTGCAGAGCTGAATGTAATCTCGTCTTTTTTTGAAAGAGTTCTTGATCCTACAGGCTGCGCTGATTGTATAAAATCATTAATAATCACTTGCAGGATCAACAGCTGACGATTTGTTAACATCATCATCACCCCTGTTAGCACTCAAGGTCAGCGAGTGCTAATTCTATATCAAAAGTAACAAACCAAAAGAAAAATGTCAATTATAACTCACCCAAAAAAGCGCCAAAAACCTCATTTCCTAATAATTTGCCCTCATGCGTTAATGCAACCGATTCTTCCGTGTCACAGATCAGGCCTTTTTCGGTTAAATCTTTGAGAACATCGGGAAACAGTTCGTCGACCGATCGTCCGAATTTATCGAGAAAAGCTTGCTTTTGTACGCCGGACATTTTTCTGAGACCGAGGAACATTTCTTCTTCAATCTGCTCCTCACGTGTCACCTCGTGCGTGTCACGGTAAGGCAGCCCCTTTTCTTCGATGAGCTGCATGTAATGTTTCACAGGCCCGGCGTTGACGGTGCGCGTGCCGCTGATATATCCGTGAGCGCCTGCGCCAAAACCGAAATACTCTTCATTGCTCCAATACGTCAGATTATGCTGCGACTCGTATCCGGGCTTTGCAAAGTTACTGATCTCGTATTGACGGATGCCCGCTTCACTCATCTGCCTCATGACTGTTTCATACATCTCGGCCTCATGTTCTTGCGCGGGGAGATGCAGGCGGCCTTTTTGCATTAAATTATAAAACACCGTTTTCGGCTCTACGATCAGCGAGTAAACGGAATAGTGCTCCGCATCAAGAGACAAAGCCGTTTTGACGGAATTGTCAAGATCGGCCAGCGTCTGACCCGGCAGGCCGAACATTAAATCGAGACTGATGTTGTCGAAGCCGAGAGCCCTCGCACGTTCAAAGGAAGTGAATACGTCCTTTTGTTTATGCACTCTTCCGATTTTTTGTAAAAGCTCATCTTCAAAGGTTTGAACACCGAAGCTCAGCCGGTTGACACCGGCATTTTTCAGGATTTTTAATTTTTCCGGAGACAAATCATCCGGATTCGCTTCCGCGGCAAATTCTATGAGTCCGTCAGAAGGCTTCAGCACGCGGTGAATGGAATCCATCAATTTTTCCAGCTGGACGGGTGAGAGCGATGTCGGCGTGCCTCCCCCGATAAAAATCGTGCGGAGATCAGGGCGTCCCGTCCGTTCTATTGTATTTATCATTTCCTTTTCGAGTGAGTTTAAGTACTCATCGACAGGCTGGCTCTGAATAAAATATTTATTGAAATCGCAATAGTGGCAGATATGCTCACAAAACGGAATATGAATATAAGCTGATTTCATTTTGAAACACCTTCTTCTTTACAGAAAGAAGCCGCAGCGCGGGACTGCGGCGGCTTCCGTTATTTTTTCGGGCTGTCATCCATTTTAAGAACGGCCATAAACGCTTCCTGCGGCACTTCTACTGAGCCGACCTGCTTCATCCGGCGTTTTCCTTCTTTTTGTTTTTCAAGAAGCTTCCGTTTCCGCGAGATGTCTCCTCCGTAACATTTTGCAAGGACGTTTTTCCGCATGGCCTTAATGGTTGAGCGGGCCACGATTTTCTGTCCGATCGCCGCTTGAATCGGTACTTCAAAGTGCTGGCGCGGAATAAGCTCTTTCAGTTTTTCCACAATTACTTTTCCGCGTTCGTACGCGTAATCGCGATGCACGATAAATGAAAGGGCGTCGATTTTTTCTCCGTTCAGCATAATGTCCATCTTGACAAGTTTAGACGGTTTGTAGCCGATCAGTTCGTAATCGAAAGAGGCGTACCCTTTCGTGCTGGATTTCAGCTGATCAAAAAATTCATATACGATTTCCGCAAGAGGCATCTCATATACAATGCTGACCCGGTTGGCGTCTAAGTACTGCATATCGATAAAGTTGCCCCGTTTCCCCTGACAAAGCTCCATAACCGCTCCGACGTAATCGTTCGGAACCATCATCGTCGCTTTGACATAAGGTTCTTCCACCCGCTCTATTTTTTGCGGGTCAGGCATGTTTGACGGGTTGTCGACAACAACCTTTTCGCCGTCTGTCATATACACATCATAGATAACACTCGGTGCCGTTGTGATCAGGTCGATTTTAAACTCACGCTCAATCCGCTCCTGAATGATTTCCATGTGAAGCATTCCTAAAAAACCGCAGCGGAAGCCGAAGCCGAGGGCTTGTGACGTCTCCGCCTCGTATTGAAGAGATGAATCGTTCAATTCAAGTTTTTCCAGAGCCTCGCGCAAATCATTATATTTGGCTGTGTCAATCGGATAAAGTCCGCAGTATACCATCGGATTGAGTTTGCGGTAGCCCGGAAGCGCTTCTGCCGCAGGCTTAACCGCGCTCGTGATCGTATCACCGACACGGGTGTCGCCGACGTTTTTGATTGCGGCTGTCAAATAGCCTACGTCACCGACTGTCAATTCGTCAGCCGGCTGCGCTTTCGGCGTGAAGACGCCGACTTCGATGACTTCAAACTCTTTTCCGGTTGCCATCATTTTAATTTTCTGGCCCGGTTTGACTGTTCCTTCTACGACTCTGATATACGCGACGACTCCGCGGTACGCGTCATAAAGCGAGTCAAAGATGAGCGCTTTCAGCGGAGCTTCCGGATCTCCCGCGGGAGCCGGCACTTTTTCTACGATCTGTTCTAAAATGTCTTCGATGCCGATGCCCGCTTTCGCTGAAGCGAGGACGGCGTCTGAAGCGTCAAGGCCGATAACGTCCTCAACCTCTTGACGCACACGTTCTGGCTCTGCGCTCGGGAGATCGATTTTATTAATGACAGGAAGAATCTCAAGATCATTATCAAGCGCCAGATAGACGTTCGCCAATGTCTGCGCTTCTATTCCCTGAGCCGCATCAACAACGAGAATCGCGCCTTCACAGGCAGCCAGGCTTCGCGAAACTTCATATGTAAAGTCGACGTGTCCGGGCGTGTCGATGAGATGGAATATATATTCTTCTCCGTCTTTAGCTTTGTATTTCAGCTGAACGGAATTTAATTTGATGGTAATTCCCCGTTCGCGTTCAAGGTCCATTGAATCAAGCAATTGTTCTTTCATTTCCCGCTGGGTGATCGCCGATGTTTTTTCTAAAATCCGATCCGCCAAGGTCGATTTGCCGTGGTCTATGTGGGCGATGATGGAGAAATTCCGGATTCTTGACTGCCTCTCTAAACGCTTTTCTTTATCTGTCACAATCTATCACTCCTACTATTAAACGCAAAATACACTAGCTTAGATTATATCAATAGGATTGTAAACATTCAATTAAAACAAGAAAGAGAAAAGCTTCCTTTAAGGAATCATCCGCTTTTCTCTTCATCAATGCTAACGGTTCAGTTTCGAAACCCACTCATACATCGCTTGCGCCGAGTCCGTCACGGTATTTGAAAGGGTTTCTCCGGCTTTTGAAAACAGGTTGAAGGTTTCCGCCTGTTCCAGCTGTTTTTGTTTTTCTTCCAGATCTTTCGCCGTAACGGTTTGCCCCAAAATGGAAGCTTCTTTTTCCTGTCCTTCTCCGCCGAGCGTGAATGCTCCTTTTAAGGAGGGATCTTTGTATCCTTTCATATCAAGCATTCCGCTGTTTGCCTGCTGCATGCCGAACAAAACGCCGAAAAACATGACAATGGCGATCAGCAGGCATTTGCCGGTAAAACGGATCATTCGAATCACCTGATTTCTATTGTTTTTTCTTCTCTCCTGATTGCGAGCTGACCTTTTCTGCATCCCAGTACAGTTCGCTGAACACATCGGCCACGGCATCTGATGCGCGCCTCAGTTCTTCAAGATTGTTATCCACGCCCCCGAATTCCAGCAGAAGCGACCGGTCGTTTAAATCTTGGTTGTATACTCCATTATCTCCCGGAGAGCCTTTTGATAAAACACCGACGCTTAAGCCGGGGTATTTTTTCTCCATGAGCTTATGAAGTTCACTTGCGAGTTTATAGTTTTCTTCAAAATTAGCGCTTTTTTTGCCGACGACGATGGCGACTCTGGCATAGCTTTTTCCTTTGATGTCGGCTGTCGTATTTTTCTTGCGGCGGGAATCCCGGTGAATGTCTATGGTATATTGCAGGTTTTTATTTTTGGCGAGCGCGCTTTTTACGACCGGCCTTGATTCGTCGTAGCTTCGCGCATAATTTAAGCCGTCTTTGTTCAGGCGGGCCTGAATGTCGGTTTTATCTACGGTCGCTCCTACACCTTGCGCTTCAAGCGCTTTTCCGAACATATCTCCGACAAGCGTGACATTGGCCTTCGAATGGCGGGCGTTATCCGGATTTGTTTCCCCCTTTAACAGAGGAAGATAGGATTCGGTATTATGAGTGTGGTAAATAAAAACGACTTTTTTGCTGCCTGTTGAATGTTTCGGCGGCGCCGTTTCTTCTTTTTTCGTTTTGTTTTCGATTTCTGCCAGGTTCACTTCTTTTTCTTTTTCCATCACCTTTGACGGCGGCGGAGATTCAGCCGGCATATTCGTATAATCCGTCCCCTGCCCCGCCAGAAGGATCTCCGTATCGTATTGGGCAAATCCCGGCAGCTCACGTCCCAAGAAACTCCGCGGGTCTTCCATATTAATGCTTGTCGCCAGTTTTAAGGAAAGCCGGGACAGCTGAAAAGAGTCTTTTTCAGGAAGCTCTGAGGCGAAATAATGATTTTCCATGCCGAGGAGGTGTGCAAACGCGTCACCCGGAAGTTCTCCGGCAATTCCGTGAAGAGAATCCGAAGAAAGCCTCAGTTCAGGGCGAAGCGATGTGAGCACACCCGATAATACGAAAATAACGATAAGGCTTGTCATAAACAAAAACATGCCCTTGAGCGCATTTCCACCGTTTACTGCAACGACAATTTGACGGTTTCTGCGTTTTTTTCTCATGATTTGAATCCCTCCAGCGCTTGTCTAGTAATTACTCTATGAACAAGCTAGAGGAGGTAGAACCATTTTAATGATTATAAGAACCTTTGTTATCTTGTGACACTTTTTCATGAAGGGCGGTGTTTAACCCGTTTGCAAGCACGTTCGCCATATCATCAATAAAGGTGTCAATCTCCTTCGGCGTGACCATCAGATTATGGCCGAGCGGAGAAAGCACTTCGTGAATCAGCTGGCGTTTTTCGTTTTCGTCCAGCGTGCCGACAATACCGAGAAAGGATTGGCGTTCTTTTTCTCCGGGAAGGTCTTCGTCTGTCAGCACCTTCTTTTTGCCGAAGTTCATTCCGGCGGGCACCAGAGATCTTGACGGGCTGTCATCTTTCATCTCTCTTCCGAAATGTTTTAATATATAATCCACCGTATCGCTTGCGATCGTAACCGCATCAACGACAGTCGGTACCCCGATTGCGATGACGGGAATGCCGAGCGTTTCCTTGCTTAATTCTTTTCTCTTATTGCCGACGCCTGATCCCGGGTGAATGCCCGTATCAGAAAATTGGATGGTCGTGTTCACCCTTTCAACGGCTCTGGCCGCAAGAGCGTCTACCGCGATCACAAAATCCGGCTTTGATTCTTTGATCACACCTTGAATAATATCGCTCGTTTCAATTCCCGTTAATCCCATCACACCGGGAGCAAGCGCGCTGACCGGCCTGTACCCTTCCTGCACGTTTTCCGGCTGAAGCCTGAACAGATGCCTTGTCACAAGAAGGTTTTCGGTCACGAGAGGGCCGAGCGCATCCGGCGTCACATTCCAGTTGCCCAGACCGACGATCAAACAGCTTGCATCCTTTGGAATCTTTAATGCCGACAGATAGGCGGAAAATTCCTCGGCAAACACTTCCGTTACTTTTTCCTGCATGTCAGAGTCGTGTTCCCGAACCCCTTGAGCCTCGATCGTGACATAGCGTCCCTGCTTTTTCCCCGATAGCTCGGCGCCTTCTTTGGTAATATCGACGGTTCTGACTTTAATGCCGCCCTTGTCGCGTTCTTTTTCAATAAACCCGTTTATTTCTTTTTTCTGACCGGCTTGTCCGTCTTTTACCGCCTGTTTCGTTTCTACCGCTAAATCCGTCCGTATCAGAAATTGATTGACATCCAGTTCGTTGTTTTTCACAGGGAAGACCTCCTTCAATCATCGTGGTACATAGTGTGGCCATTTACAAAACGAATCATGCGAATTTACCCATCAACGAAAAATACTTTACATTTATATTGCAATCTAAAGTTCTGTTTGATAGAATACAATTTGTTCTATTGTGAAGAAGATTTAACCTTAAGACACTGTGCTACAGGTTGTATCTTAGGAGGTGAAACACATGCCAAACATTAAATCAGCGATTAAACGTACAAAAACAAACAACGAACGCCGCGCTCATAACGCGACAATCAAATCTGCTATGCGTACTGCAATCAAACAAGTTGAAGCTTCTGTTGCTAACAACGAAGCGGATAAAGCGAAAACTGCTCTTTCTGAAGCAGCGAAACGCATTGATAAAGCAGTGAAAACAGGTCTTGTACACAAAAATGCCGCAGCTCGATACAAATCTAGACTTGCGAAACAAGTGAACGGACTTTCTGCATAATACAAAAACGATCCCTTTAACGGGGATCGTTTTTTTCATTCAGTCCGGAGAAGCTCAAGGAGAAAGAGTTCCAGCAAGAGCTGCTTGTCCTTTTTCCCCGTTTTCATTTCATAATCCATCACTGCGAGTCTTTCTATAATACGCCGCAGCTCTTCTTCAGAAAAAAGCCTCGCCTGATCCATCGCCAGCTTTACCCGGAAGGGGTGCACCTTTAAGTTGGAAGCGATTTGCTTTTGGCCGTATCCTTGTCCCGCAAAATACTTCGTCTGCATAATCAGACGGAATTGGTTGGCGATCAGCGCCATAATTTTGATCGGTTCTTCGTTTTGTTTTAAAAGATCATAAAATATTTGAAGACTTTCCGTCCGTTTTCGGTTCACGATTTTGTTGATCAGCTCAAAAATATTCTGCTCCAAACTTCTTGCGACGAGCTCACGGACATCTTCAAGTGTGATCTCATGTCTGTCACCGGTGTAGGCGGAGAGTTTTTGTATTTCCTGATATATGGAAGACAGATGGCCGTTTGCAAGCAGAACCAAATGCTCGGCAGCTTCTGTATCGATCATTTTATTTTCGGATTTCGCCAGATTAATCGTAAAATCCGTCGTCTCCTTTGCATTCAGCTCCTTAGCTTCAATCATAAGGGCTTTTTGCTTCAGCGCTTTCGTCAGCTTTTTCCGTTCGTCCAGTTTCTCATACGGAGCCACAATCACAAAGACCGTATAAGGCGCAGGCTCCTTCAGATAAGTCTCCAGAGCGGCTGTATTATGCTCTATTTTTTCTTTCTTTTTTTCCCCTGTTAAAAAAGACGGATTTTTTAAGATGACCAGCCGCTTCTCTCCCATAAACGGAAACGTTTCCGCATCGGTTACGGCCTGGTCAAGCGGATCTTCTTCAAGATCAAAAACAGACAGGTTAAAATCCTTTGTCTCCTCATCAACGACAGCTTGTCTGATCCGGCTGACAGTCTCTTGGAGCAGATACGTTTCTTTTCCGTATAAGCAATAAACGGAGCGGACATCCCCTTTTTTCAGGGCTTTCCAAACATCAAATACCATGATCGTATGACTTCCTCTCTTTCTTGATCCCCTTCTATCCTAAATTGAGTTTGGCAAATAGTAAAGAGGAAGCTTTAAGGACAGCTTCCTCATTTATAATAAACGCCTGATTCACAAGCTCCCGGGTCTGCTTGTAAAAAGGCGATAATCACAAGAACAGAAAACGTTACCATCACTTCTAGATTTTTCAAAACAATTCCAGTATACTTAGGGAAGTCAGGAGGGATGAAATTGAATGATTTTGAAAAAAACGTTCAAAGCAAACGAAATGATGCTGTTGACTCAGCTGTCGGTTTTGTCGTGTCCTTCGGATTTTTCGCCTTTTTGTTCGTGATGGCAACAGCCATCCATCTTATCGGCTCTTAGCCGCATTCCGGGCTGCTGTCAATCGGCAGTCTTTTTTACTTCTTGCGCCCTGGTTTCTTCTATATCATATGGAGGGAAGACGGAAAACGTTCCGGCGCCTTTTTTAAATCTGTATTGAATCGTTCCGCTGATATCGGTGCGAAGCACATTTACAGAGTACGCCTTCAAACGATCCAGCACTTCTTCATGCGGATGATGGTATCGATTCTCTTTTCCTGCTGAAATCAGCGCTGCTTCCGGCTGAAGCTGCTTCAAAAAGGCTTCACTCGTTGAGCTTTTGCTGCCGTGATGACCCGCCTTCAATATATCAGCCTTCAGATTCGGATACGTTTTCAGCACTTCTGTTTCGCCGTCCGATTCTAAATCTCCCGTCAAAAGCCAGCTCACTCCGCCAAAAACCGTCCAAAGCACCAGTGACGAATCATTTTTACTCCTTCCGTCAGACGACTCCGGAGACAGCACCTGAAACTGAAGATCCCCGGCTGTAATGGTGTCGCCCCGCTTTGCTTCGGCAACGGGAATGTTGTTTTCTTTCGCCATATTTAATATGTTCTGATCTTTCGGTTCTTTTACGAATCCTACGGGGACAATTAACCGTTTGACTCTATGATTTTTGATTAACACTCCGGCTTCCCCGATGTGATCTTGATCCGCATGGGTTAAAATCAGTGCATCCAGCTTTTTCACCCCTTTTCCGTTTAAAAATGGAATCAAAACCTTCTCGCCGATAGAATACGGGTGGCGTTTTTCTTTCCATGATTCTCCGGGATAAGCAATCACTCCCCCTGTATCAACCATTACGGTCCCTTTGCGGTGCGGCGCGCTTATAAACAGTGAGTCTCCCTGCCCGATATCAAGCATATCCGCTTCTCCCCATGGACTGAAATACGGACGGCATATTAAATAAGCCAAAACCGCGCAGAAAAAAAGAGCCGATTTCCTGAGTTTTAAAAAACCTCCCTTTTCCAAAGCCGCAAAAAGCGTAAAAACGGAAACCGCAAGCAGCAGAAGGGAAAGAAAGTCAGGCTTTGACACAATCATAGTAAATAAATCAACGGATGCCGCATATGTAATGAAATCATGCACAGGCTTCATCACAAGGTCAAACATACCAAACAAACATTCTCCCATCTGCCTTGAGAGTAAAAGAAGAAGGAAACCGATGACAGAAACCGGAATGACAAATAACGTATAAAAAGGCACCATCACCATATTCATCGGAAAACTGACAAGTGAAATCTGCTGAAAATGATAGAGAAGAAACGGAAGTGAGCTGAGCTCTGCAATCAATGAAGCCATCGCAAGCCCGGCAAGTCTGCTTTCCCCTGCTTTCTTTAAAATGGAGGATGACAGAATTAAAGAGGCGCTTACCGCAAAGGAAAGCTGGAAGCCCGCCTGCCAAAGGAAGTAAGGATTAAACAGCAGGAGCAGCAGATAAGACAGGGACAATGCAACAGAGGAATGAATGCCGCGTTTAACAAGAGTTCCGGCGATATAAAATCCCAGCATGAGGGATGCGCGCAATACGGATGGGGCGGCACCGCTCAGCAGTGTATACACCGGCAAAAACAGCAGCAGCAAAATTCCTGCTTTTTCTCTTGCCAGCCCGATTCTGATCAGAGCATAAAATAATCCCGCCGTAATAAGACCGACATGCATTCCGGAAATCGCCATTAAATGAACGACTCCCAAATTTTGATATGCACTCAGTATATCGTCCTCTATAGAAAATCTTTCACCTAAGGTCAGCGCTTCAACAATTCCGGCGGAAGATTCAGGCACGTGATTCCGAATGATCGAAATCAAATTTTTTCTGATGTTCAGCAGTTTAAACAGCGGCTGTTTGGATTTTTCACACTGCTGAATGGAAGTCACGGAAAATAACCAGTGAATCTGCTGAGAGTGAAGATATTCCTTATAATCAAAACCTCCGGGAACCGTCGCATGTGCAGGCTGTTCCAGAGAGCCTGTAAACGTGCAGCGCATCCCCGGTTCAAGCTGTTCAATGAGTCTCTTTTCCTCAAGAGACCGGATTTTGTACGAAGCCGCCCATTTTTCCTTGTCATGTGTACGGATAACGGCTGACATTTTCGCTCCGTCAACCTTCGGAATATTAGTGATGACGGCCTGTTCAGTATAACTGCCGGCCTGATACCGCGTTACATTCGCAGCGTCACAAACCGTATAAAGAAAGAAATAAAGACAAAAAGAAACGAGGCAGACGATAACCGGAGCATGCTGCTTTGTTTTTACAATAATAAAGAGAAGATACAGAAGAAAAAGGAGCATAACCCAGAAGACATGAGCGGCGGCAATTCCCGCAGTTGCAGAAACCGCCGCCAGAGGCAGAAGAAGGTATTTATATTTCATTTATACGTAACTGGTAAACAGCTCATTGGCCTGTTCATGAATTTTTTTCAGTTCATCTGCCTTAACCCCCGCATCAGATAATTGCTGAATCAGACCTGCTACAAAAGACAATTTTTCGCGGTTTTTCAGATCGATGATCATTTCATCAAGTTCGACCTGCTCCACCTTGACTCCGGCTTGGCTGAACAGCTCTTTTGCATAAGGCTGTGTTTTGTAATCTTCGGCATAATAAACCGTTTTGATGCCTGCCTGGATAATTGATTTGCAGCATTGAATACAAGGATAATGCGTCACATAAATTTCGGCGCCCTCCGTCGGAACACCGAACTTAGAACATTGCAGAATCGCATTCATCTCTGCATGTATGGTCCGCTGGCAATGATTATCTATTAAAAGGCATCCTTCATCAGCGCAATGGACGCCGCCGGCGATTGAGCCGTTGTATCCGCCGGCAATCATCCGCTTGTCTCTGACTACGGTTGCCCCGACTGACAGTCTCGGGCATGTGCTTCTCAGCGCCAGCAAATGGCTTTGCGCCATAAAATATTGATTCCATGAGATTCGTTCCACAAGTGTTCCCTCCAAAAAGTCTTGTTGCTTTTCTAAGTTTACATAGATTTAAGCAAAACCGTCAATTCACTTTACCGTAATGGAAGTTTTTATCCGCTCAAATGACTTCTCTCCAAAGCCTGATACATTCATCAAATCTTCAGCAGTCTGAAACCGTCCGTTTTCTTCTCGGTAGGCGATAATCGCTTCCGCTTTTTTCTGCCCCACCCCGGAAATTGCCTGAAGTTCGTCCAGAGATGCCGTATTGATATTGACAGCTGCATTCTCCTTTTCACCCGCCGCTGTTTTCGGGCGATTCTCCTCTTCGCCTTCACTCGGAATATAAACAATCGTGCCGTCCTGCAGCTGCTCTGCTAAATTAACATTCAATTCATCCGCCTTTTTCTTCAGGCCGCCGGCTTTTTCAATGGCTTGCGTCACTCTGTCTCCCGCTTTCATTTCATACACGCCGGGATTCCGGACCGCACCTTTCACATCAATCATAATCTTATCGTCTGCTGTGTCTTTTTTGTCCGCGACGGATGCTGAGGCTGTTTGGCCGAGCACAGACTGCTGTTTGACCGGCTCTTCCTTTTCAGAACGAAACAGCCAAATACAGATAAAAACCGCCCCTGCCGCAAGACAAGCGCCCAGAATTTTCAGGTTCCGCCGCAGCCGCTCCGTCATCATCGCTTTCGTCATATTGCATTGCCTCCCCGCATAAGGTTTAGAGGATTAAGGGAAAAAGGAGGGGAATTCATTGAAAATAGGCTTTATCGGCACCGGAAACATGGGAACGATCCTGATTGAATCGTTTATCGAATCAAACGCTGCCGATCCCTCACATATCACCATCACAAACAGAACAATCGAAAAAGCATTAAAACTAAAAGAACGTTTCAGCGGCATCCATGTCACCGAGGATCAGGAAAAGCTCGTACAGGATAATGAAATAATATTCATTTGTGTAAAACCGCTGGATATATATCCTTTGCTGAAGAAACTCACACCGCATTTACGGAAAGATCACATTTTAATCTCCATTACCAGTCCCGTTCAGACGGATCAGATTGAACATACGGTTCCGTGTCAGACGGCCCGCGTCATTCCGAGCATTACGAACCGCGCCTTGGCCGGCGTCTCGCTTGTTACGTTCGGCAAAAGCTGCAGCGAGGCTGCAAAAGCGGATATTCAAACGCTGTTCACTCATATTTCAAAACCTGTAGAAATCAGCAGCGGCATTACAAGAGCGGCGTCAGACATTGTCAGCTGCGGACCCGCTTTTATGAGTTATCTCGTTCAGCGCTTTATTGACGCGGCAGTGGAAGAAACGGACATCACCAAAGAAGAAGCCGTGATAATGTCGACGGAAATGCTTGTCGGTCTCGGAAAGCTTCTGGAAACAGGGCATTACACGCTTCCCGCCTTGCAGGAAAAAGTATGCGTAAAAGGCGGCGTCACCGGGGAAGGACTGAAGGCTCTCGAAAGCGGTGTTCAGGATATGTTCAACCGTGTCTTTCAGCGTACACATGACAAATACGATGAAGATATATCGTTAGTGAAGAAGCAATTTCACGTGTAACTGAGTATGCCATAAAGTGCTTTATCGCGCCAATCGCAAAAAATGCATTTTAAAAACCATCGTTCCGTTTAAACGATGGTTTTTGGTTTGCCTGCCGTAAAGAAAAGACGTTCAGACTCTGTTGAAGGAGGCCGGTCTGTAAAATCAGCCGTCACCTTCTTCAGTTCAAATCCGGTCTCTGCAAGCATTTGTTCATATTCTTCAATGTAAAATGTTTTTTGCTCATGCGTCTCGTCATAACGGTCATAAGATTGTCCGTTCCATACGAAAAAGGACATATCATGGATGACAGAAAGCTCTTCATCGCCGGCAAAGCTTTGCCAGATATAGCTGATCTGCTCATCCTGATCCGCATGGGTGCTGTCCGGAAAAAGCTCCGTCATTTTAAATGGGGAATGGACGTCAAACAGAAGCAGGCCGCCCTCCTTCAAAACTTGAAAAACACTTTTAAAGGTGCTTAAGACATCACTTTTCGTTTTTAAGTAATTTAGGGAATCACAGCAGATGACAACGGCATCAAACTGTTCTTCAAAACCGGAAAGCTCTCTCATATCCTGCTGGAGAAAAAGAATCGGCTTTCCCGTTTTTTTCTGCTGGGCACAGCTCAGCATATCTTCACTCAAATCAATCCCCGTGACTTCGCAGCCTTTTTCAGCAAGCCTGATGGATATTTCTCCGGTTCCGCAGGCAAGATCAAGCACCCTTCCCTTTTCCGGAAGAGACGCTTCGATCCAGCCCGCCCATTCATCATACGGCGCATGTGACATTAACTCGTCATATACGCCGGCGAAGCCTTGGTAAATCATGAGTTCAAGCCGAGTTCAAGCTCTGCGAGCGGCGCGTCGCCCCATAGCTTTTCAAGATTGTAGTAGCTTCTTTCATCTTTATGGAAAACGTGGACAATGACGTCGCCGAGATCAACTAAAATCCAGCGGGCCTCATCAAACCCTTCCATCTTTTTGACATCAATGCCGTTTTCTTCTGCCTGATCTTTAATTTCACGCGCAATTGCCTGAACCTGCTTATCAGAATTCCCGTGGCAGATTAAAAAGTAATCCGCTATAAGTGAGATTCCTTCCATGTCCAGCGCTAAAATATCTTCTGCACGTTTATCGTCGCATGCTTTTGCCGCGATTTTTAATACGGAAGCTTGATTCATTCTTTAAATTCCTCCTGTCAATTTTGAGACACCAGCCAATTATAGGTTGCAAACGTCTCCGGAAAGACCGGCTGGTTTTTTTTCATCAGAAATATCATTGTATTTTTCATTGCTTGTATGAGCGCTTCGTTCAGATCTGTTTCCGCCAGACGGCGCACCTCTTCCACTCCGGGGAAATGGCGTCCGGGTTCAATGTAATCCGCAACGTAAATGACTTTGTCTAAAAGGGTCATTCCGGGACGCCCTGACGTGTGATAGCGGATTGCATCCAAGATCTCAGGATCAGTGATCCCCGCTTCTTTCTCAGCCAAATACGCTCCCACAGGGGCATGCCACAGCTCGGCATTGTAATCCAAGAGCTCAGCCGGCATTTTTTCCCGCACGATGATCTGCTTCATTTCTTCTTTCGGCCGGAATTTCGCATAATCATGAAAAATAGCCGCCATTTCCGCTTTTTTCGGGTCTGCTCCGAACCGGCCTGCGAGAATAACCGCCGTATCTGTCACGCCGATTGTGTGGATGTAGCGATGCTCGGTCAGCTGCTCTTTGACGCAGGCAAGTGCTTCCTCACGATTCATATAAATCATTCTCCTCTATATACTGCCTCACTTTATCCGGCATTAAGTATTGCGTCGGCTTTTTTGCTTTGAGACGTTCTCTCAGCATCGTTGACGAAACGTCAAATTCCGGAACGTCGGCAAAAAGCAGCGGGTACGGGGTCTCAATATGATACCCCGGGCGCCGCACTCCGATAAATTGAATGAGCGTGAGCAGTTCGTCCAGTTTGTACCATTTCGGCAGATATTCAATCATATCCGCCCCGATAATAAAGAAAAGCTTGTCGTTCGGGTGCCGCTCCTTCAGTAAACGGACGGTATCATAGGTATAAGAAGGGCCTTTCCGGTCCATTTCCGCAAGCTCAAGCTTAAAGCCGGAATTAGAGCTGATGGCAAGCTTCAGCATCTCCACCCGGTGCCGGCTGTCTGTAAAGTCTTCATTCTGCTTATGCGGAGGGATTTTATTGGGCATAAACCAAATCTCATCGAGCTCCGCCTGATGAAGGACTTCATTAGCCATCAGAAGATGTCCGTTGTGCGGAGGGTCAAATGTGCCCCCGAATATTCCGATTTTCTTCATGTCAACCACCTTACGGAAGCTCGATTTGTTTATTTTCCTTTGATTCCTTATACAGTACGATCGTATTTCCGATCGTCTGCACCAATTGTGAGCGGGTGCCTTTCACAAGGGCTTCTGCGACATCATTTTTATCGTCTTCGCAGTTTTGAAGCACGCTGACTTTAATCAGCTCTCTTGCTTCTAAAGCCTCGGCAATCTGTTTCACCATGTTTTCGTTGACTCCGCCTTTTCCCACTTGAAAAATAGGCGTTAAATGATGCGCTTTTGAACGCAAAAACCGTTTTTGTTTTCCTGTTAACATTGTGTTCCTCCTAGTTTTCCTTCAACAATCGCTCTCATTAAGCCGCTGTCAGGCTCTTGTTCCGTCCACAGCTTGAAAGACAGTGCGGCCTGTTCCACAAACATGCCGACACCGTCAATGGTTGTTAAACCTCTTTTTTCAGCTTCTTTTAAGAACGCCGTTTGAATCGGGTTGTATACGATATCACAAACGATGGCGCCCGTTTTGGCCCGTTCCAATGAGAGCGGCACGGCATCCGTTTTCGGATACATGCCGACAGATGTTGTATGAATAATGACGTCATATTGTTCAAGCTGATTTTCAGCTTCTTTTAAAGTAAGGGCGCGTTTCTGCTGAAAAGAGGGAGCAGCCGCAATCAGGCTTTCCGCTTTTTCCGGCGTGCGGTTGCAAACGTCAAATTGTTTCGGCTCTCCGCGGACGATCGTCGTAAAAATCGCTCTTGCCGCTCCTCCCGCCCCAATCATGAGGATAGAGAGCTCTGATATCGGTTTGTCCAATACTTTGACTAAGGATTTATAAAACCCATCTCCGTCAGTATTATACCCGATGAGCCTGTCTCCCTCTCGTTTGACGGTATTTACGGCCCCGAGTACTTTCGCGCTTTCATGTATTTCGTCCAGATGCTCCATGATCGCGACTTTATGCGGGACTGTGACGTTCACTCCGCAGATGCCAAGCGCCTTGATTCCGTTAACGGCGTCCTTGAGATGATGAGGTTCCACCTGAAACGCAAAATACTGCCCGTTGATGTTCTTATCTTGCAAAGCCGCGTTATGAATATCGGGTGACATTGAATGCCCGATCGGATTTCCGATTACTCCGTACAATTGTTTCATGCTCCCTCTCCCCTTCTCTCTATATTAATGAACGGCGGACAAATACGTGTACGCCTTTCGGAGCGTATGCCGTTATTTTTTTATCTTCTTGCTGCACCGTGACCCAGCCGAGACCGGAAAAAACGATATCCGTCTTTCCTTCTTTAATCGTAAACGTGTGGGCCGTAAGCTCCGGAAATTCATCCAAATGATCTTTTCCGGGCGGGGTAAGCAGTTCTCCCGCATGCTTTTCGTATAAGGCATCAGCATTTTCAAGCTTTGTTCTGTGAATCATCAATTCATTCGGCATATAGCAGACAAACGCCGTTTTATCGCCTGATACATAGTCAAACCGGGCAAGCCCGCCGAAATAAAGCGTTTGTTTTTCATTCAGCTGAAAAGTGCGCGGCTTCAGTTCTTTTTTCGGTGTCAGCACCTTTAAGTCACGCTTGTCCACGTAATGCGCCATCTGGTGATGGTTAATGATTCCCGGCGTATCATAAAGCGCAGATCCGTCATCGAGCGGGATTTCAATCGCGTCAAGCGTCGTGCCCGGAAATTGAGAGGTGGTAATAATATTCTCTTCCCCTGAGACCTCTTTAATAATCCGGTTGATAAATGTGGATTTGCCGACATTGGTACAGCCCACCACATACACATCGCGCCCTTCGCGGTAATGTTCAATGGCGTCAATGACTTCCTTCATCCCTTGTCCGCGGGAAGCGCTGATTAAAAAGACATCAAGGGGTTTTAAGCCGTATTCTTTCGCTTCGCGTTTCATCCATTGAACGAGCCGTTCCCGTTTTACGGATTTCGGCAGGATATCGGCCTTATTACCGACAAGAATGATCGGATTACCGCCGACAAAGCGGTTCAGCCCGTTTATCCAGCTTCCGTTAAAATCAAAAATATCAACGACTTTGACAATAAGAGAGTCAGTATCGCCGATTGTGTGCAAGATATTTAAAAAGTCATCATCCGTTAATGAAACATCTTGAATTTCATTGTAATTTTTCAGTCTGAAGCAGCGCTGGCAGATGACATTCTCTTTCGTGAGCGATGCCTTTGGCGCGTATCCGAGACCTTGTTTATCCTCGGTCTGGATCGTTACTCCGCAGCCGATGCAAACAACCTTTTCCATTTCTAATCCTCCCACTGAATATGGCCTTTACGTTTCAAAGAACTCAATATTCTCCGTTCAATCCGGCGGTTAAAGCGCGTCATGACTCCGTCAGAGGAAGCGACAGGCACGACGAGGATCGTATGATACCCGTTTCTGTTTCCGCCGAGAACATCAGTAAGCAGCTGATCGCCGATGACCACACAGTCTTCTTTTTTCAGATCCATGCTGCTGACGGCTCTTTTAAAGGCGCGTCCCATCGGTTTTCTTGCCTTATAAATAAACGGTATGCCAAGCGGCTCCGAGAATAATTTCACTCTTCGTTCATTATTATTGGAGACGATCGTGACTTTAATGCCGTGCTCCTTCATTTCTTCAAACCACTCGATTAATCGAGGTGTCGCACTCGGTCTGTCCCACTCCACAAGCGTGTTGTCAAGGTCTGTAATAATCCCTTTCACATTGCGTTCTTTGAGCTTTTCCGGTGTGATATGAAATATATTTTTCACAAATTCGTCAGGTAAAAAAAACTTTTTTAACAAAACCCGCACCCTTCCTTTTCTTTCTATCATCTATATGTCGAAACCTGTCAGATTTAAAAACAAAGTCGGACTCAGTAAAAAAATTTCGACAAAAATTGGGTTTCTTCACCAGTTGTGGATAAAATTACACACATTATCCACTCTTATTACATCCGGATTTATCCAAATTATAAACAAGATACTAACAAGTTATCCACTTACGAGTGTGGATAACAGAACGATTGTTCTTATTTGTATTTCATGGTAGATTAAAGATAACCTCACCATGATTGAAACGCAACCTTCCATCATATGCTTGCGTCTGATGATTGATTACAATTATAAGGAGGTGCCACTCCCATTAATTGGGTCCCCGGCATGAGAAAGCTTTCTGATGAATTACTAATAGAATCTTATTTCAAAGCCAATGAAATGAATTTGAGCCGTGAATTTATCGAGTTAATTGAAAACGAAATCAAAAGAAGATCGCTCGGACACATTATTTCCGTTTCTTCTTAAACAGAAAAAAGTTCCCGGGCGAATTTCCTTTTTTTACTCAGATGACTGATATTATATCACTTCGGTTATGCGCATTACTACCACTTTCAACAAAAAACACCCCTAAAATAGAGGTGTTTAAGAGGACAGCTGCTATATATTGAACCAATACAGACCGCCCAGGACGAGAATGACGACGAGCAGCACAACAAAAAATGCGTACCAGTACCCCGCATTCACCCGAGGAGGCGGGCATACAGGATATTGCGGAGGGAAACCGCGGTTCATAGCAATCGCCTCCAAAAAGATGTTTTTCTACAGCCTATGAAGCAGAAGCAAAACGGTTTAGGCAGCTGACGGCGTCAGCGTTCCAAAACCCGCCCATTTTTTATGCCTTCAATTAAGATTCTGGCGCCTTTTGGCGTCATATGATTTCCGGAGGGATCTATCAGTCCGGATTGGATCAGCGCCCGGTCTGTATCTTTGCCGCCGTCCGCGCGTATAAAGTGTTTCCAGTTATCCACCAGCGGCACTTTCAACTCAGCTGCAACCTGCCTCGTAACGCCGTTATAGGAATTATGCCATTTTCTCGCGCCGCCTTTTTCTTTAAAGGCTGAGGCTTTATATCTCGAATAGTAATAGAGATGATGCGTTCCGTTTCCTTCTATAACCGGGATGCACGTCATTAAAATCGGCTTTATGCCGTGATTTCTGCTTTCGTTTATGAAATAAGTCAGGTTTTCTTTAAACCGTTTCTTTGATACCCGCGGCTGATCGCCCGTCAAAATGCCCGCATCATTTGTTCCGAACATGATAAATAAATATTGGGGCTTACGGTCCAGCACGTCGCTTTGAAAACGCAGGCGCGCATCCTCAGTCGTCTGGCCGCCTATTCCCGCATTTATAACCGTAAGACGGCCGCGTTCCGCTGTTTTTAAAATGTTTACCCACTGCTGCGCCTTCGGATAATCACGATAATCCCAGTTGGAACCGCGCGTATTGCTGTCGCCGAACGCGACAACACTTTTTTCTTTGCCCGCGGCGCATCCTGATAACAGACAGATTATCGTAATAAAAAGAACAGCAAACTTCATTTTCTCTCCCCCCAAACCTTACCTCCTATGGTACACATCTCTTTGGCGGCTTTCAACGCGGCGCTCTCTTTACTGGATATGAAAAGGACCGGAATCCTGTCCGATCAAATCCGAAACCTTAACAAACGTGTAGCCCTGCTTTTTCAGCTTTGGAATGATTTCTTTCAAAGCCTCAACCGTCTGGCGCCGGTTTCCTCCGCCGTCATGCAGAAGAACGATATCTCCATCTCTGGCATGTGAAACAACGTGCCTGACGATTTTTCCTTTCCCGGGCCTTTTCCAGTCCCTCGGATCTTGATTCCATGACCACATGATGATATGATAACCCTCTTTTAAGATGCTTTTGAAAGCCGTATGATTCAGCGACCCTCCCGGCGGGCGGAATAACTTGTCCCCTTCCGGCTGCAGCGATGTGATATGATGCGCTGAGCTGTGAAGCTCTTGTAAAATGTCTTTGCGTTTCAGACGGTGAAAATAAACATGGTTCATCGTATGGTTGCCGATTTCATGCCCTTCTTCAACGATGCGTTTTGCCGTTATGGGGTATTTGTCTATACGGCTCCCGACACAAAAAAAGGTTGCTTTAACATTGTGCTGTTTCAGCACGTCTAACACAGCCTCCGTATAGACAGGATGGGGGCCGTCATCGAAGGTTAAAGATAGTTTCTTTTTTTCAGACCTTTTATCCCAGTACACGTTTCCCGTTTTCTCCATGTCACTTCTTTTTAAAGATTTCGCATCGGCGGACACGGCAGTGAGACTCGTGAGGACGCATATCATGATGATCAGATGAAAGCATCTCAACGTTTACACCTCCAGTAAACACTACTGTTAACGTGTCCCCTTTTATAAAAAATCATTCTCTGCATCAAATGATGCACATCACCCGCTTCCCGCTTGTTTTTGTCCAAATCCGGGTGCCAGCCGTTTCTCATCAAACGGCAAATGCTGATAAACAAGTACGCTTATCGGACAGCTTATTTTAATAGAAGGAGATAGATTTGTGCTGTATACTAATTGAAAAGAGGTGAACGTGCAGATGATAAAAAAGGGATTCAGTCTTGCCGTCATCATTGCTGTCGTGATGATCGGCTTTATGCAAAAAGACGTCTGGCTCAGCATGATTCGCGCGGGCGGCATGTACGCCGTGCTTATGAGTATCCTTCTGGTCGCAGCTGACGTATTTTTTCCGATTGTTCCATTCGCCATTATCGCGGCCTTAAACGGAGCGGTTTTCGGGATTGTAAACGGGGTGTGGATTACATTGTCAGGAGCGATGCTCGGAACAATGGCGTTGTTTTTTCTCGTTCGGTACGGATTCAGAGACTGGGCCAGAAAAAAGCTGCTGGCTTACCCGGCAGCGGCCCAATATGAAGATTCATTTCATCAGCACGCGTTTACGGCGGTGCTTTTCGGGCGGCTGATTCCGATTATACCGTCGCTTGCCATGAATACCGTCTGCGGGCTGAGTAATATCCGATGGCCGATCTTTTTTTCTGCGTCGGTGCTCGGCAAAATTCCGAACATTGTGATCGTGACCGTCGCAGGCGCTTCATTTACAAGCAACAAACTGCTGTCTTTCGGGATTTACGGAATGTATATGCTCGTCTTAATGGCGGTCATTTATAAGAAGTTTCCCGGCCTTTTAAAAACAACGAAAAAATGAAGCGCGTACCGCCCCCTATTCCGGCGGTACGGCTCCTCTCATTCTGAACCGACCACTACCATATTTTTCTTTCTGTAAAATGACAGAGCCGCTTCATTGCCAGGCGAAACTCTCAGGTGATATTCCGAAACACCGTTCGCTCTGAAAAACTGATCCGCGTATCAGTTTCGTTCCGCACCCCCTTCCCCTCTGCTTCTCAGTCATATAGTAAAGGTGCACATAACCGATTTTTTGGCTGCGGTAAAATTTGATGGAAGCTTCTAGCTGTCCGATCGGCTGTCCGTTATGAAAAAGCAGCATAAAACCGTCGGGAAAGCATTTGATTTGGGATGACAGCCACCTGAGATATTCATCCCTATTAAAATGATCCGCCGTGCCAAAGCTGACGAAAAACGAATCCTCACCAAACGAAACGGCCGTCTCTTTATGTTTGTTTAAATTGATCCGCTTGAAATACACCAGGAGTCCTCCTTCTTGCGGCCGCAAATAAGAACGAGCATAAAACGGCTGCCAACGCCAGCATAACAGCAGCGCCTGCGATGACGATGCCGCGGACGGAAGAACTGACAGAAGCCGCTCCGAAAACCGCCGTTACCACTATAATGAAGATAGCTTCGACTAATGAATAAAAGCTCCCCACTCTCCCCATGATGTCCACCGGAACATTCTTTTGATAAAACGTCAGAAAGCCTGTATTGGCAAACGCCAGAAAAAAAGCGAGAAGGAAAAATCCGAAAGCAGCCGTCCAAAAAACGTCAGAAAACGCATAAATCATATATCCGGCCGCTGTGAATAAAGAGCCCATTCCCATCAATAAAGAAGCCGGCATTTTTTTATTAAAGAACACATTGACAAGCGCCCCCGCAATAATGCCTGCCCCTGAGACACTGACGAGAAAACCGTAATCGGCATCAGTCAGCTGAAGAACCTCTTTTGCAAAAGCGGCTTCAAGCGAATCAAGCGCGGATAGCATAACGTTCATGACCAGACTGAATAAAAAATAAATGATCATGACGTTTCGCGCCGTTCGGCTGAAGCGATAGACGAGCTTCCAATCTTGTTTGTACACTGCCAAAGAAAGCTTCCGTGCGGGAGAATGTACGTGAGGCCCATTTTCAAGGTTCGGCAGCATCATCGTGATGAAACCGGACAGCACTAAAGCCGCCGCATTCACCCAAATCGCAAAAATCGGCGTGCCGGCGATAAAAAGCAGTCCGGCCGCAGCCGGCCCGAGGAGAAAAGCCCCTGATTCCGACAAAGCCCTTAGTGAATTGAATCGTTTTCTCCTTTCAGCCGGAATAAGCATCGTCACATACGCCATGGAACACGGACGAAACATCGCATTGGCCATTTGAATCAAAAACACGATACAATAAATGGAAAACAAAGACCGTACAGTAAACATCAGCGGCAGAACGGCAATGAATGCAGCCCGGATGAAATCAAGCGACATCATCATATTCCGTTTGTTACACCGGTCGATGATGCTGCCCGCCCACCCATTTGTCATCAAAACAGCCGCAGGCCTGATTAAATAAAGGATGGAAACCGCAAAAGCAGACCCCGTTTCTTTTAAAACAATAAGATTAAGAGACAAAAAATAAATCCATTCACCAATATTTGCTATCCCGATTCCGGTTAACAGAAGCATCGGGTACCGCCAAGACTTCAGGTTTTTCATCTTATCCCTCCCTTAAAAATAAAAAACGCCCTCAAGACAATAAAGTCTTGAGGACGGGAAACAGCCCGCTATGCCACCTCAATTCGGTTTGGTGCCGGCCTAAGCCGGGTACAAAGCTTACTCGGTAACAGGAGTATCCGCCGCATCATCGTCGTGTTGCATGATTCCGATGCGAAGCTAAGAGGTTTGTTTCAACACATCCATTCATACTCCTTCACAGCTCCCGGAGCTCTCTGTCATGAATGATATCTGTCTACTCGTCTCTTCAGCGCTTTTCGGTTATATTGTTTTCACCCTTACTTTTTTTAACAATATACAGGCTCAATCAGCAAAAATCAAGAGGCTGTAAGAAATAAAACCCGATTTTGATTAATTTCCCTGTACAGACACAAACAGCCTGACTGCCACATACAGTTACATATAGGCTTTTGCCTACATAACTTTGTGGAGGTGAGGATGGTGACAGGTGTTTTTGCAGCGCTCGGGTTTATTGTGAAAGAACTCGTGTTTTTAGTATCATACGTGAAAAATAATGCCTTTCCACAACCGCTCTCAAATAGTGAGGAGAAAAAATACTTAGACCTTATGGCTGAAGGCGATGAACACGCCCGCAATATGCTGATTGAACATAATCTCCGTTTGGTCGCCCATATTGTAAAAAAATTCGAAAACACGGGAGAAGACGCAGAAGATCTGATCTCCATAGGTACAATCGGGCTGATTAAAGGAATTGAAAGCTACTCAGCCGGAAAAGGCACGAAGCTTGCCACATATGCCGCACGATGTATTGAAAATGAGATTTTAATGCATCTGCGCGCATTGAAAAAAACGAAAAAAGACGTCTCCCTTCATGATCCGATCGGCCAGGATAAAGAAGGGAATGAAATAAGCCTGATCGATGTCCTCAAGTCGGAAAGCGAAGATGTGATCGACACCATTCAGCTCAACATGGAACTTGAAAAGGTCAAAAAATATATCGACATTTTAGACGACCGCGAAAAAGAAGTCATCGTCGGCCGCTTCGGGCTTGATTTAAAAAAAGAAAAAACGCAGCGCGAGATCGCAAAGGAGCTCGGCATTTCAAGGAGTTATGTGTCGCGGATTGAAAAACGCGCATTGATGAAGATGTTTCATGAGTTTTATCGGGCGGAGAAGGAGAAGCGGAAGAAGAAGGGAAAGTGAGCGAAAAGCCGGATCTGACATCCCGGCTTTTTCTGCATTTTAGGACATTGCTCTTCAAGTATAACTTCAGGATTTAAAGATAAAACATAACAAATGAATAGAATTGGTACAATCGTTAACCTTTTTAATAATTTTTCATTGATATTTAACCCCTTCAACATAGCCCTCCCTTTTTAACAATCCATTTCATTTGGGCTACACCCCCATCATTGAATGTATTTCCTATGAAAAATGATTTTGAACCTCATAGGAACCCTTACATCACAGGGTTTTTGTTGTTTTTTCATTGTTTATCAAGACCTAAAGCAAAAGAACTTGCTAATTCTCAAATACATCCACCAAATTTTCAATGTTAGTTTGTTTTTCATACATACTAATAATAAAAATAAAACCTAGTTGAAACTTTACAAGACAAGCTGAATTGACTATAGTCTAATTAGACTAAAATATTGATGTAAAGAAGTGAAAAATTAGATGATAAAGTCTTTTTTAATGTTGGGGCAGTCGAATATGGCGGGCCGTGGATTTTTGAATGAAGTAGACCCTATCTATAATGAAAAAATAAAAATGCTGCGCAATGGACAGTGGCAGATGATGACAGAGCCGATTAATTATGATCGTCCGGTTTCCGGCGTTGGCCTGGCGGCATCTTTTGCAGATGCATGGTCGAAAGCTCATCCCGATGAAGAAATTGGCTTGGTCCCTTGTGCGGAAGGCGGCAGTTCATTGAATGACTGGCATCCGGAAGGCATCCTTTTTCAGCATGCTTTGTCCGAAGCCCGCTTCGCCCTCCAGTCCAGTCAAATTTGCGGAATTCTTTGGCATCAAGGTGAGAGTGACAGTTATCGTTCGCTGCATGAAACTTATTACGAGAAATTAACTCTTATCATCGGGACGCTAAGAAACGAGTTGGAATTAGATGAGGTACCGTTGATTATTGGAGGGCTTGGTGACTTTCTTGGGAAGACTGGTTTTGGACAGCACGCGACTGAATTTCGACAGGTTAATGAACAATTGCTGCGTTTTGCTGATGAACAAGAGAATTGTTATTTTGTTACTGCAGCAGGTTTGACTGCGAATCCTGATGGCATTCATTTAGACGCAGCTTCACAACGCAAATTCGGTTACCGCTATTTCGAGGCTTTTTCGAAAAAGCACCATATCCTGAAACCCATTTCGGGAGAGGAGCAATCACTGAAAGTGAATGGTGACTATTCTAAAACAGAACAGATTTACCTTCATAGTATGGATTTGGCTTCGGGTAAAATCACGTACGCGGAATTTGAGGCGCGGATGGCGAAGGTGATGAAACCATGATTCCCTTACTTATCCTTGGCTTGCTCATCCAAAACCCCGGAGCTCACGGCTATGAACTTCTGGCCTTAATGGAAAAACGTCATTACAAGTACATCGTTAACTTCACGAAAGGTTCATTTTATTACAATCTGCAGCAACTTGAAGAAAAGTGTTTGATTGAACAGATTCAGCAGAAACCCTCAACCGGCGGGCGTGAAATCCGTAACTTTAAAGTCACAGAATCGGGAAGGGCAGAATTCGAAAAATTAATGATCAAATACGGCACCAAATCGGAATATGTGAACCTGCAATTTTATGGAGCGTTACTCTTTGCCGATGAATTCGACAAAAATAAATTACTGGATCTGATCCAATCACAAATCGATCAGACTAAAACTCGAATCGAGCTCCTTGACGAATACCTGTCCATCACTCAAGAAATTCCCGGCACAATCAATTACTTTCGCCGTATGAATGAAAATTCCCGTTCACATCACTTGGTTAATTTAGAGTGGTTCGAAAAATTGAAAGCAGAAATAGAGTGAACTATTGCATAATAAAAAATGCAATGTTACATATATCAGAATATTAGTTACCTACATATAAAACCTGTGTCGCAGATATCTAGTAACACCATTGATACAGGTTTTATACTCCTTTTTAATTAAACCAGTATAGGGTTGTCAACACTTGCCCCAAACAAGAGCAAGTGAATCTGCTGCGTGTTCTTCTTTTTCAATCCGTATGAATAACCACTTTACACCTATTCAGTATTCAAGTAAGTCAACTGATATTTCTCCATCTTCCGCTGAACTGCTGCTTTCGTCGAATAAGAAAAAGTGATCTCCCTTAAGGAAGAATCACTTCCTCTAATTGAACAAGCAGTGAAGGTGAACACCGTTCTCGACATAACTAAAATTTTTTATCTACCTCTGCGTAAGCAACTTTCAATTGATTGATAGTAAACCCCTCCAACAAGAAAACTCGGCTTTTTCTATTTTTTTCAATATAAAACAATGATAACTTTCTTTCATCTTATGCAACCCCAAGCAGTTATGAGGTGTTTTCTTTATCTGTACAAATACAGGTGAATTACTTAATTTATTACATATAAGTTATCCTGCAAAACTGTGCACGAAATGTCGGGCAGATACATTTCGCTCCTGTTATTCTTTTGTTAAAGGAGGTCAAATAAATGGATTCGCTTAAAAGGATGAATAGCGCATTAACGTATATTGAAGAAAACCTCACGAACGATATTGATTTTAAAGAAGCAGCAAGGCTTGCTTTCTGCTCTGAATATCATTTTAAAAGGATGTTTTCCTTCCTTACAGGTATTTCATTATCGGAATATATTCGTCGCAGACGTCTTACTCTTGCAGCTTTTGAACTTAAAGACAGCAGCGTAAAGGTGATTGATATGGCCATAAAATACGGTTATCACTCACCAGATTCTTTCGCACGAGCATTTCAAAATCTGCATGGCATAAGCCCATCAGAAGCTAAACATAATGGCCATTCACTTAAAGCTTATCCGCGAATGACCTTCCAGTTATCAATCAAAGGAGGAAATGAAATGAACTATCGCATTGAAGAAAAAGAGGCATTTCGCATCGTCGGCATTAAAAAAAGAGTCCCTATTTTGTTCAAAGGAGTGAATCCTGACATTGCATCGATGTGGGAAAGTTTAGATGAAGCAGCAATCAAACAACTAAAAGAGCTTTCTAATGTAGCGCCTGTAGGACTCATTAGTGCATCCACGAACTTTTCTGAAGGCCGGACAGAGGAAAACGGAGAGCTTGATCACTATATTGGCGCAGCCACAACGAAACATTGCCCAAATCACCTATCACAGCTTGAAGTCCCTGCCTCAACGTGGGCTGTATTCGAAGCAGCCGGATCATTTCCGGATGCACTGCAGGAAGTATGGGGGCGGATTTATTCCGAATGGTTTCCATCGTCACATTATGAACAAATTGAAGGCCCAGAAATCCTGTGGAATGAGCATAAAGATGTAACATCGCCATCTTTTAAAAGTGAAATTTGGATACCCATCTCAAAAAAGTAATATACCTTACAATGAAATTAGAGGAATTAAAGGTTTTAAGGAAGGGTTCTCATCCCTTCCTCTTTAAGTTACTAACCCGATCTGCAGCATTATTGATGCCACTAATCTACGAATTGAGTTTTTTAATGAGCAGAGCTGTTCTTACTGAAAATCTAAATTGAGGTGTCCTATTGCGTTTTGATGATCTGCTTCTCACCTCTTATTTTCCGCCTTAACGTCCGATCCTTTCTGCAATTGCTTCTGCAAAGTCGGACGTTGATGATTGACCGCTAAGATCCCCCATTTTGATTCCTGCCTTCACGGTTTCCCGAAGTGAGTTTTCTATTAATTCCGCTGCTTCTTTCAGCTTTTTATCACGATACTGTGTACTGAGCCATTCAAACAACATAGCAGTTGAAAGTATAATACCGATAGGATTCGCAATATTTTCCCTGCAATGTCAGGTGCCGAACCTTGAGCAGCCTGGGCCATTGCCTGCTTTCCCATTTGTATTAATTGACAGTGCAAGCCCCAAGCTGCCGACGAACTAAATGTACCGTCATTGCATCGATATGATAATCATCCACTTCAGTGTTCCGCCACTTCTCGGCACGTATTCAAAAAGAGTCCCGAGCCATGTAACCTTCTTACGGCGTTCCATCGCACTTTGAAAGGCTGCATGCGCAATACGTGTAATCGCCTTTTTAGTGAAAACTCCAGTCAATACAGCCACTTTCGGGGTTACCTGCCATACATATTTCGGCCAGCGTAAAAGCCTTCCGTATTTTCACGGTAAATGACCAAATTAGCTTTCCCTGCAATACTTTTCATTCCAGGTATTGTCTTTGCCGGCGGCAATGGCTTTTCACTCAATCGTAACCAGCTTAAACGCTGGCTGGACAGGTTTCAGGGTGTATCTATTCATTGGAGTTCCGTCTCTTGCAACTTAACCAAAAACTTCCTCACGAAGAACAAATCACTTTTCTATTGTGGGATACTGCCGAAAATAAATCACTTCACAACAGAGAAACTGAAAGCGGTATAAAAAACAGCTCCGTTATAATGCCATTACCGGAACTGTCTTTGAATTTTGGTTTTTCAGTTATCTCCATCCGTTAGTTTAATTAGAATTCAGATAATCCAAGACACGATCAACTCTTTCATTTACTGAGTAATCTCCTTCAATTTTTAGCAATGGACAAGATAAATCCGCCATCCAATGTTCGTGTAAAGCTTTGCTTCTAACTTCCATTCCAGCATTATCATATAAAGAAGCCCACTCTAAAAATGTTTTTGATTGTTCATATTTACTGCCGCCGGCTAACACTTCGTTTCCATAACGCTGAAATTCCCTATGCCTTAATCTCTCAAGCCGTATATCTTGCGGAATCCATAAGAAGATGACAAGGTCAAAGTAACTTTTTAGATCATCGCCCCAGCCGCACACTGCGCCAGAAAGAATCCATTTCTCATTTATTGTCAAGTCTTTTTCAAGCAACTTTCTTCTTTCAGGAATTTCTCTTTTCTTAGTGAATTTATCTGTCCAATAGTAATCATCAGTATCAAGATGCGTATGAGGCAAATGCTTTGATAATGCAACACCCAATGTTGAAGTTCCGACTCCGGAGGCTCCCAGTATGTGAATATTATTCATAGTTCCCTCTCCTTATAAAGCAACGAAACTCCCTGTCCGCTGCCCAAGGTTCTTACTATTATTTTAACATAAATCCCCAAAAACCTTTACTTTTCCAGGGAAATCCAAATGCGTGTTAAAACCATACTGCTTACGAACATCATGGTCATTTTTAAACAGAATGATTAACTTTCTCTCCGGCCTATTTTAATATCCTCATACACTTTCTCAAAAGTCTCGATTGGCAGTGAAAACTTGGTTGTTTTCTCGTTACGATAATTGATCACGATCTCAATTTGATTATTTTTTTGTTCAAACTCAATAAGTGCATTCTCCCATTTATCTCTGATTGAAATGATACAATTTCCATTTTTCTTTTCCTTTTTCTTATAAATGTAATTCACTTTAACTCCCCTTTCATTGATCGACAAAAGGTTTCGGGAATAAGGAAGCTCCTCAAAAAAAGGATCAAAACTTTTATCAAGTTTGATCCTTTTCCCTTTTTAGTCATTTCTTCGCGAACGTTTATAGATATTCATGGTTACCAGCCAGCTCATAACGATGATTCCTGCAAAAAGAATGAGCATATTACTGTACAAATAAGCGGAATGATCAGCGTTAACAGGCAGCAAGCCTTTGATCCAGCAAGCGGGTCGATAATAAACCGCCTGCAATCGAAATACCCGTTCCCTCTGATAAAAAGCTCGTAAAATTAAGCAGACTCATTCCGGCGCCGGCTTCCTTTTGTTTCAAACTGCCAGATACCATTGTAGATATAACCGTTTTTGTGAAGGAGAGCCCCCCAAAAATAAAAACGATGATAACGGTCATGAGCCAAGGTGTCGCATCTATGAAAAAGGCAGCGATTAAAAAACTGGAAGACATCAATGCAATCCCAATGGTCAGCACATATAAAGAACCTTTCCGATCAACAAGCCATCCTCCAATGTAACCGAAGATGATGACGCTCATTGTCCCGGGGAACATAATCCCGCTTCCAATTGCCGCAGTACTTAAATGGTAAACATCTTTCATCATATAAGGAACCATAGACACAAATCCTGCAGCAGTGCCGAATATCAGGCCTCCGCAAAGGACGCCCATCATAAACAAGACATTTTTCCCCAGTGCAGGGTCAACAAAGGATTTTGCACTTCATCCATAACTCCCCCTGCATTGATTGATATACCTTATTATAAATCCTCAAGCCGATGTTTTGAATACTTCGCGACACACACCCGCTAAATGACGAAACATCTAAAATTTACATTACCAAAAAACCGCAATTTCATTTGCTGTTGAAAAATTGGAATAAAGCATTGTATCGACCGCTCCTATGACAAAGTTATTTTTGGCATAAAAATGACAAGCTGAAACATTAATATCTTGTGTTTCAAGCATAAGACCGCATAAATGATTCTCCTTTGCCCACTCAATCGCTTTATGTAATAAAGCCGTCCCGACACCATTTTTTCTATAATCTTCTGCAACGGCAATGTCTTCAATCAGTGCGTATCCATTCCAATTAGAACGAAGCTTGCTCCGGCCGACACAGTCGTTCTCTGCGTAATAAAAAAAGACAACTTTATCCTCTTCTTCAATAT
This sequence comes from Bacillus sp. B1(2022), assembly GCF_040259625.1. NCBI lineage: Bacteria > Bacillati > Bacillota > Bacilli > Caryophanales > Bacillaceae > Bacillus > Bacillus sp. B1(2022). The sequence goes on from NZ_JANIFO010000002.1 coordinate 353,552, forward strand.
AACTGACATCAATGTCTTCATCGTCATATTTTTTGACATAAGGCTCAGCAAATTTCTCCTCTGTATATGTCCAAACATTGCCCTCAAATGAAGGGATGATTCTCCCTGAAACAACGAAAGGTTCGTTTGGTTTATTGAAGTCTTTCATATTGAATCGCGTCATTTTAGTTATCACCATAATCACCTTTCTGTATTTATTGACCTTAATTTACATCTTTTGAACTGTTGATTCGTCTGCATGTCATGGATACCGGTTTAATAACTCTAAAAAACAAAAAAGATACCAACATCGATTGGTATCATCTATTCATTCGAGCCCTTACAACAATATCCTATTTCGGAGCTTCCAAACCGAATTTAATCCATTCCTCTTTTGCCGGACCGTAAATACCCGGAACAGGTAAACCTGCTTGTCTCATAAGGACAGTCATTTGTCCTCGATGATGGTTTTGATGTTGAATTAAAAACATCAAAAGTGAACCATTTGGCAATTGCTGACCAATAAAGTTGACACATTCTTGAAGTGTATCGTCAGTCCATTGCGTTTTTAACGCCTGTACAAATGCTTTACTGGCTTGATGATAACTCTCAGCAATAAACCGCGCCGATGCAGGAACAGGATAATCTTCAGCCGGAGCGTGAAACGTTAAATCTGTGTTTGAGGTAATGATGTGAATGGCAGCGACAGTATGCCATGCAATACGGCCTAAAGTCCAATGTTGTGAAGTGATTTCTTGTTTAAGTGATTCATCAGTCAGATGATTCAGCAGTTTTTGTGTCGCATCGGCTTCGAATTCCCAAGATTTCAAAAAATGGTCTAAGGTTTGAAACATAAAAATCCTCCTTATCCTTTTTTGTTTTTCTATGTATCTACAGTTCAATTATAGTGCTCCGTTTAGTTAAAAAAGAACAAAACGATAGACAGACATTTTTAACAGAAAGCCCGATCTGACAACAACAGACAAAATATAAGAACATAACGGATAACTCTATACTTCTTTTTCTTCAATCGACAAAAAAAGGATAGCTGTTCAAACAGGATTCTTCTGTCTAATATTTTCTCTTTGCGAAAGTCCATATCGTCTTAGTGATTGAACCGGAGACAAAACAGCTCCCCGTCATCATAGCCACCCAAATGAAAAATGTCGGTTCGGCACCTATTACAATAAACATGAATATCAAGGACAAAATGAAGACAATAACAACCATCATCCATACTTTTTTAAAGATGAAATACCCTAATATCCCTAACAGAAAAGAAGCTGTCGGAAGAAAAATAAGAATGATATACGCGGGGCTCAACAGCGGGCTAATACAAACACCTCCCAATTTCAAAACGAGGCAGTTCCTGCTTTTTGTCTGATATGAAGTGATTTTTTTCATCTTGATATTACACCGCTTCATTCATTTTATACATATTATACCAATACAATCGAGTCAAATATAGATATTTATTCATTTTTAACGTATTTTAGAAAAATCAGGAGTGAATTAAAGTCTGAGGATAGCCCGCTTTTTCTATCCCTAGTAAGTCATGCCGCATTGATTTTAGCCCATCATTGTTTTTGCAGCGCTAATATTCTCATAATCGTGTGCATGACGCTGCTTTCCTCATTTGATTTGATGACAAAGTGCGCCGCATCTTTTATTTCGTCAATGGCATTCTTAACCGCAAAGCTGTAGGATGCCGCTTCCATCAATTCTTTGTCATTGCGGCCGTTTCCGAACGCCATTGTTTCATCAGCCGAAACCCCTAATAATCGCTGCAGTTCTTGTACTGTTGTTCCTTTATGTATTCCGATATTTGATATGTCCATCCAGGTATCCTCTGATGCTACGATATATAATTGGTGAAAAAATTCATGCAGCTTTTCTCTCGTTTCCGGACAGTTGGCGTCGGGATCATGAACCGTAATCTTGATAAAATCGTCTTTTATCTCAGTAAAATCAGTTATTTTCGTTACATGTGCATAAGAGGCATTTACATATTTCATTTCACTTTCAGACAGATTTTCTTTTACGATCGCGCCATTTTTTGTGCACGCGATAATGCTATGCCCGCAGCTGATTTTTTCTAAAGCGCCTATAATTGACAGTCCCGCTACATTGCTGATCAAAGATTCATATACGAATTTGCCGTTCTTTTTTATACGTGTGGCACTGTCTCCTAAAATCCAAAAATCGTTCGCGTCTTCTCCGAATAAGGCTTCCACCCTTTCACACTGCTTCCCGGTGCAGAGGGCGAAAGCGACATGCTGTTCCTCCATTACTCGTTTTGTCTTTTCAAATAACGTTCTGTCAAAATCGCCTTGATTATTTAAAAATGTACCGTCTAAATCCGTAATCACTAATTTAATCATCGTTCAGCACCTCCGCAGTTAAAACGTCTTTTTCAGACAAAGGGTTTTTCACATTTGAGGATGGAATCAATCGCATTTAAGACCCCTTCTTCATTGTTTGATTGCGTGATATGCGCGGCAGCCTGTTTAATGCTTTCCTGCGCATTATCCATGGCGACCCCGTATTTCACGGCGGACACCATCTCCAGATCATTGCCGCTGTCTCCGAAGGCCGCACACTCTTCATCACCCATCCCCCATTGTTTCTGGAGAAGCTTAATCCCGCTCGCTTTATGAAGCCCCGGTATGATCAGATCTATGTCACCGTGCCCGCTTGATACAGGCGTAACGAAAGACCCGATTGCGTTTTTTAAATAGCTCAGAAGTGCGGAACAATGTTCGGCGGGAAAGCTGATGGAAAATTTCAAAATGTCATCATCGATGTTTTCAAAATGCGGCACCCTTTTTAACACATAATAATACTTACTGGCATGCAGATATTCATCTTCACCGGCATTTTCATGAATATACGCGCTTTTTTTTCCGCAGACAATGACGTTTTTCACCTCATACTGCTCTAAAGCAAGGATCACTGCTTTTATAGTGTCTTCAGACATGTTACCCGCGAATAATTCTTCTCCGGCATTCACGACGAAAGCGCCATTCTCAGCAACGAAAGCGATTTCACTTTTGATTTCCGGAAAGAAGGATGTAAGCTGCGCATATTGGTTTCCGCTTGCTACGGCAAATTTAATCCCCCGCGATTTTAATTCACGATACTGATTCATAAAACGCTCTTTGTTATATGCCATTTCATCATTCAAAAACGTTCCGTCCATATCAACTGCTATCAGTTTGATACTCATATTGTCCTCCTTTTTTCGGCCGCTTTTGTCAGAGACCCTTGAAGAGATCATGCATAAAGCGTATGAACGAATTATATCCGCAGTTGTTTTGCGCCGTAAATCATTGGCTGACGTCTTGTTTTGAATGACACAAAAAGTGATTTGTCACATAAATATAACACTATGTTTCTTTTAAAAATGATATGTTACGATTAGATGTACATTCACCATTCTCATAAAAAGGAGAATCCCCCTGCATGTTCACACACGAAATGATTGCTTCATTTAACGAGCTTGAAACTTCTTTATACAACTACATCTCCCAAAACAGCGAGAAAGTCGTCTATATGCGAATCCGTGAATTGGCAAATGAAACCCATGTATCTACGGCTTCTATTTTACGTTTCTGCAAAAAAATAAACTGTGAAGGGTTTTCGGAGTTTAAGGTGAAGCTGAAAATGTATACGGAGGCAAATAAAAAAACGATTTTAAAGAGTCCCCATCATTCCGTTGCCGAATTTTTTGAAAGAACAGTAAGCGGAGGGATGGAAGAAAAGCTGAAGGAAGCAGCAGCCCTTGCGGCGGATGCAGAAAGCGTTATTTTTATCGGAGTGGGAAGTTCAGGAATTCTCGCCGAATACGGAGCCAGATATTTTTCGTGCTTAGGGAAACTTTCAATGTATATTAAAGATCCTTACTTTCCGGCCCATTCCCATTTCCGCCATAACAGCATCACAATCGCATTATCGGTTTCAGGTGAAGGAGATTCTACGGTGACTCATCTGAATCAGCTGAAACAAGAAGGCAGCCGGGTCATCAGTATTACAAATCATAAACATTCAACCATTGCCAAAATGTCCGATGTGAATATTTCATATTACGTGACGGAAGAATGGGTTGAAAATGCGAATATCACCACCCAAATCCCCGCTATGTACATACTTGAATCAATGGCTCGGGAGATATACAAATTGAGAGAATAAATTCAGGAACGAAAACACTGATACACTGGAGATTTCGCCCTTTTTGTAAAACCCTTCTCTGATGCCAGAGAAGGGTTTTGAGGATCACAGATGAGACACAATACAATTTGCATGGCCTGCCAGTTTATATTCTCCCAAACCGGAAGGCAGGAGAATATGATCTCCTTTTCTAAAGGGATATTCATGCCCGCCTGCAATCATTATTCCGTCTCCTTCGATCACGCTGACAAGAAGGAAGGGATGATGCTGGAATAGATTTGCTTCACCTTTTACAACCCACTTTTCGACTGAAAAATAAGGACATTCTATTAAAACAGCTGCCAGCAAATCATCTGTTTGTTTATATTGAACGGTCGGCCGTTCACGGACAGATGGAACGTCTATCACTTCTATACTTTTTTTCAAATGGAGCTCGCGCATCCTGCCGTCCGCATCTTTTCTTCCGTAGTCATACAATCTGTAAGTCGTATCTGAATTTTGCTGCGTCTCTAAAATAAGTGTGCCCTTTCCAATCGCGTGTACGGTGCCGCTTGGGACAAAGAAGAAATCTCCCGGCATTACCTTAACTCTGTTCAGGAGCCCGTCCCATTCTCCCCGCTCAATCATGGACATCAGTTCTTCTTTTGTTGTTGCGTTGTGGCCGAAAATGATCTCCGCATCTTTTTCACAATCAATGATATACCAGCATTCGGTTTTTCCAAGTTCCCCGTTTTCATGCATTTTGGCAAAGTCATCATTCGGATGCACCTGAACGGACAGGTCTTGGTCCGCGTCCAAAATTTTTGTAAGAAGAGGAAAACGGTCTCCTTCAAGGTTTCCGAATAAATCTCTGTGATGCTCCCACAATTCACCGAGCGTACATCCTTTATACATGCCGTTTCGAACTGTGCTCTGTCCATTTTGATGAGCGGCGAAGGCCCAGCACTCCCCTGTCCGCTCGGACGGAATATTATAGTGAAAATCACGCAGGGCAGCGCCTCCCCAAATTCTTTCTTTGAAAACCGGATTGAAAAATATTGGTTCAGTAGACATGATCATCCCCCGCTTTATTCGATTTCTTCCAGAAGCTCATACGCCTCTTCTTTTGTCTGAACGGAGAGCAGCCTTTCCCGATAGCTGTCATCCATCAGTTTTCGGGATAACATCTGCAATATTTTCAGATGCTGATTTCCGCCGCTTTCCTTCGGTACGGCAATCATAAAAATCAGTTTTGCATCAGAACCATCAAGGCTGTTCCAGTCAACACCCGAACGTCTTATTCCGAATGCGACACCCGGCGTTTTGACGGCTTCAGACTTTCCGTGCGGAATGGCGATATTCATACCTATCGCCGTGGTTCCCTGCTGTTCCCGGCTCAAAATGGCCTGCTTAAATCCGCTGTCAGACAGCAGCATACCTTTACGGGACATTTTCGCGATCATTTCATCGATAATGTCATCCCTCGTTTCGCCGGATAAATGCGGTTCAATCAAGTCCGTACTGATAATGTCAGTCAGTTTTTTGATTTCGGTCATCCCGGCTTTTCGGCTGTCAGCCTGAGATGGTTCCTTTGTTTCTTTTGCCGCTGCAGCTTCATTTGGTGCGTCAGACGGCAGCACCTCGCCGGGCGCGGGGGATTTCGCCATATCTTTCTTCAGTACATTAACCAACAGAGCGGTGACAAGAGAGCCTGCTGTTACAGCGATAAAAAACATCAGTACATGATCTACTGCTCCAAGTACAGCAACGATGGGGCCGCCGTGTGCCACTCTGTCCCCCACATGGCCGATCATCGCTATCACCGATCCGGTCATAGAACCCGCCATAATACTCGGGATCACACGAAGGGGGTCTTGGGCCGCAAATGGAATGGCTCCTTCCGTGATACCGAAAAGGCCCATCGTAAATGATGCTTTTCCCATTTCTTTTTCTGCGGCGGCGAATTTTCTTTTTCCTAAAAACGTTGCAATCCCAAGCCCTATCGGCGGTATACAAATGGAAACGGCAATCGGGCCCATGATTTCATAATTTCCTTCTCCGATCATTGCCGATCCGAAAAGAAAGGCCACCTTGTTTACGGGTCCTCCCATATCAAAGGAGATCATCGCTCCTAAAATCAATGCCAGAAGAATTGAACTCGAACCTTTCATTCCCGCAAGCCAAACCGTTAATGATGCGAAAATATGAGCGACGGGGGCGCCGATCAGAAATACAAACGCCAAACCGACGATCAGTGAGGCAAACACCGGAATAATAATGATCGGCATAATCGGCTGTATTGCTTTAGGAACTTTACATTTTTTGATTCCAAGCGCCGCATATCCCGCCAAAAATCCCGCAATGATTCCTCCAAGAAATCCTGCGCCGCTTGCACTGTCGTAAAAGCTGCCGGATGCCGCAATATATCCGCCGATCATTCCGGGGACAAGACCCGGCTTATCAGCGATGCTGAACGCGATGTACCCGGCTAAAATCGGGATCATGAATGAAAAAGAAGCACTGCCGATCTGTTCAATCGTTTTCCAAAAAGACTCGTCCGGAATGACTAACCCCTTTGGTGTTTTTTCTCCTCCAAGCGTCAATGCAACCGCTATCAATAATCCGCCGACGACAATGAAAGGAACCATAAAAGAAACGCCGTTCATTAAATGACGGTAAATCGGGTTTTGTTTTTTGCCCTGCTGACTTGCGGATTCAGCTTTTGAAGCAGATTGATAGACCGGCACTTCACCGCTAAGCGCTTTTTGAATTAATTCTTCCGGTTTGCGGATGCCTTCCTGAACCCCGACGGCCAGCAGCTTTTTTCCCGCGAATCGGTCTTTGTTCACCGAGCGGTCCGCCGCGATAATGATTGCGTCTGCTTCCCGGATTTCCTCTTCGGTCAGCCTATTTTCCACCCCGATTCCGCCCTGGGTTTCCACTTTGATCTCAACGCCTAATCTGCCGGCTGCTTTTTGTAAATTTTCAGCAGCCATATACGTATGGGCAATGCCGTTCGGGCATGATGTAATCGCTAACAGTTTCATATAAATCCTCCTTTGCAGTCTGAATTTCAAGATCTTGTCTCAACTTTATACTGAAATCAGCCTGTGATAAGCGCGTTTTTTTACCATAAGTTCCGGAAATAACGGCATTTTTCCCTATAAACAGAAAAAAAGCAGGGAGCCATTCCCTGCTTTTAATAGTTTAAATACGATAAAAACGTCATCACATTTTTTTCTTCCGTCAGTTTTTGAATAAATGCCGGCTGCTCGCTAAGATAGGAAAGCTCACTGAATAATTGCTTTACCTTGTTTTGATCTTCGTGTTTGACTGCAAGCATAAAAACGAGCGACACCTTTTCTGTCCCCCATTCAATCGGCTCTTTTAAGGTGGCGATTGCAATGGCTGATTGTTTGATATATTTAGAGTTCGCGTGAGGGATGGCAATACCCGCCCCGATATTTGTCGCCGACATTTTTTCTCTCATTACTGCATGAATGCCATACTCTTTTTCTACATAGCCTTTTTCATACAAAGCCTGCGCCAGCTTTTCAATGACCTGATAACGGTGCTCTGTCTCTTGCTGTAAAAAAACGAGAAACGGAGTCGTGTCGTTCAGCATTTTAAACGTTTTTTGCTCCCGGCGATGTGATATATCAAGCTGTTGCAGAAATGCGCTGAGCTTCTTTTCATCAGCAGACTCCAAAAGCGGTGATACGACAATATGAGGGATCGTTACATTTCCAAGCCCTATCGTAGAAATGACGAAATCTATATCTTTATGCTTTTTGATATACTCTGTCAGCTCCGCTTTTGCGATACAGTCTTTTACCGTAATGTGATGAAATTTGCGTTCAATTTTAGTCCGCAGCAATTGTGACATGCCAATGCCCATATGGCAGACGATGATCGTCCTTTTAGGGTTATGACTGCTTCGGCGCAGCCGTTCGATCGCTGCCTGAAAATGCAGCGTCAAATAGGCCGCCTCTTCTTCAGGAATACAGAGATCAAATGTTTGATTGATGTCTTCTAAAACGTCAATGATAAGATGAAACAAATAAGGGTACATTTTTTTGATGTCGTGAAGCATGGGGTTTGAAACAGAGAGATCATAGCTCAGCCGCTTCAACACCGGATCGAGATGAATGTTCAATCCGTTGATCAGTTCCTGGTCTTTATGAAAATCCAGCATTTGCAGTTCTGAAACACGATTGATCAAATGCCTGACGACTTTGGAAAGCTCAGAATCTTCAAGATCAAGCTTCTTTTCTTGCTGCGATGGATAGCGGACTTTCCCGCCTATTATATGTAAAGTTAAATAGACGGCTTCTTCCTCAGGAAACCGGATGGCAAATACCGGCTCAAGCCGTTTTAAACAAGCCAGTGTCCATTCATATTCTTTCTTCTTTTTTACCGCGTCCAGCTGTCTTGCAGAAATGGTGACCGGCTGTTTCATTTTGATACGGCGGATAGTCAGCAATGTATGCAGCAGCAAACTTTCGAATGTTTCATCCGTAAAATAGATAGAATGGTTTTTTTGTAATAACTTGATTTCTTTTCTCACAAAGTCCGCTTCATAACTTAAAAACTTACTTTTTATAAATTGGCTTGTAAATTCCGCATTATCAATCAAATCTGAAATTTGCGCCAATGCTTTTCTTTTGTTTTTTTCGTCCCCTTCAATCTTTAAGCCAAGCCGCTGTTTAGAAACCAGTATGAGATCAAATCGCTTCAGCCACTCCTCAACCGCACTTACATCCTTTTTAATGGAAGCTCTGTTTACAAAATGCTGTGCGGCAATTTCTTTTGCGGAAACGGGCTTTGAATTCATTAATAAATCATAAGCGATGTGAAGTATTCTTTCTTCATCGGTCTTGTGCCCGCACGTAAAGTGCTCATTATAAATTTGCCGGCTTAACCGTGACCTTTCCTGTTCAGATATATGTAAATAGACGCCTAATCCCGGTTTGCGGATCAGCTGAGCTTGAGCATGTTCATTCAGGAAATCTTCAATCGTTTTCAAATCATTCCTGATCGTTTTTTCAGAACAGCGGACCCTGTCTGCGAAATCTTGCACAACTAAGTAGTCATCAGGTTCAGATAACAACAGATACAAAATCTTTTTCTGCCTTGAATTCATGTATTTCATCTGTTTTTCTATCCTTCCTGTCCGTTTCTGCTGGAGCAATTGTGATAGGTTAAATATACTGCGCATACGAAACCGTTTTCATTTTATAGTGAAACAAAAGAGTAAAAAGTTTTGTTTTTTACCGCAGGTTCCGGAAAAATCATGTTATATACAGAGACAATTCACCTTTGATTGACGTCAAAACACCAACCGTTTTTAAACGATTGGTGTCGGCAGCGAAAACCTGCTGTTACAGCCAAAATGTTTCGCCAAGCGCTAATGCTTTCAGGTTTTCAGGAGGTAATGCAAGCCGATCCCACTCGCCGTGCAGTCTGCTTAATGCTTCCGGGCCTGTATCATCAGCAAGCCGGAATGCCCCGTAATGCATGGGAATGAAGCTGTCAGCCTTCAGCTCCAAAAACGCTTTTACGGCGTCTTCCGGATTGATATGTGACACTTGCATAAACCATTCCGGTTCGTATGCTCCGATCGGCATCAGCGCCGCATTAATACGAAACCTCTCTCCGATTTCTTTAAAGCCTTCAAAATAGCCTGTATCTCCTGCAAAATAGATGGACTCGCCGTTTTTGCTTTCTATGACCCAGCCTCCCCAATGAGAGGTATCGGTATCCCAAAGCGTTCTCCGTGTCCAGTGCTGGGCCGGAACAAATGATATGTTCACCCCCCGCATCTCAAAACGATCCCACCAATTCATTTCATGAACGTTTTTGCGGCCTTTTTTGTTGAACAGCTTTTTCAATCCCGCAGGCACGTAAAAATCCGGGTTTCCTCTCAGTTTTTTTATACTCGGAAAATCAAGATGATCATAATGCCCGTGTGAAATGAGCACGGCATCAATGTCAGGCAGTTCGCTCAATTCATATCCCGGCTCTGTCAGCCGTTTTTGAAAACCCATCCGCCGCGCCCATACAGGGTCGGTCATTATGTTAAGCCCCTGTATTTGGATCAGAAATGAAGAATGGCCGATCCAAGTTATGGCGGTTTCCGTCCGATTGACGGCAACATCACGGACATCCCTTGTGACCGCTTTCGGAATGTTCTCGCTTAAGTCTTTACTTTTTTCTCTTCGTTCTTTCATCCATTTCCACATGTCCCTGAATCCATGTTCATTCTTCACGCCATTCAAGTTTTCATATCTTTTTTTCATTATCATTCTCCCTTGACACGTGTTCTATTAGATTCATCGGACATTTATACAATGTCTGTAAATACCGCCCCGCTTGCTTCGGCTAAATCTTGAGGCGCTGCTTTCAGCTGCATTCCGATTTTCCCCGCACTGACAATCATAAACTCCAGTGTTTCAGCGGATCTATCAATAAAAGTCGGAAACCTTTTTTTCATGCCGATCGGAGAGCAGCCGCCGCGCATATAGCCGGTTACTCCCAAAAGGTCCTTCATGGCAATCATTTCTATTTTCTTCTCACCTGCCGCCTTCGCAGCTTTTTTCAGATTCAGTTCTTTTGCAACGGGAACGACAAAGACGTAATAACGATCAGTACCTGCAGATGCCACTAAGGTTTTATAAACATATTCGGCAGCGTATCCGATTTTTTGTGAAACGGAAAGACCGTCTGCGGGCTGTCCCCCTTCTGTTTTGTAACCTAATAGCTCATAGGGAATGTTTTGCTGCTCAATGATACGGACAGCATTTGTTTTCACTGTTTTTTTCGCCATGGTTTTCCTCCGTTTTCTGTATTTCTTTCTGCTTTATTTTCAACTTCGATTTTAATAAAATGACCGCTCAGTTGCGTGCTTTGTAATACTCAAGTGCAAACTGTTTAAAACGCTCAGCAGCGGGAGAAAGAGCATGGTTTTTCAGCTGGGCTAGCGCTATGGTGCGTTCGCATTGGTAATCTGCAACCGGTAGAAAAACGACCGGAAAGTATGAATGCTCCGCGGTTTTCGGCAGCACTGCAGCCCCCAGACCCGCGGCGGTCAGCCCTAATATGGTTGACACTTCCTCTCCTTCAAATGCGAGATGCGGGTGTATATTCAAATCCCGGCACATCAGATCAAACATATACCTCAGCCCGTATCCCGGTTTAAAACCCACAAAATCCTCGTCCTGCATCTCTTTCATTTGAATGCTTTTATTTCCTGCAAGCGGGTGGTTCTCAGGTAGCACCGCATAAAGAGGCTCTTTCTCCAGCACTGTCCATTGTAAAAGCTCGCTGGGAAGCGGCGGGGAGCTGAGACAGATATCCGCATCTCCCGTTTCCACCATTTTGCGAAGCGTTTCATTTGCGCCTTGATAAAGCCGGAAGGTCACGTTTGGGTATAGCTTTTTAAATTCGGCAATCAGCTGAGGCATTAAGCGCAGCCCGAGCGTATGAAGAAAAGATACAGATATTTCGCCGTGCTCCAGGCTCATATTCTTTTTCACTTGTTCAACGCCTTCATTTAAAGCTCGTCTCGCTTGTTTTGCTTTTATTAAGAACTGCTCTCCGTGCCTTGTCAGCCGGACGGCTTTTGTCTCTCTGTAAAATAACGGCGCGCCTAATTCTTCTTCGAGCCTGATAATCGATCGGCTTAATGCCGGCTGAGAAATCATTCTTTCTTTTGCCGCATTTGTGAAATGCTGATGAGCTGCCGCCGCAATGAAGTTGTCAATTTGATGAAGCTCCATTTTCTCCTTCTCCCCTTTCTTCATAACCTACACGCATTAATTCTATAGTTATTATAAATTAGACACATTGAAATGAAAAGCGTACGATACATATATAACCAACAGTGAGAAAAGAGGGACATTCATGACGTTTATTCAGCCTCATACAAAGGCTTACAGAAAGGCCAGCTTGGCTCTGTTTATCAGCGGCTTTGTGACCTTTGCCACGCTTTACACGACACAGCCGCTTCTGCCTTTGTTTTCGGAAGAGTTTCATATTTCCGCTGCGGCTGCCAGCTTAACTTTATCCATCTCAACAGCCGTTTTGGCATTTTCATTATTGGCCGCCGCTTCGTTGTCTGACGGATTCGGCAGAAAAAAATTAATGGTGCTGTCGTTAACAGCTACTTCTGTTTTAGGTCTATTAACAGCGTTCAGTCCGGCTTTTCCCGCGCTTTTGGCGATGAGGGCGCTGCTCGGTATTTTCCTGGCAGGCGTTCCGGCTGTCGCTATGACATATGTAGGCGAGGAGTTTGATCCGAAGGGCCTCGGGAAAATGATGGGCTTGTATATCAGCGGCACAAGCATCGGGGGAATGAGCGGCAGGCTGTTAACGGGGCTTCTGACCGATGTATTCGGCTGGCGGCCGGCGCTTGCCATCATCGGCATTCTTTCTATTGTATTAAGCTATTTGTTTTGGCGTTTTCTTCCGGCTCCGCGCCATTCATCTGAGCGGCATGCGGGCGTAAAAGCGGCATGTAAGGAATACGGAGCGGTCCTGCACCGCAAACGGCTGCTTTTGTTAATATCTCTGGGATTTATATTAATGGGGAGTTTTGTGACATTATATAATTATATCGGCTTTCATTTAATGGCGGCTCCTTATCATTTGTCGCAGACTGTGATCGGTTTTATTTTTATTGTCTATCTCGCGGGAACGTTCAGCTCGGTCTATATGGGGAAAAAAGCAGATCTTTTCGGAAGCGCGAAAATGATTAAGATTGCGATTTTTGTTATGCTTGCCGGCGCAGCGGTGACACTTTTGCCCCAGCTTGCGCTTAAAATCGCGGGGATTGCCGTCTTTACCTTCGGCTTTTTCGGTGCGCATTCGATCGCAAGCGCCTGGGTCGGCCGCGCAGCCGGTGATCATCGTGCGCAAGCCTCTTCATTATATCTGCTTGCATACTATATCGGTTCAAGCGTGGCAGGGTCTTGCGGCGGTTTCTTTTGGACGCATTTTCATTGGATCGGTATCATTTCATTTATTTCGGTTTTGCTATTGCTGTCTTATCCGGTTTTATTTCTGGCGGAATTCAGAAAAAAGGGACATAGCCGCCTGCATGTAAATCAATAAAAACATTAAAGATTTGTGTCTTTTGGCCGATACTAAAGATAAGGCCGGCACGATACTCCCTATAACTATTCCTTTTGATTCAGTAGATTTCAAATATCGTGCCGGCTTTCTTCAATTAAAAAACATTCTTCAGTTGTCTCACTCTTCTGTTACATACCTGCCCAAACATCTTTCGCATATCTTCCTTCCGCCTGCAGCTGTTCAAGCCACTCCAAGGAAACTTTTGAATCGGTGTTATGCCCCTTTTCATACGCCTGAAGCAGTACATTTTCGACAGCCGGAGCCATTTTGCTTCCGTCACCGCATATATAGAGATGGCCGCCTTGGTCAAGAAGGGCAATAATTTGTGCAGCCTCGCGAAGCAGGACATCCTGTACGTAAACTTTACAGTCCTGATCTAATCTGGAATACGCCCGATGCACGGTGACAAGGCCGTTTTTCTCCGCATGGTCGAATTCATCTTTGTACAGATCGTCTTCTTCAGGATGCCGGCAGCCGAAGTATAAATGAGCTTCACCCAGGCTGTTACCGGACATTTTTTCGGCAGCCCGCGCCTGGATAAATCCCCTGAACGGCGCAATTCCTGTGCCTGCTCCGACCATAATGAGAGGCGCTTTCGGATTTTCAGGCAATGCGAAACCCGACTGCGGCGAGCGGATGAAACAGACGGCGGAATCGCCTTTTTGTAATCCGGCTAAATAGTTCGAAGCCACGCCCCGGTATTCCCCACGGCCGCTCCATGCCGGAGCCGTCACAACGCCGACCGTGATACTGAGCTCCCCGCTGGTTGCCTTCGGTGAGCTTGAGATTGAATAATAGCGCGCCTTTAAGGACGGCAGAAGTTCTAAAAAGCGCTCAAACGGCAGTTCACATGCAGGATAATCTTCCAGCAGGTCCAGCATAGTCATTCGTTTTTTCAGCACGTTTTCTTTATATGCCGCATCATCAGAATAAAGATGCTCCAATTCTTTTTGGTGCGGCGGGCACACGGTATGTGCGGCAAGTTCGCGAAGCTGGGCTCTCGTTGCCGGCTCCTGCAGCTCTACATAGGACGCCAAAAGCTCCGGCGCATTAACCGGCCGGTCCATCGGCAGATGAGGCAGCTGCCGGCCCTTGATCTTAAAGTGCTGGTTCGGATCAAGACCGAATCGGCGAATGACACGGCTGATCAGTTCCCCGCTGTTTTGCGGAAGCACCCCGAGATGATCTCCTTCCTGATACGTTTCTGTTTCGGGGAGACGCAGCTCAATATGCCGGACTGAGCGCTTGCTGCTTTCGGTATGAAGCTCTTTGTTCGTGATGACCTCCGCCTCAAATGCTTTGTACGTTTTGGCAATCGGCGTCTCGGCTGCTTCACTTACGTATTCGATTGATAACTGTGATTTGTTTGTCTGTTTTGGAGCGGCCTCTATATGAAAAGCCTTCATGATGTCCTTCCAGAATGAGTCTTCCCAGGCTTCCTGACTGTACTCAAAATCATCGGCATTGTCGCCCTCCCCGATAGAGGTCAGCCGTTTTGCCCCTTTTTCTTCAAGCACTTTGTCTATCAGGCGGGGGATCCTTTGGTAAGTGGCGGCCCAGTTGCGGTCTCCGCAGCCGAAGACGGCGTAAGAAACACCCTTTAATTCCTGATCTTCAAGGGTTTCCATCCATTTCACAAAACCCGCCGCATTATCAGGCGGCGCCCCGTTATAAGAAGCCGTAACAATAACGACCGCGCCTTTTACTGGCAGTTTCCCGGCATAATCATCGAGCGGGCCGGTTTCAGTTGAAAATCCTTTGCTCCTTCCGATATCAGCCAGCTCTTCCGCGATTCCTTCCGCAGTTCCTAAATTTGATCCGTAAAGAATGAGAAGCGGCGTTCCGTGGGACGGGATTTCTTTCGTTTCTTCTTTGTGACCGCTTCCTTCAGCTTTATGGTTTTGTACGGGCTGATGATTGGACACGTCCTTGTTTTTCACACGGATTTTAAAATCACCGGGCTTAATGGTTAGAGCTTCTTTAATCGTAAGCTCATAATCAGTATGATCAATCAGTTCAAAATGTTTCAGGACAAGGCCGAGCACCATTGTCGCTTCCTGCAGGGCAAACTGCATCCCGATGCATGCGCGCTGTCCGTTTCCGAACGGCTTATACGCATCAGCCGGAATTGCCGCGGGATCACTGAACCTTTCCGGACGGAATAACTCGGCATCTTCTCCCCACGCGCTTTTATCCCGGTGCAGCTGAGGAGTCAGAATCGTCACCGGCTGTCCCTTCGCAATCGGATATTTCCCGCCGAGAACCGTATCTTCCTTCGCGTACAGAGAAAATGCCGGGGCAGTCGGATACAGCCGCAAAGTCTCATTTAACACCATGCGGATATATGTCAGCTGCTGAATCTGCTTATATTCAAGGGTCTCTCCCGTCAGCACCCGCTCGGCTTCCTGAACGGCTTTTTTCAATTTATCTTTATTTTTCAGCAGGCAGTATATCGCAAAAGAAAGCAGCCCGCTAGTGGTTTCATGCCCAGCGATCAAAAAGGTAATGATTTGATAACGGATATTTTCATCATCCAGCCTTTCCCCTGTTACAGGGTCTTTCGCTTCAAGCATCAATGCTAAAAGGTCAGACAGATTCTCATCCGGATTTTCCCTCCGCTCAGCGATGATCCGGTCTACAAGCGAATTCATCTCTTCAATATCCTGCTGGAACTGATGTCTCGTTTTGATCATCAGCTTGTCCTGCAGGCTGTGTCTTTGTGATTGGCGCATTGCCTCCTGCAGCGCACGAAGCATACTTGTGATAAAAGGATGCTGTGTGTCGCGGTAAAAGCTGTTAAAGCGGTAATGAAATCCGCACAGGCCGATTGTATCCAGCGTCAGGCGCGTCATATCTTCGGCAACGTCAATTTCTTCATTCGGATTTAATCTGCTCCACTTCTGCACGAGCTGCATGGCAATATCCAGCATCATTGAATGATAGCCTTTCATCGCCTTCTGGCTGAAGCTCGGCAATAAAATCCGATGCGCTTTCTGCCAATTCTTTTCGTGAGTCCAGCTCGTAAATAGTCCGTCACCGCCAAACTCACGGACCTTCAGCAAAGCTTTGCTGAGATTTTTGTCAAATCGCTTTTCATCACAGACTTCTGCCGCGAGCTCGCGGCCTGAGACGAAGACCCCGACAGAGCTCGGAAATTCAAAACGAAAGATCGGGCCGTATTCTTCTGCAATTTTCCAAAGCGATTGTGACAGTTTTTCTTTTTCCAAGTGAGGGAGATTTTTCAGAGGCCCGTATGTTTTCGGCTGCGGTATAGCGCTTAGCTGTTTCATATCGATCTTCCTTCCTTCGGCGAATAATTAATGAGTTCTGATGGCATCCCAAGAACATTGCTCCAATTCTTTCAGAAACGGTTTTGTTATTTCGACGCTTCCCGTCCGGACAAGCTGATAGAGTTTGAGATATGCCCCGAGCAGCAGCGCCATCAGCACATTGGACGGCAGATTGCGGAGCACGCCTTCAGACTTGCCGCGCTGAAAAAAGACGTCAAGCATCTGTGTTATTTCATCAAGAAGCTTACGGCTCGTTTCATTCAGAAAGTAGGCGTCCTTATTCGTTTCAAGAAAAAACAATGCATACTCACTTTCCTTCGTAAAATCAATCAGACAATAAAACAGGTGATGAAACCCTTCTCTTACAGATATCCCCTGAAAGTCCGTTTTGACTTTTTTCATAAAACGCTGCGCACTTTCCTGATACAGTACGTTCACAAGTGTCTCTTTACTGTCAAAGTAACGGTAAATTGTGCCGGTTCCGACATCGGCCTGAGCGGCAATCATCGGAATCGTCGTGGCGTCAAATCCTCTATCTGTAAACAAAGTAAGCGACGCTTTCATAATGAGTTCAACCTTATTTGAAGCTGTCATTTCATCCCCCTTTCTAAATACGGAATGAATATTCATTCCGTTTGTTCAAAATATTTAAAATGTACGGTCATCTGATTACCATTGTATAAGAAAAAAACTTTTTTTAATATAAAATATATGTGAAATAACCAAAAATAAGGAAATATGCCCAATTCCACAAAAAGAGCTGCAGTGACTTAAGCAGCTCTTTTTATTTCCCAAGAAATATTCTATTTAATGGCAGTAATAAAATGGAATGAATCTCTGCTGACAACTGAAATGTCTCTGAAATGCTGATCATAGAGCACCTCAATCACATCCTTTTCACTCATCCGCGAAGGTTTCAAAACCATATAGAAACACCCGTCAATTTGAAGAACGCGGTACACTTCTTTACATGCCGTCCGGTAATCGCTGACTGTTTCAGCAGTATGTAACGAGAAGACTTTATGAAAACTGCGGTCGCGGAACGGTATGCTTTCCGGTCTCCCCTGCTGAATGTTTCCGAGCCCGGCTTTTATAACCGAACGGTTTGCGCGCTGTGTTTTCCGTATTTTACGTTTCGATGTTTCTATGCTTTTAAGACTGCCCTTTTCAAGCTGTCCGATGATTTGTTTAAACATTGAGCCGTTTCCGGTCCCGATTTCCAAAATGCGGTCGTATTCCTGTATGTCCATCAAGATTTGCTGAATGACTGACTCTGCCGGTTCTGATGCAGCAAAGTATTTCGCGCGCATTCGTTTTAATGCTGAAGATGTGTGTTGCAACATTGTATAACACCCGCTTTTCCATTCCTGTGATTTATTATTCAGAAATAATATTACCTCGTATTAGTATGAGGTACTAACTAGACGCACTTCTCTTCATGAACGTTTCGATTTATTTGAAATTTATATTTGTTTTCATAAAAAAAAGACGGAAAACGTAGGTTTTCCGCCTGCTCTAGTACCAATAATACGGTGCTATATATCTTGTCTGCCGGGAAAGCACCGCCATTCTCTGCCGGCGATACGGGTTGCCGTAGCCGTGCTTAAATGAATGGGGCATTGACGCATACCCGTGCCCGATGGATGGAATTCTGTTCTGACCGCCTTGCATGCTATCACCCGCTTACCAGTTTTTCTTTCTTTACCATGGTATGCAGGCCGTCTGCGACGTGACAGCAACATCCTCGCTAAACCTGGTCCTTCTCCATTGTGTAATGATTCAGCAGTTCAATTCTGAACATGATAATCTCCTCCTTCTCCTCCGTTTTGGCCCTTCGTGTCCGTTAGTTCATATAAAAGTGTTTCAGCTGGCGTTCTTTCGCTTCATTATAAAACTCTTCGACCTGCTGTTCTCGTTCATACTCTTCCGCACTTTTAAAACGCTTTGAAATGGTCAGTGTTAAAAAGAAAAGATTAATGGTCATTATCGCTCACCCCCTTTCAATATCCGCACAAGCGAAAATAACCCGCAGCAAAGTTCATATGCGCTGCGGGCAGACTAAATCCGCAGACAAAAGAAGACGGTGCTTCTTTCCCTGCGGGGAGCTGCGAATGTCCTGATACTCCGAAATTAACGTGCTTGACGGGCAGAGGTTAAGGAAGGACACGAACTCTTCCACAGGCTGAATCGGTTCAATTGTAGATTTTGATTGCCGTTTAACGTCGTCATGTGATTCAACCTCCCTTTGCTTTTTTCTTACTTTGTAAGTATATCCATCGGCTTCCATTTTGTAAACATTTTTTTCAAGATTTGGACGGAAAATGTGCTGGCATTCCGCTTCAATTGTCCGTGTTTTCCGGCATCTTTCTTACCTCAGGAAACTCTTTTCATCCCTTGCTTTTTCTGATCTTTTTTTGAATATGCAATAAAATAAATAAGACCGACAAACACTGCCCCGCCGATGACATTCCCGATAAAGGCCGGAATGAGATTGCCAATCAGATCACCCCACGAAAAAGAGCCTGCAAATATCGCAGCCGGGATGATAAACATATTGGCTACAACGTGCTGAAAACCAATTGCGACAAACGCCATAATCGGAAACCATATACCCGCGATTTTTCCGGCTCCGTCTTCTGCACCGAAAGAAAGCCAGACGGCCAAACAGACAAGCCAGTTACAGCCGATCGCCGAAACAATGACTTTTCCAAACGGCATATCCAATTTGCCTTGTGCGACCGCAATCGTTTTTTCCAAGTAAGGTCCTGTTTCGGTTAATCCGACAACATGTCCGAAAAAGTAAGCGACAAACAGTGCGCCGACAAGATTCATCAACGTCACGATCACCCAATTTTTCACTAATGCACCGGCGGATATTCTTCTGGAAAACAGCGCCATGGATACCGACATCATATTTCCCGTAATCAGCTCCGCGCCGGCAAGAACGACGAGCACCAATCCGATGGGAAACACGGACGCCCCGATTAAACTCGACAGGCTTCCCCATTCTTTCGGAAGGTCGCCGATGACACGGATATCAAGCAAATAACCGAGTGCGATAAACGCTCCTCCCAAAAATCCTAATACAATCAGTGCTGAAAGCGGTGAATGCACCTTTTTTACCCCTGATTCGACCGCAAGCTCCGCTATTTCGTCCGGTTTACGAAAAGCCATAATAACCCCTCCATTTATCATTTCAGCCCGCAGTTTCCAAAGACGCCTAACAAAAAAGGCAGCATTCAATTAACCCGTCTGAAAAAACGGGGTTTGAATGCTGCCTAACTTGTATGCATACCCATACAACAATATCAAGCAGAATGAAAATATGCGGTATAGATTATGTACAGATCATGCACACATTCCATAAAAAATCGTCCTTAGGCCACTGCTGGCAGTTCATATCATATCAAATGTGACAATTTCGTGTCAATTGAATATTGTCAGCTTTTGATTTCTTCTTTATGCTCTTCAATTGAGCGGTCAAAGACAAACACCGATACAGCAATATTTTCCTCTATTTTAATATCTGAAAACAGATGCACAAGCTTTGCTCCGATGAGCTCTTCCATTCCGTCAGGCGTTTGTTTTGAATACAGCTCCTGAATTAAGCTGGTCCGCGCCGCATGAACCATTTCTCTTCCTTCAGGCGTGCGTGCGATAAACTGCTCACTTGCGCTTAGATTGCCGTAAAGCGTAGATACCGCCATGTTATCCACAAAAACGGTGTGAATTCGTTCAGGCCCCTTTCCAAATAATTCTTTGCGCAATTTCCGGATAATATCGTTAAATTCATGAATTTTTTTAGACATATTGTCCCCTCCGATTTTAGCCTATGAAAGACATTCCCGGTTCCCCTTTGTGACATTTCACCTGGTTAAAGTTTTCCTTTCGTATTGTATTATAATAAATATCACCTTATAATAAAAGCAGTGAAGATGGATTTGTAATAGGAAACGTGTTATGAGTCTATCGTTTTATACAAATAGGATTGGTCTGTTAGTAAGACTTGCTAGTGAACTATTCCGCCATGCGTATTTATACCGTTCTCCGTACAGGAGGCCGGTATCTATGTGCATGGCTTTTTTTCGAGTTTAAAAGATGGAGGGGAATTGGAAGTGACAGACGTTCAGTCTATCCGTGTCAAAATTGACGGCACGGAGTATGAAGCACCAGAGGGGTCTAAGATTTTAGATATTTTAAACCAAAACGGAATTGAGATTCCGCAAATATGCCATGTACCGGAAGTGGATCCGATTCAAACATGTGACACCTGTATTGTTGAAGTAAACGGGAAATTGCAGCGCTCTTGTTCCACGGCTGCAGAAAACGGGATGTCCATCTCGCTTACGTCGGGAAGGGTAAAAGAGGCTCAGACAGAGGCCATGGACCGCCTGCTCGAGAATCACCTGCTTTACTGTACGGTATGCGATAACAACAACGGCAATTGCACACTGCATAATACAGCGGAAATGATGGGAATTGAGCATCAGAAATATCCGTATACGCCGAAAGATGATTCAAAGTGCGCGGTTGATATGTCTCACCCGTTTTACCGCTATGATCCGAACCAATGCATCGCCTGCGGCCAATGTGTGGAAGTGTGTCAAAACCTTCAGGTGAATGAGACCCTTTCAATTGATTGGGAGCGCGACCGCCCGCGGGTCATTTGGGATGAAGGCGTCGCCATTAATGAATCTTCCTGCGTCAGCTGCGGCCAGTGTGTCACTGTCTGTCCTTGTAACGCACTGATGGAAAAATCAATGCTCGGCCAAGCCGGATTTATGACAGGAATAAAAGAAGATGTCATGGAACCGATGATTGATTTAGTGAAAAATGTTGAACCCGACTATACAAGCATCTTCGCCGTGTCTGAAGTGGAAGCGGCTATGCGCGATAAACGGACGAAAAAAACGAAAACAGTCTGCACGTTCTGCGGCGTCGGATGCTCTTTTGAAGTATGGACAAAAGGACGTGACATCCTTAAAATTCAGCCTGTTTCCGATGCTCCGGTTAACGCGATTTCCACTTGTGTGAAAGGGAAATTCGGCTGGGACTTCGTGAATTCGGAAGAACGGATTACAAAACCGCTTATCCGGAAAAACGGCGCATTTGTTGAATCGTCATGGGAAGAAGCTCTTGATCTTGTCGCTTCAAGACTCGGTTCGATCAAGGCCGAACACGGAAATGGTTCTGTCGGTTTTATTTCTTCTTCTAAAATTACGAATGAAGACAACTACGTCATTCAAAAATTGGCACGTCAAGTATTTGAAACCAACAACGTGGATAACTGCTCACGCTACTGCCAGTCACCGGCAACGGACGGCTTATTCCGCACCGTCGGTATGGGCGGAGACGCCGGCACAATTAAAGATATCGCAAAAGCGGGCCTCGTGCTCATCGTCGGCGCCAATCCGGCGGAAGGACATCCGGTTCTGGCCACACGCGTGAAACGCGCCCATAAACTGCACGGCCAAAAACT
Source organism: Bacillus sp. B1(2022) (assembly GCF_040259625.1). Lineage (NCBI taxonomy): Bacteria > Bacillati > Bacillota > Bacilli > Caryophanales > Bacillaceae > Bacillus > Bacillus sp. B1(2022). The sequence continues at coordinate 375,578 of NZ_JANIFO010000002.1, forward strand.
GATTGTTGCCGATCTGCGCAGAAATGAAATGGCTGAACGGTCCGACCTCTTTATCAGCCCAAAACAAGGGACTGACCAGGTCTGGCTCATGGCAGTAACGAAATATATGATTGACCAAGGCTGGCACGATCAAGCGTTTATTGATGAAAATGTCAACTACTTTGATGATTATAAAGAAACGCTGGAAAAATACACATTGGACTATGCGGAGCGCATCACCGGACTTTCTCAGGATACGATCATCCGCATTGCCGAAATGATTCGTGATGCAGACGGCACTTGTGTTCTTTGGGGCATGGGCGTTACTCAAAATACAGGCGGCTCTGATACATCAGCGGCGATTTCCAACCTGCTGCTTGCCACAGGAAACTACCGCCGTCCGGGCGCCGGAGCCTATCCGCTGCGGGGACATAACAACGTTCAAGGCGCTTGCGATATGGGAACTCTTCCAGGCTGGCTTCCGGGATATCAGCATATTACCGATGATGCGGCACGCGCTAAATTCGAAAAAGCTTACGGTGTTGAAATTGACGGCAAGCCGGGTCTTGATAATATCGAAATGCTCCATGCGATTGAAGAAGGAAACATGAAAGCCATGTATCTCGTCGGTGAAGATATGGCGCTCGTCGATTCAAACGCCAACCATGTTCATGACATTTTATCCAGCCTTGATTTCTTTGTTGTGCAGGATATTTTCCTTTCAAGAACGGCGCAATACGCGGATGTCATCCTGCCTGCGGTTCCATCTCTTGAAAAAGACGGAACATTTACAAACACAGAGCGGCGTGTGCAAAGGTTGTATCAGGCGCTTCCGACACTCGGCGATGCAAAACCCGACTGGTGGATTATTCAGGAAGTCGCCAATCGTTTAGGCGCTGATTGGAATTACACGCATCCTAGCGACATTTTCTCAGAAATGGCGAGCCTTTCTCCGCTGTTCGGAAAAGCAAGCTACGACGTTCTTAGCGGCTGGAACAGCTTCCTATGGGGAAGCTTTACGGGAGAAAGCACTCCGCTTCTTTATGAAGACGGCTTTAACTTCCCGGACAAAAAAGCCCGTTTTGCGCTGAGCGATTGGGTGGAGCCTGCTGTATTCCCTGAAGAATATGACCTGCATATTAACAACGGACGGATGCTTGAACATTTCCACGAAGGAAACATGACAAACAAGTCAAAAGGCATTCAGTCTAAAGTTCCGGATGTATTTGTTGAAGTATCGCCGGAGCTCGCGGCTGAACGCGGAATTTGCGACGGGACAATGATCCGGCTCGTCTCTCCTTTTGGGGCGGTTAAATTGAACGCGCTTGTGACAGACCGCGTCCGCGCGAATGAGCTTTATCTGCCGATGAACTCTACAGATAAAGATTCTGCGATTAATTTCCTGACCGGGCCTGCGTATGATTCACGGACACATACACCTGCCTATAAGCAGACAAAAGTCCGCATGGAAGTGCTCGGTTCCTGTGATACTCCGCCGCTTCCGAAAACGAATCCGCGGAACAAAAAACGTCATCCGCAAAACGGTGTGGAAGCTCAGCGAAAATGGAACCGTCCGGGCTATGTGCACTTAACTGATTAAGGAAAGGAGGAAACATTATGGCAAGCCCAATTACTGAAATTCAAAAAGAAACGAAAACAGAGGAACAGCTGAAAGCTGAAAAACTGGAAGAACTGAAGACGCTTCTCGCAGAAAATGAAGAAGCCGTCGCGAAAACGATGTCCATCATGGCAGAGCTGAATGGCTTGGGCATTTTTGATGCCGCCGGCTATATGCTCCAGGCAAAAGAGGAGATTGCCAAAATCGCACTCGGACAGATTTCCCGGGAACCTGTCACCAATCTCCTGAATACGATGATGGCCGCGGGAGGCGCGCTGTCAAAAGCTGATCCCGAATTTATGGGCAGACTTTTAGAAAGCGCCATGGCCGGGACGGATCAGGCGCAAAGATTTTTAAAAGAGGACAGGAAAGTCAGTATGTTTGAACTGATGAAAGCCGTCGGTGATCCTGATATTAACCGCGCGCTCGGCTTCGGGCTGCAGTTTTTAAAAGGAATGGGAAAAGAATTACGCGAAACCCCGTCTGAATAAGAAACGAAAAAGCCATTGTCAAAAGACAATGGCTTTTTTTATTCATCGGCCTCTTCCAGCCTCTTTTTATAAATAAGTGAACGGTCAACGCAGAAATAAGCGCCCGCTAAAAATACACAATCCGTTACAAACATCAGCATTTTCTGGCCCGCAGTCAGCCCTTGTCCGGGAAGAACCGCGCCGATATAAATGAAGGTGCTGACTGCAAGCAGAATAAATGCGTAATGCTTAAGATCTTCTATTAATGATTTCAGTCTTTTCTTCTCCATATAAGGTCACCTGCCAGTTTTATAGTCTACCAACATTATAATACAAGCTGACAGCCGACAGAGAATGTAAATCTATCCATTCTTTATAAAAGTGAATCAAGCGCCTGTTTCACATCCGCCGTTAAATCCTCAGTATCCTCAATACCGACTGAGATCCGCACGAGCCCGTCGGTAATGCCAAGCGCAAGCCGGCGGTCGCGCGGGATCGATGCGTGCGTCATTCTGGACGGCACGGAGATTAAGCTTTCAACCGCTCCTAAACTTTCCGCGATCGTAAACAGGTTCAATTTTTCTAAAAACGCGTCGACGCGTTCGCTGCTGCCGACATCAAAGGAAATCATTCCGCCGAAACCGGAGCTTTGCGCTTTTGTCAGCTCATGGCCCGGGTGTTTCGCTGATCCGGGATAGTAGAGCGTCTGAACGGCATCATGCGCTTCAAGCAGCCCGGCGATTTTTCCGGCGCTGTAATTGATGGCATCCATTCTGAGTCCCAGCGTTTTAATGCCTCTCATCAAAAGCCATGAATCCTGCGGTCCTAAAACGCCGCCCGTTGAGTTTTGCACATAATGAAGCTTTTCGCCCAGTTCTTTATCAGCCGTAACGACTAAGCCGCCGACGACATCACTGTGGCCGCCGAGATATTTTGTCGCGCTGTGGAGCACGATGTCCGCTCCGAAGCTGAGCGGCTGTTGGAAATACGGCGTGTAAAACGTATTATCGACGATAAGCAATACACCCGCTTCTTTTGCGATGTCAGACATCAGTTTGAGGTCAGTCACTTTCAATAGCGGGTTTGTCGGTGTTTCGATATAAATGGCTTTCGTATTCGGGCGAATGGCTTTTTGGACTTTTTCTTTGCTGCTCGTATCGACAAAGTCCGCTTCAATGCCGAAGCGGTTCAGCACGCCTGTCATCACCCGGTAAGTGCCGCCGTATACATCATCCGTCAAAATAACATGATCGCCGCTGTCAAACAGCATCATGACGGCAGTAATCGCAGCCATGCCTGAGCCGAACGCATATCCCGCCGCGCCGCCTTCAAGCTCCGCAATTAAGCTTTCAAGCGCCGTGCGCGTCGGATTGGCCGTTCTTGAATATTCATAACCCGTATGCTCGCCCGCTTTCGGCTGTTGGTACGTGCTTACTTGATAAATCGGTACGGAAACCGCTCCTGTTTTTTCATCTCCCGTAATTCCTCCGTGCACCATCAGCGTTTTTTTCTTCATCTTACTGACCTCCTTGAAAAATGTTTTTGCTTATATATCGATCGCTGCCGTCAGGGAAAATGGTGACGATATTTGATCCGGCGGGCGCTTTTTTCGCTTCTTCAAGCGCTGCATAAAGAGCCGCCCCTGAAGAGCTTCCGATTAAGAGGCCCTCTTTCTCGGCCGCTTCTCTGACTAGCGAAAACGCCGTATCGTCTTCCACCGTGTAAATGGCGTCAAAATGGTTCTCGTCCATATAATCCGGGATAAACTCCATGCCGATGCCTTCCGTTTTATGGGCATGCGGCTCTCCTCCATTCAGGATCGAGCCTTCCGGTTCAACGATCACCGTTTTGACGGCAGGATTTTTCTCCTTTAAATAGGCTGCCGTACCGGCAAAGGTGCCGCCGGAACCCGCTCCTGCGACAAAAGCGTGGATATCCCCGCCGAGCGCGTTCCATATTTCAGGTCCGATCGTTTTGTAGTAAGTCAATGGATTTACTCGGTTTTTAAATTGCAGAACGGCATAAGAATTATTAATCTCTCTCTCCAGTTCAAGCGCTTTTCGGATGGCTCCCTGCATGCCTTCTTCTCTCGGCGTATGCACGATGTCCGCTCCGAGAGCTTTCATAATTTGCTGCTTTTCTCTGCTGAAATGCTCCGGGACGCAAAAAATGGCACGAAGCTGATGCTTTCTGGCGCACAGAGCGAGTCCGATCCCGGTGTTTCCGGCAGTCGCCTCAATGATAACGCCGCCCGGTTTCACCTTTCCCGTGCGAAGCGCATCTTCAATGAGCATCCCGCCCAGCCTGTCTTTAATGCTTCCGCCCGGATTCATCATCTCAAGCTTAGCATAAACCGCTGTTCCCTCCGGTATATCAAAATGCTTGAGACGGAGCAGCGGTGTATTTCCGATCAGTTCTGTAATATCTGTTATCACGTTCAATATATGTCCTCCTCCTGGAAAAGCGGAGGAGAACGAGAATCCCCCGCTTAGTGAATTCGTTTGATGACATTCAGGACAAGCTCAGTTGAATGAACGGCAGCCTGTTCTAAAAATTTATCAAATGAAACGTCAGATTCTTTTCCGGCAATATCAGATAAAGCTCTGATGACAACAAAAGGCGTTTTGAACTGGTGGCACACCTGTGCGACAGCCGCAGCTTCCATTTCAACCGCGTACAAATCCGCAAATTTGGCGCGTACGTCTTCAACCCGCTTCGGATCATTCATAAAAGAATCTCCCGTTGCGATTGTGCCTTTGGCGACTTGAATGCCGTTCAGTTCAGAAACCGCTTCCTCAGTAATACTGATCAGCTTTTCATCAGCTTTGTATGCTGCCGGAAGACCCGGCACCTGTCCGTATTCATAGTCAAACGCCGTCACATCCACGTCATGATGGCGGACATCTGTTGAGATGACGACGTCGCCTACATTCAATGTATGATGAAAACCGCCCGCTGAGCCTGTGTTAATCACATAATCAGGTTTGAAACGGTCAAGCAGAAGCGTCGTGCTGATCGCCGCGTTGACTTTCCCGATACCTGATTTCAGCAAGATGACTTCGACGCCTTCATAGCTGCCAGTTGTAAACTCACAGTGAGCGATCATCTCTTGTTTTGCGTCTTTCAGTTTGCTTCTTAAAATCGTAACTTCCTCTTCCATTGCTCCGATGACTGCCAGTTTCATTTATACACAATCCCTTCGATTTACCGTTTAATCGCCTCCATTATCCAGACAAAGTCATTTTGCTGCGTAAACCGCGCGGCAAATCCCTCTTCTGAAAAGATGTTTTTCATTGTCCCGAGTGTCGGATAATGTTCCGTCTTTAAATCGTCCGCTAATTGATGATAGCCGTTTCGGATTGCTTTTTTAATGGCTTCATCATAAGCTTCATGATCTTTAAAGACTGTATCGGCAAACACTATTTTATCATGCTTCTGAAGGATTGCGCCATACTGCTTTACAGCCGTTCGCTTTTCTTCATCGGTTAAATGATGAAAGGCGTACGAGCTGACGATGGTATCTATTTGAAAAGGCGGAGCGGGAAACTCCAGAAAATCTCCGTCACTGAACACGGCTTTGTCAGAAAGCTTGTCAGCCGCCAGTTTTCTCATTGACGGAGACGGTTCTACACCAAACACCTTTTTGTTCGCAGCGGCTAATTTCGCCGTTAAATTCCCCGTTCCCGGTCCGAACTCTAAAACGTTTGAACCTGAAAGTGCGACAATGCTGTCAAGAATGTTGTCATATCCTTTAAAAACAGCGGCATATTGTTTGTCAGCCCCGTGCACTGTGGCATCATAAGTCGCTGCCCAATCTTCAAATAAAGGAATAAATTCACGGCCCATATTTTTCACTCTCCATATTTTATAATTCCTATGAGTATAGTATGGATTAATCGTGGAACAGTTCCTATCCTATCACAAAAAAGAATGGAAGGGTACTAAAATACTTTGGGATTATTGCGCAATTACGGCAGAAAGGCTTATACTTTCATTGACTCAGAAGAAAAATCAGGAGGATCTGTACTGATGAATTTTCAATTGGATTTAATCAAAGATAAAGTAGAATTTTTCGAAGCGGCATCTTTGCAGGAGCTTGAAAAGAAAATAAACGTTCAGATTGAAAACAACCAGGCGATTATGCTTCGCGTCCGTTCCGTATCCCATCAGGTGACAGCCGTTGACGGCAGAATCCTTTACAGCGCGTCGGTGCATTTTTCAGCTGACGTATGACAGAAAAAAGCAGCTGAATAATCAGCTGCTTTTTTGCGGTTATTTTAAGGTTTCTACTTTTGTCGGCTTCCAGCCTTTTTTGTCTTTCCAAGTGATGGTGACCTGATACTTTTTGCCGTTCGTTTTGTCTAAAACTTTACCCTTCGCATCTTGCGGGCTTCCATTGTTTCCGAGCCACAGCACTGTCATATGATCTTTTGACACGCCTGTTGCGTAAGAGATGGCGTCAAGCATTTCGGACCAGTCTTCAGAGCTTGAGTCATACGTCGCCGCATGTTCTCCCGTCTGCTTTGTGCCGACCGCTTTCCATTTTGGGTTAACAATTGTTTTCTCGACATCGCTTGATGAGCCGCCCTCTGTTATTTTTGCGCCTTTAAAAGGATCGCTTGAATCAGAGTCTTTTTTGCTGCTGTCATCACTTTTCGATGAATCATCGTCTTTTTTGCTGTCAGAATCTGAAGATGAATCAGATGTGTCCTTATCCTGTTTATCTTTTTTGTCATCGTCTGATGCCTTATCTTTTTTGCTGTCTTTTATGTCTTCATCCGATGTCTGCTTCGTCTTGCCTGATGCAGGTGTTTCCTGCTTCTGGCTCGTGTCCGCTTTTTCGCTCACGTCGCTCGACGGACTGTTGATGAAGAGGCTGACGGCAACGACGACAATAAGAATAGATACGATAGCAATTAAAATGTTAAGCACCATATTTGCTTTTCTGCGCTTATCACGGTTTTCAAAACGAGATTGTTTATTGCTCAATCATTCTGCACTCCTTTATCCCTCTTGCTCAGCATATATTTTAACATGGGCTGAGCGGTTGTTCTATGTCTGATTTATTTCATTTTCATGTACCTTTTTAACAATATCATAAAACACTGTATTTGTCAGAGCCTTATCCCCCGGCGTGTCCATGTGCAGCACCACGAGAGCGTATTTCGGCTTGTCCGCGGGAAAGTATCCCGCAAACCATTTGTGGTAAAGCGTCTGTTTTTCTTTTGTGAACATTCCCGTCTGGGCCGTTCCCGATTTGCCTGCTATCTCATACGGCAGGTCCTGAAACCTTCGGCCGGTTCCTTTCGGTGAGGTGACGACTTCTCTGAGAATTTTTTGAAGCTGCTGCGCCGTATATTTGTCGATGTTTTCCCCTTTTAACGGCTGATCTTTGAATGACGCCATCGTCGTTTTGTTTTTGTATTCAATTTTGTCCGCGATTTTGACTTGTTTTTTTTCACCGCCGCGCGCGATCGCCGCCATCATATTGGCGACTTCAAGAGGCGTGACTTTCACGTTTTTTTGCCCGATCGCCGTCTGTGCGACGGCTTTTTTTACGGTTTTGTCTTTGTCATCTCCCCAAATGACCCCGCTTTTTTCATTATACAGCTGCCTGAATCCGTCTTCCCGGTACAGCTTGCCTTCCCAGCCCGCCCGCTGTGTGAGACCGAGTTTTTCCGCCATGTTTTCAATAACGGAATCATCTTTTTTGATCAATTTTTCCGCAAGACTTGTAAACGTATAATTGCAGCTTTGAGCAAAGCTTTCTCCAAAACTGAGCGTGCCTTTGTCATCCCCCGGCTCTCCGTACAGGTTGAGATTGCAGTTAAAGGATGTGCCCGGCTTCACTTCGTTTTGTTCTATTGCGGCTGCGGCGATCACCGTTTTAAATACTGATCCCGGATAAATCGGCGTCAGCATGTAATTTTGCAGTGTCTGCTGCTTTGACATGTCGGCGTCAGGCTTTGATACCATTCCGAGCACACTGCTTTTTTCAATGTCTAAAAGGACGGCTCCCCCCTTTTTTAACCCGCGGTCTTTCAATACATCTTCCATTGCTTTTTGAATATTGCGGTCGATGGAGGTTTTGACTTGCAGCGGATAAAACGCGTTTGCTTCAGCCGTATATTTGACGTCCATTCCGAATAAAGGGTTTCCCCTTCCGTCGACATGATACAAAAGTTTTGTGTCCTGATCCGCCAGTAAAAACTCATCAAACGTCCGCTCCATCCCGCTTGTCCCGATCTTTGCCGTGATCGGCAGTTCCTTCCTGCCGGGGTATTTCTTTTTCAAAAGCTCAGGGTCCTGGTTTGTCGCGCCCAACAGATGAGCGGCTATGTTTGTTTCTTTGCTGTCTTTCATATATACGCCGTAAATGCCGGGATATTTCAAAGAATTGATATTTGACACGGATTGTTTCGTCAAATGTTTTATTTTTCTGCTGTTCAGGACCACCGGTTTTTTCGCTTCCGTGAGCAGCTGCCTGAGCTCCCCCTGTTTCATTCCGAGAATGTCTGATACCCGGTCAACCGGCCAATCCTGCGTCACGAGAAAGGGAAACAGTATGACGGCAGGCTGCTTTTTTCCGGTCAGTTCTTTGCCGTTCCGATCAAGAAAAGAGCCGCGTCCGTCTGAAATAAGGACTTCTTCCGTCCGCTGCTTGACGCTTTCCTGAATCAGATTAATATTGGATTTTGAAAAAGATTCTGTGAAAAACAGCTGAATTTCAGCCAGCCTCGCAAGCAGAAAGAAAAACACGAGCAGAAAACAAATCACGGCCGCTTTCAGCCTTTTTGATACGATCATAAAAAAACACCTCATCCACATTTTGGACGAGGTGTTTCATTGTTAAACGGATCTTATGAAATTTTCACAATTTTCACGAGCATTTCTCCGCCCGGCGTCTGAACTGTCACTTCTTCGTCCACTTTTCTGCCGAGCAGGCTTTTGGCGATTGGCGAGTCGTTTGAAATTTTCCCTTCAAACGGATCAGCTTCAGCGCTTCCGACAATCGTGTAAGATTCTTCTTCACCGTCCGGCAATTCGATGAATGATACGGTTTTTCCCAAACCGACTACATTTGAACCGCCGTCGTCCTCGATGATTTTCGCATTGCGGATCATGTTTTCAAGCGTCGTGATGCGCCCTTCCACAAATGCCTGTTCTTCTTTTGCAGAATCATACTCAGAGTTCTCTGACAGATCTCCGAAGCTTCTTGCGATTTTAATGCGTTCTACTACTTCTTTACGTTTAACCGTTTTCAATTGCTCTAATTCTTGTTCAAGTTTTTGTTTTCCTTCGTGAGTCATCGGAAAAACTTTTTCTTGTGCCATGTTCCTTCACTCCTTGGTGGTTGTCCCTCAACAATAACGTGTGATTATGTATGAGAGCATAAACGAAAAAATCAAGAATGAGAACACAGGGCAGTCCTCGTTCTTCTCTCCCATATAGGTACTGTTTATCTTAAACTGAATGTGTGTTTTCTGCAAATGTTTCGGTTTATAAACAGGGAAAGAAGGGAACTGTCTCATTCCCTTCCAGCCTATACATAATATGGTCTGAGTTATTTATGTCTATGCTATGGTATTACAAAATTGCATTTTGTTCAAGGATCGTTTGAATCTTCGTGACCATCAGATCAATCGCGACGTGGTTTTGTCCGCCTTCCGGAATAATGATGTCCGCGTAGCGTTTCGTCGGTTCAACAAACTGATTGTGCATCGGTCTGACGACGGACACATACTGCTCAATGACAGAATCGATTGAACGGCCTCTTTCGTTAATATCTCTCATAATCCGTCTGATGATACGGAGATCCGCGTCCGTGTCGACATAAAGTTTCATATCCATGAGGTCGCGAAGTCTTTTATCTTCGAGAACGAGAATGCCTTCCAGAATAATGACATCCTTCGGCTCAACCGGAATGGTTTCCTCAGAACGCGTATGCAGTTTATAATCATAAATCGGCTTTTCTATCGGCCGGTAATTCAAAAGCTCTTGAATATGCTCGATTAAATAGTCATTATCAAATGCGAGCGGGTGATCATAGTTTGTGTTCAGCCTTTCTTCAAACGGAAGATGGCTTTGGTCTTTATAATAAAGGTCTTGCTGGATCATTAAAATCGAGTGTCCTTTAAACTGTTCATAGATGGAACGGGTGACGCTTGTTTTTCCTGATCCGGAACCTCCTGCGATGCCTATAACTACAGGACTCTTACCCATTGGTGATTACTTCCCCTTTCTCATCATGTTGCTCGGATAAATCTTTTTGTCTACTTTAAATGTAACGATTTGCAGGGGATGGCGGGCAGCATCAAGCTCGTTTCCGTCTTCGTCCCAAATAGTGCCGATTGTGAATGTGAAATTGTCGATTTCAGGACCGAAAAATTCCACTTCGTCACCTTGTTTAAAGAAATTGCGCTGCTGGAGCGTCACCATTTGAGTTTCCTCGTTATACGCGAGCACGAGACCGGCAAAATCAAATGTTGTTTTCTTTCCGTGTTCACCGAACATCTGCTCTTCATACCCGGGCGTGCCTTCAAAGAAAGCAGGCGCGGTATCCCGGTTTGCACATTTGTCCAGCTCATCCAGCCATTCTTTTTGAATGACAAAGTTTTCAGGATCAGCGCAGTATGCGTCGATGACTTTGCGATACACGCTGACAACCGTCGCAACGTAATGAATTGATTTCATACGGCCTTCAATTTTCAGGCTGTCTATGCCCATCTCGATCATTTGCGGAATGGATTCAATCAATTTTAAATCTTTCGGGCTCATCGCAAACGGAGCGTCTTCTTCGTCATAGAGTGCGACCGCGTTTGCACCGTCTGTCTGATACAGGTCATAATCCCAGCGGCAGGACTGACAGCAGCCGCCGCGGTTAGAATCCCGGGCCGTCATGTGATTGCTCAGCACGCATCGGCCTGAATAAGCGATACACATGGCGCCGTGGATAAAGGTTTCAATTTCAATATCCACCTTTTCCTTCATTTCTTTAATTTCCAGTCCGCTCGTTTCACGGGCAAGCACCACGCGGTCAAGCCCTTCTTCTTTCCAGAACTGCACCGCTTTCCAGTTGGAAAGGGACTGCTGTGTGCTGAGGTGAATTTCTACGTCCGGGGCCACTCTCCGGCATGTTTCAATAATCAGCGGATCAGCGACGATAATTCCGGCAACTTTTGCGTCTCCCAACGCTTTTAAGTATTCTTCCAGACCGTCCATATTTTCATTATGGGCGAAAATGTTTGTTGTCACATATATTTTTGCCCCGTATTTTTTGGCAAATTCTACGCCCTCTGCAATTTCTTCTATTGAGAAGTTATCCGCATTTGAGCGGAGTCCGTATTCCTGTCCTCCGATAAAAACCGCGTCCGCTCCGTAATGAACGGCAATTTTTAATTTTTCAAGGTTTCCTGCCGGAGCAAGGAGTTCAGGTTTTTTCGTAATGACGCGTTTTCCGTTTACGACTTTGGAAATGGTTTGATTTACGGCTGTCATCCGTTGCACCCTCCTTTTTAATAGACCGTTTCTTTAAAGAAGAATCCTGTGTCGATGCTTCTGTTCACAGGCTGAATGCTTTCAATCCGCTCTATCCAGCTCTCTTTTTTCTCTTCGTATGTCTCTCGGCTTTCGAAGCACAAATCGATTGCTTCTCTGTACATGCGGGTCACTTCAGTTAAGTATTCAGGAGACTTCAAAACTCCGTCGATTTTGAAAGAATCGATGCCGGCGTCCATCAGGTCCTCTAGTTCATCAATCATGCACACATCGTTCGGGCTCATGATGTGCGTGCCGTTTTCATCTTCAAAAATCGGGTATTTATTGCCCCGTTCCTTGTCATGCAGAAACATCCCCGCTTCTTTTTTCTTCTGTTCGATGTCCATGACTTTACCTTGATATTCGAAGTAATGGCCCACTAAAGAACGCTTCGATTGGAACATGCACGTCATGCCGTGGATTTGAATTTCAATTTCCACTTCGGCGTTTTCTTTTATGTCAATGATGCTGTCCATATTTAATTCCTTAGCCAGCACTGCCCGCCGTGCGCCTTTGCGTCCCCAGTAATTGCAGGAATAGTAGTTGGTTCCCGTTGTTTCCGTGCTCCAGTGCAGTTTAAGCTCGGGAGCCGCTTCACGCGCCGCCATTAAAACGGCCGGATCACCGAAAACAGCCGCATCAACGCCGGCCTCCTGCAAAAAGGCAAGATAGCCGTTCAGCTCGTCCACTTTTTCGTTGTGAAAAATAGCATTGACGGCGGCGTACACTTTCGCGCCTTCCTGATGAGCTGTCTTTACGGCTTCTTTTATATCTTCTCTTGAAAATTCACCGGCCAGTCTCAGGCCGTATCTCTGTTCTCCGACCAACAGGGCCGTTGCGCCCGCTTGAATGAGCGGAAGAATATCCTGTACAGAAGTCGGAGTCACCAAAAGTTCAGGTTTTTTCATGATCCTTCACCTCTTCTTTTTACTGATGGCGATGCCGTCTCCGACCGGCAGTATGACCGTTTGATAGTCAGGCCGGTCCATCAGCCATTGGTTATATTGATCAATTTTTTCAACAAGCTTCCGTCTTCTTTTCGGCTCAATGTCCGAGTGATTTTGTGCCACCAGCCCTTTAAACAGAACATTGTCCGTAAAAATGACTCCATCCGGCGCAAGCATCGGTTCATAGAGCTCAAAAAAGTTCGTGTACTGGCCTTTGGCCGCGTCGATAAAAATGGCATCATAAGGAGCCGTGACACGGACAGACTCAGAAAGTTCCAGCGCATCCCCGTGCATTACGTGAATCCGGTTTTCCATTTCAAAGTCTTTTATATTGTTCACAGCTTCTTCATAGCGTTTGTCGTCCCGTTCAATCGTGTAAATATTCGCATCCGGAAGCTCAAGCGCCATCCGTATGGCGGAATATCCGATTGCCGCGCCGATTTCCAAAATGTTTTTCGCCTGTTGAATCGACAGCATTTGAAGCAGCACTTCAATGCCCGCTTCTTCCATAATCGGAACATGGTGCTCTTTTGCATAGGCTTCAAGCTTTTTCACTTTATCAGGCCGAGGCTTCAGCATCGCGTTTATATACTCGTTTATTTGTTCATACCGATCATTCACGGCAAACAGCCTCCGTTCTAAAAAGGAGTGCCCCTGACGAATCCGCGGGGACACTCTCTTAAGACACTTCTTTATCCATAAGTAAACAACCCGATATATTTTATCATAAAACCTTTCAGAATGGAATAAAAGGAGAGCTTTTGCCCTCCTTTTATTCGCTGTCTTTTTTGGAAATATACTTTTCCTTCGCTTTATTATGGTCTTTTAATGTTTTGGTGAAAACAACCTCGCCGTTTGATTTTGCAAGGAAATAGAGATAATCCGTTTTGTCAGGGCGGAGAGCCGCTTCCCATGATGAATCACCGGCATTTGCAATCGGTCCCGGCGGCAGCCCCTTATGTTTATACGTATTAAACGGAGAATCAATTTTCAGGTCTTTGTAGTAGACCCGGCTTTTATGCTTACCGGCCGCATATAATACCGTCGGGTCAGTCTGCAGCGGCATTTTTTCTTCGAGCCTGTTGTAAAAAACGCTGGCGATTTTGTGACGGTCGGCTTTGGCGGTGGCTTCTTCTTCAATAAGCGATGCCATCGTCAGCGCGTTATGGACGGAAAGTTTCTTTTTTTCCAATTCAGATTTATACGTTTCGATACGGGTGTTTGTTTCCTGAACCATTGCCGTCAAAATCGTGTCAAGCGATGCATCCGGATCATTAAACGGATATGTGGCCGGATACAGATAGCCTTCGAGCGGATGCTTGAGCTTCTTGTTTGAAAGTGCGTCCGTTATCGTATCAGGAAACTGTTTCTTCAGTTTGCCGATGAATGTTTTGTCATCCAGTTTCGCCATGATCTCTTCTTTTGAATATGAAGTTTCTTTTGCGATCGCCTCCGCAATCTGCGTAAGCTGTTTTCCTTCAGGAACGGATATCTGAAAGGCATATCCCGTTGATCCCGCGGTCAGTTTTTTGATAATCGCATCCGCATCCATTCCTTTATTCAGGTGGTAAAATCCCGCCTGAAACCCGGAAGCGCCTTTATACTTCACATACAGCTGAAATGCTTTTTTGCTTTTGATGACATGCTGATCCTCAAGAATTTCAGCGATTGCCGAAACGGAAGAACCGCTCGGAATATTAATATTGACTGCCGTTTTGCTGCCTTTGTCAACCGGAGACAGCAGAGATTTTCCATAGAAAAAAGCACCGCAAATGATGATAAGCAGAGCGATCACGGAGGACAGTATTATCGTCGTTTTTTTGTTTTTACGCGGAAATGAATGTTTAGTCTGATTGATATTCATACAAGTATTTTCCTCCCAACAGCTCTTATACTACATGATTCATGTGCATTCGGCAATTTATTACAAAAAAAAGCCGAAGCGCATATGCGCTCCGGCTTTTTCCGTTCATTTTATTCTTCGTCTTCTTCCGCTAAAAACGTGTTCAGCGTTTCTTCGATCATTTCCCACTCTTCATCAGTTTCAATCGGCATCAGTTCGCCGTCTTCACCGTTTTCGTTCGGTTCGAAGCTTGAAGCGTGAATTTCGATTTCATCATCGTCTTGAGCATCAATCGGATAATAAAGTACGTAAGATTTGTTGAATGTGTCGTTTTCAAATGTGAACAGCACTTCGCAAAGCTGTTCGTTGCCTTGATCATCGACAATTGTAATGTGTTTTTCGCCGTGTTCCATTTTTTTCACCTCTTAGTTTAAACTGTCCAGATATCCTTGAAGGATCATGACAGCCGCCATTTTATCAATGACTTTTTTTCGTTTTTGCCTGCTGACGTCAGCCGCGATCAGCATTTTTTCAGCCGCCATCGTCGTCAGACGCTCGTCCCACAGCACAACAGGGACATTGTACGCTGTTTCAAGCAGTTTCGCAAATGTTTGGCTGGCTTCGCCTCTCGGACCGATCGTCCCGTTCATGTTTTTCGGAAAACCGAGCACGATCTTCTCTACATTATAGTCTTTCATCAGCTTGGATAAACGGTCCAGACCGTAATCTCCTTCAGCCTCGTTTATTTTTATCGTCTCAATGCCTTGAGCGGTCCAGCCCATTTCATCGCTTAAAGCTACGCCGAGTGTTTTCGTTCCAAGATCAAGTCCCAATATTCTCATGAATGTATTTACGCCTCTTTATGCTGTTCTAGATAGGATTTTACCAATTCCTCAATTAATTCGTCACGTTCCAGTTTGCGAATTAAGTTCCGGGCGTCGCGATGCCTAGGAATGTATGCAGGATCTCCAGACAGCAAGTATCCGACAATCTGGTTGATAGGATTGTACCCCTTTTCCTGAAGCGCATCATATACCGTATTCAGCACTTCTTCGACGTTTGTTTCAGCAGAATCATCGGAGAAATTAAATTTCATCGTTTTATCAAACGAGCTCACCGTTTTGCACCTCTTTCCCAAATTCGCAGGCAAAGTTCAGCCTGAGGTCCTCATCTTATCATCATTCTACACTACTTGAAAGGATTATAAAACGGATTTTATCCAATCTTCCGCAGATGCGAGCGCCTCTTCCAATTTTTCAGGCTGCTTTCCGCCGGCCTGTGCCATGTCCGGACGGCCTCCGCCTCCGCCTCCGCAGACTTCAGCCGCTTGTTTGACCATTTTGCCGGCATGAAGGCCTTTTTCGATCAGGTCTTTCGTCACGCCTGCTGAAAGGTTGACTTTCTCATTTTGCACGGCGCCGAGAATGATGACCGCAGAACCGAGCTTCGCTTTCAGATCATCCACCATAGTGCGAAGGTGGTTCATGTCTTTCGCATTTACTTTTTCAGCCAGCACTTTTACGCCGCCGATGTCTTTTACTTTAGACAGAATGGCTCCGGCTTCCACATTGCCGAGTTTGCTGAGCAATGATTCATTTTCTCTTTGCGCTTCCTTCAGCTCCGCTTGAAGAGACTGAATTCGCTTCGGTACGTCTTTTACGTTTGATTTCAGCTCGTCCGCAGCATGCTGCAGAAGGCTGAGCTGGCTGTTCATTTCCTGATAAGCGCCTTTTCCTGTTACGGCTTCAATTCTTCGTGTCCCTGCGCCGATCCCTGATTCGGATACGATTTTAAACAGGCCGATTTCAGCCGTATTCGTGACATGGCAACCGCCGCAAAGCTCAAGGCTGTAATCTCCGACTTGTACGACGCGGACGATATCGCCGTATTTCTCGCCGAACAGGGCCATCGCGCCCATTTCTTTCGCTTCATTGATCGGTTTCAAATCAATCGCTACCGGAATGCTCTCCCAGATTTTTTCGTTGACGATTCCTTCAATGCGTTCAAGTTCTTCTTTCGTCACTTGACCGAAATGAGAGAAGTCAAAACGCAGACGGTTTTCGGTAACGAGTGAACCCGCTTGGTTGACATGTGTGCCGAGAACGTCTTTCAGCGCCTGGTGCAGAAGGTGGGTAGCCGTATGGTTTTTCACCACGCCGCTTCTCATTTGATCTTCAACTTCAGCCGTCACGCTTGCGCCTTTTTGAATCGTGCCGCTATCCACCGTGCCTTCGTGTACATGCTGACCGTTCGGAGCTTTTTTCACGTCTTTAATGGTTACGACAGCCTGCTCGCTTCTCAGCACTCCTCTGTCACCGATCTGTCCGCCGCTTTCAGCATAGAAAGGCGTTTTGTCAAGAAGGATTTGGACGGTATCCCCTTCATGAGCCTCACTGATTAATTGCCCGTCATGAAGAAGCTCGATCACCTTCGCTTCAGCTTTTACGGCACTGTAGCCGACAAATGTGCTTTCTGCGGTAATGTCGCGCAATGCGCCGCCCTGCACCTGCATGCTTCCTACATCTTGGCGCGCATTTCTCGCCCGTTCACGCTGTTTTTCCATTTCGGCTTCAAAGCCTTTATGGTCAACTTTCATTTGCTCATCTTCCGCGTATTCCTCCGTTAATTCAACCGGGAATCCGTACGTATCGTACAGTTTGAATACGTCTTTTCCGGAGATGATGCCGCTGCCTTTTTCCTTCTCTTTCTTTATCACGTCGGATAAAATGGCCAGACCTTCGTTTAATGTTTCGTGGAAGCGCTCTTCCTCCGTTTTGATGACTTTGGCGATAAACTCTTGCTTTTCTTTCACCTCCGGATAGAAAGCGTCCATAATTCCTGCAACAGTCGGTACTAGCTCGTACATAAACGGACGGCTGATACCGAGGGTTTTCGCGTATCGCACTGCCCGGCGCAAGAGGCGTCTCAGTACATACCCGCGCCCTTCGTTCGAAGGCAGCGCCCCGTCGCTTACCGCAAATGCGACCGTTCTGATATGATCGGCGATCACTTTAAAGGCCGTATCCTTCACTGCATCCTTTCCGTAAACATCTCCGGAAATGCGCTCTGTTGCTTCAATAATCGGCATAAACAAATCAGTGTCAAAGTTTGTCGGGACATCCTGAATCACGGAGACCATCCGTTCAAGCCCCATGCCCGTATCAATGTTTTTCTTCGGAAGCGGTGTGTACGTGCCGTCCGGGTTGTGATTGAACTCTGAGAATACCAGGTTCCATACTTCAAGATAACGATCATTTTCGCCGCCCGGATACAATTCAGAATCTGACGGGTCATTGCCGTATTTCTCGCCGCGGTCATAGAAAATTTCCGTATTCGGTCCGCTCGGGCCTTCGCCGATATCCCAGAAGTTCCCTTCCAGACGGATGATTCTTTCTTCCGGAACGCCGATTTTTTCCGCCCATAGCGTATAAGCTTCTTCATCCTCAGGGTGAACCGTTACAGACAGCAGCTCCGGATCAAAGCCGATCCACTTTTCGCTCGTTAAAAACTCCCATGCCCACGTGATCGCTTCTTCTTTAAAATAATCACCGATGGAAAAGTTTCCGAGCATCTCAAAGAACGTGTGGTGGCGCGCCGTTTTCCCCACATTTTCAATATCATTTGTTCGGATTGATTTTTGCGCGTTTACAATTCTCGGATTCTCCGGCACAACGCGGCCGTCAAAGTATTTTTTCAGCGTCGCAACGCCGCTGTTGATCCATAATAAAGACGGATCTTCATGCGGAACCAATGAGGCGCTCGGTTCAACGGCATGGCCTTTTTCTTTAAAGAAATCTAAAAACATTTGACGCACTTCAGCAGAAGTTAAGTGTTTCATCTATATTCCTCCTTATCACTACCCGAAATTCTCTTTTGCGACAGCAAAAAAGCTCTCTCCCTATGCAAACCATGCGTTCACACAGGGACGAGAGCTGTCTCGCGGTACCACCCTGATTACAGGCCGAAAAAGGCCTGTCACCTTTCATCCCGTAACGCAGGACTGCGGCAGCCTTTAACTGCACTCAGGATTAGCTTCGGCCGATCTTCTGCTGAAGCTCCTTTCAGCGTATCGGAGCTTCTCTCTTAAACAGGGCTTCGGCGTACTCATATCCGTCACTCGAGATTCGTATGTATTCTACTCGAAATTATAGACAAGCAGAACCCGAATGTCAATGTTCCGTCCTGATCCGCAAAAAGTGTATGGCCGTCACTTTTAAAACGGCTGCCGCCGGAACAGCGAGAATCATGCCGGGAATGCCCGCGAGCTCTCCGCCGGCAAGGAGCGCCAGCATGATCACGACGGGGTGCATTCTGAGACTGCGCCCGACAATAAGCGGGCTCAAAATGTTTCCTTCTATAAATTGCAGAATAAAAATCGTGACGATTACGATGATCACAGCTTTAGCAGAAATCGCCAGCGCAAGGAGCAGCGCCGGTACAGCGCCGATAAACGGACCGAAATACGGGATGACATTCGTAATCCCGATGGCAAGGCCCAAAATCAGCGGGTAAGGAAGCCCGAACAGCCAAAATGAAACGCCGGCTATTAGCCCGAGCAAAAAACAAACGAGAAGCTGACCGCGGATGTAATCACCGAGAGAGTCGTCTACATCCCGCAGAAATTCACTCCCCCTTTTTCTCCAGGACTTCGGCGTCAAATACCAGACTGTCTTTTTCATGACGTCTATATCCTTCACCATATAGAACACGAGAAAAGGAATCGTCGCCGCGATCAGGATATAATCAAGCACGAAACGGATGCTTCTGATCGTGCTTTCAATCGTGCCGGCAAGAAACGTTTCTGTCTGCTGAATCATTTTGTCCATTCGATGGTGCATGCCGTCAGGCCAATGATCCGTGTGATTATGCAGATGCTTCAGCATGCTGTTGTAGTTTTTGGCAAGACCGGGAATGCTCTCAGACAGATCCTGCAGCTGTTCAATTAAAACAGGAACCCCTTTATAAACCCCCCAGCCGATTCCGCCGAAAAACAGGCAATAAATCAGAAGCAGGCTTAAAGTTCTAGGCATCCCTTTTCTATGAAGCCATTCAGTAATCGGAAGTAAAAGATAAGCAATAAATACTGCGATGAATATAGGAATAAAGAGAGATTTTATAACAAGCCAAATGGGAGACCATAACATATCGAGCATGCAAAAGACATACACTGTTAACAAAACGAGCAGACATACAGCCGTCCACATTAAGAGCTGCAGCGGTTTTTGAAGCATGACGTTTCACCTCTTGCTTTATCTTTTGACAGAAAGCCGGAATTATTCCCGTTTCATAAACTCCGCCTTATGACGCAGACCTCTTGACGGAAATAATTATCAGAAATTACGAAATAATCTAAATAATATTCATAAAAATCTGTATAACCATCGTAATGTGTTAAAGGATTTCAAAAACTGTCCAGTCAATATGACTCATGTTTTTTAAGGAGGATGGCCATGATTTCATTTCAGGATGTAAATAAGCACTACGGACATTTCCACGTGCTGAAAAACATTAATCTGCACATTAAAAAAGGGGAAGTCGTCGTTATCATCGGACCTTCAGGATCGGGAAAAAGCACGCTTCTCCGCTGCATTAATCAGCTGGAAACAGTTGATGGAGGCGCCTTAACGGTAAACGGCGTCTCCATCCATGACAAGAAAACGGATATAAATAAGGTCCGCCGCAATATCGGCATGGTGTTCCAGCATTTTCATCTGTACCCGCACAAAACCGTTCTGCAAAACATCATGCTCGCACCGATCAAAGTGCTTAAGCAATCAAAAGAAGAAGCAAAAGAAACGGCCTTATACTATTTGAAAAAAGTCGGTATACCGGAAAAAGCGGACGCTTATCCTTCACAGCTTTCCGGCGGCCAGCAGCAGCGTGTCGCCATCGCCAGGGGGCTTGCGATGAAGCCCGAAATTATGCTGTTTGATGAACCCACATCCGCGCTTGATCCGGAAATGATCGGGGAAGTGCTGGATGTCATGAAAACACTCGCAAAGGAAGGCATGACCATGGCAGTCGTCACACATGAAATGGGATTCGCAAAAGAAGTGGCGGACCGCATCGTGTTTATCGACGGCGGAGCCATCTTAGAAGAAGCTGCACCGGCTGAATTTTACGAAAGCCCCCGTGAAGAGAGGGCGCGTTTATTCTTAAGCCGTATTTTAAATCACTGAAAAGAAACGGAGGAGCGCTTATGTCACGTGTAACAAAATGGTTGTCATTCGGATTGATATCACTGCTGGCCGTCTTTATGCTGGCCGCCTGCGGAGGGAAAGAAACGTCCGGAGATTCAAAAGGAACGGGAAAAGACACGTTAGCCTCTATTAAAGACAGAGACAAAATCATCTTCGGCGTCAAAACCGACACGAGGTTATTCGGGCTGAAAAACCCAAGCTCCGGTGATATTGAAGGCTTCGATATTGATATCTCAAAACAGCTCGCAAAAGATATTCTGGGGGATGAGAAGAAAGCGGAATTTAAAGAAGTGACATCAAAAACGAGAATTCCGATGCTGCAAAACGGCGATATCGATGCCATCACCGCCACGATGACGATAACGGATGAGCGGAAAAAAGAAGTTGATTTCTCAGATGTTTATTTTGAAGCCGGGCAATCCCTGCTCGTCAAAAAAGGAAGCAGCATCAAAAGCACCGAAGACCTGGGAAAAGGCTCAAAAGTATTGGCGGTAAAAGGCTCTACTTCCTCACAAAACATCAGAGAAAAAGCGCCTGACGCCTCAGTGCTGGAATTTGAAAATTACGCCGAAGCGTTCACTGCGCTTAAAGCGGGACAGGGAGATGCGCTCACAACCGATAATGCGATTTTATACGGCATGGCAGATGAAAATAAACAATATCAGCTGACAGGCGAAACCTTCACCGATGAACCTTACGGAATCGCCGTCAAAAAAGGCCAATCCGGACTCATCAAGGAAATCAACGCCTCTTTGAAAAAAATGAAAGCCGACGGCAGGTACGAAAAAATCTATAAAAAATGGATTAAAGAAGAACCGGCAAAATAGAAAGGACCGCGGGATGAGCAGGCATGCTCATCCCCGTTTTATAAGGAGTGACATAGATGAACTTTTCAATTTTAACGGAAAACTTCGATATGTATATGGACGGTTTCCTGCACACATTGCTTGCGAGCTTCATCGCGCTGGCAGGCAGCTTTGCGCTGGGCGTTCTGATCGCAGTCATGAGAATCATGGCTTTCAAACCCCTTCAATGGATCGGCACTGCGTATGTGGAATTTATCCGCAACATCCCGCTTCTCCTCATCACATTCGTTTTTTATTTCGGACTTCCGAACGCCGGGCTGAGATTAGACGGCTTTCAGGCGGGAACGATTGCGCTTACGATATACACGTCGGCCTTTATCGCAGAAGCCATCAGAGCCGGAATTCAGACTGTCTCCAAAGGGCAGATGGAAGCGGCCAGATCGTCAGGCTTCACCTACAGTCAGGCGATGAGATACGTCATTCTTCCTCAGGCCGTAAAAATCGTGATTCCCCCGCTCGGAAACCAATTTCTCAACCTTGTCAAAAACTCATCAATACTCGGAGTGGTGGCGGGACTCGATTTGATGTATCAGGCGGATCTCGTTTCCTCAAGCACTCTTGTCGTGTTTGATGTCTATATTTTCGTCGCGCTTTTTTATTTGATAGTAACGATCCCGCTCAGCATCGGGGTTCACTATTTGGAAAGACGTCTCGGAAAGAGTTATTAGAGAAGGAGAGTGAAAAACATGGATTTTAGCGGCGCCTATACACCTGACCATCTGCTGTTTTTATGGGACGGCTTTTTGGTCACACTTTATGTTGCGCTGATCTCCATTGTCCTGAGTTTTATTTTCGGGCTTGGCGCCGGCACTTTGCGCTATGCGAAAATTCCTATCGTCTCGGGCATTATAGCGGCCATTGTGGAAACCATCCGCAACCTGCCGCTGTTATTAATCATTTTCTTTACGTTTTTTGCCCTTCCGGAAATCGGGATCAAACTGGAAATTACCGCGGCCGCCATTACGGCGCTGACGATTTTTGAATCGGCCATGCTGTCAGAAATCATCAGAAGCGGTTTGCAATCCGTTGACAAAGGACAGATTGAAGCGGCGCGTTCTTCAGGACTGACGTACACGCAGACTCTTTTTCTCGTCGTCATGCCGCAGGCGCTCAGGCGTATGGTTCCTCCGATTGTGAGCCAGTTTATCTCCTTATTAAAGGATACGTCACTTGCGGTCGTCATCGCTCTGCCCGAACTGATTCATAACGCGCAGATTTTAAACGGACAAAGCGCTGACGGGGGATATTTTTTCCCGATCTTTCTGCTGGCGGCCCTGATGTATTTCGCGGTCAATTACTGCCTGTCTCTCGCAGCCAGACGGCTGGAAGCGAGACAAACGTAAAAAGGATACTTCCGGAGAAGTATCCTTTTTTCTGCTTAAAACATTTTCATGACTCGTCTTCTCATCCGTTTCATACCTTTTTTATTCAGCATATCGGACTGAGAAGCCATACGATACATAACGGCTCCAGCTCCTAAAGCCAACAGAGAGGTCATTGTTCTGCCCATCGCGCGTATCTCCTTTCAACTTTAAAAATTGATACTGCGTTCGTCTTCAGAAAACAAATCATCAAGACTGCTTAACGTGCCGTCTTCCTCTACTTGATGTGTCGCAATTTTGCCTTTGGCCACCGTCAGCTCAATGAAGCAGCCCCAGCAATAGTATTGGTTTACGCCGATTTTGCCGATATCTTTACTTTTGCAGTTCGGACATACAAGCACAGACTACACCTCTTATCCGTTCAGGACGATGCCTTCTTTCCCCGCTTCAATAAGCGTATCGGCGGCGCGGCGCACTTGGCGTCTGCCAGCCAGATCTGAAAAGAAGCCGTCCGAGAGTTCATATGCTACGATTATGCCCCTGTCCAAACAAAAGTATACATCTTCCAGCAAACCGAACATTTCACCATCAGGCGATTTCACCGGCTGCATCTTAATCTGTTCAAAGGTGAAACAGCTCTTCGGCAAAGGCTGCAAATGAGCATGACCGGCAGCTACGGCTTCTTGATCCATCTCTTTTATATCACTTGCCTCTAAAAAAAGATGGCGGTTATGAAACAGGCGTTTCTGCTCCAGCACGAAACCGAGAAACCGGCCGTCCAGAGAGAAACATACATCCGATATCATCCCGAGACTGCGCCCGGTGTTTTCGTCATATACTGTTCGTCCTTCAGCTGCATGGCATGTTCTCAAAGTGTGATCAACCACCTTTTGTTGAACACGTATAGGTTTTGCCAAGAAGCCGGGCAGCATACTTTGAAATGACTTCCACAGGCGAAAACCCGGCGCATGTTTATGCTCCGGGTTTTATTTACGCTTTTTCTTCCATAAAGTCAAACGGCGTGATGCCTTCCATTCCGATGTTCGCATCATATACACTGAACGGCAGCTCTTTTTGCAGGGCGGCCAGTTCTGCATCCATCTCTTCAGTCTGCTCTGTGAGCCTGTTTTTAAGCGACGTCTGTCTGACGGTGGCATCATTGTTTTTGACGCCCCATTCAAGCGCTTCTTCTTCTCCGCAAAGAATCAGAAATTTTTTCGCCCTTGTTATGGCGGTATAAAGCAGATTTCTCCTGAGCATTCGATAGTAGCCTTTGACGACAGGCAGGACGACAATCGGGAATTCGCTCCCCTGCGACTTATGAATGGAACAGCAGTACGCGTGGGTAAACTGGCTGAAATCCTTTTTCGTAAAGGTGATTTCGTTGCCGTCAAATGAGACGACGACCATGTCTTCTTTTTCCGTATTTTCTTTGGCATAAAAAATGGATACGATTTCGCCAATATCGCCGTTAAACACATTGTTTTCCGGCTGGTTGACAAGCTGTAATATTTTATCGCCCGTCCTGTAGACGACATCACCGAATTTCAGCTCCCGCCTTTTTTCTTTCGGCGGATTCATGATGTCTTGAAGAAGCATATTCAGCTCGTTAATTCCCGCTTTTCCCCTGTACATCGGGGCAAGCACTTGAATATCCCTGGAGGTATACCCCTTTTTTAACGCGTTCGAGACGACCTGATCCACGACTTCTTTAATCTGTGAAGAATTACAGCGGATAAATGAGCGGTCCTTAGTCGGCGCGGTCAGCCCCTTCGGAAGCAGTCCTTTTTTCATATCATGCGCAAGTTCCACAATGGATGATCCTTCAGCCTGACGGTAAATATCTGTCAGGCGCACGGTCGGCAGCACCTCAGAAGCCAAAAGGTCTCTGAGCACCTGCCCCGGTCCTACTGAAGGAAGCTGGTCTTCATCACCGACGACAATGAGCTGAATGTGCTTAGGAAGCGCCTTAAACAAATGGCTGGCGAGCCAGATATCGAGCATACTCGCTTCGTCTATAATGATCAGTTTCCCTTCTATCGGCTGATCTTCATTGTAGGTAAAGCCTTCAGCGCCATTCCAGCCGAGCAGCCTGTGTATCGTAACAGCCGGCAGACCCGTAGATTCGCTCATCCGTTTTGCGGCTCTTCCCGTCGGCGCGGCAAGCAGCACCGGGAACGCCTCGTCTTTTTTATAATCACCGGGGTCAAGCGATACTCCGTGCAGTTCACTGTATAATTCCACGATTCCTTTAATAACGGTCGTTTTCCCCGTCCCAGGTCCTCCGGTCAGTAAAAGCATCGGTGAAGACAGCGCTTTTTGAATGGCATCCTTTTGGCTTGGTGCGTATTGAACATTCATCCGTTCTTCCAGTTCACCGAGTGCAAGCAGAAATTCCGATTCAGGAAATTGATCGGCATACTCCGTCTGAGCCGCAATGTCGAGCACGCGTTTTGCGACATTTTGTTCGGCGTAAAACAAGGACGGAAAATAGCAGCGTTCTCCTTCTATGACGATATCCTTACTCTCCCCGAGGGCGATGATGCCGTCAGCCGCATCCATTTCCGTGACGCGGCCGCCTTCAGCTGACTGATTCAGGAGCGTTTGCGTATTGATTATCAGCTGCTTTGTTTCTATGTACGTATGGCCCTCTGAAAGACAGGTCGATTCAATTGTATATAAGATAGCCGCTTTGATCCGCTCCGGGTGGTTTCCTGACAGACCCATTTTTCCGCCCAGCTCGTCAGCTTTCACAAAGCCGATGCCTTCAACGTCTTTTACAAGCTGATAAGGATTTTCCTGAATTTTCTCCAGTGTTTCCGTTTCGTAGGCCTGATATATTTTCATGGATAGCTGGGGCCCGAAACCGTATTGGTTCAGAGAGATCATAATCTGCTCAAGCCCCTGATGCCGCTGCAGCTCTCCGGCAAGCTTATCCGCTTTCTTTTTCGACATTTTCGGCACATCGTAAAGCACCGACGCATCCGTCAGAATTTTATTGAGCGCGCCGTCTCCGAGCTTTTTGACGATTTCTTCCGCCGTTTTTTTTCCGATTCCTTCAAACAGATCACTTGATAAGTAGTGAATGATCCCTTCTTTTGTGGTCGGAATTTCTTTTTTAAAGTGTTCAGCCTGAAATTGCAGGCCGAACTTAGGATGCGTGGCGGTTTTTCCGTAAAATGTGTAGGTCTCATCTTCTTGCAGCAGAGGGAAGTAGCCCGTTACGGATACGACCTTGTCTTCGATCGCCTCAGACGTTTCTGCAACCTTGACTTTCAGCACTGTATACAGGTTGGTGTCATTGTGATAAATGACCGTATGAATGACGCCTTTTACATACGGCTGTTCTTCGATGTTCAGCTGATCCACGAGCCTTCCCTCCTTTTGTTATGACTGGGTGATAAGCTGTTTCGCATGAAGCGCAAGCATATGATCAGGCTGTATGCCGATTGCGCCTTCCAGCATCTCAAGCGCCTTTTCACGATTTTCTTTGTACGCGTAAGCGACCCCGGCATTATAAAATGCGTCCGCGTGGCTTGGGTCCTGCTCGATCACCGTCTCAAACTGCGCCAGAGCTTCATCCAGCATTTCTTCGTTTGCGAGGCACATTCCGAACTGGAAGCGTGCTTCCGTGTCATTTTCGTTTAATTCAACGGCACGCTGCAAATATGGCAGTGCAAGCTTCGGCTGCTCTAATTTAACGAGAACGGTCCCCAGCATATAAAACAAATCTCCGTTTTCCATTCCGGAGCGAAGCGCTTTTTCAAACATATCCTTCGCTTCGGAAAACGATTCTTTCATCACATATACGTTTCCCGCACCGTAATAAGCGGCTGCCGCCGAATTGTCCAATTCAAGCGCTCTGTTATAGAATGCAAGCGCCCGTTCGAGTTCGTTCACAGAAGAAAGCAGATTTGCGAAGTTGATATATGGCACCGGATCTTGGCCGTTTTCCTCAATCGCTTTCGTAAAAGCCTCTGCCGCTTTTTCAAAATCGCCCTCCTGCATGGCGTCAATCCCGATTTTATTATAATCCATTTTTAACTTCCTTTCGCTAAAAAACCCCAACATGCGAGTTGAGGTTTTTTACATGTGTTATACGTACCACAGTTTTGTTCCGTCTTTATAAACGTCATCTATCGTTCCGCCGCCGAGGCACTCTTCTCCGTCATAAAAAACGACGGCTTGTCCCGGCGTAACGGCGCGTACCTGCCCGTCAAAAATGACTTCCGCTTCATCATCACCCGTCATTTTCACCGTTACTTTGTGATCTTCCTGACGGTAGCGGAATTTCGCCGTGCATGTCATTTCGCCGCCGTCCATCAGACCGGGACGCGTCCAGCTGACATTTGTCGCCGTGATCTTATCAGAATACAGAAGCGGATTATGGAATCCTTGATCAACATACAGAATGTTTTTTTCAAGATCTTTACCGACGGCGAACCACGGCTCGCCGCTTCCGCCGATTCCAAGACCGTGGCGCTGTCCGATAGTATAATACATCAGACCGTCATGACGCCCTTTTACTTCTCCGTCCATTGTCATCATATCGCCCGGCTGAGCGGGGAGATATTGGCTGAGAAACGTTTTGAAGTTGCGTTCGCCGATAAAGCAGATTCCCGTGCTGTCTTTTTTCGCAGCTGTCGCAAGTTCCGCTTCTTTGGCGATTTCCCGCACGCGGCTTTTTTGCAGATCACCGATCGGGAACATGACTTTGCTGAGCTGTTCCTGATTGAGCTGATTCAGAAAATAAGTCTGGTCCTTGTTTTCATCCAGACCGCGGAGCATGCGCACTGTACCTGCGCTTCTGTCCACGCGGGCGTAATGGCCCGTCGCAAGATAATCCGCGCCGAGTGACAGAGCATGATCCAAGAAAGCCTTAAACTTAATTTCTTTATTGCACATGACATCCGGATTGGGGGTTCTTCCGGCTTTATATTCATCAAGGAAATATTGAAATACCTTTTCCCAATATTGCTTCTCAAAATTGACGGCATAATACGGAATTCCGATCTGGTTGCAGACCCGGATGACGTCTTCATAATCTTCCGTCGCCGTGCAAAAACCGTTTTCGTCCGTATCATCCCAGTTTTTCATAAAGATTCCGATTACATCGTAGCCCTGCTCCTTCAGCAGAAGGGCCGCCACGGAAGAGTCCACACCGCCGGACATGCCGACTACGACTCTTGTATCCTCCGGCCGTTTTTCCATTTGCATTCACTCCATTAAAAACGTAAGTCCGCCGTTTTAAGCAAGCCGTTTAACGACGGCGGCAAGCTTTTCGGCGGCTGTTTCGATTTGTTCCGCCGTATTGCCGAGGCCGAAGCTGAGACGGATTGACGAAGTCAGCCTGCCGCTCTCACTTCCGAACATGGCCGTAAGCACATGGGACGGAAGAACGGATCCCGCTGTACAAGCAGATCCGCTGGAGACGGCAATGCCTTCCATGTCAAGATTGACCAGCAGCGCTTCCACCGGCACACCGGGAAAGTAAAGGTTTAAAATATGAGGCAGGCATTTCTCGGCATCTCCGTTCACCTCCGCTGTGACGCCGGATTTTTCCAGCGTGCTCATGATAATGTTCTTAAACTCCTTATACTTCGCTGTTTTCTCTTCCCTCTCACGGTTTGAAAGGACGACCGCTTCTTTTAAGCCGGCGATGCCCGGTACATTTTCCGTCCCCGCGCGGCGCTTTCGTTCCTGCTCTCCCCCGAGAAGAATCGGTGACAGCTTCACCTCTTGATTTACATATAAAAAGCCTGTCCCTTTAGGCCCGTTAAGCTTGTGACCGGAAACAGACAGCATGTCAATTCTGCTTTTTTTCACGTCAATCGGCATATAACCGAATGCCTGGACGGCATCTGTGTGAAAATAGGCCTGATGCCCGCTTAACAGCTCTCCGATTTCGTCAATCGGCTGAATGGTACCGACTTCGTTATTGCCATACATGACGGTAACAAGGATTGTATCATCACGGAGCGCTTCTTTCACCTGATTTGCACTGATCCGTCCTGAAGGGCCGGGGATGAGGTATGTCACCTCAAAGCCGTCTTCTTCCAGCTTTTCGCAGGCGTGCAATACAGCATGATGCTCAATAGCGGTCGTAATGATATGCTTACCTTCATTCTTCCGGGCGGCAGCCGTTCCGAAAATCGCTAAATTATCAGCCTCCGTGCCGCCGCTTGTGAAAATAATTTCCTGTTCTTTCGCACTGATTTCGCGCGCGATGTCCGCTCTCGCTTCATCGACCCATTTCCGGGATTCTCTCCCGAATGAATGAATGCTTGACGGGTTGCCGAAACTGCCGAAGAAATGGGGCTTCATTTCTTCGAGCACACGCTCATCCATCGGGGAAGTCGCGGCATGATCTAAATAAATCCGTTCCATTGTCTGTACACCTCTGGTTTAAATATAGAACATATAAGCTTCCTGCTCGCCGTCCGTGTAGCTCGCAAGGTCTTCTAACGTCGTGCTGTCCAGCACGTCTTTTACAGCGTCGCGGATGCGGATCCATAACTCCCGCTTGGCAGGCTCTTCATCCTCAAGCACTTCTACCGGGCTGATCGGCCCTTCCAGCACTCTGATAATATCTCCGGCCGTTATCTCTTCAGGCTGGCCCCCGAGTACGTACCCCCCGTAAGCGCCTCTGATGCTTTTTACGAGTCCGGCGTTTCTGAGCGGTGATACAAGCTGTTCCAAGTAATGCTCAGAAAGGCTGTTTGTTTGGGCGATGCTTTTGAGCGACGTCGGACCGTCTCCGTGCTTTTTCGCCAATTCAATCATAATGGTGAGCCCGTATCTTCCCTTTGTCGATATTTTCAATATGAACACCCCAGTCAATTCTAATTGTTAATTTATACAAGTAAATGGATATGAATAATCTGTTTAGTATCTTATAGACCAACTGTTATTATAACATAACTTATCCTAATTTTCATTGAAACACAGGGCCCGCCGCAATTCGCTTTTCTAATCGTCCGTTTTCCGTTACCCTGTATATGTAAGGAGAGATGTACATGAAACCACTGGCGTATCGGATGCGGCCTGCCAATATCGAAGACATTATCGGCCAGGAACATTTGGTCAAAGAAGATAAAATCATCGGCAGAATGGTGCGTGCAAAGCACTTATCATCCATGATCCTGTACGGACCGCCGGGCATCGGAAAAACATCCATCGCCACAGCGATCGCAGGATCGACAAGCATCGCATTCAGGAAATTGAATGCCGTCATTCATAATAAAAAAGACATGGAGATTGTCGTACAGGAAGCGAAAATGTCAGGCCAGGTCATTTTAATCCTTGACGAAGTGCACAGGCTTGATAAGGGAAAGCAGGATTTTCTGCTGCCCTATTTAGAAAACGGCATGATTATTTTAATCGGCGCGACGACCGCCAACCCTTATCATGCCATTAACCCGGCCATCAGAAGCCGGACCCAGATATTTGAGCTTGAACCGTTAACACCCGATCTGATCAAGCAGGCATTGGAAAGAGCGCTCACAGATGAACACCGGGGGCTCGGTTCCTACAGCGTTTCGGTGGACGACGACGCGATGGATCATTTCGCGCAAGGGTGCGGAGGAGACGTCCGCTCCGCTTTGAACGCACTTGAGCTTGCCGTGCTCTCCACAAAGGAATCAAGCGACGGCACGATCCGGATTACACGGGAGACGGCGGAAGAATGTCTGCAGAAAAAAAGCTATACTCATGATAAAAACGGCGATGCGCATTATGACGTCTTATCCGCCTTCCAAAAATCGATCCGAGGCTCGGACGCAAACGCCGCCCTTCATTATCTGGCCCGTCTGATCGAAGCCGGCGACCTTGAAAGCATATCAAGAAGACTTCTCGTGATCGCCTATGAAGATATCGGCCTCGCAAGCCCGCAGGCAGGCCCCCGGGTGCTGAGCGCGATTCAGACCGCAGAACGGATCGGCTTTCCGGAAGCGAGAATTCCGCTGGCCAATGCGGTAATCGAATTATGCCTCTCGCCAAAATCAAACTCCGCCATCTCAGCCGTTGATGAGGCGCTCAAAGACATCAGGACGGGTAAAATCGGCGATGTGCCGAAACATTTAAAAGACGCCCACTATAAAGGGGCCCAAGAGCTCGGACGCGGGATCGGCTATCAATATCCACATGATTTCGAGAACGGATGGGTCGAACAGCAATATTTGCCCGATCCGTTAAAAAACAAACAATACTATAAACCGAAACAAACTGGGAAATTTGAAGCCGCCATAAAGCAAGTGTATGAAAAACTGATGAAGCAGAAAAAATAACCGGACAAGGACACCCTATGTGTTCTTGTCTTTTTTGATACCGGCCAAAATCTTTCGTGTAAACGGCGGATTCAAATAAAAAAAACAGCCTTTCCTGAAGAAGGCTGTTTTTCTTTTTATTTATCTTTAACCCGTTTAATGTCGATGTCCTTTAAGAGCTCCATGACAACATGTCCGCCCATAATCAGACCGGCCACTGACGGAACCCAGGCGTTGGAAGACGGCGGCATTTGCGCTTTGCGGATTTTCGCTTCATCATTCCCGACTTCTTTTCTGACGTCCTCACGGATGACGATCGGGCTTTCATCAGAAAAAATGACCTGTACGCCTTTTTTAATGCCCTCTTTGCGAAGCCTTGTGCGGACGACTTTGGCAATCGGATCGGTATGGGTTTTTGAAATATCAGCAATCTGAAAGCGTGTCGGGTCTGTTTTATTCGCCGCTCCCATGCTTGAAATCAGCGGAACATTCCGTTTCAGACATTCTTTCATCAGATGAATTTTATAATGAATCGTATCCGACGCGTCAATGACGTAATCAAGCGGATGCTCAAAGAACTGCTCATATGTCTCTTCCGTATAAAACATTTTTAAGGCGACGACATCGCAATCCGGATTAATATCCGCGATCCGCGCTTTCATCAAGTCTGTTTTCGGCTGTCCCACCGTCGACAAGAGCGCATGCAGCTGGCGGTTTACGTTTGTAATGTCAACATCATCTTTATCGACAAGCACGATCCGCCCCACTCCGGACCTCGCCAATGCTTCGGCTGCGAATGAACCGACTCCGCCGACGCCGAGAACGGCCACCGTGCTGTTTTTTAACGTGTCCAGCCCTTCTTTTCCAATCGCTAGCTCATTTCTGGAAAACTGATGTAACAAGAACCTCACTCCACATTCTGGTTTTATAAACTCGGCTTGTCAAAAAGCCGCTGGTTTTAGCGCACAAAAAATAAAGTCCCAATTGTGCCGTTGCAGCTTTCCTTCGTTTTGAACCCGCTCTCAGCAGGTGGGTGCCCTTTTTTAAATCTTGTAAGTCCTCTTAACGAATGAAAAGAGGCATGTACGCCATTTAAAAATGCGGGCTCCCAAATCAAAAAAATGTTCGGTCAAAACTAGGTGTACAACTAACACATCAGGACTTTATTTAACTTGTCAAAATCATATCACAGCAGATTTTGATTTTCAAGAAACAAACTGCTGATCTTTACTGTTTCACTTTTCTTTTGACAGAAAGGTGAAGTTCTTCAAGCTGGGCGTCGCTCACTTCGCCGGGCGCTTCCGTAAGAAGGCAGCTTGCGCTTGCCGTTTTCGGGAAAGCGATCGTATCTCTTAAGTTTGTGCGGCCTGCAAGAAGCATAACCAAACGGTCTAAGCCGAGCGCGATTCCGCCGTGCGGAGGGGCGCCGTATTCAAAGGCTTCAAGAAGGTATCCGAACTCCTCCTCCGCTTCTTCTTTTGTAAAGCCGAGAAGCCCGAACATTTTTTCCTGAACGTCTTTTTCAAAAATACGGATTGAGCCTCCGCCGAGTTCATAGCCGTTTAAGACAAGGTCGTAAGCCTGCGCTTTCATATCTTCAGGCGCCGTTTCAATCAGGTCAAGATCTTCACGGACAGGCATTGTAAACGGATGGTGAGCCGCATAGAAACGGCCTTCCTCCTCGTCATGCTCCAGTAACGGCCAGTCCACAACCCACAGGAAGTTGAAGAGGCTTTCGTCAATCAGGCCGCGTTCTTTGCCGAGCTTTAAGCGAAGCGCGCCGAGGGATTGGGCCACAACCTCAAACTTATCAGCGCCGAACAGGAGCAGATCGCCTTCAGAAGCATCAAGCGCTTCAGCCAGTTTTGCCTGCTTCTCTTCATCAAAGAATTTCGCAATCGGGCCTTTTACGCCGTCGGCTTCAACTTTCACCCAGGCGAGACCTTTCGCGCCGTAATTTCCGGCAAAAACGCCGAGCGCATCGATATCTTTTCTGGAATAGTCGCCGGCAGCGCCTTTGACATTGATCGCTTTTACAACGCCGCCGTTTGCCACGGCTGATGAGAACACCTTAAATTCAGTATCTTTCACTATGTCTGACACGTCCGTCAGCAGCATGCCGAAGCGGGTGTCAGGCTTGTCGGAACCGTAGCTGTTCATCGCTTCTTCATATGTCATTCGCGGAAGCGGCAGCGGTACTTCAACACCTTTTGTTTCAAGCATGACTTTCGCCATCATCTCTTCCGCCAGAGCCATGATGTCCTCTTGACTCATAAAGGACATTTCGATATCAATCTGCGTAAATTCCGGCTGGCGGTCGGCACGCAAGTCTTCATCGCGGAAGCAGCGGGCCACTTGATAATACCGTTCAAAGCCCGACACCATCAGAAGCTGTTTAAAAATCTGCGGCGATTGCGGAAGGGCGTAAAATTCTCCTTCATGCACCCGGCTCGGCACTAAGTAATCACGGGCGCCTTCGGGAGAGCTTTTTGTTAAAATCGGTGTTTCAATATCAAGAAATCCGTTTTCATCCAAGAAATGGCGGATGGATTTTGTGACTTGGTGGCGCATTTGCAATGTTTGAAACATCGCCGGGCGGCGCAAATCCAAATAGCGGTGTTTTAACCGGACGTCTTCAGAAACCTCAGCCGCCTGGTCACTGATCGGAAACGGAGGCGTTTTCGCCGTACTGAGCACCGTCACCGCTTCAGCTTTGATTTCAATTTTACCGGTTTTCAGGTTGGGATTCACCGTGCCTTCTTCACGGGCAGAAACCGTGCCTTCGATATCAAGCACATATTCGTTTCTGATTGCTTCCGCTGCGGCAAGGGCTTCCTTCGATACGTCAGGGTTGAACACAACTTGCACAATACCCGAGCGGTCGCGCAAATCAATGAAAATCAAGCCGCCGAGATCGCGCCGCTTCTGCACCCACCCTTTCAGTTTGACGGTTTCGCCAATCGCTTTTTCAGTTATCTCGCCACAATAATATGTTCTTCCAAACATAGCGTTCCTCTCCTTCACTGCTTTTGATCTGCCTTTAACACTTGTATCAGCTCGTCTAACACCACTTCACGCTGCTCTCCTGTTTCCGCATCTTTTACATTGATTTTATTTTGGGCAAGCTCATCTTCCCCTAAAATCGCAATAAAACGTGCGCCGAGACGGTCAGCTGTTTTAAATTGGCCCTTCATCTTTTTATTTTCATAATCGATTTCACTTGAGATGCCCGCTTCTCTCAGTTTGTACACGAGGGAAACGGAATAATCCTTCGCTTTTTCTCCGAGCGTCACGATGTAGCAGTCAATCCCCTGATTGACGGGAAGCTCTGTTTTCTCAGCGTCAATGGCTGCCAGCAGACGTTCGATGCTCATCGCAAATCCGATACCCGGCGCTTCAGGTCCGCCGATCTGTTCAACAAGCCCGTCATAGCGGCCCCCGCCGGCAAGGGTTGTAATCGCTCCGAATCCTTCGGCATTGCTCATAATTTCAAAAGCGGTATGGTTATAATAATCAAGCCCTCTGACAAGGTTCGGATCTATTTCGAACGGGATGCCGAGATCGTTTAAGTATTGTTTTACTTTCTCAAAATAAGCGGCTGATTCTTCATTTAAGTAATCAAGAATGGACGGAGCCGTTTTCATCAGTTCATGCTCTCTGTCTTTCTTGCAGTCAAGAATTCTGAGCGGGTTTGTGTGCAGGCGCGACTGGCAGTCTGAGCAAAACTCTCCGATGCGCGGTTCAAAATGTTTGACGAGCGCTTCCCGGTAGGATTTGCGGCTGTCCTGGTCACCAAGGCTGTTCAGCACAAGCTTGACATGTTTCAAACCGGCTTTACGGTAAATACTCATCGCAAGCGCAATGACTTCTGCATCCACGGCCGGATCTTTGGAGCCGATCGCTTCAATTCCGAATTGATAGAATTGGCGGAAACGCCCTGTCTGCGGACGTTCGTAACGGAACATCGGTCCGACATAATAAAGCTTCGTCGGCTGCACCGGGTTCGCAAATAATTTATTTTCATTGAACGCGCGGACTGCGGCGGCTGTTCCTTCCGGCCGAAGCGTCAGGCTTCTCCCTTTACGGTCTTCAAACGTGTACATTTCTTTCTGCACGATATCTGTAGACTCACCGACGCCTCTTGCGAACAATTCCGTATGTTCGAAGATCGGCGTGCGGATTTCTTTATATTGATAAGTGCGGCACGTCTCCCTCATAATTTGTTCGACGAACTGCCATCTGTCTGATTCACCCGGCAGTATGTCCTGTGTGCCTCTTGGAATGTGATATGCCATGTTACAGGCCTCCTTAATGTCTTTCTTCAAATAAAAAAACTCCCGCTCCTACTATACATGTATAGTAGGGACGAGAGTTATACCCGTGGTGCCACCCTAGTTGGAATGCCGAAGCATCCCCGCTCTGACCTTTAACGCAGGTTCACGTCCGCTGCCTAATGACTTACAAAAGCGTTCAGCAGGGAACCTCCGGAGTGTTGTTTCGAGAAAGATGCAGTGCGGATCCGCTTTCAGCCCGGGACGGTTCCTCTCTTCTCCATGCATTCTGACCTACTCTTCTCCATTATCGGTTCAAAATCGTTATCATGACTTATGTACATCAATTTCTATTATAATAATGGGATTGCACTCCCCTGTCAAGTTTTATTCCGTCTGTTTTTCCTTGCGACCGCATCTTTCGATAAAAGACCGAACTCCGTCGCCGTCTCTTCAAGAAAACCCGCCTTTTCTCTATCGCTCTGATCACTGAAGTGCAGATTTCCTTCCGCATCGTGCAGCGCGCGTCCCATTTTTGGTTGATATTTCATGATTTGCACACCTTTTCGCTGTATTTATGACTAGTATAAACAAACCATTTTATTTTTATTTAACATTCAGCAAGGAAAATACGATATTATACAAGAATGTATTTTAGTTAGTTCAGAAAGGAGGACAGCCATGAAGAAGAGAACTCTTGCTCTTATTTTATGCGGCGTCATCATCACAGCGCTTCTTCCGTCATTCCACACCGCAATCGCCGCAGAAGGAGAAGCGGTCATCGCGACAGACAAGATCAATGTCAGAGGCGGTCCCGGCCTGAGCTATGGAATTAAGGCTGAAGTAAAAAAAGGGGAAAGATACCCGATCGCTAAAGAAGAGGGAGACTGGGTGCAGCTTCAGCTGAGCCCCGGTAAAACCGGATGGGTCGTTTCCTGGCTGATATCAAAAACAGCCGGAGGAGCAGACCATTCATCCGCAACAAGCGGAACGGTCACTTCCACCGATCCTGACCTCCGCATCAGAAAAGGCCCGGGGACATCATATGAAGTCATCGGCAAACTTCCGCAAGGCGCACATGCATCCGTGCTTGACAAGAACAGCGGATGGGTGAACATTTCTTATCAAGGCACAACCGGATGGGTTTCTTCCGAATACGTCACCGCGGACAGCGGCGGATCGGATACGAAAGCAACTTCGGCCCGAAGCGGGTCAAAAAACGGGACTGTCGGCGTTTCTTCATTGAATGTCAGAAGTGCAGCGTCACATGATTCAGCGATTATGACTAAATTATCACGCGGAACAAAGGTTTCCATCTTAAGTGAAGACCACGGCTGGCTGAAAATTGAAGCAAACGGGCAAAAAGGCTGGGCAGCAAGCCACTACATCATAAAGGATTCTGACTCATCGGACAGCGCATCCGGCTCGGGAGACGGTTCTGCGGGCTCAGGCTCCTCGAAAAAAGCGTATATTGTTTACGGCGGCACCAACTTAAGGAGCTCGGCCTCGACTTCCGCTTCTATCGTAAAAAGAGCAGATAAAGGCGCAGCCTACCCGATTGTCGGCTCAAGCGGCAAATGGTATGAAGTCCGGCTTGAAAACGGACAAACCGCATATGTGGCAAACTGGGTCGTACAAACGTCAAAAAGCGGTGAGGAAACAGGTGAAGCACCTTCTCCCGACACGTCAGGCGGCAGCGGCTCACTTAAAAACAAAACGATCGTCGTTGATCCCGGACACGGAGGAAAAGACAGCGGAACGATCGGCTACTCCGGAAAGTTTGAGAAAAACGTAACCATTAAAACCGCTAAGCTGCTGGCCCAAAAATTGCGGGCGGCCGGTGCAAACGTGTATATCACCAGACAGGATGATACTTTTATCAGCCTGCAGGCTAGGGTTTCAACCTCTCATTACCGGAATGCGGATGCCTTTATCAGCATTCACTATGACAGCTATGCCGATACGTCAACACGGGGAAGCACGGCTTATTATTACAGTCCGTCTAAGGATCGCCAGCTTGCCTCAGACGTCCATTCTGAAGTAGTGAAGCGTTCCCCTATCCCGGATCGCGGCGTTCTGTTTGGCGATTATTACGTCCTGAGGGAAAATAAACGGCCTGCCATGCTGTATGAGCTCGGCTATCTCAGTCAACCGCAAGAAGAAACAATCATACATAGCGGCTCTTATCAGGAAAAAGTGACAGACGGAATTGAAAGCGGATTGGAACATTATTTTCAATCATAAAAAAAAGCTGCCGAACGGCAGCTTTTTTATTGTTTAGAATCCATAATCAATGTAATCGGCCCGGAATTCGTCAGCTGAACATCCATCATGGCTCCGAATATTCCGGTTTCCACTTTGACTCCTTTTTCCCGAAGGAGTTCGTTCCACTTTTCATAAAGGAGCACAGCCTGATCCGGTTTAGCCGCATTCATAAAATTCGGGCGTCTCCCTTTCTTCGTTTCGCCGTAAAGCGTAAACTGTGAAACGGATAAAATCTCCCCGCCCGTATCCAAAAGCGATAAATTCATCTTGCCGCTTTCATCATCAAAAATCCGAAGATTCACGATTTTATCCGCCAAGTAAGCGGCATCTTCTTCTGTATCTTCATGAGTGATGCCGACAAGCGCCATAATACCGGGTCCGATCCGGCCGGCAACAGCGCCGTCAACCGTCACACTCGCTTCTGTTACACGCTGAACAACTAATTTCATAGCAAGCTCCTTTTAGTTCATTACCCGGCGGACTGAATAGATGTCTCTGATCTGCTTAATCCGCTCGACCACTTTATGCAGATGATTGATGTTTTGAATAAAAATCGCCATATGAATCGTAGCGACTTTATTGCGGTCGGATTTGCCGGAGACAGAGGAGATGTTGGTTTTCGTTTCATTTACGGCTTGGAGCACCTCATTTAAAAGCCCGAGACGGTCATACCCCAAAATCTCAATCTCAACGTTATATTCTTTGCGTCTTTGAACCTGTGATTCATGCTCCCATTCAACGGGGATCAGACGTTCCTGCGCTTCATTCGTTTTGACGTTCGGACAGTCATCCCGGTGAACGGATACACCGCGCCCTTTTGTAATAAAACCGACGATATGGTCGCCCGGCACCGGGTTGCAGCATTTCGACAAGCGGACGAGAAGGTTGTCAATGCCTTTTACGCGCACACCCGCTTCCCGTTTTCTCCCTTGCGGATAATGTTTCGGCTCGGAAGTGACTTCCTGAACGATTTTTTCCTGCTCTTCCTGGTCACGCAGCTTCCGTTCTTTTTCGGTGAGCCTGTTGGCCACCTGAAGAGCGGTAATGCCGTTATACCCGACCGCCGCGTACATATCCTCTTCATTTGAGAAATTGAACTTGTCGGCAACTTTTTGAAGATTTTCGAGTGTTAAAACATCTTTCACTTCAAAATCAAGATTTTTAATTTCTTTCTCGACAAGCTCACGGCCTTTTTCGACGTTTTCTTCACGGCGCTGTTTCTTAAAGAATTGGCGGATTTTGTGTTTCGCCTGGGACGTCTGCGCCAGTTTGACCCAGTCTTGACTCGGACCGTATGAATGCTTGGACGTCAGAATCTCGACGATGTCGCCCGTCCGGAGCTTATGGTCAAGCGTCACCATTTTTCCGTTCACTTTCGCCCCGATTGTTTTGTTGCCGATCTCCGAGTGGATCCTGTAGGAAAAATCAATCGGCACAGAGCCTGACGGCAGTTCAATGACATCGCCTTTTGGCGTAAATACGTATACCATGTCAGAAAACAGATCGATTTTCAGCGATTCCATAAATTCTTCCGCATCGGTAGACTCGTTTTGGAATTCCAGAATTTCACGGAACCAGGACAGTTTTTTCTCAAATGTCGCTTCTTCGTTTGCAGCCTTGCCTTCTTTATATGCCCAGTGTGCGGCCACCCCGTATTCAGCGATCTCATGCATCTCAAATGTTCTGATCTGCACTTCCAGCGGATCGCCTTTAGGCCCGATTACGGTCGTATGCAGGGACTGATACATATTCGGCTTAGGCATTGCAATATAATCTTTGAATCTGCCCGGCATCGGCTTCCAGCACGTGTGAATAATGCCGAGTACGGCGTAGCAGTCTTTAATGCTTCCGACAAGAATACGGACGGCGAGCAGATCATATATTTCATTGAACTGTTTATTTTGCAGCGCCATCTTGCGGTAAATGCTGTAGATGTGCTTCGGACGTCCTGAAAAGTCCGCTTTGATATTCACTTCTTCGACGCGTTTTTTCACTTCATTGACAACCTCTTCGACATAAAGTTCGCGTTCCGCGCGCTTTTTCTTCATGAGGTTGACGATTCTGTAATATTGCTGAGGATTCAAATAACGGAGAGCGGTGTCTTCCAGCTCCCATTTGATTTTAGAAATCCCGAGCCGATGGGCCAGCGGAGCGAAAATTTCCAGCGTCTCATTTGAAATTCTCCGCTGCTTTTCCTGCGGAAGATGCTTTAACGTCCGCATATTGTGAAGGCGATCCGCCAGCTTGATCAATATGACTCTGATATCCTGAGCCATAGCGACAAACATTTTTCGATGGTTTTCCGCCTGCTGCTCCTCTTGAGATTTATACTTAATTTTACCGAGCTTCGTCACACCGTCGACAAGCATCGCCACTTCTTCAGAAAATGCTTCCTTCAGGTCGTCGAGGGTGACATCCGTGTCCTCTACCACGTCATGCAGAAATCCGCCCGCAATTGTGGAAGGGTCCATTTCCAGATCGACGAGGATCCCCGCCACCTGAATCGGATGAATGATGTACGGCTCACCTGATTTGCGGTACTGTTCGCGATGCGCGTTTTGCGCATACAGGTAAGCTTTCTCAACAAACGCAATCTGCTCCTCCGGCAGATAAGTGCGCGCTTTATCTATTACTTGCTCGGCAGTCAATACTTGTTCGTTCGCCATGGAATCACCTTTTTTAAATGTAAACTGTATTAGTTTATTATCAAGAAAAAAACGAGAGATGTAAAGGGCAGAAGTTCAAAACACCTAAAGAATCTGTCAGGATGATGAAATAATAGGAAAAAAGCACCCTGACACGAGTGCTTTTTTCCATATGCGGTTAATATTTCATTAATGTTAAAATATCGTAATCGTCAAGCTTGTCTCTGCCGTCAAGGTAAGAAAGCTCGATTAAGAACGCAATACCGGCTACAACGCCGCCCAGTTCTTCGACCAGCTTAATTGTTGCTTCGATCGTGCCGCCTGTTGCAAGCAAGTCATCAGTAATCAGCACGCGCTGTCCCGGCAGAATTGCATCTTTATGAATCGTCAGTACGTCTTTTCCGTACTCCAAACCGTAATCGACTTTAATGACCTCACGCGGAAGTTTTCCTTCTTTCCGAACCGGCGCAAAGCCGACTCCGAGAGCGTATGCAACCGGACAGCCGATAATAAAGCCGCGCGCTTCAGGCCCGACAACTAAATCAATTTCTTTTTCTTTTGCATATTCAACAATTTGGTCAGTGGCGTAACGATATACGTCGCCTTTGTCCATCAATGTCGTAATATCTTTAAATTGTACGCCTTCTTTCGGGTAATCGGGCACAATTGTTACGTATTTTTTAAGATCCATCTGTTCTATGTCCTCCTCGTACTTTCATAAGCTTCTGAACCTTGGTTCATCAGCTTATTCAGCCATTCCTTCAGCTCATGGGCTGCGGAATAATTGAGCTTCTGGTCTAATTCCATCAGCTGCTGTTTTACCTGATAGGTTTGCGAATCTGCCAGGTCGCGTTTTTTCGCGCCGCTCACGACAGACAGCACACCATCTTCTATTTTAACAAAACCGAGATCAAAAAACACCTTTGTCATGAAATTGATTGTGTCAATTGACCATCCTCTGTGTCTCGCAAGCTCTGAACCATGCTTGCCGAAGTCAAAAGCGCCCCTTTTCAAGAGAAATGCGTAAAACCACTTGAAATCATTCCGCGATGGAAATGAGGACAGGAAATGTTCTTCATGATTGATAAAAACAAAATAAATCCGTTCCGGCTTCTTTCCGTCAAGCAAATGCTGCAGGCGATCCGCTGACGGCGGCACATCCAGAAAAACGGCATATTTTCCGTCAAGCTGGAGAGCTTCCGCCTCGGATTCCGATGTGATCCCGGCCAGCTCGCCCGACAGCTCTTTTGCACGGAGCTTCTGAGCGGTTTTTTCGTTAAAGCTGATGAGCACCCGTTTTTCCTTCGGCAGCGCGGTGACCGTGTCTTCCCACGTCCGCTTGCCCCTGATATCAAAAAGCTGCCATTCCGGCACCGCAGCATCTTTAATCATCAGCTGGGGCTTCTTTCTGTTGTTCCATTCATTAATGGACATCTCGCCGACAATGGAAATCGTTGATCCGGGGACAATTCCGGCTTCAAGCTCTCCTTTGTTAAAGCCGACGCAGTCAAGGACGGCGGAATCACTTTTCACCGTCATTTTCACGTGGTTTTTATTCGCTCCGATCAGGCGCACATCATCAAGTACCGCATTTTTCACCATCACATGCGGTTTAGGGTTAAGCATGCCGAACGGCGACAGCATATTTAATTCTGTAATGCTTTCAACGGTTATGTCTTCAACGCCGCAGACAAGATCAACCTCCTGAACGGGAATAAAATCCTCTTCCGTAAGGGTTTCTTCAGCCATTTGATTCAGCCTGTCCCTTAATTCCGCCACATCTTCAGCCTTCAACGTCATTCCTGCCGCCATCGGATGCCCGCCGAAATGAGGAAGAATGTCTCTGCACTGTGAAAGGCTCGTAAACAGGTTGAAGCCTCTGATGCTTCGCGCCGACCCTTTAGCGATTCCCTGCTCCTCATCTATCCCAAGCACAACGGCGGGCCGGTAAAAACGTTCAGCCAGCTTCGATGCGACAATACCGACGACTCCCGGATTCCAGCCGGCTTTTGCCACTACAATGGCAGACGGGTTTCCGCCTTGCTGCTGAACCATTTCAACAGCCTCTTCGGTCATGGTTTTCACCATTTTCTGCCGCTCTTTATTCAGCCGGTCAATATCCGAAGCCAGTTCCTCCGCTTCAAACTGATCTTCGGTCATCAGCAGATGGACGGCGGGAT
The DNA here is from genome assembly GCF_040259625.1 of Bacillus sp. B1(2022). Taxonomy (NCBI): domain Bacteria; kingdom Bacillati; phylum Bacillota; class Bacilli; order Caryophanales; family Bacillaceae; genus Bacillus; species Bacillus sp. B1(2022). The sequence continues at coordinate 417,985 of NZ_JANIFO010000002.1, forward strand.
CGGCCTGTTCTATTCTTCCGACGGCATTGAGCCTTGGCGCGACCTGAAATCCGATCGTTTCCTCATCAGCTTGTCCGATATCTCCGCCGGAAAGCTTAATCAGGGCTTTGAGGCCCGGCCGATTTGTCGTCCGAAGCCTTTCGATTCCGAGTGACGCAATTAATCTGTTTTCATCATGAAGAGGCACCAGATCTGCAACCGTACCGATTGCCGCCAAGTCCAGCATAGCTTCCGGCAAAGAACCCGTAAGCGCGTGGGCAAGCTTAAACGCCACACCGACGCCGGCCAATTCTTTAAACGGATAGCCGCAGCCCGGCTGCTTCGGGTGGATGATCGCAAATACGTCAGGAAGCTCGGGTCCCGGCTCATGGTGGTCGGTAATAATGACGTCTAAGCCCAGCTCTTTTGCGACTTCAGCTTCATGGACGGCGGCGATTCCCGTATCCACTGTAATGATCAGCGAAAATCCCCGCTCTTTTATGGAGCGGAAAGCTTGTTCATTCGGGCCGTAGCCTTCTGTGAAACGGTCGGGAATATAAAAGTCAACGTCCGCCGACAGCTGTCTCAGTGCCGTCAGCATCACCGACGTGCTTGTAACGCCGTCTGCATCGTAATCTCCGTAAATCATAATCGGTTCCCCTTGAGAAACCGCCAGTTTTATCCGATCAACTGCTTCCCGCATTCCCTTTAATTCATACGGGTCATAAAAGTCTGCATCCTTTGTATGTAAAAACAGCCTTGCGCTTTCGGCAGTATCAAAACCTCTTTTTACAAGCAGTGATGCCACAAGAGGTGTTATGTCCAATTGTTCTGTGAGTGATTTGACTTTTTCCTGATCCGGCTGCTGGATTTCCCAGCGCATTTTTGACGCTAACATAAATTCACCCCTCAACCACCCTATTATACTAGAGCGGACTGAGGGGTTTCAAATGTTATTCTGATCCTTTTTTCTCTTCAAGCATTTCTTCCGGCGGCGCGGCTGTTTTTTGGCCGTCCGAATCAGCCGTCAATTCACCTGCGGATCTGTTTTCTTTCCGCAGCATTTTAATTTCGCGCTTCAGCTTCATCACTTGAAAGATACCGGCTGAAAACACGATCAGCGCTCCCATTAACACAGAGCCTAAAATGACTAAAATCAGCGGCCATTCAGCGGTTCCGAACAGATAATCAACCTCAACCGCCCGCACGTTAATGACAGCAAAGATGGCGACAATCAAAGTAAATAGTAAAGCGAATATAATAGTCCATTGTTTATTCATGCGTCTGCCCCCAATTGTTCATTCTTATCTTTTCACCCATTTCCCCGGGAGTAAACCCCGGTCTCAGGAAATCCGGGCCGTTAATTGCTCGTGGACCAGCTTTTTCAGTCCGCTTCTTTCTCCCGATATGACGAGGGTGTCCCCTTCTTCAATTACGGTATCAATGCCGGGGCTCAGCTGTTTTTGCCGGTTTTTCTTTACGATCGCAATAATCTGGACGTTGTAATGTTTCTTGATCTCCAAATCTCCGATTGTACGGCTGACAGCCGGTGCATGAGATTCGGCTTTAAACCACTCAATGACGAGGTCATCAAGCGCGACTTCCACAGATTCCAGCGCTTTCGGCTTATACGTCATCCCGCCTAAAATAGCGGAAATCTGTCTCGCCTCTTCGTCGTTAAATTCAACGGATGCCAAGCATTCGTCATGATCATTCTCATCGAAGTAATAGAGCTCTTTTCTGCCGTCATCATGAAGAATAATACTGATTTTATCGTGATTTTTCGTAATGACTTCTACTTTCTGGCCGATGCCCGGAAGCTCCGACTCACGAACGTTCATAAGAACCCTCCTACATGTTTTTACAATGATGATTGATTATGTAAGCGTATGTCATTATAGCAAATGCAGGTTTTAAGTTCAATGCGGCCTGAAAAAACAGGCTGCCTTCTGCAAGACAGCCTGTTCCCATTTTACTCTTCGATTGATTTTTTCCCTTTAAATTCTTTACCTTTCCATACAAGCCACAGCTGCGCGGCGATGTAAAGAGAGGAATAAACGCCCGTCAATAAACCGACCAATAAAGCGACGGAGAAGTTTGTAATTGACGATGAGCCCAAAATGAGCAGCACGACGACAACAATCACAACGGTCAAGACCGTATTGATCGAACGTGTAAAGGTTTGCTGCAAGCTCAGATTCACGATATGTTCCAGATCGGCAAATGACTTCGGCTTACGTTTTTTCATCTGCTCGCGTATCCGGTCAAATGTAACGATCGTATCATTTATCGAGTAACCAATTATGGTGAGAATAGCGGCGATAAAGGTTACGTCAACCTCCAGCCTTGTAATGCTGAAAAACGCGACGATAAAGAAAGCGTCATACAGCAGGGATACAATCGCGGCGATAGCCATTCTGTACTCGAAACGTATTGATACGTAAATAATGATGCCGATTGATGCAATGGCGACAGCATATAAAGCATTACGGGCCAGTTCTTTTCCGACTGTCGGCGATACCGTGCTGACGTTCGGTTCAGATCCGTATTTGTCCTTAAAGTACGTTTTGATTTCAGCGATTTTTTCTTTAGATGGCTCTCCGACAAACCGGGCCGCGGCAACATGGTTCTCTTTACCAGAAAGCACGATGTTTTCCGGCTCCATGCCGAGAGAATCAAAATCTTTTTCAACCTGATGCGCCGTCAAAGAATGATTGCTCTGCACGTCAATCCGCGCGCCGCTTGCAAAATCGATTCCCAGGTTGAGCTTAAAGACCAGTAAGATGATAATTCCCGCAATGGTTACAGCGCTTGAGAAAATAAAGAAATATTTTCGCTTGCTCGTGAAATCCCATTTTTGGAATGCCGTATGCGGTTCAGTATTTTCATCCGTTTTTTGAATGTCCATAATATGTTTTTTCTTGACGCCGAACCAGCTTTTTTTCCGGTCAAGCCATCTGCTTTCCACGAGAAGGGAGAGCAGGAATCTTGAAAGGAAGACAGCTGTAATAAAGCTTGTCAGAATTGACAAAATCAGCATCGTCGCAAACCCTTTTACAGAGCTTGTCCCGAAAATAAAGAGCACGACCGCTGCGATGATCGTTGTGATGTTCGCATCGAAAATCGTCGCGAATGACCGTCTGTTCCCTGAACGGAAAGCTGAGCGGACGGATTTGCCGAGTTTCAATTCTTCTTTTATCCGTTCATAGGTGATGATGTTGGCGTCAACCGCCATCCCGACACCCAAAATGAGCGCCGCAATACCCGGAAGCGTCAGCACCGCCTGCATCCAGTCAAACACTTGAAGCGTAATATACACGTATACAGAAAGCGTAATTACCGCTATGAGTCCAGGCAGTCTGTAATAAAGCAGCATAAATAAGAAAACAATTGCAATACCGATGATGCCGGCCTCTACCGTATCATGCAAAGCCTGCTGTCCGAATTGCGCCCCTACTGAAGTAGAGTATTTTTCGGTCAGTTTCACAGGCAGCGCGCCCGCGTTTAAAATATTGGCCAAATCCTTCGCTTTTTGAACGGTAAACTGGCCTTCAATTGTGACATCCTTCGTGTTTAATTCCTGGCTCACATTCGGAGCGGATACATATTTCGGATGTTTTTTGCCGACTTCTTTTTTAAATGAATCGCCTTTTTGGTAATCAAGCCAGATCACAAGCTGATTATTAGGCGCCATTTTCTTGACTTTTTTCGTCACTTCGCCGAACTTATCCGCATCCTTCAGCTTAACGCTGACAATCGGTTCGTTCGTCGTCGGATCAAAGGTTTGCTTCGCGCCGTTTTCCACGAGATCAGAGCCGTTTAACAGCTCTTTATCATTCGTATCCCTGAACGAGAGCTGTGCTTCCGTTGACAGAATTTCGCGCGCCCTGTTCTGATTCGTGACGCCCGCCAGCTGTACGCGGATGCGGTTATTTCCTTCAATCTGAATGTTCGGCTCGCTTACGCCGAGAACGTTAGCCCGGCGGTTCAGCGCCTGCACCGTGCTGACGAGCACGTCTTTTGTGATTTTATCGCCTTTTTTGACGGGCTGCACATCGTACAGAACTTCAAACCCGCCGCGTAAATCCAATCCTAACGTAATATTATTGGCAGCCGGTTTTGTAAAATACCCCAGCCCTGTGCCGATCAATAATACAATCAGGAAAAACGCAATCAAGCGTCCTTTTTTCATTATGTATTTCCTCCTTAAACCTATGCCGTCAAATCATTATCTCAGCAGTTCATCTAAAGCTTCCTGACCCTCATCGCTTTCCAGCCAATTAGACGACTTAAAAGCTTCAACGGTTGCATAGTTCATAAAATCGCCAATTTTAACTGATAAAATATGACCGGCCAATTCATGCAGCGGCAGTTCCTTTTTCTGTTTCCACTTTTTATGTATTAAGTATGACCATAAACTCTCGTGCTCAACATCATCGTATCCGAGGATTTTGAACTCTTCAAGTTTACTGTACAAGAAAGGCCGCAAATGATCTTTGTACATTTCGGCGGGATGTTTCTCCACTGGGCGCTCGCTCCTTTTTCCATTTTTCTCGAAGACTTGTCATGCTCGGACGACATCGGCGCATATCTTTATTGTATATGATTCCAGGTAGTTTGAGAAGGCAGGGGTTTATAAAATGGCAAAACAGACTTTTTTAAGGGGCACTCTTATTCTCATCGCAGCCGGGATGATTACGAGAATGCTCGGCTTTGTCAACCGGGTGGTTATCGCCCGGTTTATCGGTGAAGAAGGGGTCGGTTTATACATGATGGCTGCCCCGACATTTTTCTTGGCCACCACTTTGACTCAATTCGGCCTCCCCGTTGCCATCAGCAAACTTGTCGCTGAAGCGAGCGCGCGGGGGGACCGGCAGAAAATGAAACATATTTTAGTGATGTCGCTTACCGTCACCGGGATATTAAGTCTCATCTTCACGCCGCTGTTTTTATGCTTTGCGCCGATTATGTCCGAAACGATGCTGACGGATCAGCGCACGGTTTACCCGCTTCTGGCGATTACGCCCGTCGTGCCGATTATCGCGATCTCCAGCGTGCTGCGCGGTTACTTTCAGGGCAGGCAGAATATGAACCCGCTGGCGTTTTCCCAAGTACTTGAGCAGATCGTGCGGATTTCACTTGTCGCAGTCTGCACGACGGTGTTTCTGCCGTACGGGATTGAATATGCCGCAGCCGGAGCCATGATTTCGTCTGTCATCGGGGAGCTTGCCTCTCTTATTTATTTATTCATTTGTTTTAAAGCAAATAAAACAATCAGAATCAGAAAACAATTTTTCAAGTCGATCGCAAATGGAAAAGAAACCTTCCGCCAGCTGATGAGCGTGTCGCTCCCGACAACCGGAAGCCGCTTCATCGGAAATTTATCTTGGTTTTTTGAACCTATTGTCGTCGCGCAAAGCCTTGCGATTGCAGGAGTGGCCACCGCTGCCGCCACCAGCCAGTACGGGGAGCTGACCGGATTTGCCATGACGGTTTTGACGCTGCCCAGCTTTATAACCTATTCTCTGTCAACGGCACTTGTTCCTGCGATCAGTGAAGGAATGGAGCAAAAAAAGCTGCAAGTTGTCGAATACCGTCTGGAACAGGCGATGCGGCTGTGTCTTTTAAGCGGAGGCATTTCGGTGGTTATTTTATTCTCTTTCGCTGATGAACTGATGTCCGTCATGTACGGATCAACTAATGCGGCGGTATTTGTTAAAGTGATGGCGCCGTTTTTTCTGCTTTATTATTTTCAGGGGCCCCTTCAGGCGGTGCTGCAGGCTCTCAATTTAGCCGGGGCCGCCATGATGAACAGTTTTATCGGCGCCGCTGTCAAAACTGGCCTAATTTTTGTTTTGGCGACCAGGCCTTCCTTGGGCATCATGGGCGCCGCACTTGCGATTGTAACGGGGATGGTCCTTGTCACCCTGCTGCATGCGGCCACCGTAAGCAAGGTGCTTCCGATCAGCATTAAAATAAAAGAATACGCGCTCTGTTTTGCCGTCATATTCATTTGCGGTTATGTCAGCCGCATCATCAAGCACACCGTTCATTTTTCAGGGTCAGAGGCTGTTAATCTCACAGGCTGGATTGCAATGACCGCGATTTTGTATATAGCGCTTCTTCTGTTATTCAGGCTGATTAAAAGGGAAGAGCTGATCCGGATTCCGGTCATCGGCAAGTTCGTGACGCGGTGAAACCGATTCACGGCTCCCCTTTTTCATCTTTAAGATCAATAAAAAAAGCGCCGTCCGTAAACGTGCAGAATGATATAACCGAAAGATCGCGATATCCTCTTTTTGCTAAATTTTTTTCGAGCCAGTGTTTATCTTTCCCGATTCTGTCCAGATGCTCGTTCTGAATGACCCCGTCAACGATAAGCGATGTTTCCATCTGCTTATCCTTATTGTTTTTCTTTTTGACGATCGACAGTTTGCCTGAAGACTCCAAAATGGCATATGACACGTCAGAGATTCTATCGATGTTATTCTCCCTCAGCTGCATAAGAAGATCGTCAAAATTGTAGCGCTGCGATCTCATCGCCCGTTCATCAATTTTTCCCTGTTTGATAATAATGGTGGGTTTTCCGTCAAGCAGCTGCCGTATTTTTTGGCTTTTGAGCGAAATAAAAGCAAGGCTTACTTGAATAATCATTAAAACGACAATCGGCACAATCGTATGCAAAAGCTTATCTTTTACATTTTCAATTGCCAATACGGCAATCTCGGCAATCATAATGGAGACGACAAGGTCTAAAATGCTCAGTTCTCCGATTTCCCGTTTTCCCATCAGTCTGAAAATCACAAGAATGATAAAATAAAGCACAATCGTACGAAACGTAATAATGAAAATATCTTCCATATCGCACCTCCAACGGTCATAGCATTTGCCATCGGCTCTGAATTATGTAAGAAACGGGCTGAACATCATGCATTTACGTCTAATTCGAACATTCAGAGAATACATTTAGAAAAAGACGGGCTCCGGCTTGTCATATATCAGGCCGCAGGGCGGAGAGGAGATAAAAATGGAAGAAACGAAACAAGTGGGAAGAGGCGTCTTGTACGGCTTAGTGGCTATCTTTGCGGTGATGCTTCTTACGAGTTTGGCGATTTCGCTTTTACTGACGGTTACCTCAATGGAAGAGTCATCTTTCAGCTGGCTGATCACCGCGCTTTCCTTTCTTTCTTTATTTGCGGGCGGTTTTATATCGGGCGGCAAAGCGAAGGAAAAAGGCTGGATGATCGGAGCGTTAACCGCCGTCTGTTTTTCATTAATCATCTTGCTGTTTCAATATTTAGGGTTCGGAAAAACGTTTACATCCGGTCAGCTTTTGTTTCATCTCGGCTTTTTGGGAGTCAGTATGCTGGGCGGCATTTTCGGAGTGAATTTGAAAGGAAGCAGATCAGCGTAATAAAAAAAGAGCGGATTCTCCGCTCTTTTTTTGTATGTATGAGCTTCGCTGTTATTCAGCGGAAGCTTCTCTGATTGCGCGGCGGTCAAATGTTAAACGGGTGTTATCACCTGTTTTAATGACGACCTTGCTTTCATCAATTGACTCAACAGTGCCGTGCAATCCTCCGATTGTCACCACTGAATCCCCTTTTTTCAGCTCTTCCTGCATCTGGCGTACGGCCTTCTGCTGCTTTTGCTGCGGACGGATGAGCAGGAAATAAAGCACTGCAAACATTAAAATAATAGGAACGATTGTACCTAAAGTACCCATCTGTTTCCCTCCCTTCAAGAATGGTTTTATTTAGAAGCTTTTCGCATTTGGCTTATTATAGCCGTAACGCTCAAAGAACTCTTCTCGGAAATCACCAAGACGATCCTCCCGGATGGCTTGTCTGACCTGCTCCATTAAGTGTAACAGAAAATGAAGGTTATGGTAAGTTGTTAATCGAATTCCAAACGTTTCATTACAGCGGATCAAATGTCTGATGTAAGCGCGGGAGTAATTTTTGCATGTATGGCAGCTGCACTCTTCATCAATCGGACGGAAATCACGCTCATATTTGGCGTTTTTCATATTCAGACGCCCTTCATTCGTAAACACCGTGCCGTTTCGGGCAATCCGGGTGGGCAGTACGCAGTCAAACATATCCACGCCGCGAATGGCGCCGTCAATTAAGGCATCCGGTGAACCCACACCCATTAAATATCTCGGCTTGTCCTTCGGTAAAAGCGGAGTTGTAAACTCAAGCACTCGGTTCATGACGTGCTTCGGCTCGCCGACAGATAACCCGCCTATGGCATAACCCGGAAAATCAAGCGAAACCAAGTCTTTTGCACTTTGTGTCCGCAGGTCTTCGTATTCTCCGCCCTGTACGATTCCGAACAGCCCCTGCTCACCTGAGCGCCCGTGCGCCTCCAGGCAGCGTTCCGCCCAGCGGCTGGTCCGTTCCACAGAGCGTTTCATGTAATCATACTCTGCCGGATACGGCGGACACTCATCAAACGCCATCATGATATCAGAGCCGAGGGCGTTTTGAATTTCCATCGCTTTTTCCGGAGATAAAAACAGCTTGTCTCCGTTTAAGTGATTGCGGAAATGAACGCCTTCTTCTTCTATATTACGAAACTTGCTCAATGAAAAGACCTGAAAACCGCCGGAATCCGTTAAAATCGCGCGGTCCCAGTTCATAAACTTATGAAGCCCGCCCGCTTCTTTTACAATGTCGTGTCCCGGGCGGAGCCATAAATGGTACGTATTGCTTAAAATAATGCCCGCATCCATAGATTTCAGCTCGTCCGGAGACATCGTCTTTACCGTAGCAAGCGTGCCGACCGGCATAAATACAGGCGTCTCAAAGGAGCCGTGGGGCGTATGGACTCTGCCCAGGCGCGCTCCCGTTTGTTTGCATTCCTTTATAAATTCATAACGTATCGGTTGTTCAGCCACTTTGTATGAGGCCTCCTGTCATTCAAATTAGATAATCAGCATGGCGTCGCCAAAGCTGAAGAAACGATATTCCTCTTCTACCGCATGACGGTAGGCGGATAGAACATGCTCTCTGCCGGCAAGCGCAGAAACGAGCATGATAAGGGAAGATTTCGGCAGATGAAAATTGGTGATCATGCCGTCAATCGCCTTAAATTCATATCCCGGATAAATGAAGATGGACGTCCAGCCGCTTGAAGCTGTAAATTCGCCGTCATGCTCGCCGGCAATGGTTTCCAGGGTGCGCGTGGATGTCGTCCCGACCGACACAATGCGCCCTCCCGCCTTTCTGACCTCGTTTAAAGAGGCGGCGGTTTCTTCCGTCATTTCATAAAATTCCGCGTGCATGTTATGCTCTTCCACATCATCCGCACTGACCGGGCGGAATGTGCCGAGTCCCACATGAAGTGTGATAAATTCAATCCGCACACCCTTTTGCTTCAGCTCGTCCAGAATCTCTTCCGTAAAATGAAGTCCGGCCGTCGGAGCTGCGGCAGATCCGATTTCTTTTGAAAAGACGGTCTGATACCGTTCTTTATCATCAAGCTGCTCTTTAATATAAGGGGGCAGAGGCATTTCACCGAGTGATTCAAGCACTTCGTAAAAAATCCCGTCATACCGGAATTCTATTTTTCTGCCTCCGTGATCAAGCTCCTCCGTGCAGACCGCTGTCAGCCGGCCGTCGCCAAATGTCAGGACCGTTCCTTTTTTTACGCGTTTCGCCGGCTTTACGAGCGTTTCCCATGTATCATTTTCTTCCTGTTTTAATAACAGAAGCTCCACTTTCGCTCCCGTATCTTCTTTTGTGCCGAATAATCTTGCAGGCAGCACACGGGTATTGTTCAAGACGAGGCAATCCCCTTCATTAAAAAAGCTTACAATCTCTTTAAATGAACTGTCCGTCAGCCCGCCCGTCTGTTTGTCGAGCACCATCAGCCGCGATGCGTCACGCTCTTTAAGCGGCACTTGGGCAATGAGGCGTTCAGGCAGTTCAAAATCAAATAAATCGACTTTCATCATTTCACCTTAATTCTGTCTATTGTTATTTCATTCTGCCGAAAAAATTAAGCAGAATGGATAGTATCACACTGATCACAATACAAGTGACAACGGGAAAGAAAAATGTAACATTTCCCTTCTTAACGAAAATATCTCCGGGCAGCCTTCCGACAAAGTGCCAGACTGCGCCGGCAATAAGCAAAACGGCACCGAGAACCATGAGAACCTTCGGAAAGTCAGTCACGGGCGGGCGCCTCCAATCGAAAATGTTCATACACAGCCGGAGTCACGACCCGTCCCCTCGGCGTCCTCTGAAGAAATCCGATCTGCAGCAGATACGGTTCGTACACATCCTCTATTGTATGCGGTTCTTCGCCGATTGTCGCGGAAATCGTATCAAGACCGACGGGACCGCCGCTGAATTTTTCGATCATGCCCATCAGCAGCTTATGGTCGATATGGTCAAGGCCGAGCGCATCGACTTGAAGACGTTCGAGCGCGTCGTGAGCGATTTCTTCCGTGATGCGGCTGTCGCCGAGCACCTGGGCAAAATCTCTCACCCTTCTGAGCAGACGGTTTGCAACCCGCGGCGTTCCTCTTGACCGTCTGGCGATTTCCAGAGCCGGGGCTTTTTCGATATCCACTTCAAAAACGTCAGCCGTTCTTGACACGATATCTGTCAGCTCTTCCTGCGTATAGTATTCAAGGCGCGACAGCACTCCGAACCGGTCTCTGAGCGGTGCGGTCAATAATCCGACCCTTGTCGTTGCTCCTACAAGCGTAAAAGGGGGAAGGTCGAGACGGACGGAGCGGGCGGACGGGCCTTTTCCAATGACGATATCAAGGCAGAAATCCTCCATCGCCGGGTACAGCACTTCCTCAATTGAGCGGTTCAGCCTGTGAATTTCGTCTATAAACAGCACATCCCCTGGTTCGAGCGCCGTCAAAATGGCTGCCAAATCCCCCGGTCTTTCGATGGCGGGACCTGATGTCGTCCGCATCTCCACACCCATCTCATTGGCCACGATAGACGCAAGCGTTGTTTTCCCGAGACCCGGAGGCCCGTATAAAAGAACGTGGTCCAGCGTTTCCTGCCTCATTTTCGCCGCATCGATAAACACGCGCAGATTTTCTTTCACCTTCTTTTGGCCGATATACTGGGCGAGATTCTGCGGCCTGAGGCTTTGCTCGATTATTGATTCATGGCTGTCTGCTTCACTTGAAACGAGCCGTTCATCCATGAACATCACCTTACTTTAATAATTTTTGCAATGCTTTTTTCACATATTGATCTGTTGAAAGCGCCGTTTCCTCTTTTAAGTGAGGAAGCACTTTTTTAATTTCTTTTTCGGCGTAGCCGAGAACCCGGAGCGCTTCAAGCGCCTCGTCAAGCGCCGTTTCAGCCTCTTGTTTTTCAATGCGCGCTTCATGATTGAACAGGTTGTCAATCATTTCAGGCACGACGTCGGCCAGTTTGCCTTTCAAATCAAGAATAATCTGCCGCGCCGTTTTTTTGCCCACACCCGGAAATTTCACCAAAAAGGCTTCATCTTCCTGTTCGATCGCTTCGATGACGGCTCCGGGATCACCGGAACCGAGGATGGCGAGGGCCCCTTTAGGCCCGATGCCGGTGACGTTCAGCAGCTTTGTGAAAAGCGCTTTTTCTTCTCGGGTTGAAAAACCGTACAAAGAAAAGGCGTCTTCTTTTATATGATGATACGTAAAAATGGTCTCTTGATTGCTTACCTTATAAATAAACGGATTCGGAGTGAAGACCTGATAGCCGATTCCGCCGTTTTCAATCACGATGTATTGGGGAGATACATAATCAATCGTCCCCTTCACGAATTCAATCACACCTATTCACCTCTTTGACTGCTTATCATTGTAACACAAAAACAGCCAAAGTCTTATAGAAAAGTTAACGTATGTTCGCTTTGACACCTTCCATTCAGAAAAAAAAGACATGTGTCACATGTCTTGCGTCAAAGTCAGCCGCTGTAAGTCTTAATATGATCGATCACGCTCTCAAACTCCGCTTTTGTCCTGTACGGTATGCCGTGTTCCAAGTGCTTTTGCAATCGGCTTTCCAGTCTTTCTATATCAATCTGGAAGAAAGATTGAATCGGCTCGGCCAGCGATCCGGGACGGCCGTGAAAAGTGGAGATGACGCCCCCGTCCGTGACCCCGATATAACCGTTAACCTTACTGAGCGGAGAAATGTCATCAACATGCTTACGGAAAAGGACGAAGCCTTTTTTCTGCTCAACGAGCGTCCAGCCGGCATATGCGGCCCAAAAATCCTCCATCGCCAAAACGGTTTCATCCGTATGTTCGATGCCGACATCACCGTCCAGATAGACCTTTTCCAGCTGGACGTGCACCCGAAGCGGCCCGTAATGCTCAACCTCCGCCCCGTATGCGCCTTTTCCTCCGCAAATCAGGACTGCAGCCGATAAGACAAGCATAAACAATAGACGAGCACCGCAAATTCGTTTCACCAATAACACCTCTTTATTCAATCAAACTCTTGATGCTAGTTTGACCAAAGATGCCGGTGCTTAACCGTTTTCTTTCATTTGTCTGTTTCAGCCGAAAAAAAGCAGCTCTCTAAATGAGGGCTGCTGCGATGATTATGCCCGGCCGGCTGAAATCAGTTTCATTTGTCCGGGCGTCAGTTTGAGCCGGTATCCCCTTACGGTCAGATACACAGTTTTTGCTCCGCGGCTTTTGTCATGCTCCGTTTTTTTCATTCCGGCCCCTCCGTTACGTTTTATTACTTTTATGTTAACACCGCAATATAAAGAGCGTTTTAAGAATATGTAAAGAAATGATGAAGCTTTATTCATAAAAATACTGCCGGATGAAATCATCCGGCAGTCCCGTTTAACGGCTGTTTCTGTTCATGTCTTGCAGCTTTGTAAAAGTAGCGTTGTCGGTAAACACTTGAATTGTACGGCCGTCCGCGAATTTTTTGGCCGCATGTTTGACATGTTTATCATCAGTTTTCGTAAAAGGATGATTTGTTCTGACGGCAATGACGACTCTCGTGTCAGTCACGATAACCTGACTATCCTGTACGCCTTTTACTTTTTTCACGCGGTTTGCAACTTTTGCCGCCAACCTGATGTTTTCGGCGTTGTCATACCCATTATAAGACATTGCTGCCGGCGGCGTATTGACATTTCGGCCATTATATGTGCCGTCCGTCGTTAACGGAACCCCGTCATTAGGCGCGTACTGATCGGACACGTTTGTCGTATTATGACGGCCGTTTCGGTTTTCCATCATTTCAGAAACGGGTCCTTGATGGTCCATGCCGTACTGGCCTCTGCCGTTACCATTATCATTCGAATAATATCCGACCGGACGTGTTGACTGGTTGTAGCGTCCGTCATTCATGGCATTATTTGCTCCGCATGCCGTTAAGCTTGCCGTCACGGCTAAAACGCCCGCGATCGTCATCAGTTTTTTACCCAATGGAAAAACCCCCCGTGGATTCATCGCTGTTTGAGCGTTTTCCGCTCATGTTTAGGATGTGCGGCGGGCGGCGGATTTAAGCTTGTCAGTTATGTCCATTCCTCGGTTGGACATAAAAAAAGGAACGACATACATCGTCCCGAAACATTAATCTTCTTCTTCCTCCGGCCGTCCGAATACTTGATTTGGACTCGGCTGATTCGGCGCGGCACTAGGATTTGCTCCGCCGTATGGCATAAAATATCCGGCGTTTGCACCCATATTCGGATACGGCTGCACAGGCATATTTGCGTGATGGTGATGTGAACCGTGGTGATGGTGGTGGTGATGATGTGAATCATGGCAGCCGCAATCATCATCCTTATATTTTCCATCATGATGAGGCGCGTTTGCGTAATGTGACGAATATCCGCCGTAATACGGCATTTGACCGTACGGAGCACCGCCGAAACCAGATGCAGAACCATCATAATGCTCTGCATTTTCATGGGCCTGGTTTTCAAATTCACCGTAACCCGCTTGCGGCCCAAATCCCGGATGATGGAATCCGTACGGTAACGGCATCGGCATGACCGGAAAGCCTCCAAAACCTCCTCCAAAACCGCCGAAACCTCCGCCTACCGGGAAGCACGGATGGCATAGTCCCGAACCCGGCAGCATCGGTGTCACCGGAACCGGACAAGGACAAGGCATGCACGGCATCGGGTAATGCATAAAAGACGGTTCAACGGCCGGCATATTCGGAAACGGGACATTCGGAATGTTTGGCATGTTCGGCAGATGATAAGCGGCGTTTTCTTCTTCCATCTTTCCGGCTTCAGGCGCCTTTGGCATATTCGGGTAATTCGCGTTTTCCATGTTGATCATTTCCTCCTGTTGTGGAATGTTATTGTCATGCTCTTTTTCTTTCGGCTCGACAAAATGTGTCACCGGTTCCTCCGGCTTAGGAGGCGACCACGGCTGAAACAGCTGATTGGACGGGTAATATTGGTTCATATCAGCTTCCGGCAGCACATTTTCATGCTTTCCAGGGATTGGCGGCACATACGGAATTGACGGCTTTGGTTCTTCCGGTATGGTGTCTTCAATGTCCACAACTGATTTCGGTTTTTCTTTGGCATATGGATGCTCATGCTTATGCGCAGACGTTCCGAAGCCGGCCTTAGGTTCTTTTCTGACCGGAACGGCTTCTGAAGGCACCTTTATCTTCATTCCAGGCATAATTAAGTCTGGATTGCTAAGCTGATGATTCAGTTTTTTTAACTCTTCAAGATCAACTCCGTATTTTTCAGCTATTTTCCAGAGCGAATCGCCTTTTTGAACGATATGAATTTTCAACGTTTTCCCCTCCTATGCACAAAACGTGAACGGTACATTTGTCATTACAATACGTTTCTTCACACTATATGCCGATGGACTGGGCATGATGATAAAAAATTTGGGAAGGAGGGGAAATTTTTATGATTACGTATGACTCAGCATTCTGTTCAAAGCACGAAGCGCTTCTGTCCGAACCGCTTCCGGAACTTTAATGACACCTTTCGGCTCGCCTTTTTCAAGCTGCTCAAGCGACCACAATAAATGCGGCAGGTCGATTCTGTTCATTGTCAGACACGGACACATATCGGGATTCAATGATTCAATCTGTTTATCCGGATGCGAGTGAATGAGGCGCTGGACAAGATTCATTTCCGTGCCGATCGCCCACTTGCTTCCCGGTTCAGCCTGTTCGATCGTATCAATAATGTATTTGGTAGACCCGCTGTCGTCACTGAGCGAGACCACTTCCCGCGAACATTCTGGATGAACGATAATGCGGATGCCGGAATCCCGCTGCCGCAGCTGAGAAATATTTTCCGCTGTAAACTTTTCGTGTACGGAGCAATGCCCTTTCCAAAGGATAACCTTAATGTTTTCCGGATGGTCAGTAAGCAATCGGTTCTGCACCGGGTCCCATACAGCCATTTCTGTCAGCGGAATGCCGAGGTCATAGGCCGTATTTCTGCCTAAATGCTGATCCGGCAAAAATAAAATTCTCTCTTTTTGTTTAAAAGCCCATTTCAGCACACTCCGGGCATTTGAAGAGGTGACGGTCGCTCCCCCGTGCCGTCCGACGAATGCTTTAATTTCCGCCGTCGAGTTAACATATGTTAACGGAATGATGGTGTTACCGTACAGTTCTTGAAGCTCTTGCCATGCTTTGTCCGTCTGCTGAATATCTGCCATATCAGCCATCGAGCATCCGGCGCGCATGTCGGGCAAAATGACGGTTTGGTTATCATCAGTCAGCATATCAGCGGTTTCCGCCATAAAATGCACGCCGCAAAACACAATATATTCCGCCTCTTTATTTTTTTCTGCCACTTGAGCAAGCTGCAGGGAGTCACCTGCCGTATCGGCGAATTGTATTACTTCGTCTTTTTGATAGTGATGCCCCGGAATGAACAGGCGCTTTCCGAAAGCCCGTTTAATGGCGGCGACCCGCTTTTCCATTTCTCCTGTGCTCATGTCTTTATAATGGCTCGGCATCATTTCGGCTGATGCAGTTAGCACTTCAAAAATAGACATTTTAAAAATCCCCCTGTTCCGCAGCCTCAACATCCATGCTGATGTCGGCGCTTTTTACTGAATGAGTCAGAAATCCGAGTGAAATATATTGGACCCCCGTTCCTTTATAAGCGGGCAACGTGTCGAGCGTTATGCCTCCGGATGCTTCCGTTTTGATATGGCCCGGTGTCATACCTGCAAAACGCCGGACGGACTCAGGCGGACAGTTGTCAAACATAATAACGTCTGCACCCGCTTCTATTGCCTCGAGCAGCTGTTGTTCGGATTCGATTTCGACTTCCACCGCAAGCATCTGCCCCGCCGTTTTTCTTGCCCGCTCCATGGCCGCCCTTATCGATCCGCAGGCGGCAATATGATTATCTTTTATCATGATGCCGTCATATAAGCCGAAACGATGATTAAAGCCGCCTCCGACCCGAACGGCGTATTTTTCCAGCATTCTGAGCCCGGGTGTCGTTTTTCTCGTATCACAAAGCTTGATAGTCGGATCATCAAGACGCCTTTTGGCCTCATCCGTCATTGTCGCAATGCCTGACATTCTTTGTATGAGATTCAGAATGACCCGCTCCCCCGTAAGAAGTGCCGCCGCCTGGCCTTCTATTTCAGCGAGCGCGTCTCCTTTTTTCATCCGTTCTCCGTCTTTTTTCAGGGAGCGGATGCGGATATCATCGTGTAAAAGCTTCCATCCTTCACGGATAACGGCTTCTCCGGCAAACACGCCGTCTGTTTTTGCGATGATTCGCGCTTTACATTGCTGATCAGAAAAAATCGCTTGTGACGTCGCATCACCCGTTCCGATATCTTCCTGAAAAAAATGAGTCAGCATTTGTTTCAGCTGCAGAATGTCCATAGTTCCCCAATCCTTTCGTTTTTTCTGATAGCTGTTCCAGATGTTGAATGAATGATTTGTTTTCCGTGCCACTCTTTCTCCGTCCCGGGAAAATCAGCGCGAAAATGAGCCCCCCTGCTTTCTTCCCGAATAAGGGCTGAGGTCACAACAAGTTGCGCAGTCTTCCATAGGCAGGATAGCTCGGCTTGTTCTATTGTGATTTCCTTCACATTTATATGACGCACAGATACGTTGTTAAGCCAGGATGCCAGCGCCTGCATGTTTTCTTTTTCCCTGACAATGCCCGCTCCGGTTGTCATTTTGGCTTGGAGCACATGAAGCGCTGTGTCCGGCACTTCTAAGATGACGTCAGATTTCTTCGGGGTTTTTTTATATCTTCCGTTTAACGGTGTTTGAGTGATATGTTCAGCACATCGTTTCCCGCTTGCCAGCGCTTCCAGCAGTGAGTTGCTCGCAAGGCGGTTCGCCCCGTGCAATCCTGTGCAGGCGGTCTCGCCTATGGCGTACAAATCAGGCACGGACGTTTTCCCCCATGTATCGGCTTTTACTCCGCCCATTAAAAAATGCATTCCGGGTGCTACAGGAATCCCGCTTTCAAGATCAACACCGGCTGTTTGACAAATTTCTGTTATGGTCGGAAAACGTTTCTTAAAATCGGCTATTCGACTGCAATTTATAAAAACAGGATTTTCTTTCATCATTTCTTCATAAATCGCCCGTGAAACCACATCCCGGGGCGCCAAATCTTCAAGCGCGTGTCTGCCAGCCATGATCCTGCGCCCGAAGCGATCCGCTAAATATCCGCCTTCTCCCCTCACTGCTTCAGAAACCAGGCCGTACACAGTCCCGTTTTTCACAAGGAGGGTCGGGTGGAACTGGGTGAACTCCATATCCGTGATCTCAGCTCCCGCGCGGAAGGCAAGAGTGATGCCGTCTCCCGTTATGGCGGAATCATTTGTGTGATATTGGTACAGACTGCCGCAGCCGCCTGATGCAAGCACTACACAATCCGCTCTTCTGTAAGAAACAGCGCCTGAAGCATCCTTTACGGCAACGCCTGCGCATCGTCCGTGTTCAATCAGCAGATCAACAACCGTCTCGTGTTCAATGATCCGTATGCCGTCCCTCAGCTGCTGAACCAGAAACTCAACTAACATCCGTCCGGTCGCATCTCCCCCGGCGTGCAGAATTCTCCTTTTGGAATGAGCGCCTTCCCTGCCGAGACAAAACGTCCCGTCCGACTTCGTATCAAAAGGGAAATGGCCTTCTATCAGCCTGTTTATCATGGTTTGTCCGCTTTTCAGCAAATGCCGCACGGCTGTCACGTCATTGTGTCCGCATCCCGCATACAGTGTATCGTTCACATGGGATTCTATAGAGTCATCTTTTGCATATGAAACAGCAATCCCGCCTTGAGCATAATGCGAATTGCTGTTCGTTACGTTTCTCTTTGTGATGACGGTCACTTGGTATGACGGAGGAAATGAGGAAGCACAGGCAAGGGCCGCCGTCCCCGAACCAATGACGATAATTGTTTTTTCAGACATACATCACCCTCCTGTTATGTTTACACCTGTCTTGACACCTATATTTACACAACGATAAAATAAACTCAAGCTTTTTTTAACATAAACGGATAGGAGACGGGCTGTATGATTTATCTTGATTACGCGGCGGGAGCGCCTTTAAGCAAAGAAGCCGCGAAAGTCTTTCAGCATCTCAGCACAGAGGTATACGGCAATGCAAGCAGCCTTCATGACGCCGGAGGAAGAGCGGCGGACGTGCTGGAATATTGCAGACATTCTGCAGGCAAATTGATCGGCGGAGCGGCAGACGGCATTTACTTTACAAGCGGCGGAACGGAAGCGAACATCCTGGCCGTCCAATCATTGCTGCACGGCCTGCCCGATCACAAAAAACATTTTATTACGACCGCAATGGAACACCATTCGATCCATAATGCCGCGGCGTTTTTAGCTGACCGTGGAATTAATGTCACCATCATATATCCCGACGAAAACGGCCTTATAACCGAGGACATACTGGCGGCTCATATCCGTCCTGACACGGGGCTTGTTTCCATACAGCACGCCAATTCAGAAACCGGCCTCATCCAGCCTGTGAATCGTCTGGCCGCTTTTCTTCACCAGAGAAACATTTTGCTGCATTGCGATTGTGTTCAAAGTTTCGGCAAACTGCCGATTGATGCGGATCAGGAGGGAATCGACGCCCTTTCCGTCTCCGGTCATAAAGTATACGGCCCGAAAGGCACCGGGGCTGTTTACATTCGGCCCGGTGTCAGCTGGAACCCGGTTTATCCGCATACCGTGCATGAAAACGGGTTCAGGCCCGGTACGGTGAATGTGCCGGCCATCGGCGCTTTTACCGCTGCTGCCGAGTATGCAGTGAAACATATGGAGGAACACCGTGAGCATGCTGACAGGCTGAGGAATTATTTGTATGACCAAATTCGGCGTCAAGGCCTCCCCATTTCATTTTCAGAGAAAGAAACCGGCGGTGAATGCCTGCCCCACATTGTCGGGTGTTTTTTTCACTCCTTTGAAGGACAATATATTATGTTAGAATGTAATCGTAACGATATTTGCATCTCAACCGGGAGCGCATGTTCCGCCGGCAGCCACGGCCCTTCTTCAGCTATGAAGGCGCTGGGAAAAACCGAACGGGAAGCGCGGCAGTTTTTCCGGATCTCATTCGGAAACGAAACAACATGTGAACAGCTCGATATGCTGATACATACATTTACGGCGCTATGGGAGCAAAAGAAAGGAGAATCAGCAATTTGACAGAAGGAACGAAGCTTACTGGGGAGAAAAGACGCGACATGCTGCTTCATTGGCTGAAAGAAGCCGGCTCGCCATTAACAGGAGGCGAATTGGCCAAAAAAGCAAATGTCTCAAGACAGGTGATCGTGCAGGACATATCGCTTTTGAAAGCAAAAAACGAGCCGATTATCGCGACGAGCCAAGGCTACTTATACATCAGCATGAATGCCGGCGGCGAAAAAAATGCCGAACGGATTGTCGCCTGTCTGCACGGCCCGGAGCGGACGGAAGAAGAGCTTGAACTCATTGTCGATGAAGGCGTCACCATAAAGGACGTCATTATTGAACACCCCGTATACGGCGATTTAACCGCCGCCATAAGAGTCAGTACACGGAAAGAAGTCAAACAATTCATGGAGCACATTAACTCGACAAATGCCGCTTACCTTTCACAGCTGACCGGAGGCGTGCACCTCCATACGTTAAGCGCCCCGACAAAAGAGCGGATTGACCAAGCCTGCCAAGCGCTGGACGACGCGGGTATTTTAATAAAAGATTAAAAAAAAAGCCCCCTGAAGGGCTTTTTTTATATCGAATAGGATTGATATGTTCCCAGAAGCTTGACCCGGCAGCCGAGGGCTTCCATCTCTTGAACGGCACCGGGAATGAGAACCTGATCCATCGCCTGTTCAATATCAATAATAAAGAAATAGTTGCCGAGACCCGTTTTTGTCGGGCGCGATTCGATCTTTGATAAATTCAGGTTTCTCCATGAAAAAGCGGACAGCACCCTGTGCAGCGCACCTGATTGGTCATCTTGGGGAAGCGTTACCATCATCGTCGTTTTCGGCCGTGAAGACAGTTTCGCATTCACTTCGAATGAGACGTCTTTTTCAGGCGAAAGAATGACAAATCTCGTGTGGTTGTCCTGATAATCCTGAATATCCCGCTTCACGATGCTCAATCCGTATGTAGCGGCGGCCATTTCATTTGCAATCACGCCGATCGGAAGGTCCGAATGCTCACTGACATACTTGGCAGCCGCACCTGTTGACTTCGCATACTCATAAGGAACGGACGAAAAATGCCGGTGAAGAAATTTGTGGCATTGCGCAATCGCATGGGAATGAGAATAAATTTTCTCAAGCTTTTTCCACTCATTTTCTCTCGAAGGGTGAACGAGCAGATGCTGGTGAATCGGCAGCGTCATTTCCCCCACGATCGCAAGAGGCTGCTCATGAATCAAATAGTCAATCGTTAAGTTAACCGAGCCCTCCAGCGCGTTTTCCAAAGGAACAAATGCAAGATCAACTTCTCCCGCAACCGCCGCATCCATGCATGCCGGTATTGTTTGATAAGGTGCTTGTGTCACGCTGTTTTGAAAGCAGGAACTGACTGCTAGATGTGTAAATGTGGCTTCTGGCCCTAAATAACCGACTTTCATGTCTCTTCTCTCCTTACGCGCCTGACCCTAAGATCTCAACTTTTTCTATAAAATCAAATTTTCTCAGTTTATTCATTAACGTATGAATGTTTTCTTCCATTGCGGACGTACTGATTGAGAGCGTGACATTCGCCCTGCCCTGAAGCGGAATCGTCTGGTGAATGGAAAGCACGTTGCTTCCTGAGTCAGCCACCGCCTGCAAAAGCTGGGATAACGCGCCTGACCGATCCTCCAAATGAAAGAAAAGTGTGATTATTTGTTCTTTAACCATCGTGTAAAAAGGGAAAACCGCATCTCGGTATTTGTAAAAAGCGCTTCTGCTTAAATCAACTTTCTGCACAGCATCTGCAACCGATTCAGCCTTTTTTCTGTCGAGCAGCTTTTTGACTTCAAGGGTTTTCCGCATCGCATCAGGCAGAACGTCTTCACGCACTAAATAAAATGTCTCTTCTTTCACCTGCACCCCTCCCTTTTACATCAGAGAGCCTGCATTGCAAGCTCTCCGTTTTTTTAATCAATAAATTCAAATTCAAATTCCAGAAGCCGGATGATATCGCCGTCTTTAGCACCGCGTTCTCTGAGCGCTTCATCAACGCCCATACCGCGCATCTGTCTTGCAAAACGCTTGACGGATTCGTCACGGGAGAAATCAGTCATTTTAAAGAGGCGTTCCAGACTGTCACCTGAAAGCACAAACGCACCGTCCGGATCACGCGTAATGTTAAATGGAATTTCTTCGTCTTCCATCGTGTACATTACGCGGTTTTCCGCCAGTTCTTCTTCATCATACAGCGGGAATTCAGGCGTTGTTTCCAGCTGGTTGGCGACTTCAAACAGAAGATCGCGGAGCCCTTCTCTCGTCACCGCGCTGATCGGGAAGACAGGATGGTCATCCTGAAGCTTTTCTTTAAACGCTTTAAGATTTTCAGCCGCTTCGGGCATGTCCATTTTATTCGCAACGATAATTTGCGGACGCTCCGTCAGCCGCAGATTATATTCACTGAGCTCCTGATTAATGGTGACATAATCCTCATACGGATCACGGCCTTCCATCGCTGACATGTCAATGACGTGAACGATGACGCGCGTCCGTTCGATATGGCGGAGAAATTGGTGGCCTAAGCCGACTCCTTCATGCGCTCCTTCAATCAAACCGGGCAGATCCGCCATGACGAAGCTTCTTCCGTCATCCGTTTCCACCATGCCCAGATTCGGAACAAGCGTTGTAAAATGATAATCGGCGATTTTCGGCTTTGCCGATGAAACGACAGACAGAAGCGTAGATTTTCCGACGCTCGGGAAGCCGACGAGACCTACGTCTGCAAGCACTTTCAGTTCAAGCACGATATAGCGCTCTTTTCCGGGCTCTCCGTGCTCTGACAGCTGCGGTGCCGGGTTGGCCGGTGTCGCAAAGCGGGTATTTCCGCGTCCGCCGCGTCCGCCTTTTGCGATGACGGCACGCTGCCCATGCTCAGTCAGATCGGCAATGACCTGTTTTGTATCGTCATCCGTTACGACTGTGCCGGGCGGAACTTTAACAACCATATCGTCCGCATTTCTGCCGTGCTGGTTTTTAGACATGCCGTGCTCGCCGCGTATCGCTTTGAAATGCCGCTGGTACCGGAAGTCCATGAGCGTGCGCAGTCCTTCATCAACCTCAAAAACGACGTCGCCTCCATTACCTCCGTCACCGCCGGCAGGCCCGCCTTTCGGCACATATTTTTCACGGCGGAACGCAACCATTCCGTTACCGCCGTCGCCGCCTTTTACATATACTTTCACCTGATCTACAAACATAATATCCTCCGTTCTAAACCGTAAAAAACCGCTAGTTCATTCCAATTTCGGCCACACATTCATGGCCGGTCAGCTCAAATTGCATGACATCAAAGTCCTCATGCCGGGATTTGCGAAATTCATCAAACACATCTGCATTTGCAATCGTTCCATGAAAATCGAGATATACAATAAGCTGTCTGTCAGGGTGATCCGTCTGCAGCGATACGGTCAGATGATTTTCACTTTCATTGTTTACCGCCAGACCGAACAGATGAAACAGTTTTCTCATCAGGTTCGACAGCTTTTGATCATATGCCGATAAATCTTTAATTTCTCCGAGCACTTCGTATTCGAGCCTCATATAACGGGACTTCCAATTAAATGTAAGAAAGTCAAACGCCAAGTGCGGGGTTTTCAGGTTTGAGAGCTTTGATTCGTGCTTTGCATCTATGACCATTTCGTCAATAATTTCAACGACCCTGTCATACTTCTGCAAACTTAAGTTTCCTTTTATCAGCTGCAGCTTATTCATCCAATCATGACGGAAATGGCCCATTAATTGGATCAGCTCATTGATCAGAGCCGCATCGCTTACAGGTTCTTCTTGTTTCTTCGATACATCCTTCATTTTCGCACTCCCAATCGTTTAATTTCTTTTTAGGAGTCTTGATAAGTGTGTACTATGAATTATAACAGAGAAGGCTTTGTTAAAAAAACACTTGTTTTTCCTGGTTCATCATGTTCCTTTTTCGGATCGCATACAATGCGGATGCCAGGCAGAAACATTTTTGGTATCACTGCTTGGGGAACATATCCAGTGGGTATGGGAAGCTGATGTCCTCATTCAAGGCGGGGTTCACTCACGCATCCTCTGCTTTTCATTCTTGATGTTACTCCGCTTACTGCAAAAAAAACTCCAGTCAACGACCGGAGTTTTTTGTGTCATTATTGAGCTACAGGATATACGCTCACTTTTTTGCGGTCACGGCCGAAACGTTCGAATTTAACAGTTCCGTCGATTTTAGCAAAAAGAGTGTCATCTCCTCCGCGGCCCACGTTTTCACCTGGGTAGATTTTCGTTCCGCGTTGACGGTAAAGGATAGATCCGCCTGTTACGAATTGACCGTCTGCACGTTTAGCGCCTAAACGTTTAGATTCAGAGTCACGTCCGTTCTTTGTAGAACCTACACCTTTTTTAGAAGCGAAAAACTGAAGATCTAATCTAAGCATGTAACTCACCTCCTATATTTGGTTTGCAGTCAACCGTAAGTGTTCACTGTAATCCCGCTCGATCGTTTCAAGAGAAACAATCATGCCTTCAATCAGCAGCTGCGCTTTTTGCAAAGCTTCCTGATCAGCGGCTTCAGGGAATTCAAAGTAGAAATAACCCCCGTCCTCGCCTATATCAAGAATCGGTTCGAGAGGAGCCAGCGCGATAACCGCATTGACCGCTCCGAAAACGACAGCCGTGACCCCGGCGCATACGAGATCTCGTCCATGTTCAGCAAAATCGGCATGTCCCGTCATTTCAAAGGACAATATGCTCCCGTCATTCCGGGATCTTCGAATTGTTGCCTCAATCATGCTTACGCGTTGATTTTTTCGATTGTCAATTTAGTATAAGGCTGACGATGACCTTGTTTTTTATGAACATTTTTCTTTGGCTTGTAACGGAAAACAGTGATTTTTTTCGCACGGCCTTGTTTTTCAACTTTAGCTGTAACTGTCGCGCCTGCAACTGTTGGGTTGCCGACTTTCACGCTGTCTCCGCCAACAAACAATACGTCTTCAAACGTCACTGTTTCACCTGCTTCAGCAGCAAGTTTTTCGATGTAAACAGTTTGACCTTCTTCAACTTTGATTTGTTTTCCGCCTGTTTTAATGATTGCGTACATTCTCTGCACCTCCTATTAGACTAAGACTCGCCAGCAACAGGGGGCTTTAAAGCTCTTATCACCTGTCCCGAGCGGTTGTAGCATTGGTGCTACATCCATAACATTAAAAAATATATCAGAACCAAAAGGATATGTCAATCTATTTCTAGTAAGGCAGCAGCAGGTCTTCCATAGAGGAATCTGTCCGTTTATCGGCAAAATACGCATGAAGCACTTCATTTTCATCGAGCTGGCTGAGCTTTTCGCCGGCTTTTTCAACGATAATGGGGTGCTTGCATCCCCGTTTGAATTCGGCCATGACATGCTTTACTTTGGCATCGGCCGCGACCGTCAAAGGATGCAGCATGGCGACATCGCGGTTTTTGCCGTAGTATCTCTCCAAAAGAAACCTCAGCTGAATATAATGCCGCTTCCGGTATTCATCCCATAAAGAAGCGGCGAGAAAGACGAACAGCACCCATGCGCTGACCTGAAGGGGGACGGCCAGCACAATCCAGCAGCAGAGCAAAAGCGCGGAAACGGCCGATGTCTGCAGGCTGAGGAGATGCGCTTTTTGAAAAGCCATTTGTTTAGAGAAGTATAAAAACACGAACTTTCCGCCGTCAAGCGGCCAGATCGGCAAAAGATTGATGAAAAGAATGGAGAGATTATAAAAGGTAAACATCTCAAATGTCTGCTCACTTGCAAAGCCTGACATGAAAAAGAGCCAGGCTGCCGCCTGAAGCCACACATGCTGAAGCGGGCCCGCCAGGATGACCGCGAATTCCTCTTTAAGCGGCCGGTTTCCGTGTTCCTCCACCTCAACCGTCCCGCCGAAAGGGAGCAGAAAGATTCGTTTAATGCGCCACGAAAAAAACACAGCCAGAGCAGCATGCCCCAGCTCATGAACGGATACGACCAGCAAAAGACACAGCAGCGCTTTGATGTGCCCCGTCATAAGACCAAGCCCCATGATAATCCAAAGAAAAGGATGGACATGAATTTTAAAAAGGAGGATGAGCCATTTATTCATCAAATGTGATCACCTGGATCGGATCTATGAATTTATCGCCATCCTGGATCGCGAAATAGTACTGGCCTTTACTTTTATCGTTGAGCTTGATCGAACCGATCTTTTTCCCTTTATCGACAAAGTCGTACAATGAAACGTTAACATCTTTTAGCCGGCCGTAAATGCTGCTGGTATTGTCGGCGTGCTGCACCTTCACCGTCAGCCCTGTTTTTTTATCTTTGCTCACTTCCATAATGTAGCCTTCTTTTACGCTGTCAATGGCTTCGCTGGCGGTTTCGACGACGACGCCTTCTCCGTTATTTTGAAAGTCCTGCTGGATTTTCCCCGCGGCAGGAACGGCCATATCCTGACTGACCGCCACCTGACCGTCCTTCTTTTTCGTTCCCGGCGTAAGAAAAGCGAGCGGGTTTCCGAAGGAAGATACGAACCAATTGCTTACGGCAGCAAACTGAAATTCTTTTTGAAAGGTTTGTGCGATCGCCGGTTTGATCTGACTCAGCGGCTGTTTGTCAGTTTTATAGGCAATAGCGGAGATCAGTACGAGACAGGCGGCCAGCAGGCATTTTAAAATAATAGAATGAGCGCTGATCAATGGATGCCGTCCGTTAAATTCGGGCGGGTGTTCCGTTTGATATTCGTAGTCCGGAAGAAGTTTGTGCTTTTCCTGCTCCTTGACCGTCTGCCACGCGGGAAAATTCTGCGTTTGGGCGTTTTGAACGAAAGTCCGTTTTGATTCAGGCCGCTGTTTTCTTCTTTTAGCCAGTCTTTTTCTAATTTCATCAGCTCTGTGACTCATCGCCATCATCCTTTGCAATCGTTGGGTTTGTACATCCTATGTCTTGTCCATTGCAAATATGCGCTCTTGAAAAACAAAAAGACCTGATAAGCTGGGCTTCATCAGATCTTTGTATTCTGGTATATATTATGAACGCACGCCGAAAAATGACTTGATTTTCGCCATCATCCCTTTTTGCTGCTCTTCAAGCACCTGCAAAGGAACGGATTCTCCTAAAATGCGCCGGGCGATATTGCGGTACGCAATGCTGGCGCGGTTTTTGGAATTCATGGCAATCGGTTCGCCGATATTTGAAGCCCTGATCACTTCATCATCGTCAGCAACGATTCCGAGGAGATCAATAGACAGATGATGAACAACTTCATCCACATCCATCGTGTCACCGTTTTTCATCAGGTGATTTCTGATGCGGTTCACGATAAGGCGCGGCGGTTCGATATCTTCCTGCTCCAAAAGTCCGATAATGCGGTCAGCGTCCCGCACCGCTGATATTTCCGGCGTCGTCACAACAATCGCCTTATCAGCTCCGGAGACGGCATTTTTATAGCCTTGTTCAATTCCGGCCGGACAATCAATAATGACATAATCAAATTCCTGCTTAAGCTCCTGCACAAGCGATTTGATCTGCTCAGGGACAACAGCCGTCTTGTCGCTTGTCTGGGCAGCCGGCATTAAATGCAGCAGATCATCAAAACGTTTGTCTTTGACAAGCGCCTGATGCGTCTTGCATCTGCCTTCAATTACATCTACTAAGTCGTAAATAATTCTGTTTTCAAGACCCATTACGACATCAAGGTTGCGCAGTCCGATATCTGTGTCTACCAAACAGACGCGCTTCCCTAAAATGGCTAAGGCGGTACCGAGGTTTGCAGATGTTGTTGTTTTACCTACTCCGCCTTTTCCCGAAGTTATTACGATAGCCTCACCCAATTTCACATTCCTCCCTCAAGCCTTGTTAGATCAGGTCTTAAATGAGCCAATTGCTGAAGGCGTTCAATGACCATATTTCCGTCAGTATCTAAATAAGCACATTCCATGTCGTTCCCTTTTTGAATGTGGTCTGGGGAGCGATTTAACACGTGATTGATCCTCAATTGTGTCGGCATCATTTCTGATGCGGCGATCACAGCCCGGTTATTTCCGTTATAACCCGCGTGGGCAATCCCTTTTAATGAACCGAGAACAAATATATTTCCTCCGGCTCTGATCGTACCGCCGGGATTCACATCTCCGATTAAAAGCAAATCTCCCGTCACGTGAAGCACCTGGCCCGAACGGACGATTTTGGAAACAGAAACAATTTCCTGCTCCTCTTTCATCCGCTGCGCTTCTTCTTTGGCGATGACTTCACTGTCAATTGAATGCACGACTAAATCTTTCTTTGACGCGATCAGATCAGTCAGCTGCTCTGCCTGTTCCTGATACAGATACCGATGCCCGAGTTTAATATGAACACTGATTTTTTGGCCTTTGCCATCAGTATATTGTTCAATCGACAGCATGTTTTGAAGACCATCGAGAAGCTCATCAAAAGAACACGCATCATCCAGATGCAATGTTAAGCCGTTTTTTGTTCCTTTTATTGTTACATATTGCTGCTTTTTGGTCTTCATCAATGTTCACCTCAACAACATACTCTTTTCGTCAAAAAAAGATAAAATCCTTTTTACTCATCTCTTAATTCTTTCTTCAGACTTATATAAAACAGCCTGAAGGGCAGGACTAATATAACGGCTCCCGCAATATTCAGCAAAGCGGTCGGCAAGAACCTCTGAATGACAAAATCGTTAAATGTCATTGTGCCGCTGCGGATTAACGTCTGAATGCCGTAGACGTAAAATTCA
Organism: Bacillus sp. B1(2022); assembly: GCF_040259625.1. Lineage (NCBI taxonomy): Bacteria > Bacillati > Bacillota > Bacilli > Caryophanales > Bacillaceae > Bacillus > Bacillus sp. B1(2022). Next base: position 446,355 of record NZ_JANIFO010000002.1, read on the forward strand.
AGCACACATACGCTCAGCACCGCAACCAGAATGACCATCAGGGCGTTTGTCTGCAGCACTTTAAACGCTTTGGCCGCCAGATAGCATAAACCGGCAAAACCAAACATATAAACGCCTAAAACACCCGTATAATTGATGTCATAAAGAAATCCGAAAATCAAACCGTAGATCACCGCATGCTTTTGGTTGATATAAGCGGACATAAAAATCAGCGCAAGCAAAAGAAAATGCGGAACGACCTGCTGCTCGACGGAAACGAAAGGAAAACGCACCAGATCGGTATAGATGCTTTCCGCACAAAAGACCAAAATCATAATCAAAGGGAGAAGGAAACGTTTCACGATCCTTCCTCCCCTGTTGCTACGCTTCGGTTCACGACGATGACATGGTCAAGATCGTACAGGTCGGCAGCCGGTTTCACGTAAGCGATTTTCGTCAGGCCGTAAGCATCTGATTCTACATCGGTCACTTCCCCGACCGTCAGTCCTTGAGGAAATACGCCGCCCGTTCCGGATGTCTCCACGAGGTCGCCTTTTTTCACTTCACGTTTTTCATCCGGCTCAAGGATGGTCATTTTCAGAGTCTGCTTCTTTTTATCATACCCTTCAATTAAACCGTAGCCTTTGCTGCCCTTTTTGCCGGAGATTTTGGTGGCCACTCTGTTATTGCGGTCAACATCGCTCAGCAGCTGAACGGCGGATGTGAAACTGTTGAGTCCGCTGCTTTTGATCTTCCCGACCAGCGCACCCTTTTCGTTCGTGACAGCCATGTCTTTGGCCACTTTCTGCTTCGTTCCCTTATTGATCATGATCTGCTTGTACCATTGATCAGGGTTTCTGGCGATAACGGTCGCTAAAATCGGATCATAGTCAGAAATTGATTTGACATGCCCGAGTTCATCACGCAGCTTCTTGTTTTCATCTTTGAGTTCTTGGAGCTTCGCTTCATATTGTGTCTGTCCGTCCAGCTTTTGTCTTAAACGTTCGTTTTCCTTGTACGTGTTTTTCAGGTCTTTTATGTCCCCGAAGAACCCTGCAAAATATTCGGCAGGCGTGTGAAAAATGTTTTGAAATACTCCCGTCGTATCACCGATCAGCTTTTCAGGCCAGGTGGTATTACGGCCGTTCTTCAGCGAGAATCCAATCATAGCCACCAATATGATAATACACAGAAGTAATAGCATTAACCGTTTGTTCGGCATCGTGATACACCTCTTCTATTTAACTCCTGATTATCTTGTTTTTCCTTTGAAAAGATGGATGTGTTCCAGTGCTTTTCCAGTGCCGATCGCAACACAATCCAGCGGATCTTCAGCGATAAGAACAGGCATTTTCGTTTCGTCACTGATGACTTTGTCGAGATTGCGCAGCAGGGCGCCTCCCCCTGTTAATACAATACCTCTGTCCATAATATCAGCGGCCAGCTCAGGCGGTGTTTTTTCAAGCGTGCTCTTCACCGCGTCAACGATTGAGAGAACTGTATCACGCAGTGCATTTGCAATTTCCGTTCCCGTGATTTCGATCGTTTTCGGCAGACCTGTCAGAAGATCGCGGCCGCGGATTTCCATTGACGCATTTTCTTCACCGGTTTCTGCTGAACCGATCTCCATTTTAATAGCTTCCGCCGTACGGTCACCGATCATCAGATTATATGTTTTTCTGATATAGCTGATGATTGAGTCGTCCATTTCGTCACCGGCTACGCGGATTGACTGAGACGTGACAATGCCGCCTAAAGAAATGATCGCCACTTCAGTTGTTCCGCCGCCGATATCAACGACCATGCTGCCCGTCGGCTCCCATACCGGAAGATTCGCGCCGATTGCTGCCGCAAACGGTTCTTCAATCGGATAAGCGTCACGTGCGCCCGCTTGTCTTGTCGCGTCGATGACCGCCCGTTCTTCAACGGCCGTAATACCTGACGGCACACACACCATAACGTAAGGCTTTCTCGCAAACAATCCTTTATTTTTCACAGCCTGATTAATGTAGTATTTCATCATTGTCGCAGTTGTTTCATAGTCAGCAATAACGCCGTCTTTCATCGGACGGAGCGCAACCACGTTGCCCGGAGTTCTTCCGATCATATTTTTCGCATCGTTACCGACCGCAACGATGGACTTCGTATCCGTTTGCAGAGCAACGACAGACGGCTCTCTCACTACGATTCCTTTTCCTTTAACAAACACAAGCGTATTCGCGGTTCCCAAATCTATACCAAGGTCTCTTGTACCAATTCCGAACATATGTATGTATCTTCCTTTCTTAAAGCAAAAATACCCTAAAGGGAAAAACTCATAAAATCTATTATATCTTAAATCAACGAAAAAAAAAGTGTTACAAATATCCTTTTTCCTTTAAACTCACAAATTTTTTGTCACCAATGACCAAATGATCCAGCAGCTCGATGCCGATTAAATTTCCGCACTCAAAAAGCCGCCTGGTTACCTCTATATCTTCCCTGCTCGGTGTAGGATCTCCTGAAGGATGATTGTGAACGCAAATGAAGGACGCGGCGGATCGTTTGAAAGCTTCTTTAAACACCTCCCGCGGGTGGACAATAGATGAATTCAGACTTCCGATAAAAACGGTGCGTTTATGAATGACTTGATTTTTGGTATTTAAATATAAACAGACAAAATGCTCCTGGGATAAAAAGCGCATATCCTCCATCACATACTTCGCCCCGTCTTCCGGAGAGCGGATGACGCAATGCTCCCCGGCGGATGTCTTATGAATGCGGCTCCCCAGCTCAATTGCGGCAAGAATCTGAACGGCTTTCACCGTGCCGATTCCCGGAATGCTGGAAAGCTCCTGGGCAGAGGCGCCTTTTAACAGTCGCAGCCCGTCAAACGTCCGCAGCAGCCGGTGAGCGAGGTTCATGACGGACTCATGTTTCGTTCCCGTCCGCAGCAGGATGGCGAGCAATTCATTGTTAGAGAGATGTTCGGCTCCGAAGTGCAGAAGCCGCTCTCTCGGTTTTTCTTTTTCGGGGAAATCTCTTAATTTTAACGGCAGATCACGGATGATCAACCCCTCCTTGTTCCCCTTCCCGGTTTGAACATCAAGCTTTTATATTAAATTCTTTCAAGGCTCTCATTGTTTTAGCGACAGGAAGCCCGACGACAGAATAAAAATCACCGTCTATTTTTTTCACTAAAAGCGCGCCTTTTCCTTGGATGCCGTATGCACCTGCTTTATCCATCGGTTCTTTTGTTTCAATGTAGAGCTGTATGTCGTCTTCACTGAGCGGCCAAAACGTCACTTCCGTCGTGTCACAGAACGTTTCTTTCCGGTCATGCGTCTGAATGCTGACCGCCGTAATGACTTGATGGCTTCGGCCGGAAAGCCTCCGCAGCATGTGTGCCGCTTCTTCCCTGTCACGCGGTTTGCCGAGGCATTCGCCGTCTATGCACACCATCGTGTCAGCCCCGATAACGACTGCATCGGGATTTTCGGCCAATACAGCTCCGGCTTTTTGCTCGGCCAAACATTGGACGTTTTCTTCCGGCGAAAGGTTTCGATTTAATTTTTCTTCTGTGCGGCTTGCAATAATGCTGTAAGGAATCTGAAGAAGAGTAAGGAGTTCTTTTCTTCGCGGAGATTGTGATGCGAGTATTAAGCGTTTTGTCATGATTGTCATCCTTTCAGGGTTTGCTTAAGAAAAAAAGATACTTGTCTATCCTACCAAATCAAACGGGCAACCACAATTTCAGAAAAATAACTTTTTGATGACAAAATAAAAAATCCCGCCGGATGACGGGAAATGAGATACTATTTTACAACACTTAAAAGCTCTTTTTGGGCTTTCCAGCCGGATTCCGAACCCGACGTTTCCAGTTCTTTCAGCGCTTGAAGCACGGCCTCTTTCTGCTTTTTGTCAGCGGAGTCTGCACCGTCTGCCGCTTTTGCCGCTTCAGCCACTTCCGTTTTTGAAAGATCTTTGCCGGTAATCGCTTTGGCGGAGAGCTCAGATGCTTGTTTAAAAGAGTCTTCCAGTCCTGAATCGACCGCAAAGCTGAGCTCTTTTCCGCCCCAAGCCTCAAAATCATGGTCTATCAGTGTCTGACCCAATTGCTGTGATAAGCTTTTTTCCGCTGCCAGCCCGGCGATCACGTATGTGTATCCGTCTTCTTTAGCCAGAGAGACGGCCGAGTATCCTTTTTCAGTCAGCTGGTCAACAAGCGTTTGCGCTCCTTTTTCTGATGAAAATTTTCCGGCCTGCACCGCATATGTTTTATAGTTTCCCTCTGAAGATTCCGCATCTCCTGTGCCGGCTGTTTCAGATTTGTCTTTAGAAACATCTCCCGCTTTCGCCGTCTGCCCTTGTGAACCTTTGTCAGCTGATGCTGGAGCGGAGGCTTCTTTACTTCCCGACATATTTAAGGCGACAAGGCCGAGCCCGGTGCCTAAAACAGCCGCAACGGCAATTGTCGTGACCGCTTTTTTTACTGGAGAAGACGGCTGCTTTTTTTTCGGAAAATGAGGGCCGTTTTTTTTCTTCTGGTATGGCGGAACGACTTTCGGGTCATCTTCAAATACCTCAGAATTCTTCTCATGATCCCAATTGAAATCTTCTTCTTTCGGATCTTCATGGGATGCGGCGGTCTCCTGCTCCGCCTTTTTTGTTTCTTCCCAATTTGAAAATGTGACGGTTTTCTCCCCGCCTTCTTTCACATCTTCTTGTCCATACATCGTTTCTTCTTGTCCGTTAATGGTTACTTTAAGGGCATTGTTTTTTGCGTTGCTGTGCTTTTTGCTCTTCCTTTTTTTCAACGTCTCTTCCCCCTTGCATTCGTCTTGGCCGTACCTTGAACTGATCATGGTTCACACTTTAGCATAGGCGAAAAAAAAAAGAACAAGACTTTTGTCGTCTTGTCCAAAAAACGTTCGCCAAATTTTTCAAGCCCCGCCTGAAGCGAGCTTGATGTAAAACGAAAACAGCTCTTCACCGTATAAATAACTCAAAGCGCTCCCGGCTGAGATGGCCGGCGCAAACGGAAATGGCTGCTTTTTACCAAGCCTGCCCCGGGCTGCGGCGCACATACCGTATACGGCTCCGATCATAACGGAGAGAAAGAATGCAATGAGCACGAGCTTCACGCCGAGCGTCAGGCCGATCACCCCAAACAGTTTCACATCACCTGCGCCGATGCCTCCTTTACTGACAAACATGATAAAAACAAGCAGAAAAAATCCGCAAACGGCTCCGGCAAACCCTGCATACCATGAATCCAGCGGAGAAAACATACGGCCGGCGATGAAAAGCGGAAGAAAAAACAGCAGAACCTTGTCAGGAATCAGCATATATTGCAGATCCGTCATAGTAACAATCATGAGCAGAGACAGAAATAACAGCGCGACTAACAGTTCTTTTGAGAAACCGAAATGAATGCCTGCAGCCGTGAATAAACATGCCGTCCAGCATTCCGCCGCCGGATACATAACCGACAGCTTCGCACGGCAGTTTCTGCATCTGCCTCTTTGCAGAATATAGGAAACGACGGGCACAAGCTCCCCCCAGGAGAGCGGCAAGCGGCAAAACGAACAGGCTGAACGCGGCGAAATAACCGAGATTCGCAGCGGGATACGGCACGCTGCTGTATAAAAAAAAGAACCGAAAATCAAGCCGAGAAAAAACAGAATCAAAAGCACTCAGACCACACCTTTACTATCAATCTGGCTCAGATTATAGCAAAGAAAAACACCATGACTGAAATGGCTGAAAATATATTTTCAGCATAAAAACACTCGGCAAAACCGTAAAATGGTCTGCCGGGCATCCGAGGGGCTGTCAGATAAGCCGCTTTCTCATTTCTGAAATAAAATATAAGGAGCCGGTAATGATGATGACATCATCCGCCCCGTCTTTTTGTTCTATCCATTCTTTCACACTGTCCGGGTTCTCATCGAAGCTCTTATCCGCTAGACTGCTTGCGTTATAAAGGGCTTCGGCGCTTGAAGCACGCGGAAAGTCAAATGATACAAAGTGAATGGAATCCGCTTCGGTTTCAAGCTTTTCAATCATTTCTTGATACGGTTTGTCTTTTAATGCGCTGAATACGACATGGACGTTTTTACCGGCAAAGCGCTGCCGGATCGTTTCTGTCAGCGTTTCAACGCCCTCTTCGTTATGCGCGCCGTCCGCAAACACTAAAGGGCGGCTTTGAAGACGTTCAAACCGGCCCGGCCACGATGCTTTTTTCAGGCCATTTCGCATCGCTTCTTCAGAAACGGCTGCGGCTTCCAGGCGATTCAGCCATTCAGCGGCCAATATCGCCAATGCCGCATTCTGCCTTTGGTGAATGCCGATCAGCGACGTTTGAATGTTTTCATAGCATTTCGTTTCCGTTTCCAGCGAAAAGCTTTCACCGGACGGAAGCGCCGCTTCATTAAACAGTCTGCACGTTTTATATAGTGACTGATACGGAGCCTGCTTTTTTTCGGCTTCCGCTTCAATAACGCCGAGTGCTTCCGGCTGATTGACGCCCGTAATGACCGGAATGGAATTTTTAATGATACCGGCTTTCTGCCCGGCGATCTCCTCGATGGTATTGCCTAAAATCGCCATATGGTCATGTCCGATACTTGTAATGACCGACAGGAGCGGATTCACAATATTGGTTGAATCAAATGTGCCGCCGAGCCCCGCTTCAAAAATGACAAAATCGATATCAGCCCGCTCCGCAAAATATAAAAATGCACACGCTGTAATGATTTCAAATTCTGTCACCGTTCCGGCATCGGTCTTATCAAGCTCATCGACTATCGGTTTTATGTCATTAACGAGCGTTCTCCATTCCTCATCAGAAATCGGCGTGCCGTTGACGCTGATACGCTCATTAAACGTAATAATGTAAGGCGATGTGAACGTGCCGACCGTATAACCGGCTTCTTGAAGCACGGAACGGATAAAAGCGACGGTCGATCCTTTGCCGTTTGTGCCCGCCACATGAATGGCGCGAATGTTCTTTTCCGGGTGTTCCAGTTTTTCCATCAGCTTTTCCATACGGAGAAGGCCCGGCTTAACGCCGAACTTGAGTCTGCCGTGAATCCAGCTGATCGCTTCTTTGTACGTATTAAACAATGAAATCCCCTCTTTTATACAACAAGGCGGTTTCTTAGGAAACCGCCCCGCTGTTTTATCAGCCTTTCAGCTCTGCAATCCGCTGCCGGACAGCTTCGCGTTTTGCCGCGTAGTCTTTCTCTTTTCCGCGTTCTTCTTCAATGACATGCTCAGGAGCTTTTTTAATGAATCCTTCGTTGCCGAGTTTTTTCTGAACGCGTTCGACTTCTTTTGTCAGCTTGTCGAATTCTTTTTGCAGACGGGCGATCTCCTCATCAATGTTAATCAGCCCTTCAAGCGGCAGAATGACTTCCGCTCCGGTGACGACCGCTGTCATCGCTTTGTCTGCCGCAGTGATATCCGTCCCGATTTTCAGCGTGCTCGGATTCGTAAAGCGTTCAACGTAAGAACGGTTCTTCTCAAGGCGGCCGGCAATGTCTTCGGTAGCTGTTTTAATGTAAAGCTCAACCTGCTTGCTCATCGGCGTGTTGACTTCGCTCCGGATATTGCGGACAGAACGGATTAATTCAACGAGCAGTTTCATATCCGCCGCTGCCTCTTTATCCGTATGTTCCGGCACCGGAACCGGCCAAGAGCTGATCGTGATTGACTCGCCTTCATGAGGAAGGTGCTGCCAGATTTCTTCCGTTAAGAATGGCATAAACGGGTGAAGAAGACGCATCGTCTGGTCAAGCACGTATGCCAGAACAGAACGGGTTGTTTTCTTCGCCGCTTCATCTTCCCCGTACAGCGGAAGCTTTGCCATTTCGATATACCAGTCGCACACATCGTCCCAGATAAAGTTGTACAGGTGGCGTCCGACTTCGCCGAATTCATAACGATCCGCAAGCTGGGTTACGTCTTCTATCGTTTCATTCAGTCTTGTGAGGATCCACTTATCAGCAACTGATTTTTCACCGGACAGATCAAGCTCGTCATACGTCATGCCGTCCATGTTCATTAATGCAAAACGGGAGGCGTTCCAAATTTTATTTGCGAAATTCCATGTGGATTCCACTTTTTCATAGCTGAAACGGAGATCCTGTCCCGGTGAACTTCCGGTTGCCAGGAAATAGCGCAGGGAATCCGCTCCGTACTTGTCGATGACATCCATCGGGTCCACGCCGTTCCCAAGGGATTTACTCATTTTTCTGCCCTGCTCGTCACGGATTAAGCCGTGAATCAGCACGTCTTTGAACGGACGCTCGCCGGTAAATTCAAGACCTTGGAAAATCATCCGGGATACCCAGAAGAAAATGATGTCATATCCCGTTACAAGAACATCGGTTGAGTAATACCGCTTAAAGTCTTCAGCGTTTTCATCAGGCCAGCCCATTGTAGAAAACGGCCAAAGCGCGGAGCTGAACCATGTATCAAGCACGTCTGAATCCTGTTCCCAATTTTCACTGTCCTCAGGCGCCTCAAGGCCGACGTACACTTCTTTTGTTTCTTTATGATACCAAGCCGGGATGCGGTGGCCCCACCACAGCTGACGGGAAATACACCAATCACGGATATTTTCCATCCAGTGCAGGTACGTTTTCTCGAAACGGTCTGGAACGAAGTGAACTTTCTCTTCTTTTGACTGAAGGTCAACCGCAGCATCGGCCAGCGGCTGCATTTTGACAAACCATTGTGTGGACAGGTACGGCTCAACAACGGCGCCGCTTCTCTCACTATGTCCGACAGAATGCATATGGTCTTCGATTTTAAAGAGAACACCGGATTCCTGAAGATCTTTGACGAGTTTTTTGCGGCATTCAAACCGGTCCATGCCGTTATATTGCAGCGCTTTTTCATTCATTGTTCCGTCTTCATTCATGACGAGAATCCGCTCTAAATTGTGGCGGTTTCCGAGTTCAAAATCATTCGGGTCATGGGCAGGCGTGATTTTAACGGCTCCTGATCCGAATTCCATATCAACATAATCATCGCCGACAATCGGAATTTCACGGTTTGTAATCGGCAGAATCACCGTTTTGCCGATTAAGTGCTTGTAGCGCTCATCTTCAGGATGAACCGCGACAGCCGTGTCGCCAAGCATCGTTTCCGGACGGGTGGTCGCGATTTCAATTGAGCCTGAACCGTCTGCTAACGGATAGCGCAAATGATAAAACGCGCCCTGTACGTCTTTGTAAATTACTTCAATATCGGATAAAGCCGTTTTTGTGGCAGGGTCCCAGTTGATGATATATTCGCCTCTGTAAATCAAGCCTTTTTTGTACAGCTTGACGAATACTTCCCGCACGGCTTTGTTCAGCCCTTCATCAAGAGTAAAACGTTCGCGTGAATAATCGAGTCCGAGTCCCATCTTAGCCCATTGGCTGCGGATGAAATCAGCATACTCTTCCTTCCACTTCCACGTTTCTTCTAAAAACTTTTCACGGCCGAGGTCATAACGGCTTGTGCCCTGTTCGCGGAGCTTCGCTTCGACTTTTGCCTGAGTGGCGATGCCGGCGTGGTCCATGCCCGGAAGCCAGAGCACGTCATAGCCCTGCATGCGTTTCATACGCGTAACGATATCTTGCAGCGTCGTATCCCACGCATGTCCGAGGTGCAGCCTGCCCGTCACGTTCGGCGGCGGAATAACGACAGAATACGGCTGTTTCGTTTGATCGCCGCCCGCTTCAAAATATTTTCCTTTCAGCCAAAAATCATAGCGGCCTTTTTCAATCGCAGACGGATCATATTTTGTCGGCATTGTTTGTTCGTTTGTATCCATGATAACCCTCCAGCATGTTTAGAAATGGCTGAGCAACTAAAAAAGAGCCTTCATCCTGATAAAGGACGAAAAGCTCTTTCGCGGTACCACCTTTTTTCATGAACAGATTTGTTCATGCACTTAAACGGATAACGGGTGCGGCCCGAATTTCTCTACTGTATGTTCAAGAAATTATGCTCCCGGGCGACCTTCCAATGAGACGGCATAAGAAGCCTTTCAGCACAGTAGCTTCTCTCTCTTCATGCGTCTTTCTTGTACTCTTCCCGTTCAAAGCAGGTGTATTTATATCAGCTCATGATCTTATTTATTATGTTCTTTATTATAGTAAAAGTGTTTTTGATTCGTCAATCATCTTTTCCAAAAACCGCTGCCGTCATACATAAATGGGCATGCACCCCGCCCTTTCCCTTACATACGATACATAGAAAGGCGAATGTGAGGAGGAATTGCCCGTGAGAAAAAAATTCAATTCTTATTCGCTCCCCCAGTGGGCCAGACAGGTCCGCCTTGTATCCGTGCAAGTCATTATCCCGATTACGATCTTTCAGGGGATCAGGACGATTTTCTTTCCGACGACTTTTGATGTCCTGCTGCTTGCCATCCTGCTGTTTTTAGCGTGCGCCCTGCATTTGGAATGGATATAAAAAAACGAGTCCCGTTATGAAGAGGACTCGTTTTCCGCTTTTATTTTTTTCTCCCGCTCAATCTGATGAACCTTCATGAGAAAAGGCTCAACATTTTTCATCTGCCAAAACGCTCTTAATAATTGCGTGCACTCTTCTTTTTCAGAGCCCCTTTGGCCGGTCTGATACCGTTTCAGCACTTTGTACATGGCGGACGGATAAGCCATATAGCTGAGAAACAGGCTGATTTCCGCTTCACGGAGCGGGAATGATTTGTGATACGTATAAAACCAGTCCAGACACTCCGGGCATGCTTTCGGATAGCTTCTGAACATTCTGGAGTAAAAGCCGAGCAGGTCGTTTTGCGGAGGGCCCAGCGCAGCTTTCTCGAAATTCGTGAAAAAGCCCGATCCCGCATCATTATACAGAAAGTGGCGGCTCGATAAGCTGCCGTGGTTGATCACCGCTCTCGTCTTGTCATGATCCTTTGCCGCGTCAAACCATTCTTCCAGACGTTCCAGAGCAAAATTGACGGCGGAAACCGTTTCTGTAAGATACGTAACAGCCTGCAGTTCAAAAGGTGAAAGATACCACTCTTTTTCCGCCCGGTCGGCGAATTGTTCATAGACAAGCTTATCATTTTCCCAATCTCTTTTCGTTGCTTCATAAAAGCCGCTGATATCTTCAGTCCGGATTTGGATGTCCCGCACAGTCGCAGAATGGAGCTTCGCGACCTCTTTAAAAAGGTAAACATGTTTTTGATCCCGTTCCTCTTCCTGATCGTACTGAAGCCAAGGCATTAAATAATAAGAATTCTCCGTCTGTCTTCCCGCAAAAAAATCGCCGGCATACGTGCGGCAGATCGGCACAAATGATCGGTAGCCTTTCTCCTCAATCTCAATCATAAGATCCGTAAATTCACTGCTGCGGGCCGGCTTGAGCTGTTTCAAAGCAAAAATGCCGTAGTTTGAGTAGACCTTCCAAACATGCGGGCTGACAGGCTCAATATACTCAGCCGCCAGCCCGTATTCCTGAAGCACTGATTGGACTGCTTCCATTCCATTCACCACATTTTTACGGCCTCTTTGTGCTTACGCATGGCTGTTATTATATTCAGGTATATACAGAAGCTGACCTTCTTCAAGCTCGTCATCAAACGATAAAGCATTCGTTCTGATGAGCTGCTGGGTTGTTATGTCATATCGTTCACACACCCGGTCGATAGTATCTTGCTGCTGTACGATACAAATTTTCATTCTTGAAAACTTTTCTTCTTCCCTTGTAAATAATTTTGTCAAGTAATGAGAGTTGTCATTTTCCTTCTGCTCGGTTCCCGGTGCCGCTTCTTCATTCTTTCTTTCAGACTTAAGCGGCTCAGGCGGTTCAGCTTGCGCCGGCTCCTCCGGCGGCAGTTTGGAAAACTGAAAAGACAAATCGAGAGGCTTCCCGGTTTCCTCCTCCGGCAGCGCCATCTTCCTTACCTCAATTTCAAACCCTTCTTCATCATGAGCCTCTTCTTCAAGCAGCTTAGGAGCGCTGTAAAACTCCTCTTCCTGCCGTTCCGGAACGAACTCGCGATAAACAGGCGCCTGCTCTTCTTGAAAAACCGCAGGCTCATCTTCGTCTTCTGCCGCCTCATGATCGCTCTGACGGAGAAGCGGCTCGGCCTCTGGCTGCTCTTCTTTTTGAAGGAAGGGCTGTTCCGCAATTTTTGTTTTTTCTGAATGCGGAGTCAGAGTGAACGCAGGGAAAACCGGCTCGTTATCATCTTTTGGCTCTTCCTGGACTTCTGCTGAATCATCCTCAAATACAGGTTCATTCCTCACAGCCGACATGATTGCAGGCTCCTCAGCTTCTTCCGGCTCTTCTTCGTGTTGGAAAGAAACGGGAGGAGGAGGCTCAGTAAAGGAAACAGGCTTCGGCACCTTTTCCTGCTCCATCAGAATCGGGGCAGTCTCCTGCTCTTCTTCTTCCCGCTCCCTCAAAATCGGGGCTGCTTCCTGCTCTTCCTCTTCCCGCTCCCTCAAAATCGGGGCTGCTTCCTGCTCCTCTTCTTCTTCCCGCTCCCTCAGAATCGGGGCTGCTTCCTGCTCTTCTTCTTCCCGCTCCCTCAGAATCGGGGCTGCTTCCTGCTCTTCTTCTTCCCGCTCCCTCAGAATCGGGGCTGCTTCCTGCTCTTCTTCTTCCTGCTCTCTCAGAATCGGGGCAGTTTCCTGCTCTTCTTCCCGCTCCCTCAGAATCGGAGCAGCTTCCTGCTCTTCTTCCCGCTCCCTCAAAATCGGGGCTGCTTCCTGCTCTTCTTCCTCCAGCCTGATTAAAGGCGGGATTTCTTCCTCGTTCTTCTTGGTTTCTTGTGCTGCTTCTTCTGATACAGTCAAAGGTATTTCAGGCTCATGGCGTATCATTAATTCTGGTTCGTTTTCGTCCTCAGAATGATGTCCGGCAAGATTGATCATTTCTTCTCTGGAAAATTCAGGCGCCACGTACAAAGGGATCTCCGGCTCTTTTGGCTCGGATTCCTCAAGCAGCCCTTCAATTGCCAAATCAGCTTGAATGGTTAAGATCCTTGAATCCGTCAGCTGATAATCAAAGGCATCGATAAATACGAAAACATCATTGAGGTGGCTCACTTTATTTTTCGGAATCGTGATGTCCACCGGGAAACAATGAATGAGCTCGGCCGTGCCATCCTCCCTCGCCCTCACTTCCTCTACATGCCTCAGCTCCCTATCAAGCTCTTCAAAATGACTGCTGTGATCTATGTTGTACTCGCCAGTAAGTTCTAATGATCCTTTAATTGAGACATAATCATTTACTTCCTGCACCCTGATGTCAGGGTCTAATGAAATCGAAAGTAATTCAGAAACTTCCTGTCCTTTTTGGAAACAGATTGATTCTTCAACAGAAAATTGCAATCGGTGATTATGCGGCAAGTTCATATCCTCCTTTCATCTAATCCATACAATTAGATGTCACTAAAGGTGTATGCCGCAATCCGGGAAAATATGATAATGGAGGCATTGAAAAAAGCCGATACAAGTCTTGCTTGCATCGGCTTTTCGGTATCAGCGGCTGATCGCCTGGAACACTTTCTCAGCGGCTTGAATGGTTTTTTCAATATCCTCCATTGTATGCGCAGTGGAGAGAAACAATCCTTCAAATTGAGACGGCGGCAGAAATACGCCTGCATCAGCCATCCCTTTATAATATTTGGCGAACAGCTTTAAATCAGAAGATTTGGCTGCTTCATAGTTAATGACAGGCTCATTTGTGAAAAAGAAGCCGATCATTGAACCCGCCCGGTTAAACGTGTGCGGAATGCCATGTGCTGCAGCTGCTTTTGAAATGCCTTCTTCAAGCATATCGCCTTTTTTCACAAATTCTTGGTAAGATTCAGGTGTGAGCTGCTGTAACGTCTCAAGTCCCGCTGTCATGGCAAGCGGATTTCCTGACAATGTTCCAGCCTGATAGATCGGACCGCTCGGCGCGATTCGTTCCATAATGTCAGCTTTTCCGCCATACGCACCGACAGGAAGACCGCCGCCGATGACTTTGCCGAGACACGTTAAGTCAGGCGTCACGCCGAAATACCCTTGCGCACAGTTATAATCCACGCGAAAACCGGTCATGACCTCATCAAAAATGAGCAGCGCGCCATACTGTTCCGTCATGTCGCGAAGTCCTTGTAAAAAGCCTTCCTGCGGCGGAACAACGCCCATATTGCCTGCTACCGGTTCAACAATGACCCCGGCAATATCTTCACCGTACTCCCGGAATGCGAGTGCAACGCTTTCCAAGTCGTTGTATGGAACGGTAATCGTATTCATTGCTATTCCTTCCGGCACGCCCGGGCTGTCCGGAAGGCCGAGTGTCGCCACTCCGGATCCCGCTTTGATCAGCAGTGAATCACCATGGCCATGGTAACAGCCTTCGAATTTCAAAATTTTGTTTCGGCCGGTATATCCTCTTGCCAGACGCAGGGCGCTCATTGTCGCCTCTGTGCCGGAGCTGACCATCCGCACGATTTCAACAGACGGCACACGGTCAATGACCAATTTGGCCAGTTCGTTTTCCACTTCAGTAGATGCCCCAAAACTTGTCCCGTTCTCGGCTACTTTTTTCAGGCTTTCAACGACCCGGTCGTTCGTGTGGCCCAAAATGAGCGGCCCCCAGCTCAGGACGTAGTCGATATATTCATTGCCGTCAATATCAAAAATTTTCGATCCTTTTCCGCGCTGCATAAAGATCGGGTCCATATCGACTGATTTAAACGCGCGCACTGGGCTGTTCACTCCGCCCGGCATCAGTTTCTGCGCTTCTTTAAAAGCGGCTTTTGATTTTTCATAGCTTCTCATCTGCTCAGCTCCCGTCAAATGAAATCGTTACTCAGCAAGCCATTTTGCTGCGTCTTTTGCATGATACGTCATAATCAGATCGGCTCCTGCACGTTTCATGCTCGTTAAAATTTCCAGCACCATTTCTTTTTCTTTAATCCAGCCGTTTTGGGCTGCCGCTTTCACCATGGAATACTCCCCGCTCACATTATATGCGACCAGCGGCAGGTGATGGCGGTTTTTCACATCACGCATAATATCTAAGTATGACATAGACGGTTTGACGATTAAAAAGTCAGCGCCTTCTGCCGCGTCTGATTCAGCCTCACGGAGCGCTTCCAAGCGGTTGGCCGGATCCATCTGATATGTTTTTCGGTCTCCGAACTGCGGCGTGCTGTCAGCCGCGTCGCGGAACGGACCGTAAAATTCACTTGAATATTTCACGGCATAAGACATGATCGGAATATTCGTGAATCCTTCTTTGTCGAGCGCTTCCCTGATCACTGTGACAAAACCGTCCATCATATTTGAAGGAGCGATGATGTCAGCGCCGGCTTTGGCCTGGCTGACGGCTGTCTGAGCCAGCAGTTCAAGCGACTCGTCATTGAGGATTTCTCCGTCTTTCACGACCCCGCAATGGCCGTGATCCGTGTATTCACAGAGACACGTATCAGCGATTACGATCATTTCAGGATAATGCTTTTTAATTTCAGCAATCCCTTTCTGCACAATGCCGTGATCGTGAAAAGCCTGGGTTCCGCAGGCGTCTTTTTCTTCCGGCACGCCGAAAACGATGACCGACTTAATGCCGAGCGATATCAGCTCAGCCATTTCATCCTTTAACAAATCGAGTGATACATGATAAACCCCCGGCATGGAAGGAACTTCTTTTTTTCCTTCGAGCCCTTCAACGACAAATAACGGGTAAATAAAATCTGAGGGGTGAAGACGTGTTTCTTTTACTAAATCTCTCATCGCAGCGTTCGCACGCAAACGGCGGTGTCTGTTAAATGTTTGATTCATCATTATCAATCCTTTCCCGACATGCTGCACATGACGTCCAGCATGCCTTCAATCGTATAAGTGTCAGGCACATGGGATGAGATCCCGTATTCCAAGAGCGCTTTCTCTGTCAAAGGGCCGATGCTGATATAGCTCGCACCGCTGTTTTCCCACGCTTTTTCTCCGTCTCCGACCGCGTGCATAAACGTATGCACCGCCGATGAGCTGGTAAACGTAATAAAATCAAAATGAGAGCGGGATGCAGCCCGTCTCAGCTCGTCCATGCCTTTTTCATCCTGAATGGTATTGTATAACACCCATTCCCTTATTTGATAGCCAAGCGGCTCAAGCTCCGCTTTTATGACATCGCGTGATAAATTGCCCTTTATCACTGAAATGGGTTCGGCAGCTGATGCGTGCCGTTTTAAAGTATCAGCCAGACATTCCGCCACATACTCGTCAGGCATCGCATCCGTCCGGGCTCCCCGCTCTTTCAGGGCGCGCGCAGTCTTTTCACCGACGGCTGCGATTTTTTTCCGTCCCGAAAGCGCAAGATCGTGACGATCAAGATAGGAAAAAAAGAACCGGACACCGTTTACGCTTGTAAACACAAGCCATCCCGGCTCAGAAAGGTCTTCCCGCAGACTGTCCGCACATTCATCCGGGAGCGCTTCCTGAAAAGCGATCAGCGAAGCGGAAACAGCCGTTCCGCCGAGCGCCTCCACTTTTTTTCGGAACGGAGCGGCCTGTCTTTTGTTCCGGGTGACAAGCACGGTCTTTCCTTGTAAAGGAAGGTCATTTGCCATCCTGATCGAGCTCCTGTTTCACGCTGTCGATTAGTGCTTTGGCTCCTTTTTCAGACATCATCGCCGCACAGCGTTTACCGATTTCTTCCGGATCATGTCCCGCCGCTGTTTCTTTATAAATCGTCTTTCCGTCCGGAGACGCGACAAGACCGACCAATTCAACCTCATCCCGGTCATTGACGGACGCATACCCGGCTATCGGCACTTGGCAGCCGCCTTCCATCGCGTGTAAGAAAGCCCGTTCGGCTGCCACCGTGCGCTGCGTATACTCATCGGTAAATTGCGCAAACAGCTTCAAAAGCTCCTCATCCGACTCTCTGCATTCAATGGCAAGAGCGCCTTGGCCGACCGCAGGCAGACAGCGGGCCGGTTCGAGAAATTCAGATACGACATCATCTTTCCAGCCCATTCTTGAAAGTCCCGCAGCCGCTAAAATAATAGCATCGTAATCTTCCGTTTCAAGCTTTTGAAGTCTCGTATCGATATTGCCTCTGATCCACTTAATTGTAAGATCAGGGCGTTCAGCAAGAATCTGGGCGCTTCTTCTTAAACTGCTGGTGCCGATGATGCCCCCTTCTTTTATGTCGTCCAGCTTTTGATGCCCCTTTGAAATCAGCGCATCACGCGGATCCTCACGTTTCGGTATGCAGCCTATGACAAGACCCTCAGGCAAAACGGCGGGCATGTCTTTCATGCTGTGAACCGCCATATCAATCTCCTGATGCAGCAGCGCCTGTTCAATCTCTTTGACAAACAAACCTTTGCCGCCCACTTTTGACAGCGTAACATCGAGGATGCGGTCGCCTTTTGTGACAATCTCCCGGATTTCAAAGTTATAGGAAGGGTTCAATTCCTTCAGTTTGTTAATCACCCATTTTGTCTGGGTCATAGCCAGTTTGCTCCGTCTGGAACCTACCTTAATCGTTCTCATTTTCTTTCCTCCCGAATCTGTTTGGGCGCGTGCGTTAACTGAACCAATGGAATTGCGACAGGCTTCCGAGCAGGAAGTAATTAATCATCAGCACGAGAAAACATGCTGAATTCCATAACGCCGCCACTTTTCCCTGCAGTTCCTTAATCATTCTGATATATAAATAGTAGCTGTATAAAAGCAGCACAATAAACGAGCCGAGCACTTTTGAATCAAACCAGTACAGCGTTTCCAGCGACACATACGCCCAGATCACGCCTAATATCAGGCTCAACAGCAGCATCGGAACCCCGATGACATTTAAAACGTAAGCCATATAATCAAGTTTTGACAAATCTTCAATTCTCAACAGCCATTTTCCCCACTTTTTCTTCTTTAATAAAGAATATTGAAACTGATAAAGAAGCGAAAAGACAAAAGAAAGGGAAAAAGCGCCGTAAGACAGAATCGCCATTGTAATATGAATGACCAAAAGCTCTGAGACCAGCTGGCCGGAAAAAGCGGCCGAATGCTGATCCGTCGGTGAAAACGTATGGATCGCAATCATCGAGAAACCGATGACATTCGTGAAAAACACGATAAAATCAACGCGCAGAATCTGCGTGACCACAAGTGAGAGCGTGACAAGCACCCACGCATAAAAGTAAAGGGCCTCCGTAATATTCAAGACCGGAAATCTGCCCGTCTGCCACATGAAATAAGAAAGATAGACAGTTTGCAGAGTCCAGACAATAGAAAGCAACCAGAAGGCCATTTTCCCAGCCTTCCGGTTGTGTTGAAGAAAATCTATAAAGTAAAAAAGGACGCTTACTGCATAAATAACAATTGTCGCTTCATTAAGTCTTGCCATTGCTGTATCAATCATACAGCCCTCACTCACTTACAAGCGGACGTAAGCCCGTTTTTGCTTCTGCCTTTTGAAACGAATGAACCGTCTGGCGGTTATCCAGGCTTTTGTCCAGCTGGCGGCCGGCCTCTTCCTCAATATCGAATATCTGCATAAACAGCTTCAGCTTTTCATCTGAATCCGCTTCAGCCGCAAGCTCTTTCGCTTTCAGAATCGGGTCGCGCAGCATTTGGTTAATGATGCTTTTCGTATGTTTGCTGAGAAGTTTTTTCTCTCTTACCGTCAGATGAGGCAGCTTGCGCTCAATGCTCTGCATCGTATCGGACTGGATGGACAGCGCCTTTTCACGCAGCGCCGAAATGACCGGCACAACGCCGAGCGTATTAAGCCACTGCTTAAACTCAACAATTGCCGCTTCAATAAACAGCTCGACTTTTTCAGCGGTTTCACGGCGTTCTTGTAAGTTGGCTTCAACGATTCCTTCAAGGTCATCAATATCGTACAGAAAAACACCTTCAAGATCGTTCAGCGCCGGATCGAGGTCCCTCGGCACAGCGATATCCACCATAAATAACGGGCGGCCTTTCCGCTGTCTGCCCGCTCTCTCCATCATTTCTTTAGACACGACGAAATCACTTGCGCCTGTCGAACTGATTAAAATATCAGCTTCAGCAAGTGCATGTTCAAGCTGGTTTAAGCTGCGCGCTTCTCCGGAGAAACGGTCAGCAAGCGCTTTTGCCTTCAAAAACGTTCTGTTGATGACCGTTACTTTGCCGATGCCCTGACCGTGCAGGTTTTCTGCGGCGAGCTCGCCCATTTTTCCCGCACCGAGAATCAAAATGTGCTTATTTGACAATGAGCCGAAGATTTTTTTCGCGAGTTCAACGGCGGCGTAACTGACGGAAACGGCATTGGCGCCGATATCGGTTTCGGCATGCGTGCGTTTGCCGACGGTCACCGCCTGTTTAAACAGCTCATTGAAAATGGTGCCGATCGTCTTTTCTGCCTGCGCCGTTTTAAAGCTCGAGCGGACCTGGCCGAGTATTTGCGTTTCTCCGATGACCATGGAATCCAAGCCGCACGCCACACGGAATAAATGCTCGATCGCCGCGTCGCTCTCATAAAATTTCAGAAACGGAGACAGCTCTTCTTTCGGCAGCGAGAACCATTCGGATAAAAATGTCTTTATATAATAACGGCCGGTATGAAGCTGGTCGACCACCGCATATATTTCGGTGCGGTTGCAGGTTGACACGATAATGTTTTCAAGAACGCTTTTTTCTCCTTTTAAACGGAGCATCGCTTCTGCAAGTTCATCCGGCTGAAAACTTATTTTTTCGCGTATTTCAATAGGGGCGGATTTATAATCTACTCCCACAACAAGAATATGCATCGCTTTCATGCACCCCCGTACATCGCAATTTATTTATAATCATTCTAACATAGAATTTATTATTTATAATGATTATAACATAGTTTCTTCGGGAAAATGTGAACAGATTTCAAAAATGTTATGCTATAGTATAAAAAGCTCGTTTCCACTGTAATCATCATACTAAAAATCCTTTACTGCGGGTAGGTGACAGGATGAAAAAAACATCAATTTTATTACCGGGACTTCTGCTTGCCGCTTCATTATTCGCATGGCTTCAGAGCGGACAGGTTCACCTGTTTGCGAATCAGGGGGAATGGCCGGTGCTCCTTATGCTTTTGGGCGCTGTGCTCTTGTATCAGGGCAAAAAGGAAGCGGCCGGGCCTCACGTCCTGATCGGCATGCTTCTTTTCGGCATAGGTTTACACTTTTTCGCCAAACCTGAGCTCTCATGGTGGCCGGGAGATTTTGAAATGATTCTCTTCGTCTTCGGGTTCTCCTTATTTGCGGCAGCCAGAAAAGAATATGTATACGAAGCGGTTGCCATGATTGGTTTTTCCCTCTTTTTATACTTCTTTAAACAAATTACGGCGTGGCTGGAGTCCGTCCATATTCCGACGGAACACTTCAAAACATACTGGCCGTATGTTTTCATCGGAATCAGCCTTTTATTATTGTTTATCAAGCGGAACAAAACTATACGATAAAACCCAAAACGCACTGCGTTTTGGGTTTTTCATTACCGGCTGATCATTTTTTTAATGGCTCCCCATGCTTCATCTTTGCCTTTTTTCGTTTCAGAGGAAAATAAAATCAGCTCATCTTCAGGATCCATATCAAGCGTCTGTTTGACAACCTTTAAGTGCTTGTCCCATTTTCCTTTTGGAATCTTATCCGCTTTTGTCGCGATAACGATGACGGGAATGCCGTAATACTTCAGGAATTCATACATGTTCACGTCTTCAGCAGACGGCGCGTGCCTGAGGTCGACAATCTGCACGCAGGCTTTCAGCTCTTCGCGGGTCGTCATATAGGTTTCAATCATTCTCCCCCATGCTTCCCGCTCGCTTTTGGAAACTTTCGCAAATCCGTACCCGGGAACGTCGACAAAATGCAATTCATCATTGATGATGTAAAAGTTTAGGGTCTGTGTTTTCCCCGGTTTCGATGACGTTCTGGCCAAGTTTTTCCGATTGATTAATGAATTGATAAAAGATGACTTTCCTACATTTGATCTTCCCGCCAGCGCGATTTCCGGAAGCCCCCCATCAGGGTACTGTTCGGGTTTGACCGCGCTGATCACGATTTCTGACTTTGTGACTTTCATTTCTTCTCTCCTACTAAGGCATGTTCCAAAACGTCATCCAGGTGAGAAACGAATATAAACTTCAGTCCTTCTCTGACGCTTTCTGGAATATCCTCTATATCTTTTTCGTTATCTTTAGGCGCAATAATAGTGGTCAGGCCCGCTCTGTGCGCGCCGAGCGCCTTTTCTTTCAGTCCGCCGATCGGAAGCACCCGGCCCCGCAGCGTGATTTCTCCCGTCATACCGACTTCGCGTTTTACCGCACGGTCCGTTAATGCTGAAACGAGCGCCGTGGCCATCGTAATTCCGGCAGAAGGGCCGTCTTTCGGCACCGCTCCTTCAGGGACATGGATATGAATGTCATACTTCTCATGGAATTTCGGGTCGATTCCGAACTGTTCCGCTTTCGAGCGGACATAACTGAAAGCGGCCTGTGCTGATTCCCGCATGACATCTCCAAGCTTCCCGGTCAGAATCAGCTTTCCTTTTCCCGGTGACAATGACACTTCGATTGACAGCGTATCTCCGCCGACCGTCGTATACGCGAGCCCCGTGACAACCCCGATTTGATCTTCGGTTTCCGCCTGTCCGTATCTGAATATCCGTTTTCCGAGATAGTCGGCCAGATTTTTCTCTGTAACGGTAATGCGTTTTCTCTCCTCAGACACAATGGCTTTTGCAGCCTTTCGGCAAATGGCGGCAATCTGGCGTTCAAGCGTTCTCACGCCGGCTTCCCTCGTGTAGTAGCGGATGATGTCCGTAATCGCCTGGTCCCGAATCTGCAGGCTGCTCTTTGTGAGCCCGTGCTCTTTGATTTGTTTCGGAAGCAGGTGGTCCTTCACGATCTCCAGCTTTTCGTTTTCAGTGTAGCCTGACAGGCTGATAATCTCCATTCTGTCTCTGAGAGGTCCCGGTATGGAAGCAAGGTTATTCGCAGTCGCGATAAACAGCACTTTCGATAAATCGAACGTCTCTTCAATATAGTGGTCACTGAATGTGCTGTTTTGTTCCGGATCCAGCACCTCAAGCATCGCTGAAGACGGATCGCCTCTGAAATCAGACGACATTTTATCGATCTCATCCAGGAGAAAAACCGGATTTTGTTTGCCGGCTTTTTTCATCCCCTGTATAATACGGCCAGGCATCGCTCCGACGTATGTACGCCGGTGCCCGCGGATTTCAGACTCATCGCGCACTCCGCCCAGTGAAATTCTCACAAAACGGCGCCCCATGCTCGTACTGATTGATTTTGCAAGAGATGTTTTACCGACTCCCGGAGGTCCGGCCAGACAAAGAATCGGCCCTTTCAGCGTTTTCGTCAGCTGTTTCACGGCCAAATACTCCAAAATCCGCTCTTTCACTTTCTCTAAGCCGTGGTGCTCTTTATCTAAGATTTCCCCGGCTTTTTTAATATCAAGTTTATCTTCTGTTTCATCCGACCACGGAAGGGCGATGAGCCAGTCAATATAGTTGCGGATAACAGAGCTTTCCGCTGAGCTTGACGGCACTTTTTCGTAACGGCTTAATTCCTTAAGCGCCGTTTCTTTGACACGCTCAGGCATGCCTGCTTCTTCTATCTTTTCCGTGAGCGACTGAACTTCGCCGGTTTTTCCTTCTTTGTCGCCAAGCTCCTTCTGAATGGCTTTCATCTGTTCACGCAAGTAGTATTCCTTTTGAGTGCGTTCCATCGAACGTTTGACGCGCTGACCGATTTTTTTCTCAATCTCCAGCACTTCTTTTTCATTATGAATGGAACGGATGACCTTATTCAGACGTTCTTTAATATCCGCCGTTTCTAAAATGTCCTGCTTGTCCTTTAATTTCAGCGGGAGATGAGAAGCAACGATATCCGCCATTCTGCCGGGCTCTTCAATATCAGTCACAGCCGCATACGTTTCTGCGGAGATTTTTTTAGAAATTTTTATGTACTGGTCAAAATGGTCCAGCAGCGTCCGCATAAGCGCTTCGTCTTCCACGTCTTTTGAATCATCCTCATGCATCAGCTGTATATCGACCGAAGTATAATCTTCGAGCTCGGTGTATTCAAGGATCTGCGCCCGCTGAATTCCTTCTACAAGCACTCTGATCGTACCGTTGGGCAGCTTCAGCATCTGTTTAATTTTTGTATAAGTGCCGACGGCGAAAATATCCTCTTCACCCGGTTCGTCTATCGAAATATCCTGCTGAGTGGCTAAAAAAATCATATGATCATGCATCATTGCCTGTTCAAGAGCCTGAACCGACTTGTCACGGCCTACATCTAAATGTAAAACCATTGTCGGGTATACCAATAAGCCTCTTAAAGGGAGGAGCGGGATGCTGCGTTTTGTATCTTCTGCCATGTGACTGACACCTCCGTGACTTTAGTATGAACCATTATAATACAACTTTTTCATCGTTGTACAATTCCGGGATCGGGCTTTAATCGGCTTATCCGCCTGCCCTGTATATAAAACAGTCTCTTCGTAGTATACCCTTTCTTTCTGTTCTGAAAAAGGAAAAGATGTCCTCCATCAAAAAACCCCATTATAAAAATGGGGTTTATACGGATTCTTTATTCATTTGGATATCAAACGGTTTTTGTTCTGAAGGAGGGTCAACCAATATGACGTCCAGCACTTCCTGGAACGTTTTTACCGCTTTAATGGTGATTCCGTCTATTCGTTTCAGAATGGACTGCTGATTTTCATATGGGATAATGACCGTTTTTGCTCCGGCCTGTTTTGCGGCTTTAATTTTCGGAATGACGCCGCCGATCGGTTTGACAAGCCCCGTCAGGCTGATTTCTCCCGTCATCGCCACCGTATGGTCGATCGGGATGCGGTGAATCGCGGAAAAAATCCCCGCGGCCATCGCGATACCTGCTGAAGGTCCGTCTATCGGGCCTCCGCCCGGAAAATTGACGTGAATGTCATAGTCTGAAGGTTTGATGCCCATTGTGCGCAGAACCGTCAGAACATTTTCCACAGATCCCTTCGCCATGCTTTTGCGGCGGATCGACTTCGATTGGCTGCCGATGCTTTCTTCCTCTGCAATTCCCGTGATATTCAGGCTTCCTTTGTCCTGCGCAGGTGTGACATTCACTTCGATTTCCAGCAATGCGCCGCTGTTCGGCCCGTAGACAGCAAGTCCGTTCACGATGCCGACTTGCGGTTCATCGGCGATTTTCTGCTCATTTTTAGGTGTGAGCTGACTGGAATGAACAACCCATTCTATATCTTCTGTCGTAATTTCTTTTCTGTCCTCAGTCACCGCCATGCCGGCGGCGATCTGGATCATATTGACGGCTTCACGTCCGTTTCTCGTATATGAGGTCAGCACATTGAGAGCTTCGTCAGAAATCTCTTTCTGAATTTTGTCGGCTGCTTTTTTCGCAACGATTTTAAGTTCATCCTTTTCCAGCTCGCGGAAAAATACTTCAAGACAGCGCGAACGGATGGCCGGCGGAATTTCATTCGGCATTCTCGTTGTCGCTCCGATCAAACGGAAATCTGCCGGAAGCCCATTTTGAAAAATATCATGAATGTGATTCGGTATTTGCGTATTTTCTTCACTGTAATACGCACTGTCTAAAAATACTTTTCGATCTTCAAGCACCTTCAGCATTTTATTCATCTGAATCGGGTGAAGCTCGCCGATTTCATCAATAAACAATACCCCGCCGTGAGCATGGGTCACAGCCCCCTGTTTCGGCTGCGGAATGCCTGCTTGGCCCATCGCACCCGCTCCCTGATAAATCGGATCATGCACTGAACCGATAAGCGGATCGGCAATCCCCCGTTCATCAAACCGCGCGGTCGTCGCATCAAGTTCAACAAATACAGCCTGCTTTTGAAACGGTGACTGTTTATGTTTTTTCGCTTCTTCCAATACCAGCCGCGCCGCAGCCGTTTTACCGACTCCCGGAGGACCGTAAATAATGACGTGCTGCGGGTTCGGTCCGCAAAGCGCTGCTTTTAACGCTTTAATTCCGTCTTCCTGGCCGACAATGTCCTGAAAGCTTTTCGGCCGCACCTTTTCTGATAAAGGTTCTGATAAACTGATGGCGCGCATTTTGCGCAGCTGTTCCATTTCTTTTTTTGATTCTTTATCTATCGTCACTTTTTGTGTACGCTGGTTTTTGAGCAGATTCCAAAAATATAATCCGATGACTATCCCGAAAAACAGCTGTACAAATAATGCGATCCCTGTCCAACTCATGCTGGTCCCTCCTGAAAAAAACGATTTATGTATCCAATTCATTCCTCTGTCCGCTAGTATCTCCCAGCAAAGCCCGGAATAAACATTTTCAGAAGGGTCAGGACAAGAAAAAAAACCTCCTGATCAATTCGAGTCAGGAGGTTTTGTCATGTTATGCTGATGTTTTATCTTGGCCGACAACTGTGCCGTCTTTTAATACAAGACGCGGTGCTTCACCGTCTGCGACTGTCGCTCCGGTAATGACACATTTTTCAATATCATCGCGGGACGGCAGATCAAACATGACGTCAAGCATGATGCCTTCAATGATAGAACGCAGGCCGCGTGCGCCTGTTTTACGCTCGATCGCTTTTTTCGCAATTTCAGATAATGCCTCGTCTTCAAATTCAAGCTCGACATCATCAAGTTCTAACATTTTCTTGTATTGTTTGACGAGTGCGTTTTTCGGTTTAGTCAGAATTTCAACCAGTGCCGTTTCGTCAAGCTGCTCAAGGCTTGCAATGACAGGAAGACGGCCGATGAATTCAGGAATCAGACCGAAACGGAGCAAGTCTTCAGGAAGAACTTTAGAAAGCAGTTCTTCTTTTTCCAGGTCCGCCGCTTTATTATCTGAGCCGAAGCCGATGACTTTTTGTCCGAGACGGCGTTTGATGATTTGTTCAATGCCGTCAAATGCACCGCCGCAAATGAACAGAATGTTCGTCGTATCGATCTGGATGAATTCCTGATGAGGATGTTTGCGTCCTCCTTGAGGCGGCACGCTTGCAACCGTTCCTTCAAGAATTTTCAGCAGCGCCTGCTGAACGCCTTCGCCTGATACGTCGCGTGTAATGGACGGGTTTTCAGATTTTCGCGCTACTTTATCGATTTCATCGATATAAATAATGCCTTTTTCTGCTTTTTCCACATCATAGTCTGCTGCCTGAATCAGCTTGAGGAGGATGTTTTCCACGTCCTCACCGACATACCCGGCTTCAGTCAGAGATGTAGCGTCCGCGATCGCAAACGGCACGTTCAGAATACGCGCAAGCGTCTGGGCAAGAAGTGTTTTCCCGCTTCCAGTCGGTCCGATTAAAGAAATATTACTTTTAGAAAGCTCGACATCATCCACTTTACTGTTGGAGTTGATGCGTTTGTAATGGTTGTATACCGCAACCGCAAGTGATTTCTTCGCCTGATCCTGTCCGATGACATATTCATTCAGAATCTCACGGATTTCCTGCGGCTTCGGAACGTCTTTAAATTCGACTTCTTCTTCTGTACCAAGCTCTTCCTCTACGATTTCTGTACAGAGCTCAATACATTCGTCGCATATATATACACCCGGTCCTGCAACCAGCTTACGAACCTGATCTTGCGTTTTTCCGCAGAACGAGCATTTCAATTGTCCTTTTTCCTCGTTGAATTTAAACATTCTTTCACCCCTTAATCTTGTCTCACTTTTTCTTTTACCTGAAGGGCAAAAGAAAACGGTTCTTGCTACGATCGAGTATGTATTGCATTTTACCATACTTTCCAGTAAGACGGTAACAATGTGTTTCGCACTTGCACATTCTATATGTATGACGAAAAACAGCCCGGCAATGACTATCTTGCCCCAAGAAAAAGAGTTATATCATAATTGTACAAAACAAGGCACGAATTAATCGCGCCCTGTTTTATTATGTCTATTATTATGAACCATATTAACGGTTTTCTACAAGAAAATCAATTGCTTTTCGAACTTTTAAATCTTCTTTCATCGCGTCAGTTGAACCGATTGCCTGCTTGATGTTTTCAACCGGCATGTTGTAAGCTTCAGCCATTTTAGTCAGCTCAGCTTCAACTTCTTCGTCTGTTACTTCAAGGTTTTCAGCTTGAGCGATCGCTTCAAGAGTCAGGTTTGATTTTACGCGTTTTGCGGCATCTTCTTTCATTTGCTCTTTTAACGCGTTTTCGTCTTGGCCTGAGAATTGAGTGTAAAGCTCAAGGTTCATGCCTTGCATTTGCAGACGCTGTTCGAATTCTTTCAGCATGCGGTCAAGCTCAGTGTCGATCATCGCTTGAGGAACATCAGCTTCAGCGTTTTCAGATGCTTTCAGAACAAGCTCTTCACGCAATTTAGCGTCAGCTTCGTTTTCTTTTGCTTCTTCAAGGTGTTTTTTTGTTTTCTCAGTTAATTCAGCAAGCGTTTCAACTTCTTCGTCAATGTCTTTTGCGAATTCGTCGTTAAGCTCAGGAAGCTCTTTCGCTTTGATTTCATGAATTTTCACTTTGAAAACAGCTGGTTTTCCGGCAAGCTCTTCAGCGTGGTACTCTTCAGGGAATGTTACTTCAACATCCTTTTCAGCGCCTGCTTCAAGGCCTGTTAACTGCTCTTCGAAGCCCGGGATGAATGAACCTGATCCTACTTCAAGTGAGTAGTTCTCAGCTTTTCCGCCTTCAAACGCTTCGCCGTCAACGAAACCTTCGAAGTCAAGAACGACTGTATCGCCGTTTTCAACAGCGCCTTCTTCTTTCACGACAAGCTCAGCCTGACGCTCTTGAAGCGCTTTAAGTTCGTTTTGTACATCTTCGTCAGTAACGGCAGTGTCATCTTTTTCGATTCCTAAGCCTTTGTAGTCGCCAAGTTTCACTTCCGGTTTTACAGTCACTTTTGCAGTGAAAATCAAGCTTTCGCCTTTTTCGATTTTTTCAACATCGATTTCAGGGCGGTCTACAGGCTCAATGCCGGCTTCTTCAACCGCTTTAGGGTATTCTACAGGAAGTAAAATATCTAAAGCATCCTGGTAAAGAGCTTCAACGCCGAAACGCTGTTCGAATAAACCGCGGGGAACTTTCCCTTTGCGGAATCCAGGAATAGAAACCTGTTTTACTACTTTTTTAAATGCATCATCAAGAGCTGTTTTGAACGTATCCGCGTCAACTTCAACCGTTAATACGCCTTCGTTGCCTTCTTGTTTTTCCCATTTTACAGACATGTGTTTCCCTCCAAAAATCTATTCAGGTTGTGTCGGTCTTCCATTCTAAAGCAATCCGCGGCTTTGTCAAAGAAAAAACCGCTTTGAATCAGAATCATTATGTAATGAACTGGCAGCCTGTCCAACCGTAATTCTCATTTCAGTTAAACCGCTATACATAAATACAACCACTATATTATAACATAACGCCTACCGCTTTCAACTATATGGTGTGATTTACAAATAAGAAATTTCTTCAATATCCTTAATCATCGTGCAGGCTTCTTCGAGTTCGCGGCTGTCAAACTCGTACATCATATGAAGTTCCTCCGGCTCAATGTCAATGCCGTGCATCTCGTAACCGACCTTATGAAGCGCCGCCGCCCATAAATCTGCGTTCAAAAACTTCGGCATAAAAGGGTACAGGACGTACAGATGCCTTCTCCACAGCTCCTCGACGGCAGCGTATAATGTAGGGTTTTCATTGCCGAGCGTTTCATCAAGCACCCGGAGAACGCGATGCAAAATCGGAGCCGCATCAGGCTGAACCGTTTCACTCGGAACCGCGGTCATTGAATCGCCGAATTTTGTAATATGGACCGGCTTGCTGTAGTCATGCTCCGCCATCAGCGTCAAAATCATCGTCTTGATAAGAGGATGAGCGCCCGGATCTTGAAGAATCGTTTTTAAGAGACCCGTGTATTTTGCAATATTGCGGTCTTTGAGAGAATGAATCAGATTCATTTGTTCAGCGGGGCTGTTCAGCACTTTTTCCGCATCAAGAATGTCCTCGTATTCCTCCTCCCACGCTTCATCCTGCTGGTCGGGATCGGTCATTTTGCGGCTGAATTCGAGCAGCCGGTAGAATTGCTCCGCACTTTCTGCGGGCAGCTGGTTTTCTTCCAGCACAGCTTCAATTGTGCTTTTGACTTCTTCATATTGTTTCAGCTGAATTAAAATGGTCATGTACACCTGCAGTACGGTGAAATAATGGCCGTACCCTTCATTCAGCATTTTCTCGCAAACTTGTTTTGCTTCTTCCAATTCCCCGAGTTCCAGAAAACAAATCGCCATGCCTAAATGTACGTCGGACTCGGTATCGCCGTGGCTTACCGCCTCTGAAAACAGTTCGAGGGCCTCCTGATACTGTTTGTCCTTCATGGCGGCCATCCCTTTATCAACCAAGCGTTCTTTCAGACGGGGGAAAGGAATGATATCAGCTTTTTTCTTGTCATGCGTCATACTTTATTTCCTTTCAGGCGCTATTTTGTTCAAGTGTATCAACACGCGTCAGGAAACACAAGAAAGGATGGTGCGCACGGTAAAAAAAGCCGCCGGACAGATGCCGGGCGGCTTTTTTTTCAGGCTTGAAGCCATGAACTTCTTTTCGATTCAAACTGCTGAATGTCGTCCTCCAGCAGAAGCGTTAATGAAATTTCATCATAACCGTTAATCAGCATTTCCTTCCAGTGCGGATCGACTTCAAATGAAATCTCTTTTCCTTCACTGTCGTGAATGAGCTGGTTTTCCAAGTCAACCGTCATGTTAAGAGACTGATTTTCATATTGACCGGCGAGTTTTTTCCACTGATCATACGGCATACGGATGGGAAGCATACCGTTTTTAAAACAGTTTTGATGAAAAATATCGGCAAATGACGGAGCAATAATGATTTTGAAGCCGTAATCATCCAGCGCCCAAGGAGCGTGCTCACGGGATGATCCGCAGCCGAAATTCTCTCCGGCAATTAATATGGACGCGCCTTCATAGACTTTGCGGTTTAATTCAAATTCAGGATCAGGCTCACCGTTCTCAAGGTATCTCCAATCAAAAAACGCGAATCTGCCGTATCCGGTTCTTTCAATTCTTTTCAAAAACTGTTTCGGAATAATCTGGTCCGTATCGACGTTGATCCGGTTTAAGACGGCCGCTTTTCCCGTATGTGTTTTTAAAGGTTCCATCTTTTCGCGCACTCCTTACACAACTGTTTTTTCTTGATAAAACTTTCTTACATCGACGAAATGCCCGTGAATGGCCGCCATTGCCGCCATCGCCGGACTGACAAGGTGTGTTCTCGCGCCTTTTCCCTGTCTGCCTTCGAAGTTGCGGTTGGAAGTGGAAGCGCATCGTTCCCCTTCAGGCACGACATCATTGTTCATACTGAGGCACATGCTGCAGCCTGATTCTCTCCATTCAAACCCGGCCTCGAGAAACACGCGGTGCAGCCCTTCTTCTTCGGCCTGCTGTTTCACGCTTTGAGAACCCGGCACCACAATGGCTCTGACGCTGCCGGCGACTTTTCGGCCTTTGATCATATCCGCAGCCTGGCGAAGATCGGTCATCCGCGAATTTGTACAGGAGCCGATAAACACATGCTCGACTTTAATATCTTCAATTTTTTGATTCGGTGCGATTCCCATGTATTCGTACGCGCGGATGGCTTCTTTTTTACCGTCTTCAGAATCAATCGTTTCCGGCGCCGGTATTTGGGCATCGACCGGAAGAACCATACCGGGATTGACGCCCCATGTTACCATTGGAGAAATCTCGCTGCCGTCTAGTACGATGGAATGATCGTATACGGCGCCCGGATCGGTTTTTAACGCTTTCCATTCTGCGGCGGCTTTTTCAAATTCCTCGCCTTTTGGCGCGTATTTACGGTTTTTACAATATTCAATCGTCGTGTCATCCGGAGCGATCAGTCCCGCCCGTGCTCCCGCTTCTATCGACATATTGCAGACGGTCATGCGTTCGTCCATAGACATGTTTCTGAATACTTCCCCGGTGTATTCAATGACATATCCGGTACCGAATTTCACCCCGTATTTTCCGATGACCGACAAGATGACATCCTTCGCGGTCACTCCTTTTTGGAGCGTTCCGTCAACGCGGATTTCAAGCGTTTTCGGCCGCTGCTGCCACAATGTCTGAGTGGAAAGAACATGTTCCACCTCACTTGTGCCGATACCGAAGGCAAGCGCTCCGAATGCACCGTGAGTCGATGTATGGCTGTCTCCGCAAACGATCGTTTTCCCCGGAAGTGTCAGACCAAGCTCAGGCCCGACTACGTGAACGATCCCCTGGTCTGCGCTGTGAAGATCCGCAAGACGGACGCCAAACTCCTCACAATTCCGTTCAAGCGCGGTTACTTGGCGCTTTGCGACTTCATCTTTAATGTCAAAACGGTTGACGGTCGGAATATTGTGGTCCATCGTCGCGAATGTATTCTGCGGCCGTCTGACCTTTCTCCCCTTCTGTCTTAACCCTTCAAACGCCTGAGGAGACGTCACCTCATGAATGAGGTGTAGATCAATATAGAGAAGGTCGGGTTTTCCTTCACCGCTTTTTACAACATGCCGATCCCAAATCTTTTCGATGATTGTTCGAGGCATCATCTTTGTTTCCTCCCTCTACCTATGAACTAAGACCGCTTTCTTTAAAGCGTCACACTATAGATTTTGTATTCGAGCCGGCTAATGCGGCTTTTACTTTTTCAGTAATGTCATGCGTTCCGGCATATTGGCCGTCCCGGGCGATATCACGTGTACGGATGCCGTCTGCAAGCACCTTTGCGACCGCCTTTTCCACCGCCTGCGCTTCGTTTTCAAGCCCGAAAGATGTTCTCAAAAGCATCGCCGCTGATAAAATCGCCGCAAACGGATTGGCCATCCCTTTACCGGCGATGTCAGGCGCAGATCCATGCACGGGTTCAAACAAGTGAAGACCTGAACTTGATAAACTGGCTGACGGCAGCATGCCGAGCGAGCCTGTCAGCATGGAGGCTTCATCGCTTAAAATATCGCCGAACATATTCTCAGTTACGATGACGTCAAATTGGCTCGGAGCGTAGATGAGCTGCATCGCGGCATTATCGACAAGCATATGTTCAAGCGTCACGTCAGGAAATTCTTTTGCGATTTCCTCTGCGGTTTCCCGCCACAGCCTGCTTGAAGAAAGCACATTCGCCTTATCAACGGACGTCACTTTTCCTTTTCTGCCGGCAGCCATCTTAAAGGCTTCTCTGACAACGCGTGCGATTTCTTCTTTCTTATAAAAAAGGGTATCGACCGCTTCCTTTTCTCCCGCTTCATTGACATACTGTCTGCTCGGTTCTCCGAAATAGAGGCCGCCCGTCAGTTCCCTGACGATTACAAAGTCGACGCCGCTGATATATTCTTTTTTCAGCGGAGACGCCTCAGACAGGCTTTTAAATACGGTCACGGGACGCAGATTGGCAAACAGGCCGAGTTTTTTTCTGATGCCGAGCAGGCCTTTTTCCGGTCTGAGCTCCGGAGGATTTTGGTCCCATTTCGGTCCGCCGACTGCCCCGAGCAGGATGGCGTCGGATCTTTCACAAAGAGCCACCGTCTCCTCAGGAAGGGGGTTTTGATGGGCGTCAATGGCCGCTCCCCCGATCAGTCCGTTTTCAAATTCAAATTCATGTCCGAATTGTTCGGCAACGCTTTTCAATACATCTGCCGCTGATTCCGCCACTTCCGGTCCGATTCCGTCACCGGGCAGCAAAGCAATGCGTTTTTTCAAATCAAACGTTCTCCTTTCTATTACGAGCCGACCGCAGTCTGTCTCTTTAATCCGTCTAAATTGCAATCCAGCACCAGCTGCCGGTTCACGGCGTTCAGATAAGCTTTAGCAGAAGCTTCCAGAACATCCTGCGCGATTCCCCGCCCTGATGTTTCTTTTCCGTTCACGGTCACTCTGACAAAAACTTGAGCCAGCGCGTCTTCGCCTTTCCGGTTGGATTGGATGCGGTAGTCTGTCAGTTCAATATTTTTATCGATGCAGCGCCCGAGCGTATTATAAACGGCTTCTACGCTGCCCGCCCCCGTTGCCGCCTCTTGCATCAGCTGTTCGTTTTCCTGATTTTTTAAAGAGACTGTTGCAGTCGGCACCTGAGACGTCCCGTAATGCACTTGCAGAGACAAAAATTCATAGCCGATTTTTTTGTCTGTCACTTTTTCTTCTAAAATAAGAGAAATCAAGTCATCATCGGTAATTTCTTTTTTCTTTTCGGTCAGTTCTTTAAACATCGTAAAATATTTATTGATTTCATCACTATCAAACTGGAATCCAAGCGTATTCAGGCGGTCTTTGAACGCGTGGCGCCCGGAATGCTTTCCGAGTACGAGCGCATCAGCAGTCACGCCGACAAGTTCCGGTGAAATGATTTCATATGTTGATTTTTCTTTCAGGAAACCGTCTTGGTGAATGCCGGACTCATGTGCGAAAGCGTTATCTCCGACGATTGCTTTGTTGCGGGGAACGGCCATGCCCGTCAGTTTGCTGACAAGATCACTCGTCCGCTTCAATTCATGAAGATTAAGAGATGAATCGGCTTGATGCGCGTCATTTCTGACATGAAGCGCAACGGCGATTTCCTCTAGCGCGGCATTCCCGGCTCTTTCTCCTATGCCGTTAATGGCGCATTCAATTTGATCAGCGCCGTTCTCAATTGCCGAAAGCGAGTTGGCAACCGCCATTCCGAGATCATCGTGGCAATGGGCTGAAAGCTTTACCCGGCTGATATTCGGAACGTGTTCCTTCATATATTTAAAGATGTTTCCGTATTCAGCCGGCGTCAGGTAACCTACAGTGTCCGGCAGGTTGATGACGCTCGCGCCGGCATCAATCACTTCTTCAACGATTTCAGCCAGAAACGGAAGTTCGGTGCGGCATGCGTCTTCTGCTGACCATTGAACGATCGGAAAGCGTTCTTTTGCATACTTCACCATTGCAACCGCTTTTTCCTTAACCTCTTCCCGCGTCATTTTCAGCTTATGCTTCAGATGAATGTCAGAAGTGGCGATAAAGATGTGAATCCGCGGGCTGACCCCGTCTTTCAGCGCTTCCCAGGCTGCGTCGATGTCACCTTTGACAGATCGGGCAAGCCCTGTTACCGAACAATTTTTAATCGTTCTTGCGATTTCCTGCACGGCTAAAAAATCACCTCGGGATGAAGCGGGAAATCCCGCTTCAATAATGTCCACCCCGAGTCTTTCAAGCTGCTTGGCTATCGCCAGTTTCTCCCGGGAATTGAGGTTGACCCCGGGGGATTGTTCACCGTCACGAAGGGTCGTGTCGAAAACATTAATTTTGCGCAACAGAGACCACCGCTTCCTTCTTTTTGCCTTGTTTGACAAACGGCATCATTTCACGAAGCTGTCTGCCGACCTTTTCAATCTGATGCTCGTTTTCACTTGCATTGATCGCATTGAAACGAGGACGGTTCACCTGGTTTTCCACGATCCATTCTTTCGCGAATGTACCATTTTGAATATCCGTTAATACTTGTTTCATCGATTCTTTTACCTTCGCATCGACTACGCGCGGCCCTGAGACAAAATCTCCCCATTGAGCCGTATCGGAGATAGAGTATCTCATGCCCGCCAATCCTTCTTCATACATCAAGTCTACGATCAGCTTCAGTTCGTGCAGACACTCGAAGTATGCGAGTTCAGGCTGGTAGCCGGCTTCTGTCAGCGTTTCAAAACCCGCTTTGACAAGCGCCGTTAAACCTCCGCACAGAACGGCCTGCTCACCGAACAAATCCGTTTCCGTTTCTTCCTTAAATGTTGTTTCAAGAACGCCCGCACGCGCTCCGCCGATTCCTTTTGCATAAGCAAGAGCCGTATCTTTCGCTTCGCCTGATACATCCTGGTAGATGGCAAACAATGCCGGTACGCCCGCGCCTTGTTCATATGTTCTTCTGACAAGGTGTCCCGGTCCTTTAGGGGCGACAAGGAATACATCCACATCAGCAGGAGGCACGATCTGATGGAAATGGACGTTAAATCCGTGTGCGAATACTAATGACTTGCCCGCCGTCAATTCATCTTTGATTTCAGCTTCATATACTTTTTGCTGCTGTTCATCCGGAAGAAGAACCATAATGATATCAGCCTGGGCAGCCGCTTCTCTTACCGAAAAGACTTTATGACCGTCTTCTTGGGCCTGTGTAAATGATTTTCCTTGTCTGACGCCGACAATGACATCAATTCCGCTTTCTTTTAAGTTCAGCGCGTGTGCGTGACCTTGTGAACCGTAACCGATAATCGCTACTTTTTTACCCGCCAATACGTTCTCTTTGATATCACCGTTATAATATACTTTTACCATTTTAATCTCTCCCTTTTTTGTGTTATACAATTGAAATTGTTTTATTGGATGACGCCTTCTGCTGGGTTCCCCTCGCAAAAGCCGTTGTGCCCGTTCTCGCGATTTCTTTAATGCCGTAAGGTTTGAGAAGCTCTATGAGCGCTTCGATTTTATTAGATTCGCCGGTAACCTGAACGACGATGCTGTCTCTTGAGACATCAACGACGGAAGCTCTGAACGGCTCAATGATTCCATTGATTTCCGTTCTGGCCGACGGTGCGGAAACAACTTTGATTAATGCCAGCTCACGCTGTACAATCGATTGGTTTGTAATATCCGTCACTTTCAGGACGTCAATTTGTTTGTTAAGCTGCTTTGTCAGCTGCTCTACGTCATTTTCGCCTTCCACATGGACGACAAATGTAATCCTTGAAACACCGCTTGTTTCCGTGTGGCCTACAGTGATGCTTTCGATATTATAGTGTCTTTTTGTAAACAGGCCGGTGATCCGGTTTAATACTCCCGAGCGGTTGACCACCGTTAATGTGATAATGCGTTTCAAGGTTTCACCCCCACCATTTCATGAAGTCCTTTACCCGGCGCAATCATCGGGAATACTTTCTCGCTTTTGGCGACCCGGACGTCAATAACGGCCGGTTCTTTTGATGAAAGCGCCTTTTTAAGCTCTTCTTCCGCCTCTTCCTCCGATGAAATCCGGACGCCTTTAATGCCGTAGGCTTCTGACAATTTGACAAAGTCAGGCTGCGCCGAGAATTTGGATTCAGAATAGCGCTCTTCATAGAAGATTTCCTGCCACTGTCTGACCATGCCCAGACATTCGTTGTTCAAGATAACCACTTTGACAGGAAGATTCAGCTGCCGGATGACATCTAATTCCTGAAGGGTCATCTGAAAACCGCCGTCTCCGAGGATGGCAACGACCGTGGCGTTACGATCGGCCAGCTGCGCTCCGATAGCCGCCGGAAGGCCGAAGCCCATTGTGCCGAGTCCCCCCGAGGTAACCCACTTATCAGCCTTTCGGAAAGGATAAAACTGAGCCGCCCACATCTGGTGCTGGCCGACATCCGTCGCCACAATCGCCTCACCGTTTGTGAATTGGTGAATATACTCAATCAGCTTTTGGGGTTTCAAGCCCTCTTCTCTGTTGTCTGTATACCAAAGCGGATATTCTTCTTTCCATTCTGAAAGCTGCTGTTTCCATTCCTCTGTCTGTCCCTGTTTTCCGTTTTGCTTCAATAATTCCTGAAGGACGATTTTACTGTCGCCGACCACCGGAATCTGCGTTTCGATAATTTTTCCGATTTCAGCAGGATCAATATCGATATGCGCTACTTTGGCCGATTTTGCAAAATGCTTCAGATTTCCGGTCACACGATCATCGAACCGCGCTCCGATGCTGATCAACAAATCACAGTGGTAAAGCGCCATATTCGCTGTGTATGTGCCGTGCATCCCCGCCATTCCCAGAAAAAGAGGATGGTCTGCCGGGAAACCGCCCAGACCGAGAAGCGTGTGCGCTACCGGGATTTGCTGCTGTTCGGCATAATTTTTTAAATCTTCTGAAGCTTTACCGTGCAAAACACCCGCTCCGGCTAAAATAACCGGCTTTTTCGCACTGCTGACAGCTTCCACGAGCTTTCGGATCTGCAGATAGTTAGGCTCTTTTACAGGCTGATAACCCGGAAGGCTGATCTCGTGATCATATCTGAACTCTCCTTCAAATGCTGCGACATCCTTCGGTATATCAATTAATACCGGGCCCGGTCTTCCCGTCGTGGCGATATGGAACGCCTCTTTAATCACACGGGGGAGATCTTCCGGACGGCGGACTTGGTAGCTGTGTTTCGTAATCGGCATCGTAATTCCTAAAATGTCGGCTTCCTGGAAAGCGTCGCTGCCGATGACCGAAGTGGCCACCTGACCGGTAAACACTACGAGCGGCAATGAATCTATCATCGCATCCGCAAGACCGGTAACTAAATTTGTCGCTCCGGGTCCGGAGGTAGCAATCACAACCCCCGGCTTTCCGGAGACTCTCGCATACCCTTCTGCCGCATGAATCGCGCCTTGCTCGTGGCGGGGCAGGATGTGAACCAATCCTGATTGATACAGTTTATCGTAAATCGGAAGGACGGCTCCCCCCGGATAGCCGAAGATCATCTCGACATTTTCTTTCTTTAATGATTCAATCAGCATCAGAGCCCCGTTCATTGTTTTTGTACATTCGGCAGACAAAGAATCCGCCTGTACATTTGTACCCATTTTCAGTTCCTCCTTTTCAATGTTCCCTTCTAAAATCCAATTCATAAAACGCAGCGCCGGCTGACGCAAATAAAAAAGCCTTCCCACCCACATTCAGCCAAGCATTTCATGCGATAGCCAAAAGGGGCGAAAAGGCTTTGCTTTCCGCGGTACCACCCTTGTTTACGGTCATATGCAGACCGTCTCATGGATAATGATTATCCGTTTTGATAACGAGTAAACATTGCGTTCACTCGGCCGAGTCCTACTCTTTACATTTCAGACCGGCACTCTGAGGGGAGTTCACTTTGATTTGTTTTACCGGCTCTCAGCGTTACCGGCTCTCTGTGAAAAACTTCAGCAAAGCTACTTATCCTCTTCTGCGCTTTTTATTATGGCAGCTCTTTTATTGAAAAAGAACCTTCATTTGTTTGTTTTTTCAGTGTTTTATGATTTTTCTTTTTAGCGTGAATCATTTATTTATTTTTGTTTGAACTCATATTACGCCCGTTTGCAGGCAGTGTCAACAGCATTTTTATAATTATTAGACAATTTAGATTAATCAATTTACTTTGTATACGCTTTCATTACCGGTACAAAGGGATCTGTAAATATTAAAAGTTTTTATCATTTTTTATTAATCTCTCAAGATTACATGAAATTTTTCCGTTCATATACGAATATGTCACATTTTATTACAAAATTTTTCTCTGTCCTTCCGGCATGCTTGTCAGATATTCCGTTCGATTGAACAGGCTCTTTCTACAGACATACGCATACACTGTTCTTATCTCGTAAGAAATGAGTGATGTCATGAATAAGATGTTATCAGGCATGCAGGGCCTGCCTCCTGGATTTCCGCCTTTACCGGTCTTACCGCCGCAGTCTTATTATCCTCCGGCCCCGATGCATACAGCACCATATCAAGGCGGCCCTTCTTTTCAGCAGGGATTCCCGTCATCCGGATACGGACAGCAGACCCCGCAAAGCACGCTGTCATTCGCCGGGCAACAATTCGTCCCGTACCCTTATACAACCGGGTACTACGGCCAATCCTTCAGTGACGTCGGCGGAAGCCTCGGCGCCGGGGCGCATCCCGGCGCGCTCGGGGGCGGTTTCAGCGGCCATGCCGGGGGCTTCAGCGCTCCGAGCGGATTCAGATGATACAAAAACCGGTCTCCCACGGCCGGTTTCTTTTCTTATTCACAGGGTATAACGGTCATTCCACTGATTCATTTCCTGCTCCGTATAGTAATCAGCCCTTGAAACCTCAACAATGATTAAACCGCATTGAGTGATTAAAAATTGCTTCAGTTCCTCAAACAGCTCGTCTTTTCCGCAAAAGATCGTTTCTATATTGTGATTTTTATATGCAAATGCGTACTTCAAAAGCTAATTCCTCCTGCTGTCTTTCTAACATTCATTAACAAAATGCATGATAGAAATTCGATAATTTATCACTCAAGGGCGCCTTAAGTATCTTTATACATATATTTATTACGGTAAATATTACATTAAGTTTCATTTATATTAAAATTACTTTACAATTTTTCATCAAATACGGAACTTTTGTTTCGTAAAATAAAAAAATAAATACAAAAAAACCTCAAACCCATTGTCAGGGCTTGAGGTTTTTTATACGTCCCAGGAGAGATTCGAACTCCCGACCGACGGCTTAGAAGGCCGTTGCTCTATCCGGCTGAGCTACTGGGACATGAAAATCAAATTGTTCTGCTGATCATTTTACCATGATTTCAGCGATTTGACAATATAGTCATCCGATAAAAAAGGCCAGCGGCATCAGTTTTCACTCTGATGTCACCAGCTCTTTTTTTGTACGTCCCAGGAGAGATTCGAACTCCCGACCGACGGCTTAGAAGGCCGTTGCTCTATCCAGCTGAGCTACTGGGACAGCTTTTTCTTTATGTATCAGCGACAAGATTTATTATATACAGGTTCAAATCATAAGTCAATATTTTTTTAAAAACTTTTGATGGGGAAGAATGAAATCTCCCCCATCACTTGTTAAAAACTGATTGTAGTCCCCAAATCCTTCAATTCCCGACCCGTTTCGTCGTAAAATGTCACGGCGACTTCTCTTTCTGTAAGAGTAAGAATGGCATAGCTTTTCACATTGCGGACTCTTGGAAGACGGATGCTGCCCGGATTAATCAAAAGCTTGCCCCGAAGCTCTTCACTCCCGGCAATATGTGAATGGCCGAAGCAGACGATATCCGCCCCAAGCTCTTCCGCCCGGTAAAAAACAGTTAAAAGTGACTGTTTAATGCCGTGAAGATGCCCGTGAACGGCCAGAATTTTCTTTGAACCTGCGTCCAGAAGGAGTTCATCCTGAAACCCGCCGCCAAAGTCGCAATTGCCTTTCACCGTGTGATACGGCGTGAGCGCCGGATGTGCGGCGTCAAGCTCTGAATCACCGCAATGAATCATCAGATCCGCTTCGTCTTCGTGCCGCTTTGCAATCGTCTCCAGCTCGTCTTCAAGGCCGTGACTGTCACTTATTATCAGCACTTTCATTGCATACGCTCCCCCTTATGAATCAAGCAGCTTTGACAGTTTCTTGAGCGCCTCAGCCCTGTGGCTGATTTTGTTTTTCTCAGCGCTTGTCAGCTGGGCCATGGTTTTATCTTTATCTTTTACAATAAAAATGGGATCATAGCCGAACCCGTTATCTCCCTCGGGTCCTTCCGCAATATACCCTTCAACATGACCTTCGACCGTTTTTGTTTCCTGCCCCGGCATGCTGACGGCAAGGGCGCAGCGGAAACGGGCCGTGCGCTGCTCTTTTTCGATGCCTTTTAATTCTGACAGCACCTTGTCCATGTTCGCCTTATCATCTTTTGCTTCTCCGGCATAACGGGCTGAATAAACGCCCGGTCTGCCTCCAAGGTTGTCCACTGATAAACCGGAGTCGTCTGCAATGACCATTTTGTTGACGGCTTTTGCCACGGCTTCCGCTTTTAAGATGGCGTTTTCTTCAAAGGTATGTCCGGTTTCTTCAATTTCTTCCGTAAATCCGATTTCCGCCAAAGAAGAG
This sequence comes from Bacillus sp. B1(2022), assembly GCF_040259625.1. Classification (NCBI taxonomy): domain Bacteria; kingdom Bacillati; phylum Bacillota; class Bacilli; order Caryophanales; family Bacillaceae; genus Bacillus; species Bacillus sp. B1(2022). The sequence continues at coordinate 486,932 of NZ_JANIFO010000002.1, forward strand.
ACGCTGTAGCCTTTCGGTTCGAGAATTTCCTTGAATTCTTTCACTTTTCCCTGATTGTGTGTCGCAATAATGGCTTCTTTCACGGTGATCAGGCCTCTCTTTCTTATTTCAGTTCAGGCAATGTTTCTCCCAGCACTTCTTTTTGCTTTTGAATAAGCGTCTGGATTCCTTTTTCGGCAAGGCTTAACAGTCCGTTTAAATCTTCACGGGAGAATGTGGCTTCTTCGCCCGTCCCTTGAAGCTCTACAAAACGTCCGCTTCCCGTCATGATAATATTCATGTCGACTTCAGCCGCCGAATCCTCTTCATAATTCAGATCCAAAAGAAGGCCTTCTTCTTTATCCATCCCGACAGAAATGGCCGCGAGATAATCTGTCACAGGAGAGGTTTTGATAACGCCGCTTTTTACGAGTTTGCCGATCGCAATGGCCATTGCCAAGAAGGCGCCGGTAATGGAAGCCGTTCTTGTTCCGCCGTCAGCTTGAATGACGTCACAGTCGATCCAGATCGTCCGTTCGCCGAGCTTCTCCAAATCAACGACGGCCCGGAGCGCGCGCCCGATCAGCCGCTGAATTTCCATCGTTCTGCCGGAGACCTTTCCTTTTGAAGATTCTCTTATCGTTCTTTGATTCGTCGCGCGGGGAAGCATGCTGTATTCCGCTGTGATCCAGCCTTTTCCTCCGCCGCGTAAAAATGGCGGCACCCGGTCTTCCACAGATGCATTACAGATGACCTTCGTATTTCCCGCTGTAATTAAAACAGAGCCTTCCGGGTGAGTGATAAAATCCAAATCAAATGTGATAGGGCGCAGCTCATCGTGCTGTCTTCCGTCGTGTCTCATATTTTACCTCCGATTATATGTACATAAACCTTTTGTTCCGGATTGTGAATAAAGAAAGAGGCAGCCGGAACGCTAACCTCTTTTTTACTAGTATATCAAAAATCGCAAATTAAAAACTACCCGTATTCACTTGTGACGGCCTCGAAACAGGTTTTGAAAGGGATTCTCCTTTTTCATTTACCAGTTCTGATTTTCCGTTTACTTTTATAGAAACACTTTTAATCGACGGCTGTTCGGTTAATGTGAGAACGATGCTGTCCAATACGCCCGATGATACCATTTTTGTTTTTTCGTCGGCGCTTCCGTAAATGGAGCTGTTAAAGTCCAGTGTAACTTGGCCGTCTTTTACTTTCGGCTTGCCGAGAAGCTTAACATCGTTATTAAAGTCCGTCAAAAGCCCGCTTGCTTTGCCCGGTCCGTCGACGAGCTGTTCAACGGCAGCGGTGATGTCATTTGTTTCCGAATTGTCAATCCGCTTTGTGACAGGCACGTAGTATTCGCTCGTCTCTGTTTCCGCCAGATAATAGACAGTCAGCGGATGGGTGTCTGTCAGATCATTCACTCCGGCCGTTTCAATATTAATCCCGTCTTTTCTGCTTAAGTCGCCCGTAATCGGCGTGCCGCCCACAGGCATTTCTTTCAGCTCGTGCCCGTTGATTCTGATTTTGACTTTATCTATTGAGCTGAATTGGGTAAGCGTCCATGTAATCGATTGCAGGATTTTTTGTTCGTCTTCTTTTTTATAGTTTTTAAATTCCTTCGAAAAATCAGCGACGGCAGTGCCGTCTTTTTTAATATCGACATTTACCGTCGTATCCGCAGGGAGCACCGCTCTGAAGCCGTTCGGCAGGATTTCTGACACAGGCCCTCCCTGAACCAAATACTCAAGGGCCTGCTTTGCGGTTCCCTCACTGTTCGGAAGAGGCAGTGTCTGTGCTGCGACATAGCCGTTTTTATCAATCAGATACAGCTCTCTCATGACTGTATTGGCCGGCTGGTCGGCTTTAGAAGTGCCGTTTTTCTCTGACTGCTTTGGTTTTGCCTGAATTCCCGCTTCATCCTTTACATATGAAATGTCTTGAGGCGGGTCAATTTCCCCGGCTGTTTTATCGGATTGAAACAAACCGCATCCAGATAACACAAAAGCCGAAGTAAGACATGTTGCAGCAATGACTGCAGGTCCTTTTTTCAGCATACTTTTCCCTCCTAAGGCTGTTTGTACTATGATGTATACGAGCCCTGTCCGGGAAATAGACCGGGAAGCGCAAAAAAACCCGCCGTAAACAGCGGGTTTTTTTGATTTATTTTCTGACCGGCTCTTGAAGGGAGATGCACTCGACATGGCCGATTTCGTGGCCGAACCAGTCTTCGGCAATTTTTGCGAAGCCGTTCCGCTCTCCCGTTGTAAGAAATTGATGCTCCGGTGCATGTTTCGATTGGTTTAACAAACCTTTATAAGACAAGATGGTGCTCACTTCTCTCGCCGTCTCGTCTCCGGAGGAAATGATTTTCACATGCTCTCCCATATAGTTCTGAATCGGATCTTTTAAAATCGGATAATGCGTACATCCTAAAATCAAGGTGTCAATTGATGTACCTTTTAAAGGCTCAAGCGATGCTTCAACCGCTTCCTCCGCTGATTCCTGAAGAAACCGTCCGCTTTCCACAAACGGCACGAGCAGCGGACAAGCCGTGTTCTCAACTTGAAGTTCTGCGTTTAACCCGAGCAGCGCCTGCTCATACGCTCTGCTTTTAATGGTATTGACCGTGCCGATGACGCCGATATGCTGGTTTTTCGTGACCTTTATCGCCGTTCTCGCACCCGGCTGAATGACACCGACAACCGGAATATCCGTTTTGCGCTGAATATCCTCCAAGGCAATGGCCGTGGCCGTATTGCAGGCGATCACGAGCATTTTGATATGGTGGTTTTCCAGCAGGTAATCGGTCATTTCCCACGTATATTGAAGAACTTCTTCTTCAGGACGCGGGCCGTACGGGCAGCGTTTTGTATCTCCCACATAGATGATATTTTCCTTCGGTAGCTGTCTCATGATTTCCTTAGCAACGGTTAACCCGCCAACCCCGGAATCAATGACTCCTATCGGCTGTTCCAACAAAATCGCCTCATTTTCTTTTCATTTCATGCTGCAGTTTCAATAATGATTTTTCGAAAGCGGCTGTTTCTTCTTCGGAAAATGTCGCAAACATATCCCGCAAATAAGCCTGTCTTTTCAAAATCACTTCTTGGATAATGCGCTCTCCTTCAGCGAGAAGATGAATTCTGACGACCCGTCTGTCAGCCGGGTCTTTCACCCGCTCGACAAGCTTATTTTTTTCCATGCGGTCTATCAGATCCGTCGTCGTGCTGCAAGCCAAATACATTTTGCCTGATAATTCGCCTATTGTCATATCCCCCAATTCATAAAGCCATTGAAGCCCCACGAATTGCGGCGGTGTAATTGCATATTGGTTAAGGATTTCTCTTCCTTTTTGTTTAATGATCGCAGCGATATGGCGGAGTGATTTTTCGATATCCGCAACATGCTCTACAGATTTTGATGTCATTTGTCCATCCCTCACTCAAGGATCTTTCTGGGCTATGCGCTCCGTGTCTATTTTCCTTCTTTTTTTAAGAAAATGCAAGACTGACGGAGAAAAAGGAAAAACCGGGATTTTCACCGCATGCCCATCAGCCCGGGCGCCAACGCAAATAACCGGCTCCTTCTCGAAAAGAAGGAAAACCGGCAAGAATCAGAGCTCTAGCTCACCCATTCTAAGAAGCTCGACAACAGCTTGCGAACGCCCTTTCACACCTAACTTCTGCATGGCATTTGAAATGTGATTCCGTACAGTTTTTTCACTGATAAATAGCTCGCTTGCAATTTCCTTTGTTGTCTTGTCTTGAACGAGCAATTCGAATACTTCTCTTTCTCTTTTGGTCAGCAGCGGCTTTGATTGAAAATCTTTCTCCTTCAAGTATTGTAACCCTCCTTGCTAAGGTGAGAGCGAATCTGAAACGAATGGGTTTATATAGTCAAGATATCATATGTAAAGGGCGCTTCGGAGGTGACGTCTCTTAGAGAAATAGTTATCCGTTCAGGCGAGCAGAATGCCTTTCTCCCGCTCCGTCCAGCTGACCGCTTTGCCGCTTTTCTTCGACACTTGAACCATAACGACGGAACCTGTAAAGCACGGCAGGCCCGACTCATTTTCTCCAAGGTAATGAAGGGTGACGGACGCATTTCCGGCAGCGCTTGCTTTCACATAAATCCGCAGATTTTCATACGGCATCACCTGACGCATATAGTCGCACTGCTGGCTTGCGACGACCGTCATCGTTTTCGAGTTTTGCGCCGTTATGCCTCGCTGTTTAAAATAAGCGATCCGCGCTTCTTCAAAATAGATGAAAGGGGTTACATTATTCATATGGCCGAACATATCCGTTTCTGAAAAACGAACCGATACTTCAGTAAAGAAAGAAAACGACTGTCTCCATTCTTCAAACGGGATATCAATATATTGCGGCTGTTTCATCACCTTCAGCTCCTTATAAAAAAACCTCTCCCGTGCGGAAGAGGCTCTTTTTCTCTTTCTTATACTCTGTCGCTTCCGAAGAAATTACGGAATGCTTGTAAATTGGTATCTCTGTTCAAAGCGGCGATTGAAGTCGTAAGCGGAATGCCTTTCGGGCAGGATTGAACACAGTTTTGTGAATTCCCGCAATCTCCGAGGCCGCCGTCTGTCATTAACGCTTCTAAACGTTCTGCTTTGTTCATCGCGCCCGTAGGATGGGCGTTAAACAGACGGACTTGCGACATCGGGGCAGGCCCCATGAATTTCGACTTGCTGTTGACGTTCGGGCAGGCTTCGAGGCAGACGCCGCATGTCATGCATTTAGATAATTCATATGCCCACTGGCGGCGTTTTTCCGGCATTCTCGGCCCCGGCCCCAAATCGTAAGTTCCGTCAATCGGCACCCATGCTTTCACTTTTTTCAGTGAATCAAACATTCTGCTGCGGTCAACCTGAAGGTCACGGACAACCGGGAATGTTTTCATCGGCTTCAGACGGATCGGCTGTTCCAGCTTATCAATCAGCGCCGTACATGACTGGCGCGGTCTCCCGTTGATGACCATGGAGCAGGCGCCGCATACTTCTTCAAGACAGTTCATGTCCCATGCGACCGGAGTGGTTTTCTCTCCTTTTGCATTCACGGGATTTCTGCGGATTTCCATCAGGGCGGAAATCACGTTCAGATTCGGGCGGTAATTGATTTCGAATTCTTCATCGTATGGCGCGCTTTCGGGCGTATCCTGACGTGTAATGATAAACCGTATCTTTTTCTCACTCATGATTATTTCGCCACCTTCTTCTTCGAGTAGTCGCGTTTACGGGGCGCAATCAGTGATACATCGACATCCTGATATTCAAATTCCGGAGCTTCAAACGGACCGGCATGTTTCGCCATCGTCGTTTTGAGCCACTCATCGTCATTTCTTTCAGGGAAATCCGGTTTATAGTGCGCTCCCCGGCTTTCATTTCGGTTATATGCGCCGAGCGTGATGACTCTGGCAAGCTGAAGCATATTGGAGAACTGGCGGGTGAACATCGCGCCTTGGTTGCTCCATTTTGTCGTATCGTTGATATTGATTTTCTTAAAGCGTTCCATCAGCTCTTGGATCTTGTCATCCGTTTTCAAAAGCTTGTCGTTGTGGCGGACCACCGTGACGTTGGCCGTCATCCATTCTCCGAGCTCACGGTGAAGCACGTAGGCATTTTCGTCGCCGTCCATCTTCATGATATCGGCCCATTTTTCTTCTTCTTTTTTCACATAGGAATCAAATAATGAAGAAGACAGGTCTTCCGCTGATGTTTCAAGTCCGGAAACATATTTCACCGCATTCGGTCCGGCCACCATTCCTCCGTAGATGGCGGAAAGCAGAGAGTTCGCCCCTAAACGGTTTCCTCCGTGCATTGAATAATCACATTCTCCCGCTGCGAACAGTCCGCGGATGCTTGTCATCTGATCATAATCAACCCACAGTCCGCCCATTGAATAGTGAACGGCAGGGAAAATTTTCATCGGAAGCTTGCGCGGGTCATCGCCCATGAATTTTTCATAGATTTCGATAATGCCGCCAAGCTTAACGTCAAGCTCTTTCGGATCTTTGTGCGACAGATCGAGATACACCATGTTTTCTCCGTTGATGCCGAGTTTCTGATTCACGCACACGTCAAAGATTTCACGTGTCGCAATATCCCGCGGCACGAGGTTTCCGTAAGCCGGATATTTTTCCTCAAGGAAGTACCAAGGTTTTCCGTCTTTATACGTCCAGACTCTTCCGCCCTCGCCGCGCGCCGATTCACTCATCAGACGCAGTTTATCGTCCCCCGGGATTGCTGTCGGGTGAATTTGGATAAATTCGCCGTTTGCATAATAAGCGCCCTGCTGATAGACGATTGATGCGGCAGATCCCGTGTTGATCATGCTGTTTGTTGATTTTCCGAATACGATTCCGGGACCTCCCGTCGCCATAATAACGGCGTCAGAACGGAATGACTCGATTTGCATATTGGTCAGATTTTGGGCTACGATACCGCGGCACGTGCGCTCATCGTCAAGAACGGCGCCGAGGAATTCCCAGCCTTCATATTTTGTGACGAGACCCGCCACTTCATATCTGCGCACCTGCTCGTCCAGTGCGTAAAGAAGCTGCTGACCCGTCGTCGCTCCCGCGTATGCGGTTCTGTGATGCTGTGTACCCCCGAAACGGCGGAAGTCCAAGAGCCCTTCCGGCGTTCTGTTAAACATAACCCCCATGCGGTCCAATAAGTGGATAATGGACGGCGCCGCTTCACACATCGCTTTTACAGGAGGCTGGTTTGCCAAAAAGTCGCCTCCGTATACCGTGTCATCAAAATGCTCAAACGGAGAGTCTCCTTCCCCTTTTGTGTTGACAGCTCCGTTTATCCCGCCCTGCGCGCAGACCGAGTGAGAGCGTTTGACCGGAACGATGGAAAACAATTTAACGGCCGTGCCTGATTCCGCTGCTTTAATTGTCGCCATGAGGCCGGCAAGACCCCCGCCGACTACGATAATGCTTGATTGACTCATGATAGCCCCTCTCCCTCTAGTAATCTAGTTCTCTTACACAAACGCAAAAATCGCTTTTAAACCTACGTATGAAAGCGCTAAAAATATAATCAGCGTCACGTAAGTCGAAATTCTTTGAGAACGCGGCGTGACCGTGATCCCCCATGTGACCGCAAAAGACCATAAGCCGTTTGAAAAGTGAAAAATGACCGATAAAACGCCTACAATGTAAAAACCGAGCATAAACGGCGAGCTCAAAATATTCGCCATCATATCGAAGTTGACTTCAGCGCCCATCTGCGCGGCAATCCGCGTCTGCCACACATGCCAGCTGACGAAAATAAGGGTGAGAATACCAGTGACACGCTGAAGCACAAACATCCAGTTTCTGAAATAACTGTAGTGGCCAGCGTTGTTTTTCGCAGTAAATGCTATGTACACACCGTAAACCGCATGATAAATTAAAGGTAAGAAAATAATAAAAATTTCTAACGCATACCTGAACGGCAGACTGTCCATAAAGCCGGCCGCCTTGTTAAACGCATCCGCTCCCCTTGCGGCAAATTGGTTGACGACTAAATGCTGGATCAAAAAGATGCCGACCGGAATAACACCGAGCAAGGAATGCAATCTTCGAAAATAAAACTCTCTGTTCCCAGACATTACTTTACCCCCTGTTTGATTTAAGTGCGAAATGTACTAAAATCTCTGCCCCCACTTCGTTTCAATTGTAAGCACTTTATTAAAATTTATTGACAATTTCATTTTACTCCTCCCTCAAAAGGGCGTCAAGAAAACGTGTACATAAATTATAATTTTCGGAATTGATTATCTGGAGGGAAAATTTTATTTTCCTGCGATATCTTTCTCACATTTTTTCGCGTGTTTTATAGGATCATCCTGTAATCCTCCCCCCTGTTTAAGCTATAATAAACGAAGGAGAGAGGGGAATACATAATATGAAGAATAATTATGAAGCAGCTTTAGAACCTTTAACTGAACTCGACGTCAGCGCATACGGCTACGAATTAATCCGGGAAATCGTGCTTCCGGATATCCTCGGCCCGGAGCATTCATCGATGATGTATTGGGCGGGAAAACGCCTCGCCCGCAAATTTCCTCTTCAATCGTGGGAAGAAATCCCCGCCTTTTTTGAAAAAGCCGGCTGGGGAACTTTGACAAACGCAGGATCAAAAAAACAAGAACTGGAATTTGAACTGGAAGGACCGCTCGTATCCAGCAGGCTCAAACATCAGAAAGAGCCTTGTTTTCAGCTTGAAGCCGGTTTTATAGCCGAACAGATTCAATTGATGAACGATCAGATTGCAGAATCTTATGAACAGGTAAAAAAGAGAGCGGATAAAGTCGTCCTGACTGTAAAATGGGATATGAAGGACCCTGTATAATTGAAAAAAGGCGGTGACTCCAAGTCCCGCCTTTTTGCCTGCCCGTTTACACGGCAGACGGCTGTTTAGAAAGCTCAAACGCATCATGAAGCGCTTCGACCGCTTTCACCATATCATTTTCGCTGACAACCGCTGATACTTTTATTTCAGATGTGCTCACCATTTTGACTTGTACATTTTTTTCCGCCAGTACGGCAAACATGTCCGCGGCGACGCCGGGATTTGAAACCATGCCCGACCCGACAATAGAGACTTTCGCCAGTTTTCTTTCGGTTTCAATTTTTTCATAGTCAAGCGCGTTTTTATATTCTTCAAGCACGGCGACCGTTTGCGCGGCATCTTCCGTTTTCACTGAGAAAGAAATATCCGCTTCCCCATCGTCCGACTGTGTCTGAATAATAATGTCAACGTTGATGTTTCGTTTTGCCAGCGCGGTGAAGATTGTTGAAAGTGTTGTCAATCCGCTTGCAAGGCCTGTAACGGACACCCTCGTGATCTGGTCTTCAAATGCAATTCCTCTGACGATTAAATTCTGCTCCATTGATGATTCCTCCTCAATTAATGTTCCCGCTTCATGTTCCGTGCTTGACCGCACTTCTAAAGGCACTTGGTAGTTTTTCGCGAACTCAACCGCCCGCGGGTGAAGAACACCCGCTCCCAGATTTGCAAGCTCCAGCATTTCATCATAAGAAATTCCCGCCAGTTTTCTCGCTGACCGGACATACCGCGGATCTGTCGTAAATACGCCCGGAACATCTGTATAAATGTCGCATTTATCCGCTTCCAGCGCTGCGGCAAGAGCGACCGCCGTCGTATCGGAACCGCCCCGTCCGAGCGTCGTGATGCCTCCGTCTTCCGTTACGCCCTGAAAACCGGCAACGACTGTAATCCTGCCTTCTGCAAGCTGCGAACGAATCGCCGTGATATCAATATCCGTAATTCTCGCATTGCCGTGAACGGCTTCCGTGCGGACACCCGCCTGCCAGCCCGTATAAGAGACGGCGTCATATCCTTTTTCCTGAAGCGCCATGGCCAAAAGCGAAATCGTGACCTGCTCTCCCGTAGACAAAAGCATATCCATCTCGCGTCTGCTTGGTTCAGATGTGATTTCAGCCGCGAGGTTAACGAGCGCGTCGGTTGATTTTCCCATTGCCGAAACGACGACTACGACATCATGGCCTTTTTGCTTTTCAGCAATGGCGCGATTTGCGGCATTTTGAATTTTTTCGGCAGAGCCGACGGAAGTGCCTCCGAATTTTTGTACGATAAGACCCATACTAGACCACCCTTTACATTTTGGTTCGTGCGGGTGAGGAGAAAAGAGCGTTTTGTCCACAATAAAAAAAGCAATGAGAGGAATAGCTCTCATTGCTTTTTCATATCATTACGATTGATTATGAACAACGAGATAGCCCTCCAAGAAAATGAATTCTTGACAGCCTTACATTTATTTAATGCAAGGCCAGCAAATCACACCGATGGGATGTGATACACTTCGGCGACGCTCCCCTTTCAGCCTTTTTCGCAGAATCCATCATTCTCCAAAGGCTTACTATTGAAGTTCGCACCTCTATCTTCACCATATAACACGATCTTATGAAATTAGTTCACATTCTAGCAGATTTTTCAGAAAAGCACAATACTATTTTTTTAATTTTTCAAACAGCAGCTGGGCCGCCGCGGCCGGCACACCCGCTTTTTTGATATCGTCAAGGCTTGCTTCCTTCATCTTTTTGACAGATCCGAAATGTTTTAAGAGCATTTTTTTGCGTTTTTCGCCGATTCCGGGGATATCATCCAGAACGGATTGAAAGACGCTTTTTCCCCGGATCTGTCTGTGAAAGCTGATCGCAAAACGGTGAACTTCGTCCTGAATGCGCTGAAGCAGGTAAAACTCTTGGCTGTTCCGCTCCAGAAACACCGGTTCAAGCGGGTCGCCGATCAAAAGGTTGGATGTTCGGTGTTTATCATCTTTCGCCAATCCCGCTACCGGGACATCAAGGCTGAGCTCATTCTCGAGCACGTCGCGCGCCGCGTTAATCTGCCCTTTTCCGCCGTCAATGATGATTAAATCCGGCAGCGGAAGATTTTCGCGAAGCACCCTCGTGTATCTTCTTCTGACGACTTCCCTCATTGAGCCGTAATCATCCGGCCCTGTTACGGTTTTAATTTTATATTTGCGGTATTCCTTTTTATTCGGTTTTCCGTCAATAAAGACAATCATGGCCGATACGGGGTTTGTGCCTTGAATATTGGAGTTGTCAAACGCTTCAATCCGATGCGGCGTATAAATATTCAGCGCTTCGCCGAGCCGTTCGGCTGCACCGATTGACCGTTCCTCATCCCGCTCGATTAACGAGAATTTTTCCCGCAGAGCGATTTTCGCATTTTTGTGCGCAAGCAAAAGCAGCTCTTTTTTCGGGCCTTTTTTCGGCTGATGCACGGCGGTTTCCAACAGCTCGGTGATCATGTCCCTGTCAACGCTGTCAGGCACCAGAATTTCCTTAGGCAGAAAGTGATTGTTTTTAGAGTAGAACTGGCCGATGAAGGTCAGAAATTCTTCATCCGCTTCCTGATACATCGGAAACATGCTGACATCGCGTTCGATCAGTTTTCCTTGGCGTATAAAAAAGACTTGGACGCACATCCAGCCTTTATCATAGGCATATGCAAACACATCGCGGTCCAGAAGGTCATTCATGGTCATTTTTTGCTTCTCCATCGTCGATTCGATGTGAGCAAGCTGGTCGCGGAATTCTTTAGCCCGTTCAAATTCAAGCTTTTCCGCCGCTTCTGCCATTTTCGCTTCGAGCTCTTTTTTGATTTCGTTATGCCCTCCCTTTAAAAAACGGGTAATGTCTTCAACAATCTCGCGGTTTGTCTCCTCAGATATATCCTTTACACATGGGGCGAGGCATTGTCCGAGATGATAATAGAGACAGACGCGGTCCGGAAGCTTTGAGCATTTCCTGAGCGGGTAAAGGCGGTCCAGCAGTTTTTTCGTTTCCCGCGCCGCCTGCACATTCGGATACGGGCCGAAATAGCGTCCTTTGTCTTTTTTGACATTCCGGGTGACAATCAGCCGCGGATGGCGTTCATGGGTGATTTTAATAAAGGGATAGGTTTTATCATCTTTCAGCATGACATTGTATTTCGGATCGTATTTTTTAATCAGATTCATTTCCAAAATAAGCGCTTCAAGATTGGAGGAAGTCACGATATATTCAAAGTCCTCAATCTCCGTCACAAGCCGTTGGGTTTTTGCGTCGTGAGAACCGGTGAAATAAGACCGCACCCTGTTTTTCAAGACTTTCGCTTTCCCCACGTAGATGACTGTTTTTTGGCGGTCTTTCATTAAATAACAGCCCGGCTGATCGGGAAGGAGGGCCAGTTTTTCTTTCAGTTGTTTATTCATACGTTACCCTTCCTTACATTCATTTCTCGTGTCCATTCAGTGTATCACGAACATTTGTTTTTCTCCATTCTCAGCTTTTGGAAGATCAAAAAAGGCGATTCCCTTTCAAAGGAATCGCCCTGCCGTAACGGAAGCTTTCGGCTTACAGATGTTTGTTTACAAGCTCTTCAAGAGCTTCTTTCGGTTTGAAACCGACAGATGTTTCAACGACTTCTCCGTCTTTTAGCACGAGAAGTGTCGGGATGCTCATGACGCCGTATTTACCGGCAGTTTCTTGGTTTTCATCCACGTCGATTTTGACGATTTTCAGTTTGTCTCCCATTTCTTGATCAAGCTCTTCAAGAACGGGCGCGATCATTTTACAAGGTCCGCACCAAGGAGCCCAGAAATCAGCCAATACGACACCTTCACTTGTTTCAGCTGAGAACGATTGATCAGTTGCTTTTACGATAGCCATTTGTTATTCCTCCAATTGTCAAATGATGATTTTTAGTATAGCATCTCCCATTCGTTCATGCTAATTTAATGCTTATATTATTTTCTCCCGAACCCGCCGGAAATAATCTTATTTATACAGTGTATTATAACCGGGCGGCAGGCGTTCAAAACTTAAGATGGATTCGCAGGCAGCGTGATTAGTACAACCGCCATCGGAGGAAGCTCCGCCTCAAGTTTTCCGCCCTTTTGAGAAAACCCGGAAAACGGCTTCGGTTTGACGTTTTCCGGACTGCTGAACGTATTATGGGCATTCATTTTTTCCGCGTGCAGAATCGTTCCCGAAGGCTTCCCTGCCTTTTTCATACCCCGCAGTTCAATCTTCACATCAGCTTTGTGCAGATGATCGATATTGCAAAGGCTGATATGTATGTCTCCGTTTTGCTGTTTGGACGCTGAAATGCTGACTTGCGGGAGCCGGCCGTCATTCCATTCGTACCCGGCTGCTTTTGTTTCTGTCGCCAAAAGAGAAGCGTCCTGATGCACCTTAAACATATCAAACACATGATACGTCGGCGTCAGCAGCATATCTTTCCCTTCTGTCAGGATCATTGCCTGAAGCACGTTGACGGTTTGCGCGATATTGGCCATCTGTACGCGGTCTGCATGCTGATGAAAAATGTGGAAATGCGTCGCGGCCACAAGGGCGTCGCGGATCGTATTCTGCTGATACAGAAAGCCCGGATTCGTGCCTGGCTCAGGATCAAGCCACGTGCCCCATTCATCAATGATCAGCCCGACTCTTTTTTCGGGATCGTACTGATCCATGATGGCGCTGTGCCTTGTGATCAATACATCCATATGAGCCGCTTTTTTCATCGTGATGAACCATTCATCTTCCGTAAACTCCGTCGCTGATCCTTTCCCCTTCCAGAAATCGCCCGGTATTGTGTAATAATGCAGGCTCAACCCGTCCATGAGATCAGCGGCTTTTTTCATTAAGATCTCGGTCCAGCGGTAATCGTCGACATTCGCGCCGCCGGCAATTTTATAGATTTCATTACCGCTGTAATTGCGGACATAGGTTTGAAAGTTTCTGTAAAGATCAGCATAATACTCAGGATGCATGTTTCCGCCGCAGCCCCAGTTCTCATTTCCTATTCCGAAATATGTCAGCTTCCACGGTTTTTCCCGCCCGTTTTCTTTTCTCCAGTCGGACATCGGCGTGCCCGCTTCAAACGTCATGTATTCAATCCAATCAGCCATTTCTTTAACCGTTCCGCTGCCGACGTTTCCGGCGATGTACGGTTCGCAGCCGAGCAGTTCACAAAGCATCATAAACTCGTGCGTGCCGAATTCATTGGAATCAATTGTCCCGCCCCAATGGGTATTCAGCATGGTTTTGCGTTTCCCTACGCCGTTTGCCCAATGGTATTCATCTGCAAAGCAGCCGCCCGGCCATCTGAGGACGGGAATCTGAAGCTGTTTGAGGGCGGCGGCGACATCCGTCCTGACCCCGCCGGTATTCGGAATATCGGAATCTTTTCCGACCCAGATGCCCTCATATATGCCTCTTCCCAGGTGTTCCGCGAAATGTCCGTATATGTTTTTATTAATGGTTCCCCGCGTGATATCAGTTTGAATGACTGCCGTATTGTGAGACAAACTTAATCATTCCTTTCCCTTAATAAGAATGAAAGCACTACAGCCGATCTATGTATCTGGGATGTATGCTGAATGGATAAGTTTGTAAGCGCTTTACAAAAGCTTATTATATTGGTTCGTACATGTCAATCTCTTATTTTATCAATCTTTAATTTGTACGAACCAATTAACACAAATTAAAACCCTCTGACAAATAAGCCAGAGGGTTTATGATTATGAATGAATATTGGCATTTTTAAATTCCTGCGTCAGAAGCGGAACCACTTCGAACAAATCGCCGACAATTCCGTAGTCCGCTATTTTAAATATTTCCGCTTCCGGGTCTTTGTTAATGGCAACAATGACCTTACTGTTTGACATGCCCGCCAAGTGCTGAATCGCTCCGGAAATTCCGCAGGCGATATACAAATCCGGCGTGACGACTTTTCCCGTCTGGCCGATTTGAAGGGAATAATCGCAATAGTCCGCGTCACACGCGCCGCGTGAAGCGCCCACCGCTGCTCCGAGCACGTCGGCAAGTTCTTTTAACGGTTCAAATCCATCTTTGCTTTTTACACCGCGGCCGCCTGCTACGATAATTTTCGCTTCTGATAAATCCACGCCGTCCGCCGTTTTTTTGACTACTTCTTCAATGACCGTCCGCAAATCTGCCGGAGGCGCCGCAAGCTCTTCGATATCACCCGTCCGGCTCGCGTCTTTTTCTAATGCCTGAATATTATTCGGACGAATCGTCGCCAAAATGAAAGGATCGGTTGAAATCACCTGTTCAAAGGCTTTGCCGGAATAGATCGGTCTTGTAAAAACGATGTTGTCTCCGGTAACGCTTACATCCGTGCTGTCTGAAATCAGCCCCGTTTCAAACCGGGCCGCAAGCTTAGGTGACAAATCTTTTCCCATAGAAGTGTGGCCGAAAATAACCGCATCAGGCTTTTCATTTTCGATCAGATCCCCGAGAACCGCGGCATATCCGTCCGCCGTATACTGAGAAAGCCCCGGCGAATCGGCCGTAAATACTTTGTCGGCGCCGTACTGAATGAGTTCTGGTGCTGCATCAGCCGCGCCTTTTCCCATCAGCACGCCGATGACATCTCCTCCGCCGGAAATGGTTTTGCCTGCGGCTATGGCTTCAAAGGTGACGTTCCGTAAGGCGCCGTCACGAATTTCTCCGAGTACGATCACTTTTTTTCCCATTCTGACATCCCCCAGTTTCTTTAATATCGGTTTATACGACTTTGGCTTCTTTTCTCAGCAGTGACACAAGCTCTTTCGCCTGCTCAGCGGCTTCTCCTTCGATCAGTCTGCCCGCTTCTTTTTGCGGCGGCAGAAAACGTTCGATCGTTTTGAGCTTCGGTGCGGCATCATCTTCATCAATGTCGAGGTCATCGAGCTCAAGTTCTTCCAGCGGTTTTTTCTTCGCCTTCATAATGCCCGGAAGCGACGGATAGCGCGGCTCGTTTAAGCCTTGCTGTGCCGTGATGACTAAAGGAAGTGAGGTTTTAATGATTTCGGTATCCCCTTCATTGTCTTTCTCTGCCACAGCTTCATCGCCGCTGATTGTCAGTTTTGTGATCGTTGTGACGCAAGGAATGTTCAGCAGTTCGGCAAGCCTTGGAGCCACTTGGCCTGAACCGCCGTCAATCGCGACATTTCCGCCGAGAATCAGATCATATTCCCGGTCCTTGAAATAATGATATAAGATAGTTGAAATGGAGTATTGGTCAGGATCGCTCAGATCATCTTCAATATTGATTAACACCGCCTGGTCACAGCCCATCGCTAGGGCGGTTCTCAGTTCTTTCTCCGCATCTTCTCCGCCGACGGTTACGGCGGTAACGGTTCCGCCGTGCTCTTCCTTCAGCTGAATGGCTTCTTCAATGGCGTATTCATCATACGGATTAATGATAAATTCGGCCCCGTCCTCCTGAATCTTTCCTGCTTCAATGACGATTTTCTCTTCTGTGTCAAACGTCCGTTTCATCAGTACAAATAGATTCATAATCTTATCCCCTTTATCTTCGCCCACCGAATTGAGGCTTTCTTTTTTCGAGAAATGCCTGAATGCCTTCTTTTGCGTCATCTGATGCAAATGCTTCCCCAAAACGCTTTGCTTCAAGCTTTAAGCCGCCGTCATAAGAATAGATCTTATTTGAATAAAGGAGCTCAAGCAGAGAAGCCATCGACTGCGGGCTTTTTTCCGCAAACTTGCCCGCGAGCGTTTTCGCCTTTTTCAGCAGCTCTTCCTCATGTTCGGCGCCTATCGTGACAAGCCCGAGGCTGAGCGCTTCTTCTCCGGACACAGGTTCTGAAGTGCCGATCATTTCAAGCGCTTTCGCCGTACCGACGTACCGGGGAAGCCGCTGCGTCCCGGCAAAGCCCGGAATAATGCCGAGATTCAGCTCGGGCAGGCCGAGCTTTGCATCTAATGTAGCGATTCTGATATGGCAGGCCATGGCTAGCTCAAGACCGCCTCCGAGCGCAGCGCCGTGAATCGCTGCGATAACGGGCTTCGGAAACCCTTCAATTCTTTCCATCAGCTGCTGGCCTTTATCCGCCATGGCAGAAGATTGCTCAAGATTTTCAAGCGACGTAAATTCCTTTATATCGGCGCCCGCCGAGAAAAATTTCCCCTCACCGCGAATGATGATGCTTCTGACGCTGTCATCTGTTTCACACCGGTCGAACAGACCGGACAACTCGTCTAAAACCGCACCGGACAGCGCGTTGGCCGGCTGATGATTAATGGTGATCACCGCAACAGATTGTTCTACCGCCATCGAAAGGCTGTTCATCCGTCAACCCCCTTTAGTTTTGATGAATTCCTGACACCAACAGCTCCAATACCTTGTCTGACAAATCCGGAAGATCATATTTCTGATCGTTCATCACCCATGTTGTCACTGTTTCATCTATCGTCCCGAATATCATCTGCCGGGCGAGGCGGACGTCGAGATTGTCTTTCCATTCCCCCGACTTGATTCCTTCGGTCAAAATGGTGTCCAGCATGTTTAAATAACCTTTTAAAATATCATTGATTTTCAGGCGCAGCTTGATATTTGACTGTCTGAGCTCAAGCTGGGTCACAATCGCGAGGTGGCGGTCATTGCCGAGCAGTGTGAAATGCTGCTTAATAACGAGGGCGAGTTTTTCTTTTGCCGTCGTTTTTTCTTTCACTTCTTCTTCCATGCGTTCAATGAACTGGCCCATCTTTTCTTTAAAAAGAGAAATGAGTATATCCTCTTTGTTTTTGAAATATAAATAGATGGTGCCGTCCGCAACGCCGGCCTGCTTGGCGATTTTGGACACCTGTGATTGGTGATAGCCGTTTTCCGCTATGACTTCTACTGCTGCATCAATAATCTGCATATACTTTGGCCGTTTTTGGTTCAATGTCATCGTTCCTTCCTTCGATAAATGAATGACTATTCATTCATAACTTCATGATAAAAAGGAATCCGGATTTTGTCAAGTTTTTCTTTTAAGGCACCTTGTTTTCACGGGAAGCATCTTCCTCTTCGACTAAACGCCTTCTTAATATTTTTCCGACGGCCGTTTTCGGAAGCTCTTTTCTGAATTCGTAAAGCTTCGGGACTTTGTACGGCGCAAGCCGCTCTCTTGCAAACGCATCAAGCTCATCGGCATCTGCCTCGGCGCCTTTTTTCAAAACGATAAATGCTTTCACCGTTTCCCCTCTGTAGGAATCAGGGACGCCCGCTACGACGATTTCCTGAACGGCTTCATGCTCATAAAGCGCCTCCTCCACCTCCCGGGGGTAAATGTTGTATCCGCCGGCAATGATGATGTCTTTTTTCCTGTCGGCGATGTAGAAAAATCCTTCCTCATCCATATATCCCATATCTCCGGTAAACAGCCAGCCGTCTCTGATGACACGCGCCGTCTCCTCCTGCTTATCCCAGTATCCTTTCATGATCTGAGGGCCTTTTACGATCAGCTCGCCGTGCTCATACGGCCCCGCAAGCCCGCCTTTTTCTTCTGAATAGATTCCGGCATCGGTATTGGGCCAGGGACAGCCGATGCTGCCGGGTTTATTTTTTCCCCAAATGAAGTTTGAATGGGTAACCGGTGATGCTTCGGATAATCCGTAGCCTTCCACAAGCTTTCCTCCGGTCACTTTTTCAAATTTCTGTTTGACCTCAACCGGCAGCGCCGCTGAACCGCTCGGACAGCTTTCAATGGAGGACAAATCATACTTATTCAGCTCCGGGTGATGCAACAGCCCGATGTAAATCGTCGGCGCCCCGGGAAAAACCGTCGGCTTCAGCCTGTCGATTGTTTTCAGGGTATCCAAAGGATTGAATTTGGGAAGAAGGATCATTTCACATCCCTGCATAATGGAAAAATTGAGCACGGCGGTCAATCCGTACACATGAAAAAAAGGCACGATGCCGAGCACCTTTTCGGCTCCCTTTTTCATTTTGTACATCCAGGCGGCGCACATTTCTGTATTGGCCTGAATGTTCCGGTGTGTGAGCATGACGCCTTTCGGATAGCCGGTTGTTCCGCCCGTGTATTGAAGCACGGCGATGTCATGTGCAGGGTCAATATCAAATGGCTCCGCTTCCTCCGCTTTTTCGTTTTTTAAAATATCCGCTAATTTGTGAATTTGTTCGCATCCGTCATAATCAATATGAACCTGTTGTTTTTGCGTGAGTGTATACAGCATATTTTTCGGAAACGGCAAAAAATCTTTTATACTCGTTGTAATAATGCGTTCGACGAGTGATAACGTTTTCATTTTTATCACCTTCGGAAACAGCATATCAAGGGTGATGATCACGCGCGGCGCACTGTCTTTCAGCTGATACTCAAGCTCGTGTTCCGTGTAGAGAGGATTGGTCTGAACGACAATGCCGCCGGCAAACAATACACCGTAAAAAGCGATGACCGACTGCGGACAATTGGGCAGCATAATGGCGGCTCTGTCACCTTTTTTCAGGCCTGTTTTGCGTAAAAAAGCGGCTAGCTTTAACGAATCTGTGAGAACGTCCTGGAATGTGAGTTTTTTTCCGAGAAAATAAATGGCGGTATGGTTCGGGAATTGAGCTGCGGAGTTTGTCAGATTGGCTGGCAGGGTTTGATCAGTAAATTCAAGCTCATGCGGAATCTCTTCGGGATATTGAGAAAGCCATGGCTTTTCAGACTGCATAATACCTCTCCCTTCTGTTTTCCTATACGCTATTATTATAGCAGAAGGGTGATTGGAATTGGAAAGCGTTTCATGTGAAATTTCGAGTTTCAGGAGGTGTTGAGCTTGCTGGAAACGCTGCATTTTGAAGAGGGAGTTCCTATCCTGGGCCAGCTGCCGAAGCCGTTTACGTCGGCCGCCTTTTTGCTCCATCCCTTTGTCCGGATGCCTGATGGGTGGGAAGAGCAAAAGCGCAAACGGCCTTATGAACATATTTATCCGAGTGATGAGGAGATCATCGCGATGGGCAGACCCGTTTCCTGGCAAACCGTCATGACCGTTTGCGGATTGCGCTCTGAAAAAGAGACGGCGCTTGCGCTTATGACTGCTGTCACGGCACTGCGGGAGGAATATGCACATCCTGAATCCGCCAGGCTGTTTAATCGGCTTCATCCCGATCTGTACTTGCCGAGCGATGATGTCACTTCACCATTTTTAATTCCGGGACTTTTGGATGTGTTCCGTTCAAAAGGCATAAAGCGCTGCACTTATTATGAGCCGGTCGAAGAGAAAGGCATAATTTCACTCAATCAAACGGCGGCTTCGGATGTATGCGGACTGCTGCGGGCTGACATGATCATTGCCGACGAAAAACGGCGCGCCGCTTTTATGAGCATATATGATTCTTTTACGACACTCTTTCTTATGGAAGATCAAGACATACCGTCTGTCATCCGCGCCATGAGTTGGGAAGCCGTCATTTGCTCTGATACGGCCTGCATAAACTGGTATTCTCAATAAAAAAGGCCGCCGATTTTAGTTCGGCAGCCTTTTTTCAGTATTAAGATGTCATGACCAGATAAATAAGTCCGATGAACAGAAAAATTCCCGCTGCCGACAGCAGCACTTTCGCAAGCTTCTCCATTTTTCCCCGTCCCCTTAAATCCCGGCGGCCACCACGAATGACAGGCCGACTGAGATGACAAATGAAATAAAGCCGACAGCTCTGTTATCTTTTTCAATTTCTTTATCAATTTTAAACCGGGGCGTCAGAAATTCAAAGATAAAATAGCTGATTAAAAGCATAATAAATCCGTATACGCCCCAGCCGATCATTTGCAAAAGCGAATTATGCTGGGCGATGCTGTGCTGAAAGACATTTGCGATACCGAGAATTTTCCCTCCGGTCGCCATTGCCACCGCAAGATTGCCTTTTTGGATTTCCACCCAGTTTTTATAGGATGTCACCAATTCAAACACGGTCAGAAAAATGACGAGACACAAGACGGCTACACTGTAATAAGCCGCGATTTCAACAAGCTCATTTTCCCAAAAAGCATTCATGACGTTTACTCCCTTTTTATTTTAGTTCGACAATCGTTACGCCTGATCCTCCTTCTCCCGCTTCCCCGAACCGCGAGCTTTTCACGCTGCGGTGGTTTTTCAGAAGATCCTGCACCCCTTTTCGGAGGGCGCCCGTGCCTTTTCCGTGAATAATGGACACTCTCGGATAGCCGGCAAGCACCGCGTCATCTAAATATTTTTCGACGCGGCTGAGGGCGTTTTCGTAACGCTCTCCCCTGAGGTCAAGTTCAAGGGATACGTGATAATCCTTCCCTTTTACGGCGGTGATTGCTTTTTCTTTTTTCGGTTCAGGAGCGGACTTGAGAAACTCAAGATCTTTTTCCTTCACCTTCATTTTGAGGATGCCGATTTGGACGTTCCATTCTTTCTCGCCGGTTTTCTCAAGCAGCGCCCCTTTTTGTCCGAATGTGAGCACCTTTACTTCGTCGCCCGGCTTCAGCTCGCGTTTTTTCTCTGTCTTTCTTTCCGGCTGCTTTGATTTTTCAAAAGCCGGCATCGCGTCTCCGAGACGTTTTTTGGCGTCAATCAGCTCGTGTTCCTTAAAGGATCTGTGTTCTTGCTTGATGGACCTGAGCTCGCGGATAATCTGTTCTGCTTCATTTGCGGCGGCTTCCAGTTTTTCCGCAGCTTTCTGCTCGGCTTCTTCCATCATTTTATCTTTTTGGGCGTTCAGCTCAATGATTTGCTGCTGAAGCTCTTTGTGCAGTTTTTCTGCTTCTTTTCTGATTGATTCGGTTTCAGAAAGCTCTTCATCCGCTCTTTTTTTGCTTTTTTCAAGCGATGCGATCATCAGATCGACTTCGTTATGTTCGGCGGTCATTTCTGACTTCGCCTGGCCGATGATATGCTCCGGAAGCCCAAGGCGTCTTGAGATTTCAAATGCGTTGCTTCGGCCCGGCACTCCGATCAGAAGCTTATAGGTAGGCGAAAGCGTTTCAATGTCAAATTCAACGCTGGCATTCATGACGCCTTGTCTGTTATATCCGTATGCTTTCAGTTCCGGATAATGGGTTGTCGCAAGCACTCTGGCGTTTGTCCGGTGAACTTCGTCAAGGATACTCATGGCAAGCGCCGCTCCTTCCTGCGGATCTGTTCCGGCACCGAGTTCATCAAACAGCACAAGACTGTTTTCAGACACGTCTTTTAAAATATTGACGATATTGACCATGTGGGATGAGAACGTACTCAGACTTTGTTCGATCGACTGTTCATCGCCGATATCGGCAAACACATTGTCAAATACGGCTGCTTCCGATCCCTCATCAGCCGGTATGTGCAATCCCGCCTGCGCCATTATCGTCAGCAGCCCGAGTGTTTTTAACGTAACGGTTTTACCGCCCGTATTCGGTCCCGTGATAACGATCGTTGAGTAATCTCCGCCCAGTTCAATATCGTTGGCCACGACTTGATCTTGGGGCAGCAGCGGATGGCGCGCTTTTTTCAGCCGGATAAAACCGTCTCCGTTCATGAGTGGTTTTGTCGCCTTCATCGCTTTTGCGTATCTCGCTTTGGCGAAAATGAAATCCAGTGTCTGCAGCACTTCCACATTTTGAGCGATTTCTTGTGTGTGTTCAGCCGTATGCTCCGTCAGCATCCGGAGAATCCGTTCGATTTCCTGTTTTTCTTTTACTTTCGCCTGCTGAAGCGAGTTGTTCATATCTACGATCGCCTGCGGTTCAATAAACAGTGTCGCACCGGATGAAGATGTATCGTGGACAATTCCGCCGTAGCTTGATCTGTATTCCTGTTTGACCGGGATGACAAAGCGGTCATTCCGAATCGTAACGATGGTGTCAGACAGCATTTTAGAAGCGGAAGATGAACGCAGCATCGATTCAAGCCGGTCTCTGACTCTTGATTCAAGCGTCCTGAGCTGCGTGCGGATTCCCCTTAAAGCGGGAGACGCATGATCAAGCACTTCCCCATGGTCATCAATGCAGGAGTTAATCTCCCTTTCCAAATCGCCCAATGTAATCAGCTCTTCTGCATGGGCCTGTATCAGCGGAATGCCGACGCCGTCTTCTGTCATTTGGCTGATAAAATGCTTCATTTGTTTAACGGCATACAGCAGCCCGGACAATTCGGTAAATTCCGCCGGCGTCAGCACACTGCCGATTTCCGCCCGCCGTAAAGCGGATCTTATGTCGGTCAGGCCGCCGAACGGAGCATGGCCTCTCAAGCGCATGACCGCGGATGCTTCTTCGACTTCATCCAGCTGTTTTTGGATGTCTGAGAGATCCGTCAAAGGTTTCAGCTGCAGAAGCTTCTCCCGGCCGAGCGATGAGGCGGCATGTGCGGTAATCTGTTCTTTTACTTTATGAAATTCAAGTGATGATAACACTTTTTGCTGCACGGTTTTGTGATCCTCCTTACTTAATCATTGCGCGTCAGAAATGCTTTGACCTCGTGTAGCGGCCGGGCGTTTAACACATGTTTTGTCTCCGTCCAGCCTTTGCGCGCAGCGGTCACGCCCGTTTTCATATCATCGAGCATCTCGATATTATGGGCATCTGTATTAATGACCAAAGTCACGCCTTTTTCATTTGCTTTGATCAGATGCTCAGTCCGTAAATCGAGGCGCGCGGGATTTGCATTCAGTTCAAGCGCCGTATTTGTTTTGGCGGCGAGTTCAATCAGCATGTCGATGTCGACTTCATAGCCGGCCCGTCTGCCGATCAGGCGGCCCGTCGGGTGAGCGATAATGTCCACGTGCTTATTCGTCAGCGCCTGTTCAAGCCGTTTCATAATGACATGCTCCGGCTGGCTGAAGCTTGAATGAATAGATGCGATGACAAGATCCATTTCAGACAGAACACTGTCATCATAATCGAGCGAACCGTCGGGGAGAATGTCCATTTCTACGCCTTTAAAAATATGAAAATTTTCAAATTCAGCATTTAACGCGTCAATTTCTTCCGCCTGTTTTTTGAGCCGTTCGGCCGTTAACCCGTTGGCTACCTTTAAATACTGGGAATGGTCGGTGATCGCCATGTACTGATAGCCTTTTGCCATACACGCTTCTGCCATTTCTCTGATGGAAAAAGCGCCGTCACTCCAGGCTGAGTGCATGTGGAGATCGCCTTTTATCTCCTTTCGCTCCACAAGGTCCGTTTCTTCCCGGTACGTGTCGACCTCCTGCCCGCTTTCTCTGAGCTCAGGAGGAATAAACGGCAGACCGAAGTGGGCGTAAAACGCTTCTTCGCTCGGGAATGTTTTGACGTCTCCTGTTTCTATGGTTTCTACTCCGTATTCACTGATCCGTTCACCGCGCTCTTTCGCCAGCTGGCGCATTTTAATGTTGTGATCTTTAGAACCGGTAAAATGATGCAGTGTGGTGGCAAACTGTTCCTCTGTCACAAGCCGGAAATCCACACTCGTCTCATATTCAAAGGTCAGGATGACTGATACTTTTGTATCCCCGCTCGCTATCACGTCTTTTACGTTCGGGAGGGAAAGAAGCTGTTCTCTGACAGCCTCCGGATGATCTGTAGCGATAATGTAATCCAGATCTTTTACGGTTTCCCGCGCTCTTCTGAGACTGCCGGCCCGGGAATATTTCTGAATATCCGTCAGCCGGGCTAAATGTTCTTCAATTACTGAAGCAATGCCGAGCGCATAGCCGATCGGAAACCGTTCCGGCTGTTTTCCGGCTTCTCCGAGAGCCTGAAGGATTTTCTCCTCCGTTTTTTTGCCGAAACCGGCGAGCCCCTGTACTTTTTGCTGCTCGCACGCTTCTTTCAGCGATTCCGCGTCATGAACGCCCAGTTCCTGATACAGCTTGGCGATTTTTTTGCCGCCGAGGCCCGGAAGCTTCAAAAGAGGAACCAAGCCTTCCGGAACTTCTTTCTGCAATTGGAGAAGCGTGCCGGACACACCTTCCTGCATATATTCACGAATGACGCCGTAGGTGCCTTTTCCGATTCCGGATAAAGACATCATGTCGTCGATTTCCGACAGGCTGCGGTCATCCTGCTCAAGCGCCGCTGCCGCTTTTCGGAAGGCTGATATTTTAAACGGGTTGTCCCCTTTCAGTTCCATATAGACCGCAATCGTTTCAAGCAGCCTGATGATATCTTTTTTATGCATACTGTTAACCCCCAGTCGTTTCCTGCTTTTCATCATACAAATTTTTCTCCTCCGGCACAACTGACGCAGAGCTTGAAAAAAACTTCTCCGGTCAAGAGAAGTTTTTTATGCCCCGTACTGGGCCCACAGTTCTTGCAGGAGCCCTGACAGATACGGCGTATGATGTGTGATGATATTTGCAAGCGTCGATTGTGCGAGCATACCCTGAAGCGCGCTTACCGGCAGTACGGATGCGACGTATAACAGGATAAACGCAAATAAATAGACTTCCAGAAACCCAAGCACCCCGCCCAGCAGTTTGTTGATCTGTTTAATAACCGGAATGCTGGCGATGATATTAAGCGCCGCTCCGATAATCCGGAGCAGAATCTTTGCGATGATAAACAAAATGACAAACGCGATCGCGTTGTAATAAGCCGTCTCTACGTTTCCTTTAATAAAAGACAGAGCCGCCTGCCCGCCGGAAAAATCAGGCGCGGGTATAAAGCTCAGATGCGGGGCCAGATTTTTGTAAAAAAGCGCCGCAAACGCAATCGAGAGGATGAAACTCGTTAAATATATAAATTGGAGGATAAATCCTCTTTTTAATCCAAGCAATGTGCCCATTAAGAGCAAAACTAAGATGATGATATCTATCATATGGTGTTCATTCCTTTTCTTTAAGCTGCCGCTCCAGTATTTCATATTTTTCTTGCAGTTTCATATAATCATGCACGACATTGACCGCAGTCAATACAGCGAGCTTATTTATATCAAGATATGGATTTTTCTCGTTGATTTCTCTCATTTTATCATCAACCACTCCGGCCACATGGCGCATGTGCGCTTTGCTTTCTTCCCCGATAATGGTGAAGTGCTGGCCGTAAATGTTTACTGTCGTTTTGGTTTTTTTGCCGTCAGACAACGTTTCTCCTCCATTCCGCGAGAATCCTAGTTCCTATCATACCACGATTATCGTTTGAATGGAAAGACGAGCCTCGGGCTGTTATGATACACTGGTATATACAGTGAAAAGTGCCAAAAAAGGAGATTATATCGTGTCCCATTCTGTTATAAAAGTATCCGCTTCCGCTATGGAACAAATGAAACAATCCTATGCCGGCTCCCTTACTCCCGCCGTTCCGCAGGGCGCCGTCTTCCAGGCCAAGCCTCCGGGCTGTACCATTACAGCCTACCGCTCGGGCAAGGTTCTCTTTCAAGGAAAAAACGCCGGCACAGAAGCGGCCCGCTGGGGAACGGCTGAGGCGCCGAAAGCAAAGAAAACCGTCAAAAAAGCGGCCGATCCGCTCTACGCTCCCCCGGCGGGCATTGCCTCCATGTCAGTAATCGGCTCTGATGAAGTCGGAACAGGCGATTACTTCGGGCCGATAACGGTTGCCTGCGCCTACGCCGACAAATCAAAGCTTTCTTTAATGAAAGAACTCGGTGTGAAGGATTCGAAGGATTTAAAAGATCCGCAGATTATTGAAATCGCCAAACTGTTAATTAAAACCATTCCTTACAGCCTGCTTGTGTTAAAAAATGAAAAATACAATCAGATGCAGGAAAAAGGCATGAGCCAAGGAAAAATGAAGGCGCTCCTTCATAATCAGGCGATTTCCAATCTGCTGAGAAAAATGAACGGCGTTAAACCGGAAGCGATTCTGATTGACCAATTCGCAGAGCCCGGCATTTATTTTAAGCATCTTTCCGGACGGGATATCGTAAAAGAAAAAACGTTTTTCAGCACGAAAGCGGAAAGCATACATCTTTCCGTCGCCGCAGCCTCTATCATTGCGCGATATTCTTTCTTAATTGAAATGGATAAGCTTTCCCGTGAGGCTGGGATGACGATTCCGAAAGGCGCGGGGCCGCATGTCGATGAAGCTGCCGCCAAGCTGATCATCAATAAGGGAGAAGGTGCGCTCAGAACGTTCACCAAACTTCATTTTGCCAATACGCAAAAAGCGAAACGCCTTGTTGAACGGAAGCGCTCATAATAAAAAAGCTTGCAGAGT
>NZ_JANIFO010000020.1:0-16648 GCF_040259625.1 Bacillus sp. B1(2022)
CCATCGCTCTTGAAGCGACTTAATTATTATAACATATCAACTTCAATGTCGTCAATAACTTTTTAAAATTTCTTTTTTAAGAATTCGTTTCGTCATCAGCGACGTATATTAGAATACCACCCTTGATCCAACATGTCAACAATAATCGATAAATTAAATGATGAAGCGTTTAATGACTATCAAAGCCGCGATGCCGGGAATCCCCAGAATCCCGCTGATGCCCGTTGTAATCAGGTTAACAGGGATATGAATACCGAGACTGCTCCCGAACAAGTTCACACCCACCAGCAGAATCGCGCCGGCAATAAATTTAATGGCGGTCACACCAATCCATCTTAGCGGTTTTGAAGATACTCCCCATAAAAAAAGCAAAGCAACCAGACCGACAATCAAACCGATAATGAAAAAAGGCTCCATGAATCTTCCCCCTCGCTTGTTTAGTACAAGCTTATGAGAAGATCCCGGAGAATAGACCTCTTACTTCCATCTGCTCATTTTCAAATTCCGCTGCTTCGCTTCTTTCAAATAAAAAAAGTACTTAGATTCAGCGACTTTCAGCTCAAACAACACCTCAGCGGAGGGCTCGAGACTTTTCTCGACCAGACTCTTCTGTCTGTTCCATTCTTCTTTTTGTTTAAAGAGCTGTTCTATCAGCTTCTCATCAAACTCTTTTCTTAATGTATTTCTGCGAAGAAAACCCATGCCTTGCCTTTTCCTCCCTTACAATTCACGTCTTCCTTCAAGAGCTTTTGAAAGAGTGACCTCATCAGCATATTCCAAATCACCGCCGACGGGCAGACCGTGGGCAATACGGGAGAGCTTGATGCCTGAGGGCTTTAACAGCCTTGATATATACATCGCTGTTGCTTCCCCTTCAATATTAGGGTTGGTTGCGAGAATAACTTCTGTCACTTGATCATCCTGAAGACGTTTCAGCAGCTCCGGAATCTTAATATCCTCCGGGCCGATGCCGTCCATTGGTGAAATCGCGCCGTGAAGAACATGATACTGGCCGTTATATTCCTTCATTTTCTCCATTGCGATCACATCCTTAGGGTCCTGCACGACACAAATAACAGACTTATCCCTTCTTGTGTCCTCACATATATAACAAGGGTCCTGATCTGTTATATGTCCGCAAATCGAGCAATATGTCAGATTCCGCTTCGCATTGACAAGCGCCTTAGCAAAATCCAATACTGTGTCTTCTTTCATACCTAGAACAAAAAAAGCCAGACGAACCGCTGTTTTCGGTCCGATCCCTGGCAATTTCATAAAGCTGTCAATCAGCTTTGATATTGGTTCAGGATACTGCATGTTTATTTATCCCCCTAGAATAAACCCGGTATGTTCATTCCTTTTGTAAATTGTCCCATTGTCTCATTCGTCATGTCATCCACTTTTTTGAGGGCGTCGTTTGTCGCAGCAAGAACCAGGTCCTGAAGCATTTCGATATCTTCCGGATCAACGACTTCTTCTTTAATGGCAATGTCTACAACTTCTTTTTGGCCGTTGACTTTTACAGTCACCATACCGCCGCCTGCTGTGCCTTCAAGTACTTTTTCAGCAAGCTCCTCCTGAGCCTTCGCCATATCCTTTTGCATTTTTTGCATTTGTTTCATCATTTTTTGCATGTTTCCCATTCCGCCACGCATATTCAATCACTCTCTTTCATCTTATTAGTCTTTTATTTCGATTAAATCCGCTCCGACAAGTTTTTTCGCCTCTGCAATCAGCGGATCTTCTTCAGCCGGTTCGTTTGATCCTTCACTTTCCTGCTGGTGATCATTTAAAAATTCTTCTCTTATTTTACCCCATTGTGCTTCCGGAACGCCAATCAAATCCATTCTTTTCCCGAGCATTGATTCGAGAATCTGTTCAAGATTCGTACGGACTCCGTTATTGTCTTCTGCAACCATTTTACAATGGATTTCGTATTTAAATTTAAGCACAAATGCCTTTTGAGCAGCAGCCACCGGTTCACTGTCATTCAACAGAGCCGCATGAGACACCTTATTCTGCTGTTTCAGGTGTGCCAGCAGCTTGCCCCAGCTGCTTTTAAGCTGTTCAAGTTCAGGTCTGGTGGCTTCCTTCAATATCTCATGAATTCTTCCGACCGGAGCTTTGTAATGGCTTTTTCCGCCTTTTTGAGGACGCGGAGCTTCTTTCGGAGCGCTTTCCATCTGAACCTTCACACCGGAGGTTTTCAGCCTTTCTACTTCCTGCTCAAGCTGCTGAATCTTATTCATCAGCATGCCGACCTCAGGGATGTCTCCGGCGGATTGCTGTGCCGTCTGGCATATTTTCACGACAGCCACTTCAAAAAAGATTCTTGGGTGGTTCGTCCACTTCATTTCCTGATGGCTTTTATTCAGGATATCAATCATCTCATATAAAGCGGGGGCCGGTATGTCACCGCTCAGATTCCGAAACGTTTCATCGACCTTCACCTTCTCCAGGACTCCTTCTAAACCGGGAGCGGCCTGGTACAAGAGCATATCCCTAAAATAGAAAATCATATCTTCAATCAGTTTGGCCGCATCTTTCCCTTGCTGGAGCAATTCATTCAGTGTCTCCAATGCCTCGGAAACCTGTTTGCGGTGAAGAGCAGATGCCAGTTTCCCAATATAGTGCTGAGAAACGGCTCCGGTAATGAGCAATGCGTCATCCACCGACAGCTCCTCGCCGCTGAATGATACGGCTTGATCGAGCAGGCTCAGCGCGTCCCTCATTCCTCCGTCCGCAGCACTCGCTATGATATCAAGGGCTCCTTCTTCCACCTTCAGCTGCTCTGCATCGACGATTGTCTTCATTCGTCCGACAATTGCTTTGGATGTAATCCGTTTGAAGTCAAAACGCTGACATCTGGAGATAATGGTTAAAGGAATCTTATGAGGCTCAGTCGTAGCTAATATGAAAATGCAATGTGCCGGCGGTTCTTCCAGCGTTTTCAGAAGCGCATTGAATGCGCCGATAGAGAGCATATGCACCTCATCTATAATATATACTTTGTAGGTGACGGCCGACGGGGCGAATTTTACTTTGTCACGGATGTCGCGGATTTCGTCTACGCCGTTATTCGACGCCGCATCTATTTCAATCACATCTGATATAGAGCCGTTTGTGATCCCCTTGCACGCCGCACATTCATTGCACGGTTCTTCTACGGGGGCGTGCTCACAGTTGACTGCTTTCGCAAATATTTTAGCTGCACTGGTTTTTCCCGTTCCCCGCGGTCCAGAAAACAGATATGCATGAGAAAATTTCTTTTGCAAAAGGGCATTTTGCAGCGTTTTCGTAATGTGTTCCTGTCCGACCACATCTTCAAACTGCTGAGGCCTAAATACTCGATATAAAGCTTGGTAACCCACAGGATGCGCCCTCCTCTGTTATTCATCATGTTTATTATACATGAACGTGCTTTTAACGCCAAAACCCGTTTTTCATATACGAAAAAACTCACCTGCCATAAACAGGTGAGTCTGAAATTTGATGATTGATTTACCGTGCACCTTCTGTCGATTCGCTACCCTAAGCGTTACTTAAGCAGTTAGCTCAGCCCAGGCAACCCTGCGGCACATGAGAGGTTTCACTTAATGCTGCTTCCTTCCGGACCTGACATGGTTCATGAATTCCCATTGCGCAGGACCCAGACGTCAACGCCACTTACTTAAGGCAGACCTTACAGTAAACGAACCTCGAGAAGGGATTCGGCCCCGCTAGAGCGGATTGCGGGTACAGGGCACCGCTACCTCCCCGCTTAGCACGGCAAAATAAATATCAAATTTTTATATGCGCACCATTCATGATGCACACATAAGTATATCTGCTTCAGGCAGAAAATGCAACCGTACTACTCAGACAACTTTTTCCTCATGTCTTTCTTTTGCCGGCGCAGCTTTCTGAAAAAAGCGCTGAGCATTTCTCCGCACTCTTCTCCGAGCACGCCGCTCACCACTTCCGCTTGGTGGTTGAACCGCTCTTCCTGCAAGAGGTTCATCAGCGTTCCTGTACAGCCCCCCTTGGGATCAAATGCGCCGAATACGACCTTATCGACTCTCGAAAGCACGACGGCTCCCGCACACATCGGACACGGCTCCAAAGTGACATAAAGAACGGCATCCTCAAGTCTCCATGTCCCCAGCTTACGGCACGCTTCGTCTATCGCCAGCATTTCGGCGTGGGCAAGCGACCTCTGTTCAGTCTCCCGCAGATTATGCGCCCGCGCCACGATCTCATCGTGCAGAACAAGAACTGCTCCGATCGGCACTTCACCTTTCGCTTCGGCTTTCTTCGCTTCTTTTATGGCTTCTCTCATATAATATTCATCATTCATAGGTTCGAGCTCTCTTCTTAAGTTTTTTCATGTCTCATAAAGGTTAAAATAGGAATACCCCAGCAGAAAGGAGTTGCCGGTATTGTCTGAACCTAACAACACAGCCCTTCTGATTGTCGATATGATTAACAATTTTCAATTTGATATGGGCGAACGTCTTGCTGAAAAAACCAAACAAATTGTCCCCCGTATTTTATCATTAAAGAAGCATGCAAAACAAAGCAACTGGCCGATTATTTATATTAATGATCATTACGGGCTCTGGAAGGCTGATATTGATGCCATCAGGGAGGAATGCAGCAACGACAGAAGCGCCCCCATTATAAAAGATATTTCGCCTCAGCCGGATGATTATTTTCTCATTAAACCGAAGCATTCCGCTTTTTACGAAACGGCGCTTCACACCCTTCTGACCGAATTACAAGTGAACCGATTAGTCATCACGGGGATTGCCGGGAACATTTGTGTGCTGTTCACGGCCAACGACGCCTATATGAGAGAATACAGCATTGCCATTCCGAAAGACTGCACCGCTTCCAATAACGACGAAGACAATGATTTCGCTTTGACCATGATGGAGAATGTTCTCTTCGCAGAAATAACCACGGAAAAACAAATTACCGCCGAAAAATAAACATGATCAGCCTCCTTTTTTCATATATTTGATAGCGGATATGAAAGGAGGCGTTTTTCATTCAGATCTATATAGTGAAACGGGGCGACACGCTTTCCGCTATTGCGGCGCGCTACCGGACTGCCGCAAATGTCATTGCGGAAGCAAATAAACTGCCTAATCCAAATACATTGGTTGTCGGACAAACCCTTGTCATCCCGATTGAGGGTCAATATTACGAAGTGAAACAAGGTGATACTCTCGCGGCAATCGCCGGCCGTTTTCATATATCGGCCGCGGAGCTTGCGAGGGTGAACGGAATTCAGCCCGGCACCACATTGAGAGCCGGAACCCGCCTTTACATTCCGCAACAGGCGAATAAGCCCGATATCGAATCAAATGCATATATAGAACCGCGGGGAACGAGCGTAAGCGCTAATCTGCAGCAGGCGGCAAGGGAGGCCTCTCCTTATTTAACATACCTCGGCGCATTCAGTTTTCAAGTGCAGCGGAATGGGACTTTAAAGGAACCGCCTCTGACCAATTTAAAAAGCATCAGTGACAGGCACAACACCACACTGATGATGATCATCACCAACCTTGAAAATGACGCATTCAGCGATGAACTCGGGCGGCTCATCTTGAATGACAATACAGTGAAAACAAAACTCTTTCAGGAAATCGTCGCCACGGCTAAAAAGCACGGCTTTCGCGATATTCACTTTGATTTCGAATATTTACGTCCACAGGACAGAGAAGCCTACAATCGTTTTTTACGTGAAGCGAGAACGATTTTTCATCGGGAAGGCTGGAAGATTTCAACGGCGCTTGCTCCGAAAACGAGCGCGACTCAGGCCGGCAAATGGTACGAAGCACATGACTATAGGGCACATGGAGAAATCGTCGATTTTGTCGTAATCATGACATATGAGTGGGGGTACAGCGGAGGCCCGGCTCAGGCCGTATCACCTATCGGCCCTGTAAGAAATGTCATTGAGTACGCGCTGACGGAAATGCCTTCTTCAAAAATCGTCATGGGCCAGAACATGTACGGCTACGATTGGACACTGCCTTTTAAACAGGGAACGACAGCCAAAGCCGTCAGTCCTCAGCAGGCAATCGCTCTGGCAGCACGCCATAAAGTCGACATTCAATATGACGAAACCGACCAGGCTCCATTCTTTCGTTACACGGATGAAAATCAGAGACGGCATGAAGTATGGTTTGAAGACGCACGATCCATTCAAGCGAAATTCAATTTAATTAAAGAACTTCATTTAAGAGGAATCAGCTATTGGAAACTCGGCCTCTCCTTCCCGCAAAACTGGCTTTTGCTCGGTGATCAATTTCATATTGTGAAAGAGACGTTTCGTTAATTGGAAGCGTCTTTTTTCATGGGCTTTTCTGAGAGTGTGATACAATATAAAGGCCGGCAGCTGACGGATGTTTGCAGAATTAAGGAGGATTTTCAATGAACAGAGCCCCTTTTATCGCGGTAGAAGGTCCTATCGGGGCAGGAAAAACGACACTCTCTACGATGCTTTCTGAAGAGCTCGGTTTTCCTATGATTAATGAGATTGTGGAAGACAACCCTTATCTCGATAAGTTTTATGACAATATCGAGGAGTGGAGTTTCCAGCTTGAAATGTTTTTTCTTTGTCACAGGTATAAACAGCTTGAAGACACCGACCGAGATTATTTAAAACAAGGACAGCCCGTTTTGTCCGATTATCATATTTATAAAAATGTTATTTTCGCAGAGCGTACATTGCACGGCCAAAAGCTTGAGAAATATAAGCAGATTTATCATCTGCTCACTCACGACCTGCCGAAACCGAATGTTATTGTATACATAAAGGCAAGCCTGCCGACATTGCTTCAACGCATTGAAAAACGCGGGCGCCCGTTTGAGAAAAATATCGAACATCAATATCTGGAACGTCTCATTACAGATTACGACACAGCCATCAGACAGCTTCAGGAAGAAGACCCGGATATATCTGTACTGACCATTGACGGTGATACTGAAGACTTTGTTTTGAATAAGACAGACTATGAAAGAATTGCCCGTCAGGTAAAGGAGCTTATTAAATGAAAGACATTCATATTCCAAACAACGCCATTATCACAGTAGCAGGAACGGTAGGAGTCGGAAAATCGACTTTGACCAAAGCTTTAGCAAAACGGCTCGGGTTTCATACCTCACTTGAGGAAGTGGATGAAAACCCTTATTTAGAGAAGTTTTATCACGATTTTGAACGCTGGAGCTTCCATTTACAAATTTATTTTCTGGCTGAGCGGTTCAAAGAGCAGAAAAATATGTTTGAATCAGGCGGCGGATTCGTGCAGGACCGTTCGATTTATGAAGATACAGGCATATTCGCAAAAATGCATGCCGATAAAGGAACCATGTCGCTGACAGATTACACAACATACACAAGTCTATTTGAGGCGATGGTCATGACGCCGTACTTCCCCCATCCTGATGTTTTGATCTATTTAGAAGGCGACCTTGAAAACATTATAAACCGGATTGAAAAGCGGGGCCGCGAGATGGAGCTGCAGACAAACCGCTCCTATTGGGAAGAGATGTATACACGGTACGAAGACTGGATCAGCGGTTTTAACGCCTGCCCTGTGCTGAAAGTACGCATTGAAGATTATGACCTTGAAGCTGATGAACAGTCACTGGAACCTTTGATCGAAAAAATCAGCCGCGTGATCAACGAAAACAGAAATAAATAAAAACAGCAAAGCGATTTTCCCCGGACAGAGAAAATCGCTTTTTTTGCATATAAAAAATCCGCTGCATCACATGCAGCGGACAAAACAATCTCCAATATATGCTCGAGTTTCATTAGGTTTAAAATCAATATGGCGGAGGAAGAGGGATTCGAACCCCCGCGGGCTTTGACACCCCTGTCGGTTTTCAAGACCGATCCCTTCAGCCAGACTTGGGTATTCCTCCGTATCGACATTTAATAATATAACACATGACCTAAATTTCAGTCAAGCGCTTTTTCATATTTTTTATTTCATTTCTTAAACGGCTTGTCCGTCAGCTTTACTATCATACAAAAGTCTTGCGTCCAATTCAACCTCAGTATGCCATACGGGCAGGAAAACACAGTAAAAATCAAGAATAGATTCAAACAGATAACCTGCTCATAAAGGTGGAGAACATAATGAAAATCATTATTGCACCGGATTCTTTCAAAGAAAGCATGACATCAAAAGAAGCCGCTGACAGCATAGAAAAAGGATTCAAAGCGGTCTTCTCTGACGCGGAATATATCAAGATACCCGCGGCCGACGGCGGAGAAGGAACCGTTCAGGCTTTGACGGATGCCACTGGCGGAAGCATCATCAAAAAAACTGTGACCGGTCCGCTGGGAATGCCGGTAAACGCCGCATATGGATTTCTGGGAGACGGACGCACAGCAGTCATTGAAATGGCGGAAGCATCGGGACTTCATCTCGTTCCCCGCCATCTCAGAGATCCGTTGAACACAACGACAAGAGGAACGGGTGAACTGATAGCAGATGCAGCTTCCCGCGGGGCGGGTGAGATCATCATCGGGCTTGGCGGGAGCGCAACCAATGACGGCGGAACAGGAATGGCGAGCGCCCTCGGTGTGCGTTTCTTAAATGAGGAAGGTCAGGAGATACCTGACGGCGGAGGCGCTTTGCACACCCTAGCTTCTATTGATATAAGCGGTCTCTCTCCTGATCTGAAACATATCCGTATCCGTGCCGCATGTGATGTCGAAAATCCCCTGACCGGTGAAAACGGCGCTTCATATGTCTTCGGCCCGCAAAAAGGGGCATCCGAGAAGACTAAAGTTGTATTGGATCGCAACTTACGCCATTTCGCTGACGTATTGAGACGTCAGCACGATATCGAAGCGGATACCGTAAAAGGCGCGGGCGCCGCAGGGGGACTGGGCGCCGGACTGATCGCTTTCTTACAGGCAGAACTTCAAAGCGGGATTGATGTTGTATTAGATACACTGTCCTTCTCAGATCAGATAAGAGGCACTGACCTTGTCATTACCGGAGAGGGGCAGATTGACGGACAAACGATATTCGGCAAAACCCCCGCCGGGATCGCCGCACGCGCATCTGCTCAAGAAATTCCCGTTATCGCATTGGCGGGTTCCTTAGGCAAAAATTTCGAGCATGTTTACAGCGCAGGAATAACGGCTGTATTTTCTATCGTGCCCGGCGCTGTAAGTCTTGAAGACGCCTTAGCATCCGGCCGTTTTAACCTTGAAAGCACAGCCCGGAATGCCGCCGCTCTATACCGGGCAGCAAAAAAGGCGCGCCTCTAGGGCGCACCTTTTTATGGTTTGATGACTTCTTTATTTCCCATATAAGGACGAAGCACTTTCGGAATGATGACACTTCCGTCTTCCTGCTGGTAGTTTTCTAAGATGGCAGCTACTGTTCTGCCGACTGCAAGACCTGAACCGTTTAATGTATGCACATGCTCCGGCTTGCCTTTCGCTTCGCGTCTGAATCGAATGTTTGCGCGTCTCGCCTGGAAGGCCTCAAAGTTACTGCAAGAAGAAATTTCACGGTATGTGTCTTGGCTTGGAATCCATACCTCAATATCGTACTTTTTCGCGGCTGTAAAGCCGAGATCACCGGTACACATGCTCATGACACGATACGGCAGTTCAAGCAGCTGAAGCACCCGCTCAGCTTGATTCGTCAGTTTTTCAAGCTCCTCATAAGAATCTTCCGGCTTCACGAATTTCACAAGCTCAACCTTGTTGAACTGATGCTGGCGGATCAAACCGCGTGTATCACGGCCGGCAGATCCCGCTTCTGAACGGAAGCAGGCGCTGAATGCGGCATAATTGATCGGCAGGTTCTCACCGGATAAGATTTCATCGCGGTGCATATTTGTAATCGGCACTTCCGCCGTCGGAATTAAGAAATAATCCTCTTCTCTGATTTTAAAAGCATCCTCTTCAAATTTAGGAAGCTGTCCCGTACCTGTCATGCTCGTACGGTTTACCATATAAGGAGGAATGACTTCCGTGTAATCATATTCATCAACGTGAAGATCCAGCATAAAGTTGTAGAGCGCGCGTTCGAGGCGGGCGCCTAATCCTTTATAAAACACAAACCGGCTGCCTGTTACTTTTGAAGCGCGTTCGAAATCAAGAATGTTTAAATGGTCTGCGATATCCCAATGCGGTTTCGGCTCATATGAAAATGCCGGCGCCTCTCCCCACTTGCGGATTTCAATGTTATCATCTTCCGTTTCCCCGACGGGCACTGAATCGTGCGGGATGTTCGGAATAGACAGAAGGATGGTTTCGAGCGTCGTTTCGACAGTACGAAGCTCTTCATCAAGCTTCTTAATTTCTTCGCCCACTTCGCGCATCTCTTTAATAATATGATCAGCGTCTTTTTTCTCCCGTTTCAAAACGGCGACCTGCTGAGATACTTCATTGCGTTTTCCCTTCAGTTCTTCTACTTTACCGATAAGCTCTCTTCTCTTTTCGTCCAGCTCTTCAAACTTGTCAAAGTCAGATAAGTCTTCGCCTTTTGGAATGAGCTTCGCTTTCACCTCTTGAAAATTGGCTCTCAGCACCTTCGTATCAATCATGCCTAACAACTCCTATCTGTTTTTATCGAAAATAAAAAAGAGCCCTCATCCCCTAAAAGGGACGAGAGCTCTCGCGTTGCCACCCTGATTGAAAACAAGCTCACACTTGCTTCCCGCTTTAACACATAACGGTTTTCCCGTAAATGCCTACTTGTTTTCAGCATTTCGCTCAAGGACGGATTCGGACAGCATCTTTCACCGATTCGCACCACCCATCGGCTCTCTTTGAAAGAGAGGCTTCCTACTGCTTCCTGTCAACGCTTTTCGATCTTTATTTGTGTTTATAATGTACTATAAGTATCAGCGGTTTTCAACTGTTTTATACAGCTGTTTCCTGCTTATGCTTTTCCGCCATCTTCACAAACAGCTCTGTCACCCGGTGATCATCCGTCAGTTCAGGATGGAACGAGCAGCCGAGGAAATTCCCCTGCTTTGCAGCCACGATGCGTCCGTTATGCTCACAAAGCACTTCAACATCTTCTCCGGCTTCTAAAATATGCGGCGCGCGGATAAATACACCCGTAAACGGCTCATCAAGGCCTTTAATCGTCAGATCAGCTTCAAAGCTGTCGACCTGACGTCCAAAGGAATTACGCTCGACGACAACGTTCAACAGCCCTAAATGAGCGTTATCCGTTCCCGCTATCTCTTTGGCTAAAATAATCAGACCGGCGCATGTGCCGAACATCGGCTTGCCTTGGGCGGC
The DNA here is from genome assembly GCF_040259625.1 of Bacillus sp. B1(2022). Classification (NCBI taxonomy): domain Bacteria; kingdom Bacillati; phylum Bacillota; class Bacilli; order Caryophanales; family Bacillaceae; genus Bacillus; species Bacillus sp. B1(2022). The sequence continues at coordinate 11,276 of NZ_JANIFO010000020.1, forward strand.
AAACTCGCGAAGCGGCTCCATAAAATGATACGTATCCATTAAACGCCGCATCGTCGTGCTTTCCCCGCCCGGCAGGATTAAGCCGTCGATGTCATCCAGCTGTTCAGGACGCTTAATGACGACACCTTTTGAACCACATGCTTCAATTGAACGAATATGTTCTCTTACTGCTCCTTGAAGTCCAAGTACACCAATTGTTAACATGCTTCCAGCTCTCCTATGGTTTTACCAGCCGCGTTCTTGCATACGCTGTTCCGGCAATAGATTTGAGATTTCGATTCCTTTCATTGCTGTGCCTAATTCTTTAGAAAGCTCAGCGATCAGTTTGTAGTCTGTGTAATGAGTCGTTGCTTCAACAATTGCTTTGGCGAATTTAGCAGGGTTGTCTGATTTGAAAATACCTGAACCGACAAATACGCCGTCAGCGCCAAGCTGCATCATCAATGCCGCGTCAGCAGGCGTCGCTACTCCGCCGGCAGCAAAGTTCACTACAGGCAGTTTGCCGTCACGCTTGATTTGAAGAAGCAGTTCATAAGGAGCGCCGAGGTTTTTAGCTTCAGTCATCAGCTCATCATCGCTCATCGCAACAACTTTGCGCACTTGCGCGTTTACTTTTCTCATATGGCGGACAGCTTCCACAATGTTTCCTGTTCCCGGTTCGCCTTTTGTACGAAGCATGGAAGCTCCTTCGGCGATACGGCGCGTTGCTTCGCCGAGATCACGGCAGCCGCATACGAACGGGACTGTATATTCGTTTTTATTTAAATGAAATTCTTCGTCAGCCGGAGTCAGAACTTCACTTTCATCGATGTAATCTACTCCCATTGCTTCAAGGACACGCGCTTCAACGATATGTCCGATACGCGCTTTTGCCATTACGGGAATGGATACAGCATTCATTACTTCTTCAACGATTGTCGGATCAGCCATGCGGGCAACACCGCCGGCAGCGCGAATATCAGCCGGAACGCGTTCTAACGCCATTACGGCAACAGCTCCCGCCTCTTCCGCAATCTTCGCTTGTTCAGCATTTACAACGTCCATGATGACGCCGCCTTTTTGCATTTCCGCCATGCCGCGTTTTACACGATCAGTACCTGTTTGAGCCATTATTTGGTCCCCCTAGTCAATGTATAGTTAGATAATTTCTATCTCTTATTGTATCCCAGAAATACAATATTTCATATGGGTATTCTTATTTTACAGCGAGATGAATAAGATAGATATCATTTTTTTACTAATAATTTGGTTTTTTCAGTATATTAAGCAAAAGAGCCCTAACTTTCATCAGAGCTCTTTCTTATTTCTTAAAACCAGCCTGTTACCGTGTCAACGGCGCTGTTCCAGATACCGGAGAAGAATCCGCCGATGCCGCGCATCATCTGAACAAACCAGTTTGCTTTATCTACATCATTTTTCGTTACAAGATTCACGCTGAACTCTTTGGATTTGAGGAAGCCATAGTCTTTGTCACTGCCTTTGTATGTAACTGTCAGCGTTCCGACTTTCGTTCCCTTTTTCACAGGAGCCGTGATTTCTTTTTTATCTAAAGTCACTTCGGCTTTATAGTTCTTTTCATCCCCGCTTTTCACAGGAATAGAAAGCGCCTTGTCAGTAACAATATCGACTTGCTTGTCTTTCCCTTTTTCAACGTCAATCGTTTTGTGCCCTTTTACTTGAGAGCCTTCAGGGTAAAGATCTTTCATTGAGAAATTGCTGTTAAATGCGTAATCGAGCATTTTTTTCGTTTCATCAAAACGTCCGGTATGCAGGTTGCCTTTTGCGTTTAATACAACGGTGATGACCCGCATTCCGTTCCGCTGTGCTGTGCTTGTAAAACAAGATCCCGCAGAATCAGTAGAACCCGTTTTTAAGCCGTCAACGCCAGGGTATTCAGAAACAAGACCTTTTAACATGAAGTTCCAGTTCGGCATGTCCATTTCATCATCAGTGCCGGCTCTGAATTTCGTCTTAGCGATGCTTGTTGTTTTGAGAACTTCCGGATAATCAGTGATCAGGCGGTCTGCAAGAAGCGCCATGTCTTTAGCAGAAACTTCACTTTCTTCTTTAACGCCTTCTCCTTGCGGCTGCTTGCCGTGAAGGTCTTCATTCACAAGCCCTGTGGCATTTTTAAAATCATAGTTTGTCATGCCTAATTCTTTAGCTTTCGCATTCATTTCAGCGACAAATTTCGTTTCAGTTCCGGCAAGAATTTCGGCAACTGCAATCGCGGCTCCGTTGGCAGAGTAAATCGCCATGGCCTGATACAGTTCTTTAACCGTGTATTTGCCGTCTTTTCGAAGGGGGACGTTTGATAAACTGTTGTCTTGAGAAATTTCATAGACATAATCATCAGGAGTATACGTTTGATCCCATTTCACTTTTCCTTCTTTAATGGCTTCCAGAAGCAGATATTCAGTCATCATTTTTGTCATGCTGGCAATCGGCAGTCTTTTGTCTGCATTTTTACTGTATAAAATTTTTCCCGATGAAGCCTCAATCATTATCGCAGCTGATGCGTTGACATCAATCGGGTCATTGCCGGCTGCCTCCGCTTTAGACATTGGAACAAAGCAAGTTGCGGCCAGTGCCAGTACCACTAATGACACCAACAGCTGTTTCCATTTCGTGATGTTCAATCTTACGACCTCCGTCATTCATTTTAAATCTATAATTAAGCCGTTAAGGACATATTCAAATTCAAAACACAACAGTATAAATTTTATCACACTCGATATAAAAAAAATAGACAGAGTCAGCGACCCTGTCAAATGTTTTTTATTTGTAACAATTATGAGATTGTGTAGTTTGGTGATTCTTTCGTAATTTGGACATCATGCGGATGACTTTCGCGAAGTCCGGCACCTGTCATGCGGATGAATTGAGCCTCTTCTCTTAAAGCGCGCAAGTCTTTTGAACCGCAATATCCCATACCTGAACGAAGACCGCCGACAAGCTGATACACTGTTTCTTCTACAGGACCTTTGTACGGAGTCCGTCCTTCGATACCTTCAGGGACGAATTTCTTATTTTCTTCTTGGAAATATCGGTCTTTACTGCCTTTTTCCATGGCAGCGACAGAACCCATACCCCGATACACTTTAAATCTTCTGCCTTGATAGATTTCAGTCTCTCCCGGGCTTTCTGAAGTACCGGCAAGCAGGCTTCCGAGCATTACGGCATGTCCGCCTGAAGCCAACGCTTTCGTAATATCTCCGGAGAATTTAATACCGCCGTCTGCGATAATTGTCGCACCGTGTTTTCTCGCTTCAGTGGCACAATCATAAATGGCAGTGATCTGCGGTACGCCTACACCTGCAACGACGCGTGTCGTACAGATAGAACCAGGTCCGATTCCCACTTTGACAATATTTGCTCCGGCTTCAATCAGAGCTTTTGTCGCTTCAGCCGTTGCAACATTTCCTGCGATAATGTTCAGTTCAGGATATGTTTCACGGATTTTCGCAACTGTGTTCAGTACGCCTCTGGAATGTCCGTGAGCCGTATCAACCACGATAACGTCGACATTCGCTTCAACAAGCTTGCTGACGCGTGTCATTGTATCGCCTGTCACGCCTACCGCAGCGCCGACAATAAGGCGTCCGTGTTCATCTTTAGATGAATTCGGAAATTCGATAACCTTTTCAATATCTTTGATCGTGATAAGACCTTTTAATTTGTTTTGGTCATCCACTAACGGAAGTTTTTCAATTTTATGTTTCTGTAAGATTTTTTCTGCTTCGTCTAATGTGGTTCCCACAGAAGCCGTAACCAGCTCTTCTTTTGTCATGACATCACTGATTTTCATTGAATAATCAGAGATAAAGCGAAGATCACGGTTTGTAATGATACCGACAAGCTTTTGATCGTCTTTATTATCTACGATCGGAACACCGGAAATTCTGTATTTCCCCATCAAATGCTCCGCATCGAATACTTGATGATCAGGTGTTAAAAAGAAGGGATTTGTAATAACGCCCCGTTCAGAACGTTTGACTTTGTCAACATGTTCAGCCTGCTGTTCGATGGACATGTTTTTATGGATAATGCCCAAGCCGCCCTGTCTGGCCATCGCAATCGCCATAGCTGATTCTGTTACTGTATCCATTCCCGCACTGATGACAGGAATGTTAAGCTTTAACGTCTTTGTCAGTTCAACAGATAAATCCACATCACGCGGAAGTACGTCTGATTGAGCCGGTACGAGCAGTACATCATCGAACGTTAGGCCTTCTTTTGAAAATTTACTTTCCCACATTAGTAAATCCCCCTCTTTTCGGCAAAATATTATATGTAGATTATCAACTAGAAAACAGCATGTCAAGGAAGCGAAAAAGAGTTGAAATATTTAGATAAAGGAAAGGGTTTAAAAATACATATGAGAGATCATGAGTGGAAAGAGTTATCATTATTTTATTCCGTAGAATCTTCCCAGAAATTTCTAAACAAAGTCTATACAGAAAGCGGTATGGAAGAACCAAAAAGATATGCGTTTAAGAACAGTGAGCGCTTCATATTCTTTATCAAACACGCCGAGTCCTTTTATAAGCAGGCATCTCTTTCCCCTTTAGAAATTAAGCCTATTCTGTTGTTTTACGGGATGTCACAATTGCTGAAAGCCTGCCTTCTGACCACAGATCCAAGCTATCCAAGCCATGCCTCAGTACTCGCGCATGGCGTGACTGCCCGGAAACGCAAAAAGCAAAATTACTCCTTTAGGGATGATGAAGTGAAGGTGCAGCGCAATGGCTTATGTATTCATGTAATGAAGCACTTATTCGGGATAGCTGGTCTTGAGGAAGAACGGTACACAATGAAGAAATTGCTGACAGCCATACCTGAATTGCATACTGTCTTTTACTTCCAAGAGAAAAAGAATTGGCTGACCCGAGTAGAGCTCAAAGATGACCTTATTTCAGTGCCTGAGCATGCGGTAATTCATTACAATATGTCTGATTCCCGCTTTGCTGAATATATCAGCCATCATTTGAAGTGGTCTTTTCTGAGGAAAGACCATAACCACTTGGTTTTTGAGGCTGACCCGATAGACAGAGAACCTTGGTCTTCGCCAAATTTATTGTTTCACTTGGAGAAAAATCAATATTATATTCCCTCTCAGCGTGATCACTTCCTCCATCTTCCGGAAATGATTATTCATTATTTGGTCCTCTACAATATCGGGATGATTGCGAGATATGAAACGGAGTGGTGGTATGAACTGCTGACACAGCATGTCAGTGATGATTATGTGATGATCCGCCGGTTCTTAGAGGTCACGGAACGAAAATTTCCGTATTACGTTTCTAATTTCCTGAAGCAATACTTATAAACAAAAAAGGCAGCTCATGATGAGCTGCCTTTACCGTAATGATA
>NZ_JANIFO010000021.1:0-13211 GCF_040259625.1 Bacillus sp. B1(2022)
GGCCATCAGAACGGAGCCGAAAGGAGACAAACGGTTTACCGATTACTTGGCGGAAGTCCGCCAGGCCGCGCTTGAGGCGTATGAGCATCAGGACTATCCGTTTGAAGAGCTTGTGGAACGGCTCGGTGTGCAGCGGGACATGAGCCGCAATCCGCTGTTTGATGCGATGTTTATTCTTCAGAATATGGAGCGAGAGGAGATAAATCTGGCCGGTCTGAAAGCGTCGCGATCAGAGCATACCGAACATGATGTATCAAGTTTTGACCTGACCTTATCAGCGGCTGAATCCGATGGAAACATCCGCTTTGAAATGGAATTCAGCACCGAGCTTTTTATGAAAGAAACGATTGAACGCTGGATGGGCCACTTACTGAATCTCTTGCGCCATGTTGCCGCCGAACCGGAAGTCACACTATCGAAAGCTGACATTTTGGATGAAGAAGAAAAACAAAAGTTACTGATTGAGTTTAATAACACACAAACCGAATTCATGCAAAAACACAAACTGTTTCACCAGTTGTTTGAAGAGAAAGCAGAAGAAAGGCCTCATCAGACCGCTGTTATTGAAGGAGCACAACAGATCAGCTATTTGCAGCTTAATGAGCGGGCAAATCGGCTTGCGCGAACATTACACAAAAATGGATTCGGTCCGGGAAAAAGAGCAGCTATATTGGCAAACCGTTCGATTGAAGCGATCGTCAGTGTTCTTGCCGTCATGAAATCGGGAGGGGCGTATATACCGGTTGACTCCCATTATCCCGAGGAACGGATTCGCTATTTATTAAAAGACAGCGCGGCATCCGTCTTGATGGTGCAGTCAGAATACAAAGAACTTGCTTCACAGCTGACGGATAACAATTTATTTCTCATTCAGCTTGATCATGAAGATCAATACGATATTTGTGCAAAGAATATTCAGCCGGCAGCGTCACCGGATGATACTGCATATATCATATATACTTCGGGAACAACGGGAACGCCGAAGGGAGTCGAAGTCAGAAATCGCAGCTTTACGCATGCAGCACTTGCATGGCGCAGGATTTATGAGCTTGATCTTATACCGGTCAGAGTGCTGCAGATGGCGAGTTTCTCATTTGATGTATTTTCAGGGGATCTTGCACGCGCCCTGCTAAACGGGGGAACGCTTGTCATTTGTCCGGATGACGTCCGGCTTGAGCCACAACAGCTTTATCAGCTCATTGATCAGCACCGTATCACGTTTATGGAGTCGACACCCGCGCTGATTGTTCCGTTTATGGAATATATATATCGCCGGAACCTCGCGCTGCAAAGTGTAAAAATACTTGTACTGGGTTCAGATATGATCAAGTCGCAGGATTTTTATACGCTTCATGAACGCTTCGGAAAAGAAATGCGGATCATTAACAGCTACGGTGTAACAGAAGCGACAATTGATTCTTCGTATTATGAAGCCGAAATGAGCGAAGAGCCGCGGGAAGATGATGTGCCGATCGGTGTTCCGCTTCCGAATGTGCAAATGTACGTCTTAAACAAAGACAAACAGGTCCAGCCGATCGGCGTTTTCGGAGAGCTGTATATCGGGGGCGCCGGCGTCGCAAAAGGATATTGGGGACAGCCTGAGCTGACAGAGGACGCATTCAGTGACCCGTTACAAACGGGAGAAACGCTTTACAGAACCGGAGATCAGGCTTGCTGGCTGCCGGATGGTACTCTTCGTTTTCAAGGGCGGATTGATAAGCAGGTAAAAATCAGAGGCTACAGAATTGAGACGGGAGAAATTGAAAGTGTGCTTTTGAAACACGATCAAGTCAAAGAAGCGGCTGTTACCGTGATGAAAGATGCTGAAGGACAAGCCCGATTAGCGGCATACATCGTTCCTAAAGAGGCCGATATCTCATCACTTCGCCAGTCTCTTATGCAGGAGCTCCCGGCTTATATGATGCCGTCTCATATTATCGGTTTAGACAGCATGCCCCTGACACTGAACGGCAAACTTGATAAATCGGCACTGCCGGCAGAAGAGATACATTCAACACAGGCATTTGTCGCGCCCGGCGATGAAAAACAGGAGATGTTATGCCGGATTTGGGAAGATGTGCTTCATGTTCAGAAAGCGGGAATTCATCACTCTTTCTTTGAGCTTGGGGGAGATTCCATTAAGGCGCTTCAAGTGTCAGCCCGACTCGCGGGAGAAGGCTGGAACATGTCGATCCGCGATTTGTTTCAGTTCCCGACGATTGCAGAACTCGCGAAGCACCTCATGCCGGCTGTTGCAATGGCTGATCAGGGGCCGATAGAAGGAAGCGCTCCGCTGACACCGATCCAGCAGAGATTTTTTGAGGAGCCGGGTGCGTTTGAGCTTCATTATAACCAAGCGGTCATGCTGTGCAGTGAAGACAGCCTCGAAATAGATGCGCTGTATCAGGCGGTTTGCGCGCTGACAGAACATCATGATGCGCTGCGAATGACTTTCACTGAAAATGAGCATGGGGAAACGGTTCAATATAATCGCGGAATCACAAAGCAGTATGAAGAAATCTTTACGCTTAACGTCATAGATATTTCAGAAGAAACTCAGCCCGAAAAACGGATAGCCGCTGAGGAAAAAGAAATACAGCAGGCTATGCGTCTTGATCAAGGGCCTCTGCTTCATCTCGGAGTGTTCCGGCAGAAGGAAGCCGACCATCTTCTTATAACGATTCATCATCTTATCGTGGACGGCGTGTCATGGAGGATATTGCTTGAAGATCTGCAGACAGCTTATCAGCAGGCATTGGACGGCAAACAAATCAAACTGCCGCCGAAAAGCGATTCTTATATAAAGTATGCCGAAGAGCTTTTTGACATTTCCAAAAGCAAAGCATTGCTGGAGGAAGCCGCATACTGGGACAGCGTGATGTCTAGTGAAACAGCGCCGCTGCCGAAAATAACTGATGAAAACGCCGGACGATTGCAGGAAAACGCGCGCACGGCATCGTGGATATTAAGCAGCGAAGTCACGAAACAGCTGCTGTTGGAAACACAGCAGGCATACGGAACGGATGTTCATGAATTGCTTTTAACGGCGCTTGGAATGGCGCTTCATGAGTGGACGGGTTCTGAACAGATCCTTATCAGCACTGAGGGGCACGGGCGCCAGGGGCATATGCCTGACATTGATATGTCAAGAACGGCAGGATGGTTTACATCTGTTTACCCGGTGCTTTTGGATATGAGAGTGCCGGGCGGCTCAGGCGAAAAAACCGCTCACCGCATAAAGACGGTAAAAGACATGATGAGAAGGGTTCCTCATCACGGAACCGGCTACGGGCTGCTGAGATATTCGCGAAACATTCTTTATAAAGACCCAGAAATAAGCTTTAACTATCTCGGTGCGTTTGACGGTCTTGAGGGAACGCTGAAGATGTCACCGTTCAAGCCGCAGCATGATATAGCGGCCGGGCGCATCCGCGAGTTTGATCTGGATATTAACGCGATGGTGGCGGCCGGGCAACTGGAGGTAAAAGCCGTTTATACCGATGTATTTGCACCGGGGGCAATCGAGGTCTTCATGAATCGTTTCCATACTCACATCGAGGACATCATCGCCCACTGTTCCGGCAAGAAAGAGCGGGAAAAAACATTAACGGATTACAGCCATACAGAATTGACCGCTCAAGCACTATCAAGCATTGAAGATCTCGTAAAAGGACTTTAATTTCATAAAAAGGTGTGTGGCATTCGTGACACAAGCGACAGAAATTCAAGATATTTACCCTTTATCATATATGCAGGAAGGCATGCTGTTTCATTCGCTTCTGGATTCCGGATCAAACGCATATGTCGAGCAGATTTCGTTTACAGTCAGCGGGGATTTATGCATTGATACATTCCAAAAAAGTCTGGATATGCTTGTCAGCCGTTATGATATTTTCAGAACGATTTTCATAAAAGAAGTGCCTGACCTTGAAGGACCGCAGCAGGTTGTCCTTTCACTCCGTGACACAGCCGTACAGACTGAGAACATTTCAGACTATTCGGAAGAACGGCAGCAAAGCATCATTAAGGAATTCAAGGAAACCGACCGGAATAAGGGCTTTGATCTGCAAAAAGGCCCCTTAATGCGCCTGACTCTTTTTCAAACGGGAGAAAACCGCCATACATGCGTTTGGACTCACCATCACATTATGATGGACGGCTGGAGCTTGGGCATTGTGCTGAAAGATTTCTTCAGCATGTATTATGCGATCCGAAACGGGCGGCCTGTAAACCTCAGCAGTCCGGCTCCTTACAGTTCTTATATCAAATGGCTCCGAAGCCGGAATAAAGAAGAAACGTCAGCGTTCTGGTCGCGCTGCTTGGAAGATTACGGAGAAGTCGTTTCCGTTCCGCAAACGAAGAATAAGCCGGCGCAAAACGGTTATGCATCTGAGCATTTTCAATTTTCCCTTGAGTCTGAAACCGTGCAAAAACTGACAGACATTGCCCGAAGCACCGGGGTCACGCTGAATACTTTATTTACGAGCATTTGGGGACTGCTTCTCCACCGTTACAACGGCACTGAAGATGCGGTATTCGGTTCAGTTGTTTCCGGCAGACCGTCAGCTATCGCCGGCATCGAATCCATGGCCGGACTGTTTATCAATACCGTGCCGGTAAGGGTGCGCGCGGCTGGGGATATGACTTTTTCTTCTCTTCTCAAAAAGGTGCAAAAAGAGTCACTCGCTGCGGAAGAGCACAGCTATTATCCGCTTTATGACATCCAAAACGAGAGCGGCCTGCAAAAAGATCTCTTGAACCACATCCTGGTTTTTGAGAATTATCCGGTTCAGATGCAGACTGCGGTAAACGGCTGGAAACAAACGGAAAGCAGTGCGCTCTCCCTTGAAAACTTTTCGATGGCGGAAGAAACCAATTACGATCTTAACGTCGTCATCGTTCCGGGAGAAGAGTTTTATGTGAAATTCAGCTACAATGCGGGCATCTACGATCGGGAAGACATGAAACGGATCAAAGGGCATATTCTGGAGGTCATCTCCTGTGTAACGGAAGATCCGGACAGGCTTTTATCAAGCATCAGTCTCGTGCCTCCAGAGGAAGAAGCCTTGATTCATTCGTTTAACGAAACGGACCGTCCGTACCCTGAGACAACCGTTCATGGGCTGTTTGAAGAACAGGCGGCAAAAACGCCTGACCAAGAGGCGTTGAGATATAACGGGGTAAGCTGGAGCTACAAGAAATTAAATCAGCGGGCGAATCAGATTGCGCATGCGTTAAGGGAAAAAGGCGCACGCCCCGACCAGATCACCGCTGTTATGCTGCGCCGATCAATGAGTACGGTTGCCGCTCTGCTCGGAATTTGGAAGTCGGGCAGCGCCTATATGCCGATTGATGCGGAATTCCCGCCTGAACGGATTTCATTTTTACTGAGAGACAGTGAAGCCTCACTGCTCGTGACTGAAAAAGACCTGCTCCCCCTCATTCCGCCGCATTTCAAGGGCAGCGTCGTCATCATGGAGGAAACGGTTTCCCAGCAGACTTCACCGCTTCCGCCGGTATCTGACAGCGGAAATTGGGCGTATGTCATTTACACCTCCGGAACGACAGGCCGGCCGAAAGGGGTGCTTGTACAACACAAAGCGATCAGCAATACATTGCAATGGCGGCGTGAAGAATACGGGATGACAGAAGGGGACATAGCGCTTCATCTTTTTTCATACGTATTTGACGGGTCATTAACGAGTCTTTTCACTCCGCTTCTGTCGGGCGCCTGTGTATTGTTAACTGATGAAGATGATGCGAAAGACGTCCTTTCAATAAAACAGAAAATCACCCGACACGGAGTGAGCCATCTTCTGATCGTTCCGTCTCTGTATCGCGTTCTGCTTGATTCGCTGACGAAAAAGGATGCGCAGACGCTTCGGGTGGTGACATTTGCCGGGGAAGCGGCCACTCCTGATATCGTGGAAGCGAGCCGCGGCATATGCCCGAATGCCGAGCTGCTGAATGAATACGGCCCGACGGAAAACAGTGTGGCCACGACGATTCTGCGCAACCTGCAAAAAAGCAGCCGGATTACGATCGGGCGCCCGATTGCCAACACTTCTGTCTATATGATGCACGGAGATCGGCTGCAGCCGGTCGGAGCCGTCGGTGAACTGTGTATTTCCGGAAAAGGTCTGGCGGACGGATATTTTCAGCAAAAAGAGCTGACGGACAAAGTCTTTACCCCTCATCCGTTTCGTGAAGGTGAACGGCTTTACAGAACGGGAGATGCAGCCCGATTTTTACCGGATGGAACGATTGAATACATGGGACGCTTTGACGATCAGGTGAAGGTAAGAGGTTACAGAATTGAATTAGGAGAAATCGAAACGGCACTCAGAAGTCTGTCCGGGGTAAAAGAGGCGGCAGTCACCGTGCGCAAAACGGCGGACGGGGAACAGGAGCTTGCAGCTTATGTCGTACTGGAAAACGCGGGTGTGACATTTGACCCTCATGCCGAATTGGCCGGGAGATTACCTGCTTATATGATACCGGGAAGCTTTACCAAATTAACGGAAATGCCGCTGTCTGTGAGCGGAAAACTTGATCGGGCCGCACTTCCTGAGCCGAAAGAAGCCGGGAGAACCGGTGATTATCAAGCTCCGCGCACAATGCTTGAGACTGAGCTGCTGTCTATTTGGCAAGAAGTGCTGAAACGGGAACACATCAGTATGAGAGATGATTTCTTCCAAATCGGCGGACAGTCGCTGAAAGCCGCGTCGCTTGTTTCAAACATACATAAACGGCTGCAAATTGAACTTGCCGTCCGCCATGTTTTTGAACATCCGACCATCGAGAGCATGGCCCGCTTCCTTGAACAGAGGAAAAGAGGAGAATATGCAGAAATCACGCCTGCTGTGGCAAAGGACTTGTACCCGCTATCTTTTGCGCAAAAAAGGCTCTATGCCCTTCATCAGCTTGCAGCGGACAGTACGGGCTATCATATGCCCGCTTGTCTGGAACTGAGCGGCAGACTCAACCGGGATCGCCTGCACGAAGCCTTTTCAGCGCTGTTACAAAGGCATGAAGCGTTACGCACTTCATTTGTTTTACGAAACGGGGAGCCGATGCAGCAAATACATGCACATGTCGATCTTGACCTCACAGAGATTCACATGCCATCCGGGAACCTTCTTCAAGAGGTGATGGAAACTTTCGTCAAACCGTTTGACGTGGAAAAAGCGCCGCTTTTGAGAGTGACTTTAGCCAAAGTTACTGAAGAACGTCATTTTCTGCTGCTTGATATGCATCATCTTATCGCAGACGGTGTGTCAATGAGCGTTCTGATTCAAGAATTGACGGATTTGTACAGAGGAAAAGAGCTGCGGCCGTTAAAACTCCAGTACAAAGATTTTTCCGTCTGGCAGCATGAGCGGTTTGCCGCTGAAGAATTCAAAAGACATGAGCGTTATTGGCTGGAGACGATCGGGGAAAACATTCCCGTACTTGATCTGCCGCTCGATAAAAAGCGCCCGCAGCTTCCTGATTTCAGCGGGTCCGCGGTTCGAACGCGCCTTCAAAAGGAAACGGCGGAGAATTTGCGCTGGCTCATGGATGAGACGGGTTCGACGCTGTATATGATTCTTTTGGCAAGCTACTCCTTGTTCCTTTCTAAATTGAGCGGGCAGGAAGACATTGTCGTCGGTTCACCTGCGGCCGGCAGAAGCCGCGCTGAGCTTGACGGGGTCATCGGCATGTTTGTAAATACCGTGGCAATGAGAAGCAGGCCGAAAGGGGATAAGACATTCCGCGCTTATTTAGAAGAGGTGAAAATGCTCGCCCTCGGCGCGGCCGAACATCAGGACTTCCCGTTTGAAGAACTTGCCCAAAAGCTTGATACACACCGGGAAGTCAATCGCAATCCGCTGTTTGATGCCATGCTCGTTTTGCAAAACAGTGATGATTTCGAAGTGAACCTTCCGGGCTTATCCGTTTCTTCACATGCAGTGAAGCATGACATTTCAAAATTCGACTTGACGCTTCATGCCGAGGAACGGCCGGATGGCTCACTGGATTTTCATTTTGAATACAGTACCGCGTTGTTTGAAAAGGATACGATTGAACGGTGGGCCGATCATTTTAAAGAGCTTTTAGGACAAATCGCATCGGATGATGAGCGGAAGCTGTCTGACATTCATTTGCTGGGCATAAACGAGCGGCAGATGCTTCTTCAAGCGGAAAATCAAACGGCGGAGTATCCGAGGCATGAAACGATTGTCAGTTTATTTGAAGCACAGGCGGAAAAAATGCCGGATCAAATTGCAGCCGTCATGTCTGATGAGCGTCTCACCTACCGCGAGCTCAATGAAAAGGCGGATCGAATCGCCGATATGCTGTCGGAAAACGGCATCCGCTCCGGACAGATTGTCGGAATTATGACCGAACGATCTCCGGATATGCTGATTGGGATTCTCGGTATTTTAAAAGCGGGAGGAGCTTATCTGCCGATTGATCCTGACTATCCGGACGAGCGGATTTCATTTATGCTGACTGACAGCGGCGCGCGTGTTCTGTTGACGCAATCGGGTCTTGGGATATCCGGAATGGACGGGCTGCCGGTTTTATACATCGATAAGCCTGAATCCGTTTCAGCAGACAGAACGAAAGAAATGATAACGCCTGAACAGCCGGCTTACGTGATTTATACATCGGGCACAACCGGAAAACCGAAAGGCGTTATGACGGAACACCGCAATGTCATCAGCCTTATCACACATAAAGGACTGCCGTTTGATTTCGGCTCTGAAGACGTCTGGACGCTGTTCCATTCCTATTGCTTTGATTTTTCTGTCTGGGAAATATTCGGCGCGCTCTTATACGGCGGAAAGGTAGTTATCGTGCCGAAAGACACAGCCCGTGATCCGCATTTGTACCGGCAGCTGCTGCAAAGTGAAGGCGTAACGGTGCTGAACCAAACGCCGACGGCTTTTTCCGGACTCATTCATGAAGAGGCCGGGCATACGGACAAGCTGAAGCTTCGATATGTCATTTTCGGCGGAGAAGCGCTTCAGCCCGGCATGCTGAAAAGCTGGAAAGAGAAGTACCCGGAGATGGAGCTTGTTAATATGTACGGTATTACGGAAACCACGGTTCACGTCACATGCAAAAAACTGAATATGGATGATATTGAGAGAAACAAAAGCAATATCGGCAGACCGCTGGAAACTCTTCATGCTTTTGTTATGGACGCCTATATGAATCCGCAGCCGATCGGAATTCCCGGTGAGCTTTATATCGGCGGGGAAGGCGTCGCGAGGGGATATGTAAACAGGGATGATTTAACCGCCTCCCGTTTCATCACGAATCCGCACGTTTCCGGCATGCGGCTCTACCGGACGGGTGATATCGCCAAAAGGCTCTTAAATGGCGAACTGGAATATGTCGGGCGGAAAGATGCGCAAGTAAAAGTCAGAGGCCACAGAATTGAGCTGGGAGAAATTAAATCAGCGCTGCAAGAGCTTTCCTCCGTGAAAGAGGCCGCCGTGATCACACGTGCTGATCAGCACGGTCAGCACTCCATTTACGCATACGCGGTCTTACACGGGAACGAAAAGATAAAAGAAGCAGAAATTCAGGCCTCTCTCAGAGCTTTTCTGCCGGAATATATGATTCCCGCCCGCTTGATAGAGCTTGATGAACTGCCTCTGACGGCGAATGGGAAGCTGGACGAGAAGGCGCTCCCGCAGCCTGAATTAAATGATAGCCATGGAGATGATATCAGCCTGAGAAATGAAACTGAAGAAATGATGGCTGACATTTGGGAAGAACTCTTAGGTGTTGAAGGCCTCGGTCCCAATGCTCATTTCTTCCATCTCGGCGGGGATTCGATTAAAGCGCTGCAAGTATGTGCGAGGCTGAAACAGCAGGGCTATGAAACGACCGTCCGCGAGCTGTTCGAGCATCAGACACTGGGAGAAGTATCGATGCGGCTCCGTAAAGTCCGCCGCGTGATTGATCAGGCTCCCGTCACGGGAGACGTGCCGCTGACGCCGATCCAGCACTGGTTCTTGTCGCAATCATTGCCGCATGATCATTTTAATCAGTCGGTTATGCTCCGCAGTGCGGACAGAATCAATGAATCTGCTATGAGAAAAGCGCTGGCACAGCTTGCGGTTCATCATGACGCATTACGGATCGTATGCGGCACGCAAAACGGATCGGTGACTCAATACAACAGAGTGGAAAACCTTTCTGAAGAAGAACTCTTTACGTTTGAAACGCATGACGTGAGAGGGAAAGGGTCATTACAAGAGGAGCACGCCGCAATTGAACAGGCGGCCGCCCGTATTCAAACTTCCATTCGGCTGGAGACGGGGCCGCTCGTAGCTGTCGGATTATTTCACGCTAACGATGGCGATCATCTGCTGCTTTCCATTCATCACCTTGTCATTGACGGTGTATCATGGCGGATTTTATTTGAAGATCTCACCGCGTGCTACAGGCAGGCGCTCGCAGGAAAAGAAACCGCGCTTCCGGCAAAAACCGATTCCTATCAGACTTACGCGAAGCAAATCTCTGATTATGCAAAAAGCCGCCGGCTGTTACAGGAAGCAGACTACTGGTCCGAAAGAGAAAAAATGGCGGTCGAACCGCTTCCGAAAGATGCCCGCATCTCTTCCAATCTTCTGAAAGATACAGATGTGATGACCGTTACATTGACGAAACAGGAGACTGAGCAGCTGTTAACGGAAGCGAACAGAGCATACACAACAGAGACGGGTGAATTATTGCTTGCCGCGTTAAGCCTTGCGCTGAACAGATGGACCGGAAACGAGACATTCAAAATCAGCATGGAAGGCCACGGAAGGGAAGAGCACTTGGAGCATCTTGATATCAGCAGAACCGTCGGTTGGTTTACGTCAATTTATCCGGTATTGGTTGACGCAAGTTTTCAAGATCAGGCTGATGACGGCGAGCGGCTTGGCTATCACATTAAGCGGACAAAAGACATGATGCGCCGCATTCCGCATAAAGGAGCGGGATACGGAGTGCTGAAATATATAAGCAAACTCTGGGAAGAGACGGAATCCGATTCTCCTGAAATCAGTTTTAACTATCTGGGACAGTTTGACCGTGAAATCCGTTCCAGCGGCTTTGGTGTTTCTCCCGTAAAAGCGGGAAATGAAGTCAGCCCAGACTGGGAACGTCCGTACACACTTGATATCAGCGGCTCCGTATCGTCGGAATGTCTCAGCATGCATGTCGTGTACAACCGTTTTCAGTATCAAAAAGAAACGATTGAAGTTTTGACGGGATATTTTCATGCCTTTCTCAAGCAGATCATCTCGCATTGCACAGGCAAAGAGGAGCGTGAATGGAGCGCCGCTGATTTCAGTGACGAGGAGTTAACGCTGGAAGATCTGAGTGACATTATGGGAGCCGTCAACAAACTATAGAAAAGGAGTGGCGCAATGGGGCAGCAACCGGAAATACAAGATATATATCCTTTATCTTTTATGCAGGAGGGCATGCTTTTTCATTCTCTGTTGGATCATGACTCAAGAGCCTACTTCGAACAAGCGGTGTTTACGATCAGCGGACAGCTTGACCGGGAACGATTCCAAAAAAGTATAGATGCTGTTTTTGAACGATACGATATTTTCCGTACGACATTTATTCATAAGAATGTGGCGAAGCCCCGCCAAGTCGTGTTGAAAAACAGGCCGAGCCGCGTTCAGTTTCATGATATTTCTCATTTGGACGAGAAGGCACAAGATAAATATGCCGACCGATTCAGAAAAGAAGATAAAGATAAAGGCTTTGATTTGCAGTCAGACCCTCTCATGAGAGTCTCCATTTTGAAAAAAGCGTCCGAACGCTATGTTTGTATCTGGAGCCATCATCATATCGTCATGGACGGCTGGTGCTTCGGGATTGTCATGAAGGAATTTCTGATGATCTATCAATCTCTCGGAGACGGACGGCTCCCGTCTCTCGAGCCTGTTCAGCCATATGGAAAGTATATTAAATGGCTCATGAAGCAGGATCGTAAAGAAGCCGAGATTTTTTGGAAAACGAGACTTGCCGATCTTGAGCAATCGGCGTCTCTTCCGAAAAAATCTGCAGAACCAAATGGCGAACTTGAGCAGGCGGTTTTCACCATTTCTGAAGAGCAGACAAATGAGCTGAAGAACATTGCGGCAAGGGCGGGAGCAACGCTGAATACAGTGTTCCAGGCACTGTGGGGCCTGTTGCTGCAGCGTGTCAGCCGCTGTGATGACGCCGTTTTCGGTTCTGTCGTTTCCGGCCGGCCGTCGGATCTCGCAGGCGTGGAAAAAATGGTGGGCCTGTTTATTAATACGATTCCCGTGCGGGTGAAAAGCGGTTCATTTTCTTTTCTGGAGCTCGTCAGGCATTTGCAGCAGGAGACGCTGCAAGCAGAAGCGTACAGCTATTATCCGCTGTATGACATTCAGGCGCAAAGCCCTTTGAAGCAAGCGCTGTTTGACCACATTATCGTGTTTGAAAATGTGCCGGCCCAGCGTGAAATTGAAAATGTGAGTCAGGCAGGTTCATTTGATTTTGCGGTAGAAGATTTCACGATGGAGGAAGTCACAAACTACGGATGCAGCATAAAGGTGATTCCGGGAAATTCTCTTTATATCCGCTTAAACTTTGATACCGGTATATACGATCGTGTTTTTATGAAGAATATTGAAACATTTTTACGGCATATGATGAAGTCAGTCATTTCCGACCCTGAAATGAGCGCCTCCGAGATCGCATTGCTTGATGCGTGTGAAGCCAGAAATATGCTGGATGCGTTTAACCGTACAGAAACGGTTGAACCGCCGGCTCCGACGCTTCACGGGCTGTTTACCCGCCGTGCCGCGCTTTCGCCGCATCGTCCGGCGCTCCGTTTTCCGGGCGGTATGCTGACGTACGCCGAGCTTGACCAGTACACAGACAGGCTCGCCGTTCGGCTCCGACAAAAAGGCGTCCGCAAAGAAAGCATGGTCGGCGTGCTCGCTGAACGCTCGCCGGAGATGGTGGTTTCTGTGCTTGCCGTGTTAAAAGCGGGCGGCGCCTACGTGCCGCTTGACCCGGAGTATCCTGAGGACAGGCTGCGCTATATGCTCGATGACTGCGGCGCTTGTCTCCTGCTTGCACAGCCGGGGTTATCCGTTTCCGGTTTTTCCGGAGAAACGCTAGAAGTGTCTCTTTCTGCTCTGACAAGTGAGGCGGAGACAGGGGCTGTCTCTGAC
>NZ_JANIFO010000022.1:0-9460 GCF_040259625.1 Bacillus sp. B1(2022)
TGTCCCCGCGATGTACAGCTCTCCGATACAGCCCGGCGGCAGAAGCCGTTTCTTTTGATTTAAAATATACAGCCGCATGTTATGCCCGGAAATGCCGATCGGAACATTGTGAAATTCTTTTCCTTGCGGCAAATCAAAGTACGCCGCTTCTACTGTCGCTTCCGTCGGACCGTAGGAATTTGTCAATTCCGTTCCCGGCAGAAGGTCATAAAAACGGGAAACCAGGTGCGGGCCCAATTGTTCGCCGCCGGCAAAAACCCTTTTTAAACATGTCTTTTTGATCGGCTGTTTTCTGGAATTTATATATTCCAAGAAAGCATGAAGCATGGATGGCACAAAATGAGCCGCCGTTATGCGGTTATTCTCCAATGCGTTCAGTATCATTTCAGGGTCTTTCTCGCCGCCTTGCGGAAGGAGGAAAACAGAAGCTCCCGCGATCGGCCACCAAAACAGCTCCCAAATCGAAGCGTCGAAAGAGTATGATGTTTTATGCAAAATGATGTCAGAATCACTTAATCCATAACGCGTTTGCAGTGAGTATAAAAAGTTTACGGCTGACCGATGTTCAATCTGCACGCCTTTTGGGCGTCCCGTAGAACCGGATGTATAGATGATATAAGCCAATGAATCAGGTTTTACCGGAACGTTAGGGTTGGCCGCAGCTTCAGGGTTTCCTGTTTGTCCGCTTTTCAGAGAGATCGTTTCTCCCTCAAAAAGATCTGGTGCGAAAAGTTCTGGTTCTGCCAGTAAGAATTTCACGCCGCTGTCTTTCAGTAAAAAGCGAATCCGCTCTTCCGGGTAATCCGGATCAATCGGCAGATATGCACCGCCTGCTTTTAAGACAGCGTAAATGCCGATCAGCATGTCAGGAGAACGCCGGCCCATAATGGCGGTTTTATCCTCCAGCCTTATCCCGCGCTTGATCAGCTGATGCGCAAGCTCGTTTGCCCTTTCGTTCAGTTCCTGATACGTAATCGAAATGTCATCAGTTAAAATTGCCGGACGGTCCGGCGTTTTTTCCGCCTGCTGTTCCAGCAGATCATGAAGAGACTGATGAAGCGGAAACGCTGTTTTCTGAAAGGGGCTGAAATCTTGAAGCAGAGACACTTCTTCTTTTTCTGTCAAAACAGAAATATCGTCTAATTCCAAGCCCGGATCAGCCGCGGTGTTTTCGGCAAGTGTCGTAAAAAATCCCGCCCATTTTTGAATCGTTTTTCTCTTAAACAAATCGGTGCTGTATTCAAACTGGCAGTATAATTCACCGGCGTTTTCAGAGATGTACAGCGATAAGTCAAATTTAGAAATCGGCAGGCTGACGTCTGCCGGCTGCAGTTCAAGTCCGGCTGCCCTAAGCTTCTGCTGTTCCATATTCTGCAGCGCAAATGTTGTGTCAAACAGCGGATTTCGGGACATGTCCCGCGGCACACCGAGCTTATCGACGAGCTCTTCTAACGGGTAATCCTGATGTTCGTAAGCCTCAAGCGCTGTTTGGCGAATTTCCTTTAAATATTCTTTGAATGTCATGCTTCCGTCGGGACGCGTCCTGAAAGCAAGCGTATTGACAAACATGCCCAGAACGGCGTCAAGGTCGGCATGTGGCCTTCCTGCAATCGGAGACCCGACGATCATATCTTCCTGTCCGCTTAAACGGGCTAACAGAACTGTGTACACACCGAGCAGCGTCATATACAGTGTGCATTTGTTTTCTTTCGCCAGCTTTTTCAACTGTGCTGTATGTTTTTCATTGATGACAAATGACACCCGGTCACCGGAAAAGCTCCGCACCGGGGGACGCGGCTTATCAGCCGGCAATTCAAGCACGGGAATCTCACCGGCAAGCCGGTTCAGCCAGTACTCCTCTTGTTTCCGATATGCGGCGCCCGCCATAAATGATTGCTGCCAGACGGCATAATCTTTGTATTGAATCCGTAACGGCGGCAGACTTCTCTCAGCATACAGCTCACTGAATTCACGTATCAAAAGATTGACGGATACGCCGTCTGAAATAATATGATGCATGTCAGCTAAAAGCAGATGCCGGTCTTTTTCTATTTGGACAAATCCCGCCCGGAAAAGGGGCGCTTTGCCGAGATGGAACGGCCGGATAAACGCTTCGGCTGATTGTTCTTTTGTAAATGCAAACGGCACGTCATCATGAATCCTCTGCACAGGCAGGCCGTTTTTTTCTTCAAAGGACGTTCTGAGCGGTTCATGCCGCCGGATCAGTTCCTTGAACACGGCTTCCATCCTGTCTCGGTCAAACGGCCCCTTCACCTCTAAAACGGCTGGAATGTTATAGCTGACACCGCCATTTTCAAGCTGGTGAAGGACGTACATCCGTTTTTGGGCGGATGAGACAGGATATGTTTCTTTCATTTCTGTCTTTTCTATGGATGCGAACGGGTTCTCTTCTGCTTCACTGATGATTTTGGCGAGTTCTTCTACAGTCGGATGGCTGAAGACATCGCTCAGCGGGATTTGCACACTGCACTCTTTAGCTATTTTTGCAACGAGTGCCGTCGCCTTTAATGAATGGCCGCCAAGCTCGAAAAAGTGATCGTGAACGCCGATCGGGCCGCTTTGAAGCACTTCTTCCCATATGCGGGTAAGCTTCAGCTCCGTCACATTCCGGGGAGCTGTATATTGACGGCCCGCTGCGTACGCCGAAGCTTCCGGAAGGGCCCGCTGATCGACTTTTCCGTTCGCAGTGAGCGGAATTGAGTCAACAAAAGCCCATTTGACCGGAATCATATAATCAGGCAGCTCTTTAGCCAAATCACTTCGCAGCTGAGAAGGATCAGTCGCTTGAGAGACGCTGCAGTAGGCGCATAATTCATTTTCGCCCGATTCATTCGTTTGAATCAGAACGGCAGCTTCTTTCACGGCATGATGATTTGCCAGGACGGTTTCAATTTCCTTCGGTTCAATCCGGTACCCTCTGATCTTCACTTGATCATCTGTCCGGCCGATGTATTCAATTTGGCCGTCCGCACGCAGTCTTGCCAAATCTCCGGTCCGGTACATGACGGCGTCCGTTCTGAACGGATCCGGCAAAAATTTCTCTTCGGTCAGCGCCGGATTGTTCACATAGCCTCTTCCTGTATTCGCCCCGGAAATATACAATTCTCCCGCAATTCCGAGAGGCTGAAGCTGCCTATTTTTGCTGAAAATATACATCTTGTTATGATGGATCGGTTTCCCGATCGGCGGATGTTCAGGTATGTCATCTCCCGCAGAAATCGTATACGTTGAAACCACATGAGTTTCTGACGGGCCGTAATGATTATGCAGATGCATACCGTGTAAACGGAGCGTCTGCCTGAACAAACGCGAAACGGTCAGCTGCTCCCCGGCCGTAATAACATGCTTCACACAGCGGGGAAAAGAATGTGCATAACCTTCTTCATTGAAAAGCATCTTGACAAACGCAGTCGGGAAAAACACAACTTCCGTGTTGTGCTGATCAATAAAAGAAAACAGCTGAGAAACGTCCCGTTTGATTGATTCGGGCACGATACAAAGGGTGCCGCCGCTCAAGAGTACTGAAAATAACTCCTGATAGCAGACGTCAAACGCCACAGATGCGTACTGCAGCACATTTGTGCAAAAATCAATGTCTGTGTTCGTCAATTGGTGAGAAAGCAGGTTGGCCATATTTTTATGTTCGAGCAGCACACCCTTCGGTTTCCCTGTCGTTCCCGATGTATAAATCATATAAAGGAGGTCGTCTGCCGTATTAATGGATTGCACATTGCTTCCGTCCGCTTCCGTCCCGGCGTCTTCTATGTATGTAACCTGCAGCGTTTGTTCCGCGGGCACTGACTGATGCCGCTC
This sequence comes from Bacillus sp. B1(2022), assembly GCF_040259625.1. Taxonomy (NCBI): domain Bacteria; kingdom Bacillati; phylum Bacillota; class Bacilli; order Caryophanales; family Bacillaceae; genus Bacillus; species Bacillus sp. B1(2022). Next base: position 3,835 of record NZ_JANIFO010000022.1, read on the forward strand.
TGTTACAACATGGACGCAGCCGCTGTTTTCAATGACATATCGGATACGCTCCTTTGGACTGCCCGGATCTATCGGGACAAAGGCGCCGCCCGCTTTTAAAATACCGAGAACAGCCGCCGCTAAAGAAGGGGAACGGCCGAGCATGACGCCTACCGGTTCCTCCCGCTTTAATCCGCGCTTTTGCAGCAGGCGGGCCAGCTTATTAGCCGATTCGTTCAGCTCTTTGTACGTCACTGACTCGCCTTCATACCGAATCGCGATTTGATCCGGCGTTTTTGCGGCCTGCCGTTCAAACATCGCATGAACCGTGTCATATTCAGGCTTTTCGGTCTCTTCAGAAATCGGCGCAAGCAGCTGCGCTTTTTCCCCTGGAGTGATGATTGCAAGCTTGTCCGGCGTGATGTCCGGTTTGTCGAGAACTTGGGAGACGATATGTGCCAAATGGCCTTTGATATTTTCAATAAATTGGCGGTCATACATGCTTGAATCGTATCTCATTTTCAAATGAATTTCGTCACCCGGCGCCACCATAAGATAAAAACTGTAATTGGTTTCGTCTTCCATGCTGAAATCATGGATGTGAAAAAGGTCTTTCGTGTCCCCCTTGCTGTTCAGCACATCAAGCTCCTGTTCAACCGGATAATTCTCAAAGACGAGAATGTGGTCAATTAAGCCTTGTTTTACCTGTGAATTCGCCTGTATGTCATAAAGCGGATGATAGCTGTATGCCTGTCCTTTCAAAGCGTTCTTTTGCACGTTTTTGATCAGCTTTTGAAACGGGATGTTTGCCCCGCTGATCCGGACAGGCACGGTATTAATAAACAGGCCGATCATTCGCTCGATGCCTTCGATTTCAGACGGCCTTCCGGAAATGACAGAACCAAAAACCGCATCTTCTGTCTGGTTATACGCCTGAAGCAAAATGCCCCAGAGCGTGTGGAAAATGGTGCTCAGCGTGACCTCTTCTTTTACGGCCAGCTCTTTCAGCTTAGCCGTGTCCTCTTTTGAAAAGGAAAACGTCACTTCCTCTTGTCTGCTTTCGCCGGCTTTTTTCTGCTTCGGCAGAATAGTCTGCTGCTCAAAGCCTTCAAGGTATCGCTCCCAGTACGAAGCGGCTTTTTCTTTATCTTGCTCCATCAGCCACTTGATGTAGGTCCCGTACGGCACAGCGGGCTCAAGCGTTAACGGTGTCCGGCGGAGCCGCGAGGCGTATATCTGGAAGAACTCTTTCAGCACGATTCCGAGACACCAGCCATCCATAATGATGTGATGGAAACTCCATATGCACGTATATTCACATTCACCGGTTTGAAGCAGCGTCACCCGCATCAGCATGTCTTTTTGCAGATGAAATCCTTTCTTACGGTCTCTTCGTTTGGCTTCTTCAATATGCTTGATTTGATCAGCCTTGTTTAAATTGGTGAGATTTTCCTCAATGATGCTGACGTTCCGCTCTTTTAATACGACCTGCTGCGGCACTGACACGTTCTGGCTGATAAAGATCGTTCTGAAAATATCATGTCTTTCGAAAAGGGCATGAACGCTCTCTTCAAACACGCGGGTGTCAACCTTCCCCGTTATTGAAAAGGAGGCCTGCTCGGCGTAAGCCTGTGATTCCTTTTGCAGGAGGGAATGAAAAAGCATTCCTTCCTGCATATAAGACAGCGGATAAATATCCTGAATTGCATTCTTTTTTGTCATGTTATAATCTCCCCGTCGCCTTTTTCTACAGTTCCTCGACAAAACTCGCTATGCTGTCCAAATCATCAGATGTTAACGTTTTGCTGCTAAAATCACTAACGGTTTTTTCTGCTTCCTCTTTGCCTGTGCAGTGCGCCATAATATCACGCAAATATTGCTGTAAAGTTTGCAGCAGCTGTTCCATCGTTTCTTTGCGGAAGCGGCTCGGCGGATAGCTCAAACTGAAGTGAAGTTTGTTTTGTGCGGCCATCGCGCTCATTTCCACCGCTTGTTCCCGCTGCCATGTCGGCGTGATGTCGTGCCCGCTTGCAAGACCGGACAGACTGAACGTGTGCTGATCTTCTGTATCATTGAATTGCCCTAAATAGTTAAAGCTGATTTCAGGCGCTTGTCTGAAGCGGATTGTTTTTTGTTCAGGCGGTGTCATGTATTTTAAAATGCCGTAGCCTATTCCTTTATCCGGTATTCTTCCGAGTGTGTCTTTGACCGTTTTTACCGCCGTTCCAAGCTCAGCGCCTGCTGTGTTCAAGTCAATGAGCACCGGATACATGGAGGTAAACCAGCCTACGGTGCGGCTGATGTCGAGCTCCGGCATGATGTGCTCTCTTCCGTGCCCTTCCATCGCGATGCGCAGTCTGCCGCCCCCTGTCCAGTCCCGTAAAGCCAAAGCTGCGGCAGTCAGAAGAATATCTTGCGTATCGGTATGGTAGGCCCGGTTTACCTGCTGAAGCAAAACGGACGTTTCTTCTTCTGTAAGCGTAAAGCTTACCGTTTGCCGAATGCTGTCGGCTCCCGTCTGATGCTGCGGTTTTTCATGAGGAAGTTCGGCGGCTGTTTCTTCTTCAATAAAACGCCAATATTCTTCTTCACGCATCAGCTTGCTGCTTTTTGCGTATTCTGAAAGCCTTTCAGCGTATTGCTTAAACGAATCGGTCTTTGGCGGAAGCTGGACCGGCTGACCTTTTACGGCTTGAGTGTAAGCGGCAGATAAATCCTCCAGCAAAATACGCCATGACACTCCGTCAACCGCCAGGTGATGTACGGTGATGAATAAATAATCCCCGGACCGGGTTTTGAACCAGCCGGCTTTTAATAACGGGCCTTTTTCAATATCCATCCGCTGTTGGAGCGCAGCAACTTCACTTTCTATTTCTTTTTCCCAAGTATCTGTCTCAGACAGATCCCAAATGTCCAAGCTGTGAAGTTCATCTTTTTGAATACCGTGATTGATTTGTCTGAAACTTTCGTTTTCTGTACTGACGGTGATCCGGAGTGCATCATGATGAATGACAAGATGCTGCAAGGCTTCTTTGAGCGGCTGTTTATGCAATGCGTCAGAGCTGAACATCATGACGGACTGATTGAAATGATTTCTGTTTTCCATCCGCTGTGATAAAAACCACTGCTGAACGGGTGTCCAAGGAATGTTTCCTTCCACCGGCCGCTGATCGATAACTCTTTCTGCTTTCCGGATAAGAGGCGCGAGCTCCTTAATGGACGGATGCCGGAATAAGTCACTCGCCGTCATTTTCCACCCATAGCGTCCGAGCCGTGCGGAAACTTGCAGCGCTTTGATTGAGTCGCCGCCCAATTCAAAAAATGAGTCCTCAATCCCGACTTGTTTTGCGCCGAGCACTTCCTGCCAGATCACGGAAAGCTGTTCTTCGAGCTCATTGCGGGGAGCTGTGTACGCGGTTTGAAGCGCGAGCTCCGGTTCGGGCAGATTTTTCCGATCCAATTTACCGTTCGGCGTAAGCGGCAGCTTCTCAAGTTCCATCATATAGGCCGGAACCATGTAATTCGGCAGTTGCTTAGACAGTGAAGAACGCACTTTTTCTGTATCCATGTCCGCCTGCAGACTCATATATGCGATCAGTTCTTTATTGCCGGACTGCCCGGTTCTGACTGACACGGCAGCTTCTTTCACGCCGTCCAGGCTCCTCAGTGCGGCTTCAATCTCTCCCAGCTCCACCCGATAACCGCGGATTTTCACTTGATCATCCATCCGCCCGGCATATTCGATCGTTCCGTCCGGCAGCCAGCGGGCTAAATCTCCGGTGCGGTACATCCGTTCTCCGGGAACAAAAGGATTAGGGACAAATTTTTCTTCCGTCAGCTCAGGGCGGCCGAAATATCCTCTTGCCACACCGTCTCCGCCCGTGCACAATTCGCCGATGACGCCGATCGGCTGCGGTGTTCCCCTGCTGTTTATGATATATGCGGTTGAATTTCCGACAGGGCGGCCGATCGGGATTGAATGATCGTATGATTGTTCAATCAAAAAGCAAGTCGAGAACGTCGTGTTTTCAGTCGGTCCGTATCCATTCCATACTGAGAGATGCGGAAGCGCATTCCGAACCCGGTTTACATGGCTTGGGGACAGTGCTTCCCCGCCGATAATCAATCGGGATAATCCGGAAAACACGTGTTCATTTTGTTCTGATAAATGGTTGAACAGAGACGATGTCAGCCACAGTGTCGTAATGCCGTTTTGCTGTATAAATGTTTCCAGAACATCCGAGTCGAGATAGGTTTCCTGGTCACTTACATATAAAGAAGCGCCGTTTAAAAGCGGTCCGAATATTTCAAATGTCGTAACGTCAAATCCTAATGATGAAGTAAACAATAGTCTGTCTTCCGGCGTAAAATCAATATAATTGCTGTTTTTCACAAGGCGGATCACGCTTCGCTGTTCAATCATGACGCCTTTTGGCGCACCTGTTGATCCGGACGTATAAATCATGTAGGCCAACGATTCAGGTCCGCCGAGCGGTTCGGGATTTTCTGAACTCAAGCCGGCCTTTGTTTGAATATCCTCTATGAATAAACGTTTTCCTGAAAGCGGCAGACCGTCAAGTTTATCAGATTGGAGAAGAATATCAGCTTTACAGTCTTTAAGCATCCATTCAGCCCGTTCCCGCGGCACATCGTCACCAATAGGCAAGTAGGCGCCTCCCGCTTTTAATATTCCGAGGATTCCGGAGGCAAGCTCTGTTGTGCGGCCGGTTAATAAGGCGACAACGCTTTCCGGACCGACGCCATTTGATCGGAGAGCCGCCGCTATTCTGTTAGCCCGTTCGTTCAGCTCACGGTATGTCAAGATTTGTCCATCATATACAACTGCCCGGGCATCGGGGGTTTCTTTTGCCTGCCGCTCAAATAAACGGCTGATGGTTTCGTGTCTTGGGTAATCGCTTTTCGTCTGATTAAACTGATAAATGACGCGATTTGTTTCAGTATTATCCAGTACGTGAATGTCACCAAGCGGTATCGCTTGGTTTTCAATTACTTTTGTAAGAATACGGGTAAAATAACAAAGCCATTTTTCAATTGTCTGTTTTTGATAGATATCTGTATTGAATTCAAAATCAAAGCTGATGGAACCGTCAGACCCTTCTGACGCGTAAAGCGTGGCATCAAACTTTGCGGTTTTATGACTTGTATCCGCAGCTTGAGCCAAATGCAGCTTATTTAACACCAGGGATTCACGCTCCATATTTTGGAGCACAAACATAACGTCAAACAGCGGATTGCGGCTCGTGTCCCGCTGCACGCCAAGCCGTTCCACAAGCTCTTCAAACGGGTAGTCCTGATGCTCATAGGCCTCAAGCGCCGCCTGGCGGACTTCCGCCAAGTAATCGGTGAACCGTTTGTCCCCTTTCGGCTCCGTTCTGATGGCGAGCGTGTTGACGAACATGCCGAGAATCGGTTCAAGGTCTTTGTGCGGACGCCCGGCAATTGGCGAGCCGACGATGATGTCTTCCTGCCCGCTCAATCTCGCGAGTAACGTATTGTACGCGGCGAGAAGCACCATATACAAAGTGGAGCCGTGATCCCGGGCGATTCGGTGAAGGCCGGATGCCGTTTCAGCGTCAAGCGCGCACGATACGCTGCCGCCCGCAAAGCTTCTGACAGTCGGACGGGG
>NZ_JANIFO010000023.1:0-7975 GCF_040259625.1 Bacillus sp. B1(2022)
GCTTCAGGACTTTTTATGTTTCATGGCGGCGAGCACGTCAATGACCTTCGTTCCGACGCCGACACACGTTTCAAGAATGGCCTGCGCTCCGGCGATAGACAAAATGAAAATAACCGGATGTGCATAGCGGGGCCAGACCAAGTAGCAGATGCCGATCAATATTGCGCACCAGACGCCCGCACACCAATAACATTGCAGCATATAACCGAATGCGGAGGAAGGGACTTTTTTTTGGACGGCGCGCCCGTTTTGATCGACGGTTTTTTCTTGCTTTATAAAGGGTTTTCTTATGAATTCCGTAATCTTATCAAATACGATCAAATGGGTCAGCCGGTAGCTGGCAAGAATGATCATTACATACGTAAGCCAAGATAGGTTCGTCATGTCAAAGCCTCCAAAAAACTGGTTTGATTCCCCTATCTTGCCCTCTGTCATCCTGAACCATTCTGCCGGATGTTACAGATTCCGCGCCAAGCGTCTTCCGCTGTTTGCAATGATGTCCAGTATGACCTCAGCATTTTGCTGTGCAAAGGCGGGTTCAAACATATCTTTATGGGCGCCCTCGCCTTGATATTCCTGATAGAGTCCCGTTGTGGCGCCTTCCCATTTCATCGGCTCGGTCTTATCACTGTGCTCTTCCTTTATGCCGGCCTCGATAAAATGGACGTTTGCCGCGATTTGGCCGTCATTTATCAGTTCCGCCCAGTACGTTTGATAGCGCTCTGTTTTTCGGATGACCGCTTCCCTGACGGCTTCCGGGACATTTTCGGCTGTTGCGTTTGTTGGCTGCGGCGGCAATGTGTCAAGCTTTCTGTACGCGTCTGCGATAATGACGTCGCTGATTTCTAAGCCGCGCTTTTCCATCGCTTTTGCCGCCTCGAATGCCGTATTGCCGCCTGCCGAATATCCGAAGAGTATATAAGGGCCTTCCGGCTGGATTTCCAGCATTTTATCAATGTATTGTTCCATTCTGCTGTCTTCTTCAATAAAGTTAAAACCGTACACAGCAGCCCGTTCGTTTAATGCCGCCGCAAGATCTTTAAAGAAAATCCCGAAACCTGAGATAGGCGGAAAACAGAATAGGTTGCGGCCTTTCGGCTGGTTCAGTCTGCTGATATGCTGCTCTGCAGCTTCTGTCAGTGTGTTTGAATACAGCTTTTCAGCCAATTGTTCAATTGTCGGATATTCAAATATCATTTCAATCGGCACATCCATCTGCTGCCTGGTCTTCAGCTGATGAATCACTTGCAATGCTTTCAAAGAATGGCCGCCCAGCTCAAAGAAGTCATCCTGTATGCCCAGCTCCCTGCAGCCGAGGATCGGCGTCCAAATGTCGATCAGCTCACGCTCTACCCAGTTTCGTGGCGGAACGGCTTTTGATGACGTTTTTTTCCGTTCCGGCGCAGGCAGCCCGCGGCGGTCCACTTTGCCGTTTGCGGTAAGCGGCATACGGTCAAGCTTCATCACATACTTTGGAATCATATAGTCGGGAAGCGACCTGGCCAACAGGGATCGAATGGCTCTTTCTTCAACATGTGCGCCTGTATAATACGCACAAAGGATTGCTTCTTGTCCTTCTTTTGCTACGATGACTGCCGATTCCCTGATTCCATCAATTTCAGTCAAGCGCGCTTCGATTTCGGCCGGCTCAATCCGCTTCCCGCGAATCTTGAATTGGCGGTCGATACGGCTGATGTATCCGATGCTTCCATCAGGCAGCCAGTGTGCCAAGTCGCCTGTTTTGTAGATCTTTTCTTCAGGATGAACCGGGTGGCTGACAAACGCTTCACTTGTTAAGTCAGGCCTGTTTAAATAGCCTTTGGCAACCCCGTCACCGCCGACACAAAGCTCACCGGGCACGCCGATCGGCGCAAGTCCGCCATTTTTATCAATGATATACGCGGTTGAATTGCTGATCGGTTTTCCGATTGGGATCGGCTGAGAAAAATCGTGCCTGATTTCGTAAAAGGTAGAAAATGTCGTATTTTCCGTCGGTCCGTATATGTTATAAAGGCTGAGATTCGGACAGCGGTGTCTGACCTTATTGATGAGCGCCGGGGACAATGCTTCTCCGCCGACATATAAGGTGTGCAACCCAGAAAACATCTCCGGATCTGCCTGGGCGAACTGGTTAAAGAGCGCCGTCGTCAAAAACAGAATCGTAATCCGGTTGGAAGAAAGATAATTGCCGAACCTCTCAGGGGCAAGCATTGTCGAGCGGTCAACCACATGAAGACATGCTCCGTTCAAAAGTGCTCCGAAGATTTCAAACGTCACTGCGTCAAAACCGATGGACCCTGTCAGAATGAGACGGTCCGACATGCCAGCCGACGTGTAATTGCTGTTTGACACGAGCGATACGACGTTTCGGTTGGAAATCATCACGCCCTTCGGTTTTCCTGTTGAACCGGATGTATACATAATATAGGCAAGGTCATCAGGTGCTGTATCGGTATTCAGTTTTCCCGCATCAGGTGTTTGTTTTTGAGCTGCAGCCGGGATAGAGATGATGTGAGAAAAGTCAATGTCAGTCTCAATTCCTTTTTGTACCGTTAACAGCTGTGCTCCGCTCTCAGTGAGCATATCGGCGATCCTGTCGGTTGGCAGTTCTGCATCAAGAGGAAGGTACGTCCCTCCCGCTTTCAATACAGCGAGAACAGCGATGATAAATTCCGGTGAGCGTTCGGCCAGAATCCCGGCAATTCCCTTTGGCGCCAAACCGTTTTCCAGCAGGGTGCGGGCGAATGCAGTTGACCGTTCATCGAGCTCCCTGTACGTCATCGTCAGCCCGCCGGCGTGAAGCGCCTGATGGTCCGGGGTTTTCTTCACCTGTCGGCTGAACAGGCTGATGATGCTTTCATCTCTTTCATAAGTTGTTTTCGTGTCATTAAATTCGCCGATTATTCTTGATTTTTCCTTTTGTCCGAGCATCGGAAGCCGATCAGCCGGAACATCGGGATTGAAGGCGGCGCCGCGCAGAGCTTCTTCCAAGTGTCCTTTTACGCTCTCTATCCATACTTCGTCATAAACGTTCGCATTGTAGCTGAATTTGATGAGCAGCTCATCGCCAGGCGCTATGATGAGGTTAAAATCGTAGCCCGATTGTTCCGAAACGTTGACATTCCCGATCCGGAATGGTGCATCCGATTCCTTTTCCGCGTCTTTCATCTGCTGCTGAATCGGATAATTTTCAAACACGATAATATGGTCGATTAAATCCTGTTTCAGCTCAGTCTGCGATTGGATGTCAGCAAGCGGATGATAGCTGAACGCCTCTGAGTCAAGCATTTCTTTCTGCAAGCGGCCCAGCAGTTCTCTAAAGCTTTCGTCACCCGTTTTAATGCGTACCGGAACGGTATTGATAAACAGCCCGATCATGCTTTCCACGCCGTCAATGACGGAAGGCCGCCCTGATACGACGGCGCCGAATACGGCATCGTCCGTCCGGTTGTAGCGCTGCAGCATCAGGCCCCATACAGTCTGCATAAGAACCGCGAGCGTAGCGCCCTCTTCTTTGGCGATGGTTTTCAGCTTGTCCGTCAGGTTTTGATCTAAAGAAAACAGCAGCTCTTTCTTACGGTAGCCTTTTTCCTGGGGACGGGCCGATATTTTCGGGAGTCCTGAGGGTGTCTCGCAGCCTGCTAAATATCCTTTCCAATACTCAGAAGCCGCGTCTTTGTCCTGATCCGTCAGCCATGTAATATAAGAGCTGTAAGGCTTTGCGGGCGCCAGTGTGACAGGTGAGCCTGATTCAATCGCCCGGTACATATGCATGAATTCCTGAAGGACGATGCCGAGGCACCAGCCGTCCATAAGGATGTGATGGTGGCTCCAGACGCATACATATTTTTCGTCAGCCGTTTTAAACAAAGAAACACGCATCAGCATATCCTTTTGCAAGTCAAAGCCTTTTAAGCGGTCACGTTCCTTAAATCGCTGTAAATAGATGCTCTGTTCCGCTTCGTCCAAATGTGTAAGATCTTCGCGGTGCAGCCGGAATTCCCGCTCACGCAGCACAACTTGGCGGGGGCCGTTCAGCTGAGCGACATGAGGTAAAAAAACCGTTCTGAAAATATCGTGGCGGCTGATGACAGACTGTACGCTTTGCTCAAACAATTCCGGACGAAGCCGGCCTTTTATGGTGAAGACGGATTGTTCGATATATGCAGCCCCCTCCTTTTGCAGAAAGGAATGAAAAAGCATTCCTTCCTGCATTCGGCTGAGGGGATAAATATTTTGGATATTTTTTGTTTTGTCCATGTGTTCCTCCCGCTCGGTTTAGTGGAAGCTGAGTAAGTCGGCAATATCCTGCAATGCTTCCTCAGTCAGCTCCCGATCATCAAAGTCACTGACGGTCTTCTCCGTACCGGTTTTGCTGAGGCAGTGTTCCGACAGTTTCAGGAGATAATACCGGCAGCTTTCGGACAGCCGTTCGATCGTATCTTGCCGGAAGCGCTCCGTTTCATAGGAAATGCTGACGGTCATCCGGCCTTTTGCCGCAATCGCGCTGATTTCAAGTGACTGCTCCCGTTTCCATGTATCTGTCACATCATCTCCGCCTCCCAAAGGAGAAAACTGAAACGCGTCAGGCTGTTCCGTTTCTGCCGGGTTCCCGCCGGGCGCATCGAATTGTCCGAGATAATTAAAGCTGATCTCCGGTGCTTTCCCGAAAGTCATCCCGGCAAGCTTCGGCGGTGTTAAATATTTGAGGACGCCGTATCCGTTCCCTTTATCCGGAATGCGCCGCAATGTGTCTTTGACGGTTTTCAATGTGCGAATTTCATATTCTTCAAGAGGTTCATAAACTCCGCTCCGGAAAAGCACCGGGTAAATGGAAGTGAACCACCCCACTGTCCTGCTGATGTCCGCACCTGCCTGCTCCGATTGGCGTCCGTGTCCTTCAAGGGCGATTTTCAAAGCGTGCCGCGGCGACCACTTTTGAATGGCAAGCACGGCGGAAGCCAAAAGCACATCTTGCGTATCCGTATTGTAGGCGCTGTGTACATCTTTCAACAGGGCGTCCGTTTCACTTTCTGTCAGAGTGAAGGATACCGTGTTCCGTTTTTTTGCAGGAGTTTGAGATAAATCTGCCTGTTCGTAAGGAAGACTTTCTGTTTCATAGTGTTCAATCTCCCGCCAATACTCCGCCTGCTGAAGAAGCTGTTTACTTTCCGCATAATCGGCCAGCTGCTCCGTATATGTTTTGAATGACATGGTTTTCGGAGGGAGTTTGATTTCCTGTCCAGAGATGGCCTGTTCATAAGCAGAAGCCAAGTCTTCCAATAAAATCCGCCATGATATCCCGTCGACAGCGAGATGATGGACCGTCAGAAACAAGTAATCTTCTGCTTCAGAGCGGAACAGCCCCGCCTGTACCAGCGGCCCGTTCTCTAAATCCATGTTTCTCTGAAGCTCTGCGACGCGGCGTTTTACAAAACGTTCCTTCTCATGCTCATCGCCTTCCATTTCTAATATGGTCAGGCTGTAAAGCTGTTCATCTGCGAGGTCAGCCGGTCTGTTGAAGAGGAGAAGACCTTTCTCTTCGTCTTTTATGCAGACAAGGCGCAAGGCATCATGATGTACGGTAATGGCTTTTAACGTTTTCCTCAGAGCCTCTTCATCTATTGAATTTGCTCTCGTCAGCATGACGGACTGGTTAAAATGATTTGCTTCCTTCATGTCTTGTGTGAAGAACCATTTGTGAATCGGCGACCACTTCACTTCTCCTTCTGCAGGAGCTTGGCTGACCGGCTGCCGCTCTGTACGGACATAAGGCGCCAGCTCCCTAATTGTCGGCCGGCTGAAAATATCTTTTACGGCGATCTGTTTTCCTGCCTGATGTAATCGGGCTGATACTTGCAGGGCTTTGATGGAATCGCCGCCCAGTTCAAAAAATGATTGATCCGCGGCAATGTTTTCAGTTCCGAGCACTTCGCTCCAAATCGCGGACAGCTCTTTTTCCATGTCGCTTTCAGGCTCGGTAAATGCCTGTCCGGTGTGCGCTTTTTTCCGCGGCTCAGGAAGCGCGCGGCGGTCAAGCTTCCCGTTCGGTGTGACAGGCAGTGCTTCAAGTGTTTCAAAGAACGCCGGCACCATATAAGCGGGCATTTCATTTCTGAGCGCCTGCTGCACGGTTTCACTTTCTGTTCCTTCTTCTGTCACGATATAAGCGCATAGTTCCGTTTGGCCTGCTGATGCGGTATGAGCGGTGACGGCTGCTTCTTTGACACCTTTTATGCCTGTTAAGGCGGATTCAATTTCTTTCAGTTCCACCCGGTAGCCTCTGATTTTGACTTGCTCGTCCATTCGGCCGATATATTGCAGCGTGCCGTCCGGCAGCCATTTTGCCAGATCACCCGTGCGGTACATGCGCCGGTTCTTCCGGAACGGGTCTTGGACAAAGGCTTGAGCCGTTTGCTGAGGAAGATTGCGGTACCCTCTTGCAAGACCGGAACCCGAGATGCAAAGTTCTCCCGTTACACCGATCGGCTGCGGATGATCTCCGTTTAAAATATAAACGTGTGAATGCTCAATCGGACGGCCGATCGTAATGTTCTCGCTTTGTTCTATATGTCTTGCCGCTGTAGTGGCGACGCTGTTTTCCGTCGGGCCGTACTCATTGGCAAGCTCCGTGTGTGGACAAACTGATAAACTGCGGCTGATAATGTTTTGGTCGACAGCTTCTCCCGCTAATGTGACAATTCTGAGAGACTCTGCATCCCCCGGCTCCAGTACGTCAAGCAGTGTACGGTACAGTACGGGAACAATGATCATGTGAGTGATGCGGTAAGATGCAAGATAGTGTTTAATAGCAAGAATATCTCTTGCTTCATCTTCGGCTAAAACGGCCGCTTTCGCACCGGAAATCAGCGGTGTGAACATGCTTGTTACAAACCCGTCAAAGGAAAATGAAAAGAGCTGAAGAATCGTATCTTTCTCATTCAGATCATAAAATCCGCTCCGCCATTGAAGGGTTTGGCTGACGGATCGATGTTCGACCATAACCCCTTTCGGCCTGCCTGTCGTTCCCGATGTATAAATGATGTAAGCCAAATCTTCCGGTGCTGATAATGACTGGACCGGCGAAGCATCCTGTTCTTGGATATCCTCCAGTGCGAGCACTTCACCGTTAAAACGATCAGGCACTTGTTCTATCGCACCGTGTGCGGTAAGGAGAAGCGCTGTGCCGCTGTCTGAGATGATATATTGCTTGCGTTCCTCCGGATATTCAGGATCTATCGGGACGTAGGCTCCTCCGGCTTTCCAAACCCCGAAGACTGCCGCGACTTGTTCCGGCGATCTTGGTATCACAATGCCGACGGCTGCATCAGGTCCGATCTGCCGTTTTTGCAGAGCTCTGGCGATTTTATTCGACCAGTCATCTAATTCTTTGTATGTGATCAATGTTTCCCCGCTGATAAGGGCCGCGGCATCAGGTGTTTTTCGCGCCTGGGTGATGAACAGTTCATGAACTGTTTTTTCAGGCAGCTGTTGATCCGTCATGCCGTTAAAGTCCGAAAGAATCCGGTTCCGTTCCGGAGCAGTCAGCATGCTGATCGCTTGTAAAGAAGTTTCCGGTTCACGGACAATGTGTTCAAGCATCGTCATAAAGTGGGAAGCCCAGCGTTGCATTGTTTCTCTCCGGAATAAAGACGCCGCATATTCAAACAGAAAATGAATTTGTCCCCCGCCTTCAGAAGCCTGCAGAGTGACATCAAATTTGGAAACCGGACGGGACACGTCCGCAGGCTGAATATGCAAACCGTCCAACAGCAGTTCCTCATGCTCTATATTCTGGACGACAAGCATGGCGTCAAACAGCGGATTGCGGCTTGTGTCCCGCTGCACACCGAGCCGTTCCACTAGCTCTTCAAACGGGTAATCCTGATGCTCATACGCCTCAAGCGCGGCCTGGCGGACTTCCGCCAAGTAATCGGTAAACCGTTTGTCTCCTTTCGGCTCCGTTCTGATAGCG
>NZ_JANIFO010000024.1:0-3047 GCF_040259625.1 Bacillus sp. B1(2022)
TGTTCTTTGAAAACTAGATAACAGAAGTAATTCACATTCAATTAGTAATGCAAGATATCACGTAGTGATTCTTTTTAACGGTTAAGTTAGAAAGGGCGCACGGTGGATGCCTTGGCACTAGGAGCCGATGAAGGACGGGACGAACACCGATATGCTTCGGGGAGCTGTAAGCAAGCTTTGATCCGGAGATTTCCGAATGGGGAAACCCACCACTCGTAATGGAGTGGTATCCATATCTGAATACATAGGATATGAGAAGGCAGACCCGGGGAACTGAAACATCTAAGTACCCGGAGGAAGAGAAAGCAAATGCGATTCCCTGAGTAGCGGCGAGCGAAACGGGACCAGCCCAAACCAAGAGGCTTGCCTCTTGGGGTTGTAGGACACTCTGTACGGAGTTACAAAGGAACGAGGTAGATGAAGAGGTCTGGAAAGGCCCGCCATAGGAGGTAACAGCCCTGTAGTCAAAACTTCGTTCTCTCCTGAGTGGATCCTGAGTACGGCGGAACACGTGAAATTCCGTCGGAATCCGGGAGGACCATCTCCCAAGGCTAAATACTCCCTAGTGACCGATAGTGAACCAGTACCGTGAGGGAAAGGTGAAAAGCACCCCGGAAGGGGAGTGAAAGAGATCCTGAAACCGTGTGCCTACAAGTAGTCAGAGCCCGTTAACGGGTGATGGCGTGCCTTTTGTAGAATGAACCGGCGAGTTACGATCCCGTGCAAGGTTAAGCAGAAGATGCGGAGCCGCAGCGAAAGCGAGTCTGAATAGGGCGAATTGAGTACGTGGTCGTAGACCCGAAACCAGGTGATCTACCCATGTCCAGGGTGAAGTTCAGGTAACACTGAATGGAGGCCCGAACCCACGCACGTTGAAAAGTGCGGGGATGAGGTGTGGGTAGGGGTGAAATGCCAATCGAACCTGGAGATAGCTGGTTCTCTCCGAAATAGCTTTAGGGCTAGCCTCAAGGTAAGAGTCTCGGAGGTAGAGCACTGATTGGACTAGGGGCCCCTACCGGGTTACCGAATTCAGTCAAACTCCGAATGCCGATGACTTATCCTTGGGAGTCAGACTGCGAGTGATAAGATCCGTAGTCGAAAGGGAAACAGCCCAGACCGCCAGCTAAGGTCCCAAAGTATACGTTAAGTGGAAAAGGATGTGGAGTTGCTTAGACAACCAGGATGTTGGCTTAGAAGCAGCCACCATTTAAAGAGTGCGTAATAGCTCACTGGTCGAGTGACTCTGCGCCGAAAATGTACCGGGGCTAAACGTATCACCGAAGCTGCGGACTGTTCTTCGAACAGTGGTAGGAGAGCGTTCTAAGGGCTGTGAAGCAAGACCGGAAGGACTTGTGGAGCGCTTAGAAGTGAGAATGCCGGTATGAGTAGCGAAAGAGGGGTGAGAATCCCCTCCACCGAATGCCTAAGGTTTCCTGAGGAAGGCTCGTCCGCTCAGGGTTAGTCGGGACCTAAGCCGAGGCCGAAAGGCGTAGGCGATGGATAACAGGTTGATATTCCTGTACCACCTCCTCACCATTTGAGCAATGGGGGGACGCAGGAGGATAGGGTAAGCGCGGTATTGGATATCCGCGTCCAAGCAGTTAGGCTGGGAAATAGGCAAATCCGTTTCCCGTGAAGGCTGAGCTGTGATGGCGAGCGAATTATAGTAGCGAAGTTCCTGATTCCACACTGCCAAGAAAAGCCTCTAGCGAGGTGAGAGGTGCCCGTACCGCAAACCGACACAGGTAGGCGAGGAGAGAATCCTAAGGTGATCGAGAGAACTCTCGTTAAGGAACTCGGCAAAATGACCCCGTAACTTCGGGAGAAGGGGTGCTCTGTTAGGGTGCAAGCCCGAGAGAGCCGCAGTGAATAGGCCCAGGCGACTGTTTAGCAAAAACACAGGTCTCTGCGAAGCCGTAAGGCGAAGTATAGGGGCTGACGCCTGCCCGGTGCTGGAAGGTTAAGAGGAGCGCTTAGCGTAAGCGAAGGTGCGAATTGAAGCCCCAGTAAACGGCGGCCGTAACTATAACGGTCCTAAGGTAGCGAAATTCCTTGTCGGGTAAGTTCCGACCCGCACGAAAGGCGCAACGATCTGGGCACTGTCTCAACGAGAGACTCGGTGAAATTATAGTACCTGTGAAGATGCAGGTTACCCGCGACAGGACGGAAAGACCCCGTGGAGCTTTACTGCAGCCTGATATTGAATGTTGGTACAGCTTGTACAGGATAGGTAGGAGCCTTGGAAACCGGAGCGCCAGCTTCGGTGGAGGCATCGGTGGGATACTACCCTGGCTGTATTGACCTTCTAACCCGCCGCCCTTATCGGGCGGGGAGACAGTGTCAGGTGGGCAGTTTGACTGGGGCGGTCGCCTCCTAAAAGGTAACGGAGGCGCCCAAAGGTTCCCTCAGAATGGTTGGAAATCATTCGCAGAGTGTAAAGGCACAAGGGAGCTTGACTGCGAGACCTACAAGTCGAGCAGGGACGAAAGTCGGGCTTAGTGATCCGGTGGTTCCGCATGGAAGGGCCATCGCTCAACGGATAAAAGCTACCCCGGGGATAACAGGCTTATCTCCCCCAAGAGTCCACATCGACGGGGAGGTTTGGCACCTCGATGTCGGCTCATCGCATCCTGGGGCTGTAGTCGGTCCCAAGGGTTGGGCTGTTCGCCCATTAAAGCGGTACGCGAGCTGGGTTCAGAACGTCGTGAGACAGTTCGGTCCCTATCCGTCGCGGGCGCAGGAAATTTGAGAGGAGCTGTCCTTAGTACGAGAGGACCGGGATGGACGCACCGCTGGTGTACCAGTTGTTCTGCCAAGGGCATCGCTGGGTAGCTATGTGCGGACGGGATAAGTGCTGAAAGCATCTAAGCATGAAGCCCCCCTCAAGATGAGATTTCCCATTCCGCAAGGAAGTAAGATCCCTGAAAGATGATCAGGTTGATAGGTCTGAGGTGGAAGTGTGGCGACACATGGAGCTGACAGATACTAATCGATCGAGGACTTAACCAATTTGAATGTATGCTTACTGTTATCTAGTTTTGAGAGAA
>NZ_JANIFO010000026.1:0-1154 GCF_040259625.1 Bacillus sp. B1(2022)
ACAGTTTGTTCTACGATGGTCGTCGTAGTGCTTTCCAACCTGTCGAGGTAGAACGTTTCAGACTTTAGTGAGGAATGAAACGATTCGATGGAGGCATTATCAGCGGGCGTCCCTTTGCGGGACATGCTCATGGTAATGCCTTTTGTTTTAACAGCTTTCTGATACTCATAAGATGTATAAACAGAACCTTGGTCACTATGTAACACACAGTTCTCTGGCAGTGCGGGCAGCTGATCAAGTGTGTGTAAGACAAAGTCTGTGTCCTGTCTATCGCCAATCGTAAAAGCAATCACTTCTCCATTGTATAAATCCAATATACTGGAAAGATACAATTGTTTCTGCCCATAAGGCAAATATGTGATATCCGTTACTAGCTTTTCCAGAGGGCGATCAGACTGAAAGTTCCGATCCAATATATTCTCGGCCACGGCATATGGCTGCCCATTCTTCTTGCGCTTTTTCACCTTAACCCGGCATTGCCACTGATTCTTCTGCATAATGCGCTGAACCGTTTTGTGATTCATACGCATTCCCTTTTTTAATATGGCTGTGATTTTCCGATAGCCATATCGATACTTGTGTTCTCGGCACAACGTGCCGATTTGTTTTTCTAAATGGTATTTAGGGTTATCTTTCATCAGATTCTTCTTCCAACGATAATAAGATGCTCGTGAGATACCTAAATGAATACAGATATCCTTTATGGTCATTGTGCTGCGCAATCCTTCTACAAGCTCGACTGGCGTTTCGCTATCAGCTTCCTTTCCAATTCGTTGTACTTTTTTAACACTTCATTCTGTTGTCTCAGATAACGATTTTCTGCCTGCAGTTTCTCTAATTCGGAAGAATACTCTGGACCTTTTCCATAAGAATATTGCTTTCCGACAGGTTGTTCGAATCGATGTGTGTCCCCAGCTTTATACCACCTGACCCATGTCTGCACCTGCGTCTTATTCTTTATATTCAATTCCTGCATGATCTCCTTCACAGGCACGCCCGCCAATCTCATTTCTACAGCCTTCTGTTTGACTTCAACCGGATAACTCACTCTTGCCCTCATAGAAAAACACCTCCAAGTCTAATTTCGGATAACAACGATCCGTTTTCAAACTTGAAGGTGTTTTTTGTTTGTCTCATATTATGGGGTCAGTCCC
>NZ_JANIFO010000027.1:0-1045 GCF_040259625.1 Bacillus sp. B1(2022)
TGCAGGAGTTGAATATTAAGAATAAGACACAGGTTCAGACATGGGTTAGATGGTATAAGGCTGGTGATACACATCGATTCGAACAGCCTGTTGGAAAGCAATACACTTACGGAAAAGGTCCGGAGTATTCTTCCGATTTAGAGAAACTGCAGGCAGAGATTCGTTACCTGAGACAACAGAATGAAGTTTTAAAAAAGTACAACGAATTGGAAAGGAAGTTGATAGCGAAACGTCAGTCGAACTTGTAGAAATATTGCACAGCACAATGACCGTACAGGATATCTGTATTCATTTAGGTATCTCTCGAGCGTCTTATTATCGTTGGAAGAAGAATCTGATGAAGGATCATCCCAAGCGCCATTTGGAAAAACAAATCGGCACGTTGTGCCGAGAGCACAAGTATCGATATGGATATCGAAAAATCACAGCCATACTAAAAAAGAGAATGTGTATTAACCATAAAACGGTTCAACGTATTATGCAGAAAAATCAATGGCAGTGTCGGGTTAAGGTGAAAAAGCGCAAGAAGGATGGGCAGCCATATGCCGTGGTCGATAATATATTGGATCGGAACTTTCAGTCTGATCGTCCTCTTGAAAAACTAGTAACGGACATCACATATTTGCCTTATGGACAGAAACAATTGTACCTTTCCAGTATATTAGATTTATACAATGGAGAAGTGATTGCTTTTACTATTGGGGATAAGCAGGACACAGCCTTTGTCTTAGACACACTTGATCAGCTACCAATGCTGCCTGAGAACTGCGTGTTACATAGTGACCAAGGTTCTGTGTATACATCTTACGAGTATCAAAAAGCTGTTAAAACAAAAGGCATTACCATGAGCATGTCCCGCAAAGGGACGCCCGCTGATAATGCCTCCATCGAATCGTTTCATTCCTCGCTAAAGTCTGAAACGTTCTATCTTAACAGCATTGATCGAACTACGACTGCCATCGTAGAACGCACTGTCATAGAATACATTCATTATTATAACAATATTCGTATTCAAACCAAACTAAACAACCAATCACCGATAAAC
>NZ_JANIFO010000028.1:0-1014 GCF_040259625.1 Bacillus sp. B1(2022)
GAAGGACGGGAAAGCGATGACGTGCGGGCGGAGCTTGCGACACGCCTTCCGGCCTACATGATGCCGGCTCAGTTTATAGAGATGAGCGAATGGCCGGTCACGCCGAGCGGAAAGCTTGACCGCCGCGCGCTGCCGGCTCCCGGCGGAGCGGCAGACAGACGGGCGTACACCGCCCCGCGGAACGTCACAGAAATGAAGCTTTGCGCCCTTTGGGAAGAGGTGCTGAAAAACGGCCCCGTCGGCATCCGGGATCACTTTTTTGAGCGGGGCGGCCATTCGTTAAAAGCGACGGCTCTCGTCTCCCGCATCGCCAAAGAGTTCGGTGTTCAGGTGCCGTTACAGGACATCTTCGCCCGGCCGACGGTGGAAGAGCTCGCTTCGGTCATTCAGGACTTGGAAGAGAGCCCGTATGAAGCGATTCAGCCTGCGCAAACACAGGACACCTACCCGGTGTCTTCGGCGCAGAAACGGATGTATGTGCTCCAACAGCTTGAAGACGGCGGTGTCGGCTACAATATGCCGGCTGTGCTGGAACTGACGGGTCCGCTTGACCGCGGCCGGCTGGAGGAGACGTTCCGGCAGCTTGTGGAGCGGCATGAGTCGCTCAGAACGTCCTTTGAAACGGGGCCTGACGGCGAACCGGTGCAGCGCATCCATGACAGCGTGCCGTTTCAGCTGGATGAGGCCGAGTCAGCTGACGCATTCGTCCGGCCGTTTTGTCTGGAAGAAGCGCCGCTCTTCCGTGCGGCTCTCGTGAAAGAATCGGACGAACGTCATCTTTTATTAACGGATATGCATCATATTATTTCTGACGGTGTGTCCGTCAACACCTTGATAAAAGAATTCGGCGAGCTGTACGCAGGCCGTTCGCTTGCGCCGATGCGCCTTCAATATAAAGACTATGCCGTCTGGCAGCGGTCGTTTCAGGAGAAAGAAGGGTACCAGAAGCAGGAAGCCTATTGGCTGAAGCGGCTTGAAGGAGAGCTTCCGGTGCTTGAGCTTCCGGCTGACAAG
>NZ_JANIFO010000029.1:0-986 GCF_040259625.1 Bacillus sp. B1(2022)
TTTTTTATTTTATCTACCATGTTTTTGTTTATGAAGCTTATAATATTCCGCAGTAGCTCAGTGGTAGAGCTATCGGCTGTTAACCGATCGGTCGTAGGTTCGAGTCCTACCTGCGGAGCCATTGCTTCCATAGCTCAGCAGGTAGAGCACTTCCATGGTAAGGAAGAGGTCAGCGGTTCGAGCCCGCTTGGAAGCTTATCTAAAATACGTTGATCTGAAGCAGTTTCCGCATGTTATGGAACTGTTATTTTTTTGTTTGGATCAGTAAAAACTGTTACTGATTGCAGCAGTTAAGGTATAGGTGGTTAAAGCGCGCTTTCTGATGAAGTTAGTCTTGCTTCAATTCAAAGAGATTAACATAATTAATTGTTAAATGGTATTGACTTTTATCAAAACCTTGATATAATTACTTTTGTCATAATGAGCAGTATGTTTAGATTGGTCTGCTGGTTATACCATTTGGATTTTCACTGAATAAATAATAATACAGTTTACCGCTATCTGAGGCTGTATTCTGGCCATGCTTTACATTTTTACTTGCGGAAGTAGTTCAGTGGTAGAACATCACCTTGCCAAGGTGGGGGTCGCGGGTTCGAATCCCGTTTTCCGCTCCATTTTATCCCAACGGGATATTGTAAAATTGATTGCGCCCGTAGCTCAATTGGATAGAGCGTTTGACTACGGATCAAAAGGTTAGGGGTTCGACTCCTCTCGGGCGCGCCATAATATATTTAAAAATCGGGAAGTAGCTCAGCTTGGTAGAGCACATGGTTTGGGACCATGGGGTCGCAGGTTCGAATCCTGTCTTCCCGACCATTCTCAAACTTTAAAGATAATATACTGGTTTTCTTTTTTTCTCTTTTTTAAAAAAATGCTTGATTTATAGAGAGACACCGTGGTATATTATTAAACGTCGCTGATGAACAGCAGACAACAACAAAAAGCTTCGGAAACAACTTGAAAAAAGTTGTTGACATAAAAGAAGC